>JAUXQH010000118.1 GCA_030685065.1 Pseudomonadota bacterium | reverse complement strand
AGGCTTCGTGGCCGCCGCCCTCGCCGAGGCCCGCACGCTCGAGGTGCTCGGGCGCCACGCCGCGGCGATCGAGGCGCTCATCGCCCTCGCGCCGAGCTACCCGGCGGAGCCCGACCTTCTCGGCGAGGCCGTCGAGATCCTCGGCGCGTGGGAAGGCGCCCCGCCCGTGCTCGGCGAGCAGCTCCGGGACGCGCTCACCGCCGCGCGAGACGGCGCGGAGGGCCCCGTTCGGGACGTGTACGAGACCGACCTCGAGCGGCTGAGCACGGCGCTCGAGTAGGCGGCAGCGCGCGCGCCGCCGGCCGATGGACGGGGCGGCCCGCTCGGCTACTTCGCCGGTTCGGTGGCCGCTTCCGGTGCGGGGGCCACCGCCGCGGCCGCGGCCTTCTCCGCGAGCGCCACGGTCTCCTCCGCGGCTACCCGTTTGGCGGCGGCCTCCTTCGCCAGGGGCCCCAGCCGCGCCAGCCCCCCCTCGAAGTGGGGGCCGAGGCCCGCCTCCATCATCGGGACCATCAGGCCGCCGATCGGCCCCATGCCGAACTCACCCTCGTCCACCCACGTCACGCGCGTCCGATCGCCGTCGGGCGTGAGCCGCAAGCTGCCGTGCGCGGGCGTGGCGCTCTCCTCCATGACCATGTCGTAGGTCACCCCGCCCGGATCGCTGCCGGTGATCGTGACCGTGCCGAAGCTCCCCGGCCCCTTCCACGTGTAGGTGGCGCCCACGCCGCGCCGGATGGCGCCGTAGGTGAAGGTCATCCCCGCGGCGTCCGCCTCGGGCCCCGCGGCCCACTTCGGCCACGCCTCGAGGTCCTCGAGCAGGGGCTGCACGTCCTGCGCCGCCGCCACTCGGCCACCCGCCACACGCCCGCCGGCGCGCTAATCGACCCGATGCCCCCGTCCCTGACCGACCAGCTCGCGCTCGACCGCACCCAGCTCGCCAACGAGCGCACGTTCCTGGCCTACCTGCGCACCGCGCTCGGCTTCATGGCCGCCGGCGGCACCTTGTGGCGCCTGTTCCCCCTGAACCCCGCCGACCGCGCGCTCGGCGTGGTGGGGATCGGGATCGGCGCGGGCCTGCTGGTGGTGGGGGTGTGGCGCTTCCTCACGGAGCTTCGCCGCTACCGCAGGCTCCAGGCGGGCCTCCTGGGGGGCTGAGCCGGGGGGACCGATCCGCTGTTCACACTGGCTCGAGCTGCTTTTTCGGCGCCGAACGCCGCGGCGCGCCGTGGCTCGTGAGGAGGTTGCGGTAAACGGGCAGGTGGTCGGCCAGGATCCGCGCGAGGCCCTGCCCGTCGTCTCGCCAGTCACGTTGGAGCTCGCACGCGACGGCGAACCAATTGACGAGCTGCACCCCGGCCTCGGCCATCCGCGCCCACGCCGCCCGCTGCGTCACGTCGTCGAACGTGCCCGACGCGTCCACCACCGCGAACACCTCGTACCCCGCCTCGATCGCCGAGAGAGCGGGGAACGCCACGCACACGTCGGTCACGACGCCGGCCAGCAGGAGCTGGCGCCGCCCGGTCTCTTTCACCGCCTTGACGAAGTCGGCGTTGTCCCAAGCGTTGATCTGACCGGGCCGCGGAATGTAGGGCGCGGCGGGAAACCGCTCGACCAGCTCGGGCATCATCGGGCCGTTGGGCCCGTCCTCGTAGCTGGTGGTGAGGATCGTCGGGAGCTCGAACGTGGTCGCCACGTCGGCGAGCGCGAGCACGTTGTTCTTGAACGAGTCGGGAGTGAAGTCGCGCACGAGGTTCATCAGCCCCGACTGATGGTCCACGAAAAGCACGGCGGCGTCGGCCTTCGAGAGGCGGCGATACTTCGGATGGGTGGGCAAGCGTCCCCTCATGGTGTGCCCAGACGGTAGGCACGGAGGGCGCCGCGGGCCGGGCGCGCTACCGCGCCGAGATCAACGGCACCATCACCAGCTCCGGCACGACGTAGCGGTCGGACTTCAGCGCGAGCTCGACCACGCTCTCGGCGACCTCTTCCGGCTTCATGAAGTCGCGCGCGGGGTCGATGTGGTCGGGGAACGGGTAGTAGTCCATCGCGCGCCAGAACGGGGTGTCGATGCCGCCGGGGCAAACGGTCGTGACCTTCACGTCGTACGCCGCCGCCTCGAGCCGCAGCGTGCCGGTGAAGCCGTTGACCGCCCACTTCGTGGCGCCGTACACCGCCTCGTTCGGCAGATGCAGCTTGCCGGCGATCGAGCTGATGTTGACGATGAGGCCGCTGCGCTGCAGCTTCATCACCTTGAACGCCGCGATCGAGCCGTGGATCACGCCCTTCAGGTTGGTGTCGATCATCAGATCGATGTCGTTCTCCGTGGGCGTGTCGACCGGGCCGTAGATCGCGAGGCCCGCGTTGTTGATCATGATGTCGAGCCGGTCGTACTCGGCCATCGCGGCGTCCACGAGGCGGTGGCACTCGTTGGCGCTGCGCACGTCGGTCTGGACGGCGATGGCGTCCCCCAGGGTGCGCGCGAGCTCGTCGATCTCGGGGGTGGTGCGCGCGGCGAGCACCAGCGAGGCGCCCTCCGCCGAGAACCGCTCGGCGAGCGCCTTGCCGAGCCCACGGCCCGCGCCGGTGATGCAGACGACCTTGCCTTCGAGACGTTTCTTCATGTGAGCTCCAGGGGCTTGCCTACCGGTCGCGGCTCGGTGAGCTCGAGCGTGGCCGTGACCGCCTTGTCGATCCCCGCGGCGACGTTCGAGATCCGCGCATCACCGTACATGTAGGCGGGCGCCGTGACGATGCGCCGGGCGCGATCGACGTGGACTTCCGTGACCGGGCAGGCCACGTGGGTCCCGCCCATGGCGCCGATCGCGGCGGCGGTGCCCGCGTCGTCGCCGATGGTCACCTCGCCCTCGCGCAGCGCCGCGATGACCACGGCCGGCGCGATACAAACGGCCCCGATCGGCTTGCCGGCGGCGCGAAACTCGCGGAGGACGCGGGTGAGCTCGGGATCGACCGTGGCCTTCGCGCCGTCGGACGCGACGGTCGAGAGGTTGGTCGCGGCGCCGAAGCCCCCGGGGAGGAACACGGCGTCGAAGTCCGCGGCGCGGATGCGCGACAACGGGACGATGGCGCCGCGCGCGATGCGGGCGGCCTCGTGAAGCACGTTGCGCGACTCGCCCGTCGGCTTGTGCGTGACGTGGTCGACGACGCGGTGCTGCGGCTTGTCCGGCGCGGCGCACTGGACCTTCGCGCCCGCGCGGTCGAAGGCGAGCAGCGTCAACACCGCCTCGTGGATCTCGGAGCCATCGAGGTGGCCGCACCCGGACAGGACCACGGCCACACGCTTCTGGGATGATTCGGATCGGGACATCAGCGCCTCCGCTGGGGAATCTAAGCCGTGTCCGCCGGTGCGGGGAGGCTGGGCAGGTCCACCCCCGACCGCGGGCGGCGCCTCGGGCACCTCGCGCCGCGCCCGATCCCGTCCCACCCAGAGGTTAAGCCCCCGCGATGTCCGCTCCTCTCACCGCCGTGGTCCTCGCCGCCGGGCTCGGCACGCGCATGCGCTCGCCCCTGGCCAAGGTGCTCCACCCGCTGCTCGGCCGCCCGATGGTGGGGTGGGTGGTGCACGCGCTCCAGGCGCTCGGCGCCGACGTGATCGTGGTGGTCAACCACCAGGAGGAGGCCGTTCGCAAGGCCCTCCCCGGGGTGCGGTTCGTCCGCCAGCCCGCCCCGCTCGGCACGGGGGACGCGCTGCGCGCCGCCCTCCCGCTCCTGCCCGAATCCGGGCCGGTGCTGGTCACCGCGGGGGACACGCCGCTGATCACCGCCGAGGCGCTCGAGCGCCTCGTACACGCGCACCTGGCCCCCGCCACCGTCGCGAGCTTCATCGTGCACGACCCGACGGGGTACGGCCGGATCGTCCGGGGTTCACGCAATCCCCGCATCGTCGAGCAGGTCGAGTGCACCCCCGAGGAGGCCGAGATCCGCGAGGTCAACAGCGGCGTGTACGTGTTCGACGCGGAGTATCTGCGGCACGCGCTCCCCTCCCTCGAGTCGCACGCCCCCAAGGGCGAGTTCTACCTGACCGATCTGGTGCGGGAGGGGGCGACCGTCGTGAGCGGCTTCGACGACTCGTTGTTCGCGGGCGTGAACGACCGCGCGGCGCTCGCGGACGCTCGCCTCGTGCTCCGCCGTCGCGTCAACCGCGCGTGGGCGCTCCAGGGCGTGGACTTCGCCGATCTCGACAGCGCGCAGGTCGACGTGGGGGTCACGCTCCATCCGGACGCGAGCGTCGGCCTCGGCGCCCTCCTCGGCGGCCACTCCGACGTGGCCGGGATGGTGGGCCCGCACGCCGTCGTGAACGACTCGACGATCATGGCCGGCGCGATCCTGCACGCCAGCTCGATCGCGGTCGGCGCGGTGATGCACCCGGGCTCGCAGGCCGGGCCGTTCGCGCGCCTGCGCCCCGGCGCGGTGCTCGAGGAGAACGCCCACGTCGGCAACTTCGTGGAGGTGAAAAACACCGTCGTCCGCAAGGGCGCGAAGGCCAGCCACCTGGCCTACCTCGGGGACGCCGACGTGGGAGAGGGCGCCAACATCGGCGCGGGCACGATCACCTGCAATTACGACGGGTTCTCCAAGAACCGCACGGTCATCGGTGCGCGATCGTTCATCGGCTCGAACACGGCGCTCGTGGCTCCGGTCACGGTCGGCGCGGGCGCGATCGTGGGCGCGGGATCGACCATCACGGCGGACGTCCCGGAGAACGCCGTGGCGCTGACCCGCACTCCGCAGAAGAACCTGCCGAACCTCGCGGAGAAGCTGCGCGCCCGGTATCGGGCCCGCAAGGCGTCGGCCGCCGAGAGCAAGCAATGAGCGCCCACCTCGTTGGTCTCAACGACGAGCAGGCGCGCGCGGTCCAGGCGACCCAGGGCCCGCTGCTGATCCTGGCGGGCGCCGGATCGGGCAAGACCCGGGTGTTGACCCGTCGTATCGCATACATGATCGAGAACGATCACATCCGGCCTTGGAACATCCTCGCCGTCACGTTCACGAACAAGGCCGCGGGCGAGATGAAGGAGCGCGTGGCCGGGCTCCTGCCCCACCTCGGCGCCGAAGTGGGCCCCGGCGGCAAGCGCGAGGGGAACGTCTGGGTGAGCACGTTCCACTCGACGTGCGTGCGCATCCTTCGTCGCGACATCGGGCACCTCGGCTACGAGCGCAGCTTCGTCATCTACGACGATGATGACCAGACCCGCGTGCTCAAGCAGGTGCTGGCGGAGCTGAAGCTCGATCCCAAGCAGCACCCCCCAGCGGGCTTTCGCAGCGCCATCGACCGCGCGAAGAACGCGCTCCGGGTGCCGACGGAGAAGGACGAGAACCCCTTCCTCGGGCGGGTCTACCGCGGCTATACCGAGCGGATGAAGGCGGCGAACGCGCTCGACTTCAACGACATCGTCAACATGGTGGTGAAGGTCTGGGAAGAGCAGCCGGAGGTGCTGAATCACTGGCGCGCGAAGTTCCGCTACGTGCTGGTCGACGAGTACCAGGACACCAACCCCGCCCAGTACAAGCTGATCAAGCTCCTGTGCGACTACGAGTCGCTCAGCCTGCCCTGGGGCGAGGTGATCAAGGGCCGCAACCTCGCCGTCGTCGGGGACGACGACCAGTCCATCTACAGCTTCCGCGGCGCGGACATCCAGAACATCCTGGACTTCGAGAAGGACTTTCCGAGCGCCACCGTCGTGCGGTTGGAGCAGAACTACCGCTCGACCCAGACCATCCTCGACGCCGCCTCCTCGCTGGTGAAGCGCAACGTCCAGCGCAAGGAGAAGACGTTGTGGACGGACGCGGACCAGGGGGGCCTCATCCGCGTCATCCGCGCGGACGACGAGCCGAACGAAGCCGCGCGCGTGACCGACGAGATCCGACGCATCCTCCGGGGCACCTCCCGCCCCGCCGACATCGCGATCATCTATCGGACCAACGCGCAGAGCCGCCCGTTCGAGCAGGCGCTTCTCCAGGCGCGCATCCCGCACGTCCTCGTGGGCGGCAAGAAGTTCTACGAGCGGCGCGAGGTCCGCGACCTGGTCTCGTACATGAAGCTCGTGGTGAACCCCGCGGACGACATCGCCTTCGCGCGCATCATCAACGTGCCGACGCGCGGGCTCGGGGACAAGGCGGTGCAGCAGATCACGGACGAGGCCGCGCGGTTCGGCATCTCGCTCCGACAGGCCGCGAAGAACCTCGGGCAGCAGAGCGGCCGCGTCGGGAACGCGCTGGCCGCCTTCACGATGATGATGGACAACTTCGAGCGCCGCGCGCACCTCGTCACGCCCGGCGAGCTCGTGGCGGAGATCGCCGAGAAGACGGGGTACAGGGCGGAGCTCGAGGCCGAGAAGACGGACGAGGCCCAGGGCCGCCTGGAGAACATCGAGGCCCTGTCCCAGGCGGTCGAGGAGGACGATGGCCTCGACGTCGAGCTCGACAATTACGGGGAGCCGGTCCCGGCGCTCCCGCAGATGCCGATGGACAAGCTCCGGGCCTTCCTCGATCGCGTGTCGCTCGCGGGCCAGGCCGACGAGCTCCCGGACCAGGACGCGGGCGCCGTCACCCTCCTCACGGCCCACCTCGCCAAGGGGCTCGAGTACCCGATCGTCTTCGTGGTGGGCCTCGTCGAGAAGTGTTTCCCCCACGCGCGCGCCGAGCGCGAGGAGGAGATCGAGGAGGAGCGCCGGCTGGCGTACGTCGCCATCACCCGGGCGCGCGAGCAGCTGTTCCTGACGCTCCCGGCGCGCCGGATGATGCGCGTGGGGGGGGACATGCGCTGGGACCAGACGATCGCGTCGCGCTTTCTCCGCGAGCTGCCCGCCAAGCTCCTCACGGGGGACGTGCCCGCCGCCGCGACGGCCGCCCGGCCCTTCCAGGCCCCGCGCGCCCCCACCCCCCCGACGCGCGCTCCCTACAGCAGCCCCTCCTCCGGCAGCCCCGCCTATAGTGGCTTCCCGCCCCCGCGCGCCGCGGCTTCGCCCGCGCCACGCCCGTCCGACCTCGGCGGGGGCGGCTTCACGCGCCCGGCCGCTCCGCGGCTCACCCCCGCCGTCGCGCCCGTGGGCATCCGGAAGCTCGTCCCGGATGATCTGGAGTCCTTCCGCGTCGGAGTCGAGGTCTTCCACCCCCTGCTCGGCGTGGGGACAATTTCCAAACGCGAAGGGGGCCCCGCGAATCCGAAGCTTACGATACACTTCCGCGACCACGGGCCTCGCCCGGTGTACGCGGTAAGCGCAGGCCTCGAGATCCTGCTTTCGTGAGCTCTGCTTCCATGACCGGCGTGAAGCCCGAGATTCGGGAAGCCCGCCTACACGCTGGCCCCCGACGCGCTGGCCCCCGACAGACTGGAGCCCGACACACTTGAGCCCGACCATCTTGAGCCCGACCGTCTTGAGCCTGACCCCGTGATCGTCACCTGCGAATCGTGTAAGTCTCGCTACAAGCTGGATGACGCCAAGATCACGGGTCGTGGCGCCAAGATCACGTGCCCGAAGTGTACGAACGTGTTCGTCGTATACGCCCAGCCCGACCCCGCCTCGGCGGACGAGGCCTCCGCGCCCGTCAGCCGCGCGTCCGGCGCCCCGAGCCCCGGCGGTCCGCCGCCCTGGGAGCCCAAGAAGTCCGGCGGCCTCGCCGACGTGGTGAAGTCGTCCGATCGAAGCATCGTGCCCGGCACGCCCGGCAGCCCGGGCCGCGTCGTGGCCGGCACGGCGACACCGACCCCCTCCGCCGCGCCGCGGTCGGCCCCGTCCCCCGCAGGCGCGCCGTCGCCCGGCCTGGCGACGCGCCCGCCCACCCGCCCCGTGACCGCGCCCACCGCCTGGGATGACGAGCCCACCCGCGTCGGCGGCTCGCTCCCGACACCCGAGGAGATGCTGGCGGAGCTGGCGAGGCACGAAGCAGCGAACGCGAGCGCGTCTCCAGGCCCGGGGGCCACCGCGGCGGACGCGGGGGGCAAGGATCCCGCCGCCATGGCCGCACGGGCGGCCGCGCTCGACTTCCGGAAGGTCGGCGTCACCACCTGGAAGGTGAAGGTCAAGATCGGCCTCATCTACGACTTCTCCGACATCAAGACCCTCCGGAAGTACATCCAGGACGGGCGGGTCACCTCGGCCGACGTCGTGAGCTGGGACGGAAAGGTCTGGCGCGCCATCGGCGACATTCCCGATCTCGACGCCTTTTTCGTCGAGGCGTGGGACATCCTGGCTGCGCGGAAGAGCGAGTCCCCGACGCTCAACCCCACGGCTCCCATCGGGCCCTCGGCCGGCGTCGAGACGCCCCGCGTGGAGGAGGCCGCCGCGCCGACGCCGCCCCCGCGCAACGGCGGAGAGCCGGATCGCTTCGTCGACCCCTTCGCCGACCTGAAGAAGAAGAAGGAGCGCGAGCGCGCGGACCAACGGCGCACGGGCCCCGTCGTGACCCCCGCCACCACGAAAAAAGCGGACACGCCGGCCCCCAGCCGCCTGCCGCTGATCCTCGCCGTGCTCCTCCTCCTGATCCTGGTGGCGGGCGGCACCGCCTGGTGGATGGACCAGGCGGCGGTCGCGTCCCCGCCCGGCACCGCCGGCAAGCCGGTGCCGGCCGCGAAGACGCCCGACCAGATCCGGGACGAGATCAACAAGAAGCTGGAGGCCACGCTCGAGGGCAACCCCGCGCCCGACGAGATCGTAGCGCCCGACGAGCTTGGGCTCCCCCCGCCGGACGAGCGGCGCCCGGTCCTGCCGGCGGCGTCCGGGCGCCCCCAGAGCGGAGTGCCCGAGGGGGCCGTGCCGATCAAGAGCACGCGGGGCGCCTCTCCGACGGCCTCCAACCTGAACCAGGCCGACCAGACCGCCGCCGACCACGAGGCCGTCGGAGACGACGCCGCGAGCGGCGGAGACTGGGCAACCGCCTCCCAGGCCTACAAGAAGGCGGTCGCGCTCGACGCGCGGAACGCCCGCCTGGCCGGCAAGCTCGGGCGCGCCCTGTACGAGGGCCAGGACTACAGCAACGCCCAGCCGGCGCTGGACCGCGCGGCGAAGGGCGGCACCAAGGAGGCCTACAAGTACCTCGGCCACATCGCCCGCCTCCAGGGGGACACCGCCTTGGCCAACTCCCAGTACCAGCAGTATCTGAAGGGCTCCCCGCGCGACGCGGCCGAGATCGAGCAGATCATCGCCCAGATGAGCGGAGGCTAAGCGTGGAGATCACCTGCCCGCGGTGCCTGTCACTGCACGAGATCGAGCCCCCGCCGAGCGCGCGCGCACGCGGCCCGCGGAGCCTCAAGTTCCGCTGCTCGCACTGTGGTCACACCTTCTCGGTCGACCCCGAGGCGCCCCGGGAGTCCTCCACCCCGCCCCCCTTGGGGGAGAAGCCCGCGGGCGAGACCATCCTGCTCGTCCAGGTGGCCGGGCAGATCTGGTCCGTCCCGGACATGGCCTCGCTCCACCGGTGGATCCTCGAGCGTCGCCTCGATCGCGACACCCTGGTCTCCAAGCACGGCCTGAGGTGGGTGCGCGCGGGGGACCGTGACGACCTCGCGGTGTTCTTCTCGGCGTCGGACGCGCTGTCGTTCCAGGAGCGCAACCTCCGCACCGAGGTGCCCGCGCACGAAGACGAGATCATCGTCGACGCCCCCGAGGCCGACGGTTCGGACACCACCAGCGTGGACGGCATCGGGCTCTCCCTGGGCGCGCGCATGCCGGTCGCCACGGGCCCGGGCCCCGCGGTCGGCGGGGCCCGCCGCGGCCTCGCGGACGTGATGATGGACCTCGACGGGGTGGACGACACCCAGGAGCAGACCGTCCTGACCGGCGGCGGGCTCGACGAGACCCCGATCGACCGCGTGCCCGCGTCGTTCGACCGCGCCGAGAGCGTGGCCGAGCGCACCGAGCGGATGCCGCACGGGAACTCGGTGCGCAGCATCCCGCTCCCCACGGGCGTCTCCACCGTCACGCCTGGGCCCGCGCCGGCCGGCTCGGCGGCGCTGGGGCTCCCCGCCTTCGGGAACGCCGCCTTCGGGAACCCCGCCTTCGGGGACCCCGCCTTCGCCGACCCCGCCTTCGCCGACCCCGCGTTCGGAACCCCCGCCCCGGCCGTCCTCCCAGGGCCCTCGGTGGTGCCCCCCTCCCCGCTGCGCGCCATGACGCTCCCGCCGAGCGCGGCGCATGCGAGCCCCGTGCGGCCCAGGGGCGGCGCCGGCGGACCGAGCGTCGGTCCCGCGCAGCTCCCCTCGACGCTCGTGCCGCCCTCTTCCGCCCCGGTCGACCCGAGCGCCTCCCAGAGCTTCTTCTTCGAGGGTGCGCCCCCCTCGTCCCCGCAACCGCGGCGGGACGTGTTCGATGATCCCCCCTCCAGCGTCTCCGGCACCAACTGGGCCCTCTGGGGTGGCCTCGCGGCCGTCGCGGCCATGAGCGTGCTCGCGTTCACGCTGTGGAAGGGGCAGGGCGGGGGCCCTCCCGCCGCCGCCGATCTGAATGGAACCGTCGCCGCGGCCGCGTCGGCGCCGCCGTCCACGGTGGGTGCAGGGGCCGCGGAGAGCGCGGTCGAGGTGCCTGTCGCGACGGTGCCCGAGCGCGTCGTGGGAGCGGGCGGGGCCGCCGTGAAGGCCCCCGAGGCCGCGGTCCCCGCGCCCTTGGTCGCCGCCATTGCCCCTGTCGCCCCCGTGGCCCCCGTCGCCAAGGCGGCCCCTCGCCGGGACGCGGGCTCGGCGAAGGCGCCATCGTCGCAAGGCGCGGCAACATCGACCACCGGCGGCTCCCCCAAGAAGCTCGTCGAGCAGGGGTGGAAGGCCGTCGAGGCCGGAGACTACACCAAGGCGCACGGCCTGTTCGAGCGCGCCCTGCAGGGCGGCAGCGCGGCGGACGCGCTCTTTGGTCGCGGCTACGCCAACGAGAAGCTGGGCGACGGCGTCAGCGCCTCGAACGACTATTGCCGCGCGCTGAAGGGCGCGGCGGTGAGCATCGACATGCAGCGCGAGATCGAGGGCGGCCTCCGTCGTCTCGGGCACTCCTGCTCCTAAGAGGGTGCTCCTAAGAGGGTGCTCCTAAGGGCCCACCGTGCAGGCGGTCGCACGCCTGCCTTGCCCGGCGGGCGACCCGAGGGATAAGAAGCCGACCTCCCAGGGTACGCCGATGTCCGACAAGACCACCGATCCCGAAGCCGAGTACTTCGCCCGCCTCGACGCGGAGAAGAAGAAGGCCCTCCACGAGCAGGTGACCGCCGAGAAGGCCGCCTCCGAGAAGGAGGCTCGTCGGCAGCTTCACCACCTTCGCTGCGGCAAGTGTGGCGGCCAGATGGCCCCCGAGACCTTCCGCGGCGTCACCATCGACGTGTGCCCGGACTGCGGCTCCGTGCTCCTCGATCCGGGCGAGCTCCAGCAGCTCGCCGGCAACGACGAGAGCGGAGCGCTCGCGTCGCTCTCGAAGTTCTTCACGTTCAAGCGCTGAACCAGGCGAACGCCGCGCTGGGGTGCGCGAGGTGCCTGTAGGGCGGCCGCGCGCTCGGGCGCGGCCGGTCCGACCGGGCGCCTCGGCCGGCCGACCAAGGCCGAAGGCCGCGCCCGGAAGGGACCGGCCCTGGCGCCTCGACAGGGACGCGCCCGCATTCGGCCGCCGTCCCGTTAGACTCCGGGCCCGAGGTTCCCATGCTCCGTTCGTTCCTGGTCGCCGTCCTGTTCCTGTTCTCCTCCGCCGCGTTCGCCGCCGGCGGGGAGCACGCCGATGCCGAGAAGAAGGCCGTGACCGCCGCGAAGGCGTGGCTCGCCATGGTAGACAACGGGGACTACGCCGCGAGCTGGGCGGCCTCGGCCACCCCCATGAAGACGGCGGTGACGCTCGAAGACTGGGACCGCGCGATGAAGGGCGTGCGGGCGCCGCTCGGCGCGATGCTGGTGCGCAAGCTGGCCACGGCGACCTACGCCACGACGCTCCCCGGCGCTCCCGACGGACAATACGTCGTCATCACCTTCAAGACACGGTTCGCCAACAAGAAGGCTGCCGTCGAGACGGTGACCCCGATGATCGACACCGACGGGACGTGGCACGTCAGCGGCTACTTCATCAGGTAGCGTCGTGACCCGCCGCCGCCACCGCCCGCTCCCTCCCAGGCACCACTTCCACAAGCACCTCGCCCGCGCGTGGGCCACGGCGTTGGCGATCCTGGTCTTTTCGCTCGGCATCGGCATGGCTGGGCTCATGTACACGGAGCAGCTTCCGTTGACGGACGCGTTCCTGTTCGCCGCGATGATCCTCACCGGGATGGGGCCCACCACCCCGCTGACCAACGAGGCGAGCAAGCTGTTCGTCGCGTCCTACGCGATCTTCAGCGGGGTGTTCTTCCTCATCTTCGCGGCGGTGGCCGTCGGCCCGGTGCTCCAGCGGTTCCTGCACAAGTTCCACCTGGATCTGGAAGAGGAGGAGCCGTAGGACGGGGCACCCGCGTTCGACGGCCGCCGCGAGCCCGAGGTATGGTTCACTCCTGGTGTTCGAGGTGAGGCTGTGCTGACGTTGGCGATGGTGTTCGTCACGACGGCGGCGGCGGAACCCTTCGTCGACATCGGCCTGGGGTACCGCCTTACGATCGAGGGCTTCGACGACCACCCCGAGGGCCTCCGCGTCTTCGGGCGCGTAGGCCTGTGGGACCACTTCGCGGTCGAGGTGGGGGCGTTCGGCCGGTTTCCCGGCAACGAGATCAGCGGGCTCACGCACACGCTGGTTGGCATCGCGTACGAAGGCAACAACGACACCACGTTCCAGCAGCCCGTCTCTCGCGAGATCGCCTCGTTCAGCGCCTTCGTCGCGCTGAGTCCGTGGGCGCGCGTCCACGACGAGAAGAAGCCCACGATGTGGATCCATGGGATCGTGGGGGTCGACACCCGCCTCATCGTCCAGGACGTGGCCTCCATCAATCCGGACTACGTCGCGTGGGTCGCGGACGCCGATCCGGCGATCCTGTCTGGGAATCCGGAGACAGTGGTGGTGCCGAGCCCCGCGGCGGGCTTCGGGATTGACGCCTGGTTCCTGGACAGGCTCGGCGTCCGGGTGACCGTGATCGAGCGAGCCGCCTTCGAGACGGGGCCTGACTCCGGAGCCGTGCTCGCCGATTGGAACCCCGAACCGCCGGAGGAAATCCTCGTCCTGTCCGGCGCCTTCTCGCTCGACTTGATGGTGACCTTTTGATCGGGCCTCTGCTCCTCGCCTCCCTCCTGGCGCCCGCCCGGGCTGGCGATGCTCCCGCGACCGATCGCGAACCCCTCCGCTACGGAGCGGCGATCGGGTTCGAGGGCGTGGTGAACGACACCTTCCTTCACCGAAACGGCGCCCGCGTCGGCTTCAACATCGCTCCTGCCCCGTGGGTAGAGCTCGGAGCCGCTGCGGCGTATTACCCGATCCTCGGTAACGGGGGCGCGGACGACCTGGACTGGAAGCCCCTGGCCAAGCGAATTTTCGTTGAAAACAACGTCTCTCCCAACATCAGCAAGCTGGTCTGGCAGGTGCAGCTCGTCGGCCGCGTGCACGCCTTCCAGGCCACCCTCGGCGGGTCATGGAAAGGCGGATTCGGAGTGATCGCCGGCGGGCTGCTGGCGGGCACCCAGGATGATCTCATCGCCCTGCAACGCGACGACGAGTCTGCCCTCGCGACGCAGGACCAGGTCCACGCGGGCCCGGTGGTGGGCGTCTTCTGGGATGCTCGCCACCAGGCGCTCACCCTGCGGGTACGCTTCGAGTTCGACGCCTATGTAGAGACCATCAACAGCAGCGAGCTGAACCTCAAGAAAAACGGATTTCTCGGGGCTGAAGCCATCTGGTGGTTTGGATGATGCTCCTCGCAACCCAGGCGTTGGCCTTCGACCTGCAGGGCCACGTCGGCGTCTCGACCGGCGTGCACAGGATCCTCGCCCTGTCCGACGTGATCAGCGGCCAGGGACTGTTCGCCCGCGTGGAGGTGGGCGCGGGGCCCCCTCGGGTGCAGGGCTACCTCGTGACACAGTTGGCCCTGCATGACGCGGACGCCTGGTACAATCAGGCCGGTTCCTACGCGCCCCCCGCAATCGTGGGGGACGTCTTGTTCGCCGAGGCTGGCCTCGGCGCGCGTTTCCCCTTCAGTCTCGGGATCCTCGCCCTCGTGCCCCACCTGGACCTCGGGGTGGTCAATGGCAGCTCACCGATTGGGGCGGACGCCTACGCAGAGGATGTGTTGCCCGAATTCGGAGGCCGGGTGCCGACGGTCGGGCGCTCGGCAACTGGCCCCTGGGCCCAGGTGGGCGGTGACGTTGGGATCCCCGTCATTCCGGGCGCCGTGCTCCTCCACCTGAGCGCCGACATCGGGTACATCGGCATCTCTCGCGTCGGCCTCACGCTCGACGGGCGGCTCGGGCTCGCCGCGCGTTTCTGACTATCGGGCGTTTCTGGCTACCGCGGGTTTCTACGAAACCTCGTCCGTCATCGCCACCACCTCTTCGAACGTCGTCTCGCCCTTCGCCATCTTCTTGATGGCGTACTCACGCAGGGTCATCATCCCCTCGTTGAGGGCCTCGCGCTTGAGCTCCTGCGCCGGGGCTTTTTCCTGGATGAGGCGCTGCAGCCGCGGCGTGATCTTCATCACCTCGAACACGCCCGTGCGCCCCCGATAGCCGGTGCCGCGGCACTTCACGCAGCCGCGCCCGCGTCGGACCTTGAGCTGCCGGCCCTCCGCGCCCTTGATGCGGAGGTGGTCGATCTGCTCGTTGGTCAGGAGCTCCTCGGCGGAGCAATGCACGCACACCTTGCGCACCAGCCGCTGCGCCACGACGCCGATGAGCACGCCCGAGATGAGGAACGGGTAGACGCCCAGATCCATCATGCGGGACACGGCGCTCGCGGCGTCGTTGGTGTGGAGGGTCGAGAGCACGAGGTGGCCGGTGAGCGCGGCCTGCACGGCGCCCTCCGCTGTCTCCGGGTCGCGCACCTCGCCGACCATGATGACGTCGGGGTCCTGGCGCAGCACGTTCCGGAGCGCGGTCCCGAACGTGAAGCCGATCTTGGGCTGCATCGCCATCTGGTTGAACGACTCGTGCACCATCTCGATGGGATCTTCGAGCGTGCAGATGTTCACGCGCGGGCTCGCGATGTGGTGGAGCGTGCTGTAGAGCGTGGTGGTCTTGCCGCTGCCGGTCGGCCCGGTGATCAGCACCATGCCGTGGCTCGCGCGCACGAACCCCTCGTAGAGGGCGTGCTCCCGGGGGAAGAACCCCAGGTTCTCGAGAGGCTGCTTGAGCACCGTGGGGTCGAAGATGCGGATGACCGCCTTCTCCCCGAAGGCCGTCGGGATCGTGCTGACGCGCAGCTCGACCTCTTCCTTGCCGAACACGGTCTTGAACCGGCCGTCCTGCGGGCGGCGCTTCTCGGCGATGTCGAGCCGCGCGAGGAGTTTTACGCGCGAGAGCACGGCCGGATGCACGCCCTTCGGCATGCGGTGCACCGAGTGGAGCACGCCGTCGATCCGCATGCGGACCAGCGCGTCCTCGCGCTTGGGCTCGATGAGGATGTCGCTGGCGCGCTGATCGTGGGCGTAGTTGAGCAGGTACCAGACCGCCTGGACGATGGGCTGGTCGGTGGCCTCGAGCTCGTTGGTGCCGCTGACCTTGTAGAGCGCCTCGAGGTTGGAGATGTCGGGGAGGTCGACGCCGAGCTCGACCTCGGCCGCGCGCATCGAGCGCCGGAAGCCGTGGAACTCGGCGATCACGCGCAGGATCTCCGACTTCGGCGCCATCACGGGGCGGATCGGCTTCTTCTTGTAGTGCGCGAGGCTGCCGAGCAGATCGGTGTTCCACGGATCGGTCACGGCCACGGTCAGCGCGTCGTGGGCGTCCGCCACGGCGATGACCAGGTGCTTCTCGGCGAAGGGGCCGCCGAAGGCGTCGACCACGAGCTTGAAGTCGAGCTTCAGCGGGTCGACGCGGATGAAGGCGTAGCCCAGCGTGTTCGCGACGACCTCGGTGATGACCTCCTCTTCGAGCACCGCGTCCACGTCGGCGCGCTTGAAGCGGAAGCTCGCGATGAGCTCGATCTCCGAGATGGCGTAGCTCACGCGTTGACGGCCGAGCAGGCGGCGCAGCTCGGCGCGACGGTCGAGCAGGAGGTGCCGGCTCTGCTCCCGGCCGCGGTTGAGCACGTCCTGCTTCTGGCCGCCGTGGATCATCCCGGCGTCGACGAGCATGTCGAGGACACCGGCGAGGTCGGGGGCGATGGGCATCGCCGGAGCGTAACCGTCTGCTCCTCGGGGTTGCGGGCGCGCCCGCGCGGACGCTACGGGAGGCCCCCCGCCGTCCCCCACGCCGCCCCGTCCGCCGTCGCGACATCGGGCGGCCCTCTCTCGGCCGTGACCCGCGCCACAGCGGGCCCGAGCGCGACGAGGATGGCGCCTGGGCGCGCGGTGCCGTCGATCGGGCGGTTGGGGCCGTGGAGCAGGCGGCGGCCGTGCGCGCGCTGGTCGAAGAACACCCGCTGGGGGTGGATGCCGGGCCCCGCCGCGCCCACCACCGCGACCGGCATCCCCGCCGGGAAGGCCGACAGCGCCGCGTAGATCGCGGGGCTGTCGTCCGAGGCCACGGGCAGCGGCAAACGCGCGGGCGAGAGCACGGCCGTCTCGACGAGGAGCGCGAGCGCGAGCGCGAGCGCGAGCGCGACGGAGCCCCACCGCGCGACGGAGCCCCACCGCGCCGCGGCCGGCGCCCCTACGAGCCCCAGGATGCGCCTCGCGCCCCGCGCCGCCAACCCGACCAGCAGGAGCTGCCCGAGCAACATCACGCGCGCGTGGTGGTTGAAGCGCGCCGCGAACGGGAGGGCCCGGAACGCCGCCAATGCCGGGTTCTCGACACCGAGCGGCTGGCCCGCCCAGGAGAGGTGCTCCCCAGGCGCGACCGCGACACACGCGAGCACGCCGAGCCACGCGGGGTGGAAGCCCCCCGCCGCGGCGAGCGCCAACGTCGTGTAGCCAAGATACACGGGGTGCTCGCGTACGAAGACGCCACCCCCAACCTCGACCTTGCCGGGGGCGCCGAACGAGGCGAGGTCCGCGCCTCGCCACGGATTCAGCGCCCACAGCGGCTCGACGCGCGCCGGGACCATGCCGCTGCGATGGCCCTCGCCGCCGAGGCGGGCGCGGAAGGGGGCGGCCGCGGGGGCGGCGATCGCGAGGGCGAGCACGCCCGCTAGGATCCAGCGCCGGGGCCGATCGCGGAGGCGGCGCGCCCCGATCGCGAGCGCCGGCCACGCGCCCAACCAGGCGAGGTAGAGCCCGCACCAGGCGCTCCCGCCGAGCAGGGCCGCCCCGAGAAAGCGACGATCGGTCAGGAGCGCGGCGAGGGCCAACGCGACGATCCCGAGCGCGTAGTCCTCCGTGAGCCCGCTGGTCAGCGAGCCGAGGAAGATCGGCATCGTCGCGACGCCCACGGCCCCCACGACCCCGCTGCCACCGAGCGCCCGGGCGAACGCGCCCCCGCCGACCGCGGCGAGCACCACGCCGACGAATGCCCACAGGTTCCAGGCGGCAGTCGGGCCGACCACCCGTGCAAATCCAGAGATAATCCACGTCGGGAGGGGATCGATCACCGGCCAGCTCTCGGTGCCCGTCGCGAGCGCGGTGCCTGCCGGCCAGGCGGGCCACCCCTTCGCGGCCCAGTCCTGCACCCAGGCGTGCCCGTACACCTCGGCGCCCGCCGAGCCCGCGAGCCCTCCCGCGAGCGCCGCGGGCCCGACCAGCACGCACGCGATCACGACGCCGATCGCCAGCTCCGAGCAACGGAGGAGCGCCCCGGAGCCCCTCTCCGGCATCCCGCCAGCCTCGCCCGCGGGCGGGACGTGCGCGGCGGCGGGGCTCACGGTCGCGACGGACATCGCCAGGGACTAACCGGGCGAGCCCGGGCCCCCGGCGGCCGCCGCCCGAAGGAGGAGCGGGCCTCCGCCGAAGGAGCGCCCCCCCTCGGGCGAAGAACCTCTGGCCGCACGGGGCCGGGTCTGGTCTATATAGGGATGCCCTTCCTCTCGCTCCTCCTCGCCGCGTGCGCGGGGGGTGCCCCGGATCCGTCGCCACCGGCCGATCACCCGGACACCGCGGACACGAGTGACAGCGTGAACCTTCCCGACGGCGACCCGGCCACCATCACGCTCGCCGGCGCCTGTCCACTCGCGACGCGGTACGGCGGCTTCGAGATCGTCGTCAACGACGACTACTCGACCGTCAGCGGGGCCGTCGCGGACGGGGTCGTGCCGATCACTGTGCTGGTGGAGGCCGCGCGCGAGGACGCGTCGCCGGGGGACTCGTGCGTGCTCCTCCGTCGCGACAACCCCTACTGCGAACCCACGTGCGATCCCGGTGAGACCTGCGACTTCGACGGCGCCTGCCTCCCCTACCCGGCCAACCAGGACCTCGGCACCATCGACGTCCTGGGGCTGCGCGAAGGGGTGTCGATGCAGCCCGTCGTGCCGGGAAACACCTACTTCGACACGACGCTCCCGCACCCGGTGGTCGATCCCGACGCGCTGGTCGAGCTGCGCGCGGCGGGTGCGCCCGGGTTCACGCTCCGCGGCGTGGGACCGGAGGCGCTGGTGCCCTCCACGCTCGCCTGGGTGATCGGCGGCGCGCCGCTCGCGCTCGCGTGGAACGCGCCGACCGGCCTCGGGCGCTCCACGATCGAGCTCCGCCTCACGGTCGACCAGCACGGCCTCACGCCGCTGACGCTCGTGTGCGAATTCGCGGACGACGGGACCGCCGACATCCCTCCGGCGCTGGTCGAGGAGCTGCTGGTGAGCGGGGTGAGCGGGTATCCGAACGGACGAATCTCACGACGCACGGCCGACAAGGTGGCGGTCGGCGCGGGATGCGCGGACCTCGTGGTCGGCTACGAGGTGCTCCCGAACGTGACGGTCGACGGCCACACCGCGTGCGACAGCCACGACGACTGCCCGTCGGGGCAACACTGCAACTTCCCGCTGGAGACCTGCGAATGATGTGGCTCCTGCTCGCGTGCGCGGGTGGCCCGGAGGACTCGAAGGCCGACCCGGCGGGCGACACCGACACGGGCGACACGACCACCGACACCGACTCTGGTGCCACCGACTCTGGTGAGACCGACTCTGGTGACACCGACACCGGCGTGTGCGCGCCGGCCGCGGTCCCCGTCGCGAACAACTTCGAGCGCGGCTACACGGGCGCGGAGGACTTCGCCTTCGACGGCGAGGGCTACCTCGTCAGCATCGACCCCCTGGGGAACCTCGTGGGGATCAACCGCGAGGGCGAGCAGAAGACCATCCTCCCGGGCGCCACCCTCTACGGCGCGGGCACACGTTTCCTGCCGGACGGCGACATCGTGTTCTGCGACGCAGGGACCGGCAGCCTCGTGCGGGTCGCCCCCGCGACAGGCGCGTCGGTGGTGGTGCTCGGGGGGCTCGAGTACCCCAACGGCCTCGATGTCGACCTGGAAGGCATGGTCTACGTGGCCGAGCAGATCTCCGGAAAGGTGCGCCGCATCGATCCGGTCACGGGCGACTACACCGTCGTGGCGCAGGGGCTCTACAACCCCAACGGGCTGAGCTTCTCGCCCGACTACCAGACCCTCTACGTGGGGAGCTTCGGCGCCGGGCTCGTGTGGGCGGTGGATCGCGACGGTGACACCTGGAGCACGCCGCGCGTCTACGCGACGACGCCGGAGGCCCCCGGCGTGCCTCCGGACTGGTGCGACACCGGCCTCCTCGGGGACGTGTGCGCGATGGACGGCGGGTACGGGATCGGCATCTGCGCGGAGACCGGCGGGGACGATCTGCACTGCGCCGGCGCCCTCGACGTCGACGCTTGCACCGGCCTCGTAGCGGGAGACGCGTGCGCCACGACCCGGTTCGGCGAGCCGCTCGCGCAGACGTGCCATGACGACGGCGCCGAGCTCTTCTGCCCGCGCACGGACGTGGCCTACACCGACCCGTGCGTCGGCCAGCTCGACGGGGAGCCGTGTGCCGTCGGAGAGGAGCCCGGCGCCTGCTACGCCTCCTGGGAGGGCGTGCCCGGCTGCTACCTCGCGAGCAGCTGGCCGGGCAGCTACGTCGACGACTGCGCGGCGCGCGCGGACGGAGACCCGTGCGTCATCGACGACCCGCTGTACCCCTCGATGGGCGCGTGCGGGGACGGCGCCGAGTGGGGAGTCGTGGGGCTGATGTGTTGGCCGGCCGGGGTCATCTACGACGAGCACGGCGGCCTGGACGGCGTGAACGTCGATGCGTGCGGCGATGTGTACGTCACCGAATTCACCCTGGGAAAGGTGTGGCGCTTCGACGCGGAGGGCGCCGAGGCGCAGCTCGTGGCGCAGGTCCGCTCGGCCTGGATCCCGAACATGCACTGGGGGAACGGCATCGGGGGCTGGGAGAAGGACGTGCTCTACGTCATGGACCGCCAGCGGGCCGGCCTCTTCGCGCTCGAGGTCGGGGTCGAGGGGCACGCCGACGCCTACCAGCCCGTCGCTCCGGAGTAGGCGGGTTCCCGAGTAGGCACGCGCGTCCACCGGATAGACCCGCACGATGTCGCGCTCCTGGACGCTCGCCGCCGTCGCGCTCGCCTTTCTGTGCGCGTTCGCCGCCACGTACCCGGCGTCGGGGAGCCCCGGCGACACCATCCTGTGCAACTACGTCCACCCGGACTGCCTCTCCAACCACTGGCTGATGGTGTGGGTGGCCGAGCAGGTGCGCGACGGCGGCTCCATCCTCCACAACGACCGCTACTACTGGCCCGTGGGGGATGCTCCCTGGCTGGCGGGCAACGGCAGCGAGGGCTTCGCCTACCTTCCGTTCCACCTGCTGTGGGGCTGGCCGAAGGGCGCGACGATCTACCTCGTCGCGATCCTCACCCTCAACGGCATCGCCGGGTACACGCTCGCCCGCGCCGCGGGGGCCTCGCGCGCCGCCAGCCTGACCGCGGTGCCGAGCAGCGCGCTGATGCTCTACGCGATCCACGAGCTCGGCGCCGGGCGGTTCTCCCAGGTGAGCTTCTGCTGGACGGCGTTCTTCCTGGCCGCGTGGCTGCGTTTTCTCGCCACGCCCTCGCTGCCGCGCGCGTTCGGCGCCGCCACGCTCCTGGCGGTCACGTCGCTCTTCTATTGGTACTACGGGCTCTTCGCGGTGCTCGCGGGCGGCGTGCTGCTGATCGGGCACGTGGTGGGCGCCCCGAAGAGGGCGCGTCCCCCGGCGAGCGCGCTCGTCGCGTTCTCGGTGACGTTCCTCGCCCTCGTCGCGCCGCTCCTGTGGGTGTTCCTGCGGTACTGGTCATCGATCCCGGGCACGGGAGAGGAGGTGTTTCCGCACCCCGAAGCGGTCGGCGACAGCTCGTGGCCCGCGCTCCCATTCCTCGTGAGCGGCGGGCGCCACGCGGGGCGCGCCCTCCCCTTCACCGTGGTGATCCTCGCGTTCGTGGCCCTCTTCGACAAGGAGCGGCGCCGCGTCGTCTTCTCGCTCTGGGCCGTGGCCCTCCTGTTCTCCGCCCTGATGGCCGGCGCGCTCCTCCCGTACGGCCCGTTCGAGCTCATCTACGGGCTCGCCGGGCCCCTCCGGCGCTTCTGGTGGCCGTACCGCCACGTCATCGTGATGAACCTCGCGCTCGTGACCCTCGCGGCGCTCGGGGCCCAGCTCCTCCTGCGCCGCCCCTGGCTGCTCGTGCTGCTCGCGCTCTCGATCCCGGCGCAGCTCGCGGTCCAGGGCGCGCCGTGGCGGGCCCAGTTCTCGAAGGCCGACCTCTCCGACAGCTTCTACCCGCTGCTGCGGGACCTGCCGGGCACCCTGCTCATCGAGCCGCCGCTGGCGCCCGGCGTGGTGAGCGCGCAGACCACGCTCGTCTACCAGCTGCTCCACGGCAAGGCGCTGCTGGCGGGCCACGCGATGTGGGTCGCGCGCGTGCGGCCCGACGAATGGGACACGTTCGTCGCCGCCAACAGCTTCCTCACCGAGATGCAGCGGCTGGACCGCGGTGAGCTCGCGGACACCTTCACCTTCCGCGAGGCCGATCTGCGCGCGCTGATCGACGCCGGGGCGCTGACCTACGTCGTGAATCAGGAGTACTTTCCCCTCGTGCTCCGTCCGCTCGTGAACGCCTACGACGCCCTGTTCACCTCGCTCTTCGGCGCGCCCGTCCACGCCGGGAAGCGCGTGAAGGCGTGGGACGCCTCCGCGTGGAAGGAGGGCGGGGGGACCGAACCCGGACTCATGGCGACCGTTCCCATCCCGCCGTTCGTGTGGCCTGGGGCCCTGCACTTCGGCGGCCCCACGTTGTCGCTCCAGGCCCCGCGCCCACCGTCGATCGTGTTCTCGGTGCCGCCGCCGGAGGAGGGCGCGCGAAAGCCGCCGGTGCCGAAGCCCGGCGAGGGGCGGCGGTAGCGGCCGGATTAGGCTGGTTGCCCGCGAACAAGAGTGGTGATCTCGCCCCCCCCGTACGCACCGGTTAGATGCCGCGCTCGCGCGGGAGTCGCTATGCGGGGTTGGTCGATCCAGGACAGCATCGAGCTGTACAACATCCGCAACTGGGGGCGGGACTTCTTCCGGATCAACGAATCCGGCAACATCGAGGTGACGCCGGCGGGCCCGCGGTCCGACGCGATCGATCTGAAGGTGCTCGTCGACGACCTGGAGAAGCGTGGGATCAACCTGCCGATCCTCGTCCGCTTCACCGACATCCTCAAGTCGCGCATCCGCATGCTCGCGACGGCGTTCCACAACGCCATCAAGTACTACGACTACACGGGGCGCTACCGCGGCGTGTACCCGATCAAGGTCAACCAGCAGCGGCACCTCGTCGAGGACCTCGTCCGGTTCTCCGAGCCGTTCCACATGGGGCTCGAGGCCGGCAGCAAGCCCGAGCTCCTGATCGTGCTCGCGCTCATGGACGATCCCGAGGCGTTGATCCTCTGCAACGGCTACAAGGACGCGGAGTTCATCGAGACCGCCCTGATGGCGAAGAAGCTCGGCCGCAACCCGATCATCGTGGTCGAGAAGTTCTCCGAGTTCCCGCTCATCGTCGAGATTTCGCAGCGCGTGGGCGTGCGGCCGATCATCGGCATGCGCGCCAAGCTCGCGACGCGCGGCGCGGGCAAGTGGGAGGGCAGCGCGGGGGACCGCGCCAAGTTCGGCCTCACCGTCAGCGAGATGGTCGACGGCGTGAACTACATGCGCGAGCGCGACATGCTCGACTGCGTGCAGCTCCTGCACTTCCACATCGGATCCCAGGTCAGCGCGATCCGGAGCTTCAAGAGCGCGCTGAAGGAGGCCTCCCGCATCTTCACCGAGCTGCACAAGCTCGGCGCGCCGATGAAGTTCTTCGACGTCGGGGGCGGGCTCGGCGTCGACTATGACGGCAGCCGCACCAACTTCGAGAGCTCGGTCAACTACACGGTCGACGAGTACGCGGCCGACGTGGTGAGCGCCATCGCCGAGGCCTGCGACCGCGCGGACGTGCCGCACCCCGACATCATCACCGAGTCGGGCCGCGCCACCGCCGCGCATCACGCCGTGCTCGTGTTCAACGTGCTCGGCGTGAGCGAGATGAACAACACGAAGGACGCCAAGATCACCGAGGAGGATCCTGACATCCTCCAGGAGCTCAAGGAGATCCTCGACGGCATCACGCGCAAGAACTACCAGGAAGCCTATCACGACGCGATCACCGCCAAGGAGGACCTCCTCTCGCGGTTCAACCTCGGCCTGCTCGACCTGTCGCAGCGCGCCCGCGGTGAGCGCCTCTTCTGGCAGACCTGCCAGAAGATCCTCAACGTCGTGCGCGCCCAGAGCTACGTCCCGGACGAGCTCGAGGGCCTCGAGAAGTCGCTGGCCGACACCTACTTCGGCAACTTCAGCGTGTTCCAGTCGGCGCCCGACTCCTGGGCGGTCGACCAGCTGTTCCCGGTGATGCCCATCCACCGGCTCCAGGAGGAGCCCACGCGCAAGGCGATCATCGCCGACATCACGTGCGACTCCGACGGCAAGATCGACCGCTTCATCGACCTTCGCGACGTGAAGGACGTGCTGGAGCTCCACCCGCTCAACGGGAAGGAGCCCTACTACCTCGGCATCTTCCTGGTGGGCGCCTACCAGGAGATCCTCGGGGACCTCCACAACCTCTTCGGTGACACGAACGCGGTGCACGTGTCGGTCGACACGGACGGCAACTACCGCATCGACCACGTCATCGAGGGGGACACCGTGACGGACGTGCTCAAGTACGTCCAGTACACGAAGAACGACCTCGTACGCCTCGTCCGCCGCGCCACCGAGCGGGCGCTCAAGGAGGGCCGCATGACGATGGAGGAGGCCGCGAAGATGATCACCGCGTACCAGACCGGCCTCGAGGGCTACACGTACCTCGAGGAGTAGCGCACGCGGCGCCTCGCACGTGGCCTTCGCAGGTTAGTAGCCGACTCTTCGCAGATCAGTCCCAGCCGCCCAAGGAGCCCGCCATGTCGATCGCCCCCACCGAGACCTGGGACCTCGCGTCCGTCTTCCCCGGGGGTCCCGGCGGGGACGCGTTCCTTCGGGAGGCCGATGCGCTGGCCGCCGCCCTGGTGACCCTCACGGCCGTGGCGGACGCGCTCCCCGAGGAGCCCGAGCTGGAGTCCCTCGCGGAGACCCTCCTGGAGCTCCACTCCATCACCGAGCGCCTCGAGCAGCTCGGCACCTACGCGGTCTGCGCCGCGGCGGAGGACGCCTCGGGCAAGGCCGCGGTGCGCGCCGACACCCTCGCGAACGACCTGTCGAACCGCTACGGCCGCGCCTGGGTCGTTCCGAACGCGCGGCTCACCACCTGCTCCGACTTCGTGTTCGCCGCGCTCCTCGGTCGACCCGAGCTGGCCCACATGGAGGGGATGCTGCGGGAGAAGCGTCGGCTCGCCCGCTTCCGCCTGCCCGAGCGTGAGGAGGCCCTGGCCACCGAGCTCGCGCGGGACGGCGTGTACGGCTGGGGGGAGCTCTACGACATGGACGCGGGCGCGCTGCGCATCCCCTTCGATCGCGGGAACGGCGTGGAGTCGCTCTCGGCGGGCCAGCTCGCGCCCCTCCTCGGCAGCGACGACAAGACGCTGCGCGACCGCGCGGAGGTCGCGCTCGAAGCCGGGTGGCGGCCGCTCGCGCCGCGCGCCGCCAAGGTGCTCACCCACCTCACCGGCACGCGCATGGTGCTCAACGAGCGTCGCAAGCTGCACATGCTGGACGAGCCCTGCGCCAACGCCAAGATCGAGCGTTCCACGCTCGACGCGATGATCGAGGCCGCCCGCCGCGCCCAGCCGCTGATGCGGCGCTACCTCGCCGCCAAGGCGAAGTACATGGGCCAGGCGACGCTCTCGTGGGCCGACACCTTCGCGCACGTCGGCACCAGCGGCGGCAAGGTGGCCTACGGCGACGCGCAGACGTTCATCGTCGAGCAGTTCGACGCGTTCTCGCCCAACCTCGCGGGATTCGCGCGCACCGCCCTGTCGGAGCGCTGGATCGAGGTCGAGGATCGCCCCGGCAAGCGCGGCGGCGGCTTCTGCGCGGACCTCCCGCTGTCCCGCCAGAGCCGCATCTTCATGACCTGGGGCGCCTCGGCCCGAAGCGTGAGCACGCTGGCCCACGAGCTCGGCCACGCCTTCCACAACCACGTCCTGCACGACGTGCCCGCGGCCCAGCGTCGCGTCCCGATGACGCTCGCCGAGACCGCCTCCACCTTCGCCGAGCTCCTCGTGCGCGAGGCCGCGTTGGCCCAGGTCACCGATCAGGGTGCGCGCCTCCGCCTGCTCGACGCCTCCCTGGCGGACGGCCTCGCCTTCCTCTCCAACATCCCCGGCCGCTTCGAGCTCGAGCAGGCGCTCTACCGGCTCCGCGCCCAGGGCCCGCTCGACCCCGACGAGCTCGAGGCCGAGTGCGTCGCGAGCTTCTCCCGTTGGTACGGCCCCACCGTCGCCAAGGTCGATCCCACGTACTGGATCAGCAAGGCGCACTACTACATCCCGTCCCTCTCGTTCTACAACTTCCCGTACACGTTCGGATACCTGTTCTCCAACCTGGTCTACGAGCGCTTTCGCCCGCTCGGGGCCGCCGGCGCGCCGGGGTACGAGCAGCTCCTCCGCCGCACGGGAGACGCGTGGGCCGAGCCCATCGCGCGGGACGAGCTCGGCGTCGACCTCGGCGATCCCGACACGTGGACCAGCGCCCTCGCGCCGGTCAAGCGGGATCTGGACGCGTTCCTGGCGATCGTCGAGGGGTCGTAGGGCTTCGGGCTCCGACGCGTCACCCTCCGGCCGATCCGCGGGGCGCCACGCCTGCACGATGCGCTGCCCCACGCTGCTCGCGCGGCCGACCCCGGGATAGGCGCCCGCCATGTCTCCTCGCGCCCTCCTCGCCGTCTTCCCGCTCCTCGCCGCCCTCGCCTGTGACCCGCCTGCCCCGCAGATCGTGATGGTGAGGCCGTCCGGGACCACCTCGGCGGTCTCGGTGTCCCCCGAAACGCAGCAGGCGATCACCCAGACCCTGGACAACATCGCGTCGGGCGCGACGGAGCCGGTGCCCGCGGCCGACCTCGCCGCGGCGCAGGATCCGACCGCGCTGCTCGGGCGGTGGCAGATCACCCAGACGCGCGGCACGATCAACGGCGTGGCGAGCGAGCCCGCCGAGCCGCTCATGCCCACGGCGTGGGTGTTCACGGCCGACGGCAGGATGAAGGTGGACGGCGGGATGCAAATCGACGCCGGGTATACCTACACCGGCAAGAAGCTGTTCGTGTCGGGCATGGGGCCCACCCTCGAGTACTCGATCCTCGAGCTCAGCGGCACGGAGCTCGAGGTCCTCCATCGCATCACCGCGGGGGACACGCTGGTGATCGAGAACACGACGATCCTGAAGAAGGTGCCGTAGGGCGGGGATCAGTCCGGCGCCGCGCGGGCCCTCCTCGGTCGGCTGCGCCTCGAGCCCGCCATGGCAGAGCGCTGGCCCTCGCTGTCGTCGGGAGAGCGCAAGCGTTGGCAGATCGCCTGCGCCCTCGCGGGCGCATCGGGGCTCCCTCCCGCCGAGCGGGGCGGCGTGCTGCAGCTCGTCGCCGCGCTGGGTGTCGATCCGGCGCGCCTCCTCGCTTCGGACTCGCCCTCGCCGGGCGAGGCCCGCAAGCTCGGCATCGCGCTCGGCCTCGGCCGGAGGGTGTGGGCGGCCGTGCACGGACACGGAATGGCGGGTTGAGGAGGGGGCCGTGAGGACCTGATACGGTGGAGCGCGGCGCGCGGGCGTCGCACCGCCAGTGTCGGGTCGAACGCCGCACGGTGGACACAGTGCGGGGTCGAACGCCGCGTGGAGGGCGGCCGGCGCCTCCCGGGGGCCCAATTCTGACGCCGCGGAGCCGCCAGGGAGCCGTTGCGGCGGTCGGATGCGGCGTTCGACTCCGGATTGCGCGCCGACCGCGGCGTTGGGAGGGACACTGCGTTGGGCGGGCGGCCAGAGCCCGGCCCCGCGCGAGCCGGACGGACGGCGCGGCGCCGCCCTGGGCGCCGCGGCTCGGGGCCGGACCGACCGCCGGGGAGGCGGGCGGGGCGGCCCCAGCCGAGGCCGGAGGCCGAGCCGGGAGGAGCGGCCAGAGTTGCCGGAACCAGGGCGTCCGCGCCGGGACGCGCCCTCATGCCGAGCCCCCGCCATCATCGAGCCGCACCAGCTGCAGGTTCAGCAGCGCGACACACTCGGCGGGGGCGTCCTCCGCGACGAGCGAGCGCACGGCACGGTAGTAGCCGTCCTGCAGCTCCTTGAGCCGGCGTAGCTGGTCCTCGGAGACCGCGAAGACGTTGTAGGCGAACGCGCCCTCGCCCCCGGCCTCCAGGCGCTCCAGCCCGACCCGCGCCCAGAAGCCCTTCAGCCGCCGCGCCGTCTCCTCCGTGCGCCGGGTGTCGACCGCCACCACCTCCACCGGCTTCCAGCGCCCGCGTGACCGCCTCACCTGACCCGCGCGCTCGAGCGCCGCGAGGCAGCGCGTGACCACGTCGATCGGCAGGCGCAGCCGCGCGGCGACGCCGGACACGGATCCATCCAGCCCGCCCACCTCCAGGACCCGCAGGACCGCCTGCGTCCAGGGCTCCTCGATCGCGACGCTGCGCTGCGCCTCCCTGCGCGCCCACGGCTCGCGCGCGGCCGGCAGGGACGCGGGGTCGACGAGCACCGCGAGCAGATCGAGCAGGCGGAGGGACACGGCCTCCACCATGCGGAGAAAGTCGGGGAGGCGGGGCTCCGACTGCCCGGCGAGCCACCGCGCGACCGAGAAGCGGTTCACGCCGGCGCGCGTGGCGACGACGAGCGTCGCGGTCTGGCCCTTCTGATCCCGGAGGAACCGGGAAACGAACTCCACGCTCCCGTAGTCGCCGTCCGCGAGCCACTCCGGCGCGGTCCGGTAGAAGCGCGCGAAGGCCGCGGGTAGGTCCACCCCCGCTCGGGCCGCCACACGGAGGGTTTCGGAGGCCGTCGGCCAGCGCCGCCCCGACTCCCAGGTGGAGACGACGTTGCTGCGGTAGCCGAGACGGCGGCTGAAGGCGTTCTGGGAGCGCGTTCCCCGTAGTGAACGAATGAGCTCCCGGGCCAGTAATTCATGGTCCATGCGTCGGATTAGCACATCAACGAGCGGAAGCGACGGCTGGAATGTGCGGTTCCGCCGTCGTCGAGCGTGCGGGCGCGGGCCATAGTGATCGGGAGGAAGCCAAGCATGCGGTACCGGACGGCCCTTCTCGCCCTGTCGGCCTGTGGTGGCCAATCCGGAGAGAACGGAGGCGACCTCGATTGCCGCATCGTGCCCGCCGACGCCGCGAGCGTCCCCACGGACTGGGACGTGGCCGACATCGAGGCGATCGTGGCGTCGACGCCCTCGGGCGTGATCTGGTCCTACGGCGCCCCGGATCCGGACGGGGCCACCGAGACCACGCTCTCGATCGCGGTCACGACGGGGGCCGCCGAGTGGATCCAGCGCGAAGGGGCAGACCTGAGCAGCTCCCTCTTCTGCCGCGAGGGCGTCCAGCTCGCCGTTGCCGCCACGTGGTCCATCGTCGTCGCCGGCGGGGAGGCCGTCGGGTCCGGCGAGGGCACGCTGTACGCGGCCGGGCCCGACGCCTCGCTCGTGTACCTGGGCGACGCCGACTACACCGAGCTGCCGGCCACCCTCTCGGCCTCCTGGCAGGCCGAGGCCGAGCGTCGGAAGTCAGAAGAGTACGGTTGGGACCTGTTCGTGCAGGAGGCCTGGATGGTCCCCGTCGGGACGTGGGCCGAGCCGGAGCTGGACATCGAGGCAAAGTTCGGGACCGCGGCGGACCCGGGCGACGGCCCGCGGTCGGTCCTCTGGCGCGGGAGCTGGTCGGCCGGGTAGGCGACGCCGCGGAGCCGTGCACAGGTTGGAACGATGGACCCCCTGAAGGACGGCCCCGAGAAACGTGGGCGCATCCTCCGCGATCTCGACGCGCTCCTCGAGAAGCCGTTGCTCGTCCTGGCGGTGGTGTGGCTGCTGCTCGTGGTCGCCGAGGCGGTCGGGCACCCGCCCCCCGTGGTGGCCTGGGTGGGCGGCGCGATCTGGGCGCTCTTCGCGCTCGACGTGACGCTTCGGCTCGCGCTGGCGCCCGACAAGCGCGCGTGGCTGCGCCAGGAGTGGCTCACCGTCGCCTCCCTCGCCCTCCCCCCCTTCCGGATCGTGCGCGCGGCGCGGCTGCTCTCGGTCCTCCGCCCGACGGGGGCGATGCACGGCGCGAGCCTCGTCCGGATCGTGGGGGCCGTCACCGTCAGCCTGCGCGCGCTCGGCCGCGGGATGCGCCGACGCGGCGTCGGCTACGCGGCGCTGCTCACCCTGGTGGTCGCCTTCGCGGGCGCTGGGGGCATGTACGCCTTCGAACACGACGCTCCGGGCACCGCGCTGGTCGACTACGGCGCGGCGCTCTGGTGGACCTCCATGCTCCTCACCACCGTCGGCTCGGACTACTGGCCACACACGACGGAAGGCCGATTCCTGTGCCTCCTCCTGGCGATCTACGGCGTGGCGGTGTTCGGATACATCGCGGGCGTGGTCGCCAGCTTTTTCGTGGGCGAGAGGTGATGACGGGCGCCCGCCTACCGGCGGATCCGCACCGTCAGCTCCGGCTCGGGGCCCAACCCGAGCACCGCGTCCACCAGCGCGAGCACGCGGCCCTCGTCGAGATCCACGAGGCACTTCACGCCGATGGGACACGTGGGGCGGTTGCACGGGCGGCACGGCAGGTCCGTGAACGCGGCGCGGTGCCACGCCGTGGGGCGCGTCCAGCCGCCCACCGCCGTCGCGCCGTGCACCGTCACCGTCGGCACCCGCTGGGACACGGCCACATGCCGGGGACCGCTGCACGCGCCGACCAGCACGTCGCAAGCGGCAACCTGCGCGGCCAGCCCCCGGATCCCCGTCGGCTCGGCCAGGGTCGCGCCCACGGCGTGCGCGAAGACCCCGGCGCGCTCCTCGTCTCCCGGACCCCAGAGCACGAGCAGCCGCGCGTCCCTCTCCGCGCGCAGCCGGCGGCCGAGCGCCTCCCAACGTGCCATCGGCCACTGCCGCGTCGCCAGGCGCGCGAACGGCGCGAGGGCGACGATCGGCCCTGTACCGATCGAAGCGGCGAGGTCCGGCGCGACCTGCCGTGACGCCCCCGCCGCCCCCGCCGCGACCTCCGACGCCGCCGCGAGAGACAGGTCGAGCGACACCTCGGAGACGCCGAAAACGCGGAGGATGGAGGCGCGGAAGTGGGCCGAATACGCGCGTTGGGCGGGGACCACGTGCGAGAGGAGGCTGTCACGCAGGCGGCCGGCGGGGCGTCCGACGCGGAGGCGCACCCGTGCGAGCCAGGCCGCGAGGCTGGTGGCCATGCTCCGCTGCAGGTCGACACAGAGGTCGGCGCCGCGTAGCGCCCGGATCAGGCCGAGAAGCCCGGCGGCGGGCACCACCTCGTCGATGTTCCCGTTGCCCGCGAGGGCCTCGGCCCAGCGCGGGTGGACCACCCACACGATCCGCGCCCCCGGCCAGCGCGCGCGCAACGCCCGAGCCACGGGGGTCGCGAGCAGGACGTCCCCGAGAAAGCCGAGCTGCACGATCGCGACGCGACGCGGCGCGATGGACTCCAGCCCGCGCGCCCCGAGTGGCACCGGGAGCGGCGGGTCCGTCGGCGGGGGCGGCCAGCCCGGCATGAATCGGTCCTCCACGAAGGAGGGACCCTAACGGTGCACCGAGGCTCCTACCAACCGGCCGGCGCCCGCGATGCCCAGCCCCAGCAGCAACATCAGCCCGGCGATGCCAGCATCGGGGGTGACGCCGAGCATGTGGCGGGTCGCGACGCGCGCCGCCACGAGCACCACAAGCGCCACCGCGCCCGCGGCGGCGGCCCGGTCGAGGCGACGCACCCCGGCGATGCCCAGGAGCGCGCTGACCGCGAGCAGAAGGGCAAGCGCGACCTGCGGAACCTCGCCGAGGCCGTCCATCCGCGCGTGGGAGAGCCCGTGGATGCTGATGACGTCGATGCGCCCGAGCTCCACGCCGTGGCCGAAGCGGACGACGGGCGCGCGCGCGCCGAGCCAGAGGCCGAGGAGGAGCAGCGCCGAGGGGAAGCGGGAGCAGAGCACCCCCCGAACCTAGCGACGGCGTGTGCAAGCGGGGTGCAAGGGGATGGGCGGGATCGTGGGTCCGGTCCGTCCAACCGCGGTCAGTCCAACCCCGGCATGCAATCCTCCAACGCGCGGTGCGCCGGATCCCGCGCTCCGAGCCTCGCCGCCGCCGCGAGGGCCTCGCGGGCCGCCGGGCCGTCCCCCGCCCACAACGCGCACGCCGCCCCGGCGAGCCAGCCGAAGACGGAGCGGGGATCCTGGGTGCGCGCGTGACTCGCCGCGCGCTGCGCCGCCCCGAGATCTCCGTCGAGCAGCTCGAGCGCGGCGTCGATCGTCGCGAGCTGTGAATCGTTCGGGTGGCGCCGGAGGGCGCCGAGGGCCACGACCCGCGCTTGATCGAGGGCGCCGCTGGCGATCAGCTCCTGGACGAGCAGCCGCCACACGCCAGCGCTGACGGTCGGCCCCGCGCGCTCCAGCTCGCCGACCACGCGGTCGACCTCTCCGGCGGCGACCCGCGCGTAGACGAGGCCCGACCACGCCACCAGGTCGGTCGGATCCGCCGCCGCGGCCTCCGCCGCCGCGCCCCCGAGCGCGCCGGGGTCCTCGCGGCGCAGGAGCCCCCGCAGGATGCGCCGCGCCTGCACCTGGAGCGGCTCGCCATCCGGAGCGTGCGCCACGAGCGTGGCGGCCACCGTCGTGTCCCAGTTACCGCTCATCGCGAGCACCCGCGCGATGGCGAGGGCCTCGGAGCGCTCGCCCATGTGGTGGGCGATCGTGAGCCGCGCCCGCGTCGCCGTGGGCTCGGGGTAGGCGCCGGCGAGCCGGATCGCGTCCGGTTCGGCCGCCATCACGCAGAGCCGCCGCACCGCGTCGAGCTGGGCGCGCGGGAGCGCCAGGCGCGCGGCCGAGAGCGGGGCCTCCCGCGGGGACGTGGAGAGGAGCTGTGAGGCCGCCACCCGCACCGCGTCGAGATCCTCGGGGGCCGCGTCGAGCAGACCGTCCTCGATCAGGCTGGGATCGTCCGCGCAGAAGCCCACGAGCGCGAGCGCGCCGCCGCCCCCCTCGTGATGGGCGCGGCGCGTCGCCCGAGAGAACTGGGCGGTGTCGCAGAGCGCGCCCACCGTCTCCCCGAGGCCGAGCAGATCGACGAGCCCCTTCGACGCGGTGTGCCAGGGCGCCCGGGCCCGCGCGTTCGCCTCGACGGCCTGCGCGCGGAAGGCATCGCGCTCCGCGCCCGTGGTCCGTTGCGCGAGCATCCAGCACAAGGTTCCGAGGGCCAGCCAGCCCTCCGTGTTGCGGGGGGCGGAGAGCAACCGCCCGGCCACGGCGGCGAGCGCCCAGCGGTCGAGGTCGGCCTCGTCCGCGCCCCGGACCACGTCCCACACGTGGCCCTGCGCGAGCAGGCGGTCCGCCCAGGCGACGCCGCCCCACGCGAGCAGCGCGGGATGCGCCGGCGGGAGCGCGGCGGGCGGCCCCTCGGGCTCCCCGAGGGCGCGCAGGATCTCGTTGGCGGAGGTCGGGCGATCGCCCGGATCCGGTGCCCACAGCGCCGCGAGCACCTGCGCGAGCGCGCCCCCGACGCGCTTCTCGGGCCGCTCTCCCAGCATCCACCGGCCGAGCGCGCCCAGGCCCGCGAGATCGGTGGTGGCCGAGCCGACCCCGCCCGCTCTCGGGGGCCCACACCCGTCCAACAAGGCGCGTTCGAGCCCGGCGAGGCGGGCGCGGCCGTCGACCAGCAGCACCTTCTCGGGGCGGAGGTCACGGTGCACGACGCCGGCCGAGTGGAGGGCCGACAGCTCGGTGGCGACGTGCGCGATCACGGCCTCCACGAACCCGGCGCCGAAGGTCACCTCTCCGCGCAGGTCGGAGAGCGCCACGGCACGCAGGCGGCGCAGGGCGGTGTACGGCCCCTCCGAGCCGACGCCGTAGGCCAGGAGGCGGCCCGGCTCCACGCGTGCCCAGACCAGCGCCTCGTGGTGCACCAGGGGACGGAAGGGCGGGAGGAGCCCCTGCCCTCCATAGAACGCGGAGCGCGGATCCGTGAGCGGCGAGGGGCGGTCGGCGCACTTCACGATCGCGTCCACGCCGTCGACCCATCCGTCGAACGCGCCCGTGGTGCCCCCGCTCCGCCCCGTGAGTTGTACGTGGACGTGCTGCCTCACCGAGCACCCCGCGCCGCGTTTCGCGGTGCCATGGCCCACTCGCCCGGAACCAGCTCGGCCTCGAGCACCTGCCACGCCGAGTCGACCAGCGCATCATCCGCGACCCACACCCGCTTGCCGGACGCAGGGCGAGGGGGAGCGGGCCGGGTCGGGATGTCGGGCGCGGCCGGCCAGAGCTGCGCGACCACGGCGCTGGCGGCGTCGCGTCCGGCGTCCGCCGCGTCCGTAACGAGGCGCGGGCCCCACGCGGCCTCACGCCCCCACCAGGAGGCTGGCGGGAGGGTCGAGCGGGCGCCGCCGAGCCGCACGGGGGGAAAGAGGTCGTGCGTGTGCGCTGGCGCGACGCGCCCGTAGGCCGGCACCCCCTGAGACGGCGATGGGGGCTGCTCCTCCGGGGGCGACGCGCCCTCCGACGGGAGCGCCGCGGAGGGCTCGGGCTGCGCGCCCGGAATCGCGTGGAGCACCTGCCGCGCGAGCGACACGTCGACCACGCGGGCGACCCCCGGCGCGCAGCCGGCGGCCGCGCCGCGAGCCGCACCCCGGAGCCCGTGCGTGGACGCCGCGACGAGCAGGGTGCCGACGGCCCGCGCCACGTGCCCGGCGGGGGCGATCACGCTCGCGCCCGCCGCGCGGCGCCCCTCCGCGATGCGCCACGCCCGGCGCAGCACGACCAGGAGCGCCTCCGCGGGGGCCCCCGCGCCCGCTTCGACGGCGGCGGAGAGCGAGGCTGGCCCCCAGCCAGACTCGATGGTGAAGGTGGGGCGAACGACCTGCGTTTCGTGCGGAATGACAGCCTCCGATTCGTTTCCGGAGGGTACCACGGCCGGCACCAGAAAAACCTATTTCCCCCCTCATAAAAACGGCGGTTGCGCGCCTACAGACGACCCTCGAGCCGCCGGAGCGCGACGAGCGCGTCCTGCCAGGCGGCCCGGGCCCGCTCGGCCTCGACCCGGCCCGCATCCAGGTCCTTGATCGCGGTGATGACGTCCTTCTGCAGCGCCCGCCCCTCGCCGAGGCGCGCGCGCTCCGCCGCGAGGGTCTCCTCCGCGAGCCGCACGTTGAGCGACGCGAGCGCGATGTAGCGGGAGGCGGCCTCGAGCGTACGGACCTGCGCGCGCGCCTGCTGCGCCAACGAGCCTTCCAGCGTACCGACGTCGAGCTCGGCGGAGGTCACGTCGGCCTCGGCCTGGGCGAGCGCGCCGCGATCCGAACGATTGAACAGCGGCAGCGTCAGCGTCGCGCCGAGCGACCACTCGGGCAGCTCGCCGCGCCCGAGCTCGGCGAAGGAGCCGGCGAGATCGGTCTCGTACCCGCGCAGCGCGTAGGAACCCGTCGCCGCGAGCGCCGGGAGGAGGCCGTGCCGCGCGGTGGCGAGGGCGACGCGCCGCGTGTCGAGCACCACGCGGGCCCCGAGCAGCTGCGGGTTTCCCTGGAGGACGCGCTCCACGACCGCGTCCGCATCGAGCGCGAGGGCGGCGGGCTCCTCGGGGTTCGACACGACCACCACGTCCTGGCCGGGGGCCTCCCCGAGCAGGAGGAGGAGGGCGTCCTGGGCGGCGGCGTGGGCCGACTGGGCGTCGATGACCGCGCGCTCGGCCTGCACCTTGGCGGCCTCGGCCCGGGTCCCCTCCACCGGGGCCAGCCGGCCCCCCTCCACGAGCGCCAACACCACCCGGTGTTGCTCCTCGGACACCGACAGCGTCTGCTCCGCGATGGCGACGAGCGCAAGCTGGGTCCGGACGTTCCAATAGGCCGTGGCGGTGTTCGCCAGCGCGTCCTGGCGCGCGGTCTGTCGCGACGCCTCGGCCGCGGACCGGGCGCCCTTCGCGGCGCGCACCCCCTGGAGGTTCCACGCGAGCCGGTGCCCCTCGAGCAGCGCCTGCGAGAGGGTGAACGCGAGGGTCGACTGGTACTGGGGGTCCCCGGTGAACTCCAGGCCGGTGTCGGGGAGCCGGTAGAAGAAGATGTTCTGGGAGCTCGACAGGTTGACCGAGGCCGACGTGCCGGTCGAGAACGTCTGCGCCAGCCCCGCCGAGGCGCGCCACCCGCTCGTGTCGGCGAAGTAGTTGCCGAACTCGGCGGTCCCCTCGCTCGTGCTCGAGAAGTACGAGGTGTCCGCGGTGAGCTGGGGCTCGAACGGGGCGCGCGCCGCGAGCACGGCGCCCTCGGCGGCGTTCACGTCGGCCTGGGCGCCGAGCAGGCCGGGGTTCTTGCGGGCCGCCACCTCGAGCGCCTGGTCGTAGGAGAGCTCCAGGGGCGCGGCGAGAGCGAGGCTCGCGAGGGCGGACGCGGAGAGGAGCAGCATCATGAGGAACTCGCCGTCTCGGCAGGTGCCGGATTCGAAGCGACCGGCGGGGGAGGAGCGCCGCCGCCGCGGTACGCGCGGGGCCACACGAACGCGAGCCAGCGGAAGCCCGCGGCGCGCAGATCGTCGAGCACCGCGTAGAGGTAGGGCACGAAGAACAGCGTCAGGTCGGTCGCGACGATCATCCCGGAGAGGATCACGCGGCCGAGCGGCGCGTAGGGGATGCCGATGAACGTGGCGTTCCCGACGGCCATGGGGACGACGCCCACCGCGGCGGTGAGCGCGGTCATCAGGATCGGCCGGAGGCGTGTCCGCACGGCATGGCGCAGCGCTGTCTCCCTGTCGACGCCCAGCGCGCGCTGCTCGGTCACGACGTCCACCAGCACGATGCCGTTGTTCACGACGATGCCGATGAGGATGATCATGCCGACGCCCGCCATGACGTCGAACGGCGTGCCCGAGAGCCACAGCCCCCAGTACACGCCCAGCATCGCCATCGGCACCGTCATGATGACCGTGAGCGGGAGCAGGAAGCTCTCGAAGAGCACGCCCATGATGAGGAACACGAACACGATGGAGAGGATGAGCGCGAGGTTGCGCGCGGAGTCGCTCTCCTGCTGGTCCTGCCAGCCGTTGCCGCGGTCCGTGCCGTAGCCGCGCGGCCAGTCCATCCCCGCGAGGGCCTGCTCGACCGCCACGTAGGCGGCCTCCTTCTCGGTGCCCGGCGCCAGATCCGCCGTGAGCCCGAGCGCGGTGCGGCGGTCTTCGCGGTTGATCGAGCCCCAGCCCTTGCCGACCTGGGAGTCCACGAGGCTCCGGAGCGGCACGGCGCGCTGCGCGGTCGGGGACCCCACCTGGAAGTCGAGGAGCTGGTCCACGCTCGAGCGATCCTCGAGGCCGAAGCGGGCGAACACCCGGACCTCCTTCTCGCCCGAGTACCAGGGCGGCAGCGGCGCGCCGCGCATGGCGAACGACACGAGGCGCCCCACCATCGACGCGCTCACGCCGTAGCGGGCCGCGGCGTCCCGGTTGATCTCGAGCCGCATCTCGTCGGTGCCGGCGCTCTCGGTGTCCGAGTGCACGCCCAGGATGCCCTCCACCGACTTGATGCGGCGGCGCGCCTCTTCCGCGAGCTTCGCGAGCACCTCGGTGTCCTCGCCGATCAGGCGCACCTGGATGGAGGTGTTCTCGCCGCCCTCGCTCTCGGACCACCCCACCTCGGGCAGCACCCCCGGCAGGTCGGGCAGCGCCTTCTCCACCTCGGCCAGCACCTCCTCGCGCGGCAGCTCGCCGTCGTCCGTGAGGTAGACGTACAGGCGCCCGGCGTTGCTCGACGCGCTCATCCGCGTCCGGTACACGCGCACGCCCCAGCGCGCCTCGTTCGCCTCGACCATCTGCTCGAAGGCCTGGATCGTCGCGAGCCGCTCACTGTACGTGAACGCCGGCGGCACCTCGAAGCGCACGGTGAAGTCGTTCAGGTTGCCGTCCGCGCTGCCGCTGCACCCCACCGATTGGGCGGGGACGGCCAGCGTGAGGAGCACCATCGCGCCGATGCCGATGAACGTGTCCACCGGGTTCCGCAGCAGGGCGGCGACCCCGCGGTCCACCCGATCGGTCAACCAGAGGCTCCACCTGGAGTCCGCCGCGATCTCCTTGCCGCCGAGCCACACGGTCGAGAGCGGCGTGAAGAGCAGCGTGATGACCAGGCTGCCGATCTGGATGAACACCACCGGCAGCCCGAGCGCGCCCATGAAGAAGGAGAAGCTCGCGTCCTCGCTCATGAGGATGACGGGGAGGAACACGACCACGCTCGTGAGCGTCGAGAGCGTGATCGGGAGGAGCACCTCGCCCGTGCCCTCGATCGCGGCCGTGCGCGGATCCTGGCCCTCCTGCCGCCGTCGGAAGATCGTCTCCACCACGACCACCGCGTTGTCGACCACCATCCCGACCGCGAGCATCAGCCCGAGCATCGACAGCAGGTTCAGCGAGTCGCCGCGGAAGTAGAGGACCGTGATCGTGAGCAGCAACGACGCCGGGATCGTGGCCGCGATGAGCAGGGTGATGCGCCACTGCCGGAGGAACAGGATCAGCACGAGCACGGCCAGCACGCCGCCCTCGATGGCGCTCTCTTCGAGCGTGTCGACCGACTCCTGGATGAGCTGGCCCTGATCGAAGAAGATCGGGAAGGTGAACCCCTTCATCCGGGGATCGGCCTCGACCTCCGCGAAGGCCTTGCGGATCTCCTCGCAGATCTCGACCGTGTTGGCGGACGACTCCTTGTTGATGGCGATCGCCGCGCCTTCCTTGCCGTCGATCCGGTTGATGTCGGCGGTGGCGGTGGTGCGGTACTCGACCGCGGCCACGTCGGCGAGCGTGAGGTTCGGCCCGACGGGCCACGTCTGGATGTCCTCGAGCGACTCGAACCGCGCCAGCCCCCGCACGTAGCGGACCTGCCCACGGTCCGTCACCCGGCCGCTCGCGAGCTGGAAGTTGTCGCTCCCCAGCTTCTCCATCAGGGTCACCAGATCGACCCCGTGGCTCATCAGGGCCTCGCGATCGAAGTCGATCCAGACGATCGCCTCGTCGACGCCCCACACGTCCACCCGGCCCACGCCGGGGATGCGTTCGATCCGCTTCTGGAGCACGCGGGTGACCAGGTAGTGCAGGTCCTCCACGCCCTCGGGCACGGAGATGCCGGCCCAGATCACGGGCTCGTCGGTCGGGTCGAAGCGCCAGATGAAGGAGCGCTCCACGTCGTCCGGCAGGCCGGGCATCGCGCGTTCGAGTCGGTCGGTGACGGCGTTGTAGGCCTCGTCCATGTCGATCGACGAGTGGAACTCGAGCGACAGGCTCGCGTTGTCCGAGCGCGACTCGCTCTCCAGCCGCTTGAGGCCGGGCACCGTCGCCACCTGCTCCTCGATGGGCTTGACGATCCGCGCCTCGGTCTCCATCGGCGTGGAGTCCTGGTACGGGATCCAGACCCACAGGAACGGCGGGCTGAAGCCCGAGGGCATCATCTGGAGCGGGATCCGCACGGTGGCGATGATCCCCACGACGAGCACCACCAGAAAGGCGGTCACGACGGTGACCGGGCGGGTCACCGAGAAGCGGGGGATCCAGTCCCTGGCGGGCATGCGCCGAGCCGGTAACGCGGCGGGAGGGGCGGTGAACGCGCGGGGCTCCGTGTGTTCGCGCACGATCGGGGCGCCCCGGCTTCGCCGTCGCCCTCCCTGCACGTTGTTCAGGGCGCGGTCGGCGCGAGCGCCTCCGTCCTCCCTGCGGTCGGACCGGCCGAGGACGGCCGGGCTCCGTCCGGCTGGCGCGCGTGGTGGCTGCCTCGGCGCGTCGGGCGGCGGCGGCCCGGTCGAGAATCGCTGGACGCCGTGGGCGTTGGGCTACTGGAGACACGCCGCGGTGGTGCGTTCGGGGTGACGCCTCGCCCCGAGGCGTTCGGCACCGGTGGGGTGCCGATCTCCGAGGGGTCGCCCCGGGCGTTCGGCACCGGTGGGAGCGCGTGCGCCCGGTCGCGATCGGTGCCGCGGCCAGCTTCGGGGTCCCTTTGCGCCACTTCAGTAGTCGATCGCGGCCACAACTCGGCAGGATGTCGAGGACGTCGCGAGTTGTGGCCGGGCTTCGACGCGATCGCGGCCACAACTCGGTACGATGTCGAGGACGTCGCGAGTTGTGGCTGCCGGATCGTCCGGTGGGGAACCCCTGCGCGATGTGGGCCATGGGATTGCCGCCGAATCGTCTCGGGGGGCGAAGTCACGCGGTCGACGATGCACACCGGCTGGACACGGCAGGTGGGACGACCTTCCTCGATGCCGACTGAAACCGATCACACCCCGCGTGGGGCAGTTGGCGAAAAGGGGGGCCGGTTGGCCTCACGCGCCTCGAGCGGCTGGTGGAAGGTCGACGCGCGCGCGGTCACCGAGCGCCGCTCGGTGTCCCATTCGCAGCAGGATGATGCGCTCGAGGGTGGGGCCTGACTCGGACGAACGGTAGCGCCGCATCGAACGCTCCGAGAGGCCGAGCGCGTCGGCGACCGCGTCGAGCGGGCCGGTGGGAAGCGCGAGCCGAACCGCTGCCTGGCGGGCGCGCCGTCCCGCCGTCGTGTCGTCCAGCCGCACCAACCCCACCGCTCCCGCGGCGGCGTCGGCCAGGAGATCGACCCGGACGGCAGGCAGGAGATCCGCCACGCCCAACAGCTTCAAGAGCTGGCCACGATGGACGCGCGGGAGGAGGGCGCGCACGCGCGGGATGAACCCCGGCGGGGCGACGCGGAGGCCCAGGAGGGCCTGGAGGCTCGACGCTTCGTGCGTCGGGTCGTTGCCGACGCCGTGCTTCTCCGCGTTGCGGTGCACGTAGGTGAACGCATCCTCCACGTGGGACTGGTCGAGCATCGGCTTCACGAACGTGGTCGCGAATCCCACCGGGATCCGGAGCGCCTGCGTCAGCGCGGACGCCACGGCCTGCGCGACCCGAGGCACGGAAGGCGCAGAGGCCGTACCGTTCCCCGACCCGATGCGTCGTGACCGCCAGTATGCGCTGAGCGTCCATGTCGGGCGCGATCACGCGTGAGTCACGGGCCCGGAAGACGAGGTGGAAGCCGAGGGCAGGCATGGCGCGCCACAGATGCGCACCCGCTCGTTCGTCGGAAAGGGGGACACGTTCGAGCACATGACAATTTCCTCGGATTCGGGCGCGGAGCGCCCCGGCTCCGCCGCCTCCCTCCACGTCATCGCGGGCGCGGTCTGTGTGAGGCGCCTCCGTCCTCCCTGCGGTCGGACCGGCCGAGGACGGTCGCTCCCAGCGTGGCGGGGAACGCGGCGACGTGGGCGTCCAGCTCGCCCTCGCTGCGCGGCGGCCGGCGTCGAGGGCCGCCCAGCGGCCATGGTCGAGAGACCTTTGGCAAAAGGGGGGGCCCGCCTGGCCGCCCAGCGGCCAGGGTCGAGAGACCTTTGCCCAAAGGGGGTGCCCGCCTGGCCGCCGCGCCACGGACCGCCGGATCGCTCCACCCCCACCCCCGCGCGACGGGGGCTGGAGGGCCGCGCCACGTGACCGCCGGATCGCTCGACCCCCACCCCCGCGCGACCGCCGCCTCGTCGCGCCCCCCGACCGCCGCCGCGCCACCGACCGCCCCAATCGCTCGACCCCCACCCCCGCGCGACGGGGGCTGGAGGGCCGCGCGGGCGCACGGCTCCGTGACCTTCACCCCAAAGGGCCCGTCCATCAACAACCTGTGCATTCGGCCGCCCCTGGGCTCGCGTGCGCGGCGGCGCTCGGCGGTCACATGCCGAAGGGCCTGCTCCCTTCTCGCTCCTTGCGCCCGCGGCCCAGGGTCGCCCTCGGTGCTGAGGGCTATTTCCGGACGGACCCAAAGGCTCGGCCGCCCGCGCGGCGGGCGCGCCCCCCTCCCTCGCGACGAAGATACGTCCACCCCGCCATGTTCCGCCGCCTCGTCCGCCGTCTGCTCCCACCCGCTGCCCGCGAAGCGCCCCCGTCGCAACCGCCGCCACGCCCGCCCGCGATGGCGCCAGCTGCGGCCGCGGCTGGCGGATCGCCGCAGCTCTCCGTCGTCGACCTCCCGACGCTCCTCACCCGGATCCAGCCGCGCGGCCGCCCCATCCTCGTCCACCACTGGGCATCGTGGGACGAGCCCTCGACCACCGGCCTTCCCGCGATGGTGGCCCTCGCGGCGAGGCACGGCGACACGGTGGACGTCGTGTCTGTCGCCTGGGACGAGCTCACCGACGCGCCGCAAGGGCGCATCGCCGGGATGGCGCAGCGCCCCGCGAAGTGGGCGGGCGGCGAGCAGGCCGAGGCCTGGGCGCGGCAGGCGGGCGTCCATTGGGCGGTCCTCGTGTTCAGCGCCGATCCCGACGCGTTCTTCGCGGCCCTCTCGCTCGCGGATCGCTTCGTGCCGCAGGTGACGCTCTACGGGGCAGACGGCGCCCGCATCGCGCACCACGGGGGCCCGATGTCGGGCGCGCGGTGGGCGGCGTTCGAGGCTGCCGTCGAAGCCGCCGTCGATACCGCCAGCGCCGAAGCGGCCATCACGGCGACCGCCTAGAAGTACCCCTGCCGCATCAAGAACGACGTGAACCCAACGGTCGTGATCATCACGACGTGGATGACGTAGAGCGGAAAGAAGGTCCCGGCGCGCAGGCAGAACCACCCCGCGAAGATCCCCCCGACGAAGCTCGAGAGCAGCTCGATGTGCGGCTTGTTGCCGTGGAGGAGGAAAAACGGAAAGACGCTCACGAGGATGGCGAGCAGGGCGTCGCCGCGCCGCGCCATCGCGAACAGCAGGAAGCCGCGGAACAGGAACTCCCAGCCGATGAAGTCGAGCGCGATCCCGAGGTGCGCCCACGCGAAGCCGTCGACCGAGGCGCGGGCGGCCCGGTTGACCGGGTAGTAGCGGGCCAGCGGCTCGACGAGCACGGTGGTGGCGACGAGCACGGGCACGAGCCCCGCGAGCAACACGCCGTGGTGCGGCAGCCACCAGCGCCAGTCGCCCAGGCCCACCCCCCACTTCGTGAGGTCACGCCGGGCCAGGACGAGCCCAGCGAACACCAGCGCTGTCCCGACGAGGCCTGGGGCCGCCATGTAGATGAACGGGTCGGAGCGCTGCGCAACGCCCCCGGCGTCCGTGAAGTGCGCCGCGATCGGGGCCAGCACCAGCGTCATCCCCATCGCCGCGAGCCCCACCGCGACCGCCGACGGCCTGGGGCCCCTGCGGAACCCCTCGCGCAGGTCCCACAGGGCCATCGCCACCAGCGGAACGCCGCCATGTACGAGCATGCGCCAGGACCCGGTGAGCACCGGATCCCCCTTCGTCTGGAACCGGAGCCCGAGCCACATCCCGATGGCGGCGGCGAAGGCCACCCACACCACGAGCGCGCCGCTGTCGGCCTCGCGGACGCGATCGGGGATGTCGCCCAGGAGCCAGCGCACCACGGCCCTGCCGCGCGCCCGCATGCGGGGCGCGAGGTCAGGGCCGTGAGCCCGATCGGGAGCCCGATCGGGAGGGGGAGCCGGATCGGGAGCGGACGTGGGCCACCGGGGAGGACGGCCGCCTATCCCGCGGCGCGACGGCCGCCGCGCATCGCGACGAACCGGCGCCGCCCCTGGTTGGCTACTTCTTCTTCTTCGACTTCTTCTCCTTCACCGGAGCCTCGACCACGGGCGGCGGGGGATCGTTCCCCTCGGCGGTCTTCGGGTGGTAGGTCTGCGCGCCGACCGAGTCGATGAAGACGACGCACGGCCCCTCGATGCAGCGGTCGTCGTGGTTCGCGGTGCCGTCCTGCACCCAGAACGAGCCGGCGGGCAGGTTCGTCGCGGCGCCTTCGCCCTGGACGAGGTGCTGCCAGGTGCCCTGCACCACGACGGCGGAGTACGCCGCGTCATGCGTGTGCCAGCCCGCGACGCCGCCGGCCGGCATGCGGAGGAACATCTGGAACGGGCCCGCCTTCGGGTCACCCTTGACGTAGGACATCTCCGGGCCGGTCGGCCCGAAGGGCTGCACCCAGGCGAGGGACGCGGCGGCCCAGCGGGTCTCCACGGGCGCGGCGGCGGGCGCGGCGGCGGCGGCTCCGGCAACGGGGGCCTCGGCAACGGGGGCCGCGGTCGGCGCGACGTCACCGGCGAGCGCGACCCCGCTGAGCCCGAAGGAGAGGGCGAACAGGGCGGCGAGTGCTTTTTTCATTGGATCCCTTTCCGCAATTCGACTGCGGGGGCCCCGTTAGCCGGCCACCGCCGCCTTCGCACGCGCCCCCCCCGGCTTCACACGCGCCCCGCCGGCTTCGCACACGCCCCGCCGGCTTCGCACGCGCCCCCCCGGCTTCGCACTACGTCTGCGGAAGCTCCATCCACTTCGCGACGAGCGGCGGCCGCCACGCGATCATCGCGTCCAGCAGCGGATCGACCTCGCTCCCGGCGAGCAGGAACGCGCGGTGCTCGGGGCGCAGGAAGCCCTCGGTCGTGCTGTGATCGAGGAACTCGACCAGCGGCCGGTAGTACCCCTCGACATCGAGCACGGCGACCGGCTTCTTGTGGAGCCCGAGCTGCCCCCACGTGTAGACCTCGAACAGCTCCTCGAGCGTGCCGATGCCGCCCGGAAGCGCGAGGAACCCGTCCGAGAGCTCGGCCATCATCGCCTTGCGCTCGTGCATGGACTCGACGACGTGAAGCCGCGTGAGCGACTTGTGGCCGATCTCGCGCTCATCGAGGTGGCGAGGAATCACCCCGTCCACCGGCACCCCGCGGGCGAGCGCCGCGTCGGCCAGGATGCCCATGATGCCAACGCTGCCGCCCCCGTACACGAGCCCCATGCCGCGGCGTGCCAGGCTGTCCACCAGGGCATGGGCGGAGGCGGCGTAGGCGGGGCGCACCCCGGAAGCGGACCCACAAAACACACAAAGTCGGCGCATTCTGCCGCTTAATCCGGTGCGCGAGAGTTCTCCACCGAGCACAGGCATGAAGCCGACGCGGGGGCGTGGCCGACGCGGGTGGGGACACTCGGGCGGCCCCACGGCGAGGACGCCGTGGTCGGGTCGGCTCCAGGCTCGCTGACGCTCGGTCCGCGCGGGCGCCGGAGGCCGGCGCCCGCGCGGGACCGGCCGGGGCGGGGCGCCCCGGCCGCCTTGCGCGCCCCTGCCGCGGCCGGCGGAGCAGGGGCCTCGGCCTGCGGGCCAGCCCGCGAACGAGCTCGTCCAGGTGTCCACACCTCTCCGAGTTGGTTCGCAGGCCGCTCCACCGCGCGCCGGCGTTCCGCCGCCCCGACGCACCCGAGCTCACCGCGCCGCGCCCACCCATCGGCGCACCTTGCCGGCGCGGCGGTTGCGGCGCGGTCCCGAGAGGCCGAAGATACGCGTGATGCAGCGATGCGGCCGACGATCGCGGAGCGATCCGCCCGCTACGCACGCTGCCGGAGCGCGTCCGGATGATCCTCCTTCTTCTCGCGTGCCACCTCGAGGGCCAACCCGAGGCCAGCGTCGGCGAGGCCAAGGGCGACGGCGCCCCGCCGATCGTCGGCGCACCGCCGATCGGCGGCGCGCCGGGGCCCGGCGTCGCGGCCGACCCGACCCCCGAGCGGCCGCTGAACACCTGGTCCGCGCTCCTCCCCGGCCTCGAGCTCGCGGAGTTCGACCTCGCGGCGCTCGGGCCCGCTGGGCGCTCCCCCATCGGCGACTCGCGCCTGCGGGTCGCTCGCGTCGACCCGACGCGGCTCCAACTCGAGCTGCGCATGGCCTCGGCGGAAGGTGGCCGCCCCCTCCCCGTCTCCACGTGGATGGCGCGAGCCGACGCGGTCGCGGCGATCAACCCCTCGATGTTCCGGGAGGACTACCTCTCGTCCGTCGGCTGGATGAGCAGCGCGGCGCACCGCAACTCCGATCGCTGGGCCCCTCAACAGAGCTCACTCCTCGCCTTCGACCCCCTCTCCCCTTCCGACCGCCCGTTCCACCTGTTCAACCTCGGATGCGAAGCGCGCCCGGACGCCGAGGCCCGCTACCGCGCCCGCATCCAGTCGATCCGCATGCTGGGGTGCGCAGGCGAAAACCTCTGGAGTGACCAACCCAAGGAGTGGTCGGCCGCCCTGGTCGGCGAGGACGACGTCGGCCGCGCGCTCCTCCTCCACGTGCGGTCCCCGTACCGGATGCACACCCTCGTCGACCTGCTCAGGGCGCTGCCGCTCGGCCTCCGGGCGCTGCACTACGGCGAAGGTGGTCCCGAGGCGTTCCTCGCCCTACGCACGCCCGCGCTCACGACGATGTGGACCGGCAGCTTCGAGACTGGCTTCAACGAGAACGACGACGTGACCACCACCGGCGATCTGCCGAACGTGCTGGTAGTGACGGCCCGCTCCATGTCGGGGTCGACGGAGCGGGAACAGCCCGGCGAGCGAGCGCGCTGAGGCGGGCGTGTACGGGGTGGGCGCGCCCCTGCCGCGGCCGGGCGAACGCGCAGGACCTCACCGCGCCGCGCCCGCCCACGCCGTCAACGTCGCCTGCTCCTCCGCGCTCGGAGCCTCCGCCGACTTCGCCACCACGAAGCGGATGACGTGCTCCGCGCCCGTCTCCTCGCGCACGAGCGCCACCGCGCGGCAGCCCTCCGCGAGCATCCACGTGCTCTCCCGGTGGGTGCCCGTGGCGGACCCGGCGCTCGCCCGAAAGCGCACTCGGAGCACGGGCTTGCCCGCATGGCTCGCGCTCGCGACCTCGAGGGGGGCTCCCGAGTAGAGGTCGGCGGCCATGGCCGTCGCTGGGCACCGGTCGGCCCAGGCGAAGAGCGGCTTTTCATCGAGCGAGGGCGGGGGAACACCCCTCGGGATCGGGGGCGCGCCGCCGCCGCTGGGGGGAGCCGCGGCGACGAGCGACAGCAACGAGACGACGACGCAGAACAGCATCGTCGGGATGTATCCAACGGCGCGCCCAACCGGGGGTTCGGCACCTGGCCGCCCTACGGAGAGCAGGGGTTGCTCACCCTCGGCGCTCGGCGGGGCTCACTCCCCACACGGATCCAAGGCCTCACACCCCACGCCCGTCTCCTCGCACGCCTCCGCCGCCTCGATCCAGGCGATCGATGACAGGAGGAGGTCGGCCGTCTCGGCCGAGACCTTGCGCCCGCGCTGGGCCTGCACGTGGCTCCCGAGGGCGTTCAATTGGTTGGTGCCTCCGTGGGTGCACGCGGCGCTCGCTTGCGCGCGCAGGCTGGTGACCATCTGCCGGGCGATCTCGGTGGAGTCGCGCTCGCCGATCCAGGTGTCGAGGTCGCACGCGTCGTCCGGGCAGCCGTCGTCGACGAGCTCGATCGGGTAGGCGGCCACACCCGGGCAGGTGTCCTGGGCGTCGGGGACGCCGTCGCCGTCTACGTCGTCGTCGCACACGTCCCCGCGGCCGTCACAGTCGAGGTCGGTCTGCTCGGGATCGGCGGCGGTGGAGCAGCGATCGTCCTCGTCGCCGATGCCGTCATCGTCGTCGTCGTCGTCACACGCGTCCCCGTCGGCGTCTCCGTCGGTGTCCAGCTGGTCTCCGTTCCAATCGATCGGGCAGTTGTCGACCGCATCGAGCGCGAGGTCGTCGTCGTCGTCGGGGTCGCACACGTCGCCCAGCGCGTCCTCGTCGAGGTCGGCCTGGTTGGCGTTGGCGAGGAACGCGCAGTTGTCCCACTCGTCGGCCCAGCCGTCGGCGTCGTCATCGTCGTCACAGGTGTCACCCGCGCCGTCGAGATCGTTGTCGTCCTGGTCGGTGTTCGCGTCGCCGACACAGTTGTCCGTGGCATCGTCCACGCCGTCCCCGTCGTCGTCGTCGTCACAGGCGTCCCCTGTCGTGTCCCCATCGAGGTCGGCCTGCGCCGCGTTGGCGGCGAAGACACAGTTGTCGTCCTCGTCCAGCACGTCGTCGTTGTCGTCGTCCTCGTCACACGCGTTGCCGAGTCCGTCGGCTTCGGCGTCCTCCTGCAGGGGGTCGGCGTTGACGGGGCACAGGTCGTCGTCATCGGCCGCGCCGTCGTTGTCGTCGTCCACGTCGCACGCGTCCCCGGCGGCGTCCGCGTCGGTGTCGAGCTGATCCTCGTTCGCGTCGAGGGGACAGTTGTCCTCTTCGTCGACGAGCAGATCCCCGTCGGAGTCGGTGTAGGGGTCGCATGCGTCGCCGATGCCGTCGGCGTCGGCGTCCGCCTGGTCGTCGGCGAGCGCGGGGCACACGTCCTCGAGGTCCCCCACGCCATCGCCGTCGTCGTCGCCGTCACACGCGTCGCCGTACAGGTCGTGGTCGAGATCGGACTGCGTGGCGTCGGGGACGCGGGGACACACGTCGCTGACGTCGTCCACGCCGTCATCGTCGTCATCGTCGTCGCACACGTCCCCCGAGAGGTCGCCGTCGAGGTCGGCCTGGTCGGCGTCGTTGGACCGGGGGCAGATGTCCGCCGTGTCGGCCACGCCGTCGTTGTCGTCATCCGGGTCACAGGCGTCCCCCGCCCCGTCGAGATCCAGGTTGGCCTGGTCGGCGTTGGGTGAGCCGGGGCAGTTGTCGGCCGTGTCGACCAGGCCATCCCCATCGGCGTCGAGGACGACGAGGTCCTCGCCGTCGCAGTCCTGATCCACGCCGTCGTTGATGACCTCGGGCGCCCCCCGGTAGATCGAGGTGGAGGCGTCGTCGCAGTCCGTTCCGCCGAACGCGGTCGAGACCTGCCCGTCCCCGTCGAGGTCGCCGCTGGCGGTGGCGCACACGCGCTCGAGCCCCGGGGTGACCGCGTCGTAGCGATCCTGGTGGAGCACGCGGTAACGGTAGCTGGTGCCCGCACTCAGGCTCGTGTCCGTGAACGTGGTCGGCCCCCACGTCACGTAGGTGCCGATGGTGGTCCAGGTGCCCCCGGACGCGGGGCCGCGTTGGAGCGAGTAGCGGTCGAAGTCCTTGGCCCGCGAGGCTCCGATGCCCCAGCTGAGGGCGAGGTTCTGGGTTGGGTTGGCCGCGTCCGGCAGGCAGCTGACCACCTCGAAGGGGGCCGGGGCGGTGTTGGCAACGTCGAACGCGTGCTCCGCGCCCGGCCTGGCGGAAGTGACACCCAACTTGGACACGTAGTACGAGCCCGTGCCAGGAAAACGAAGACCCGACGCCAGGGGAAGGTTCGTGGTGCCCGACGCGTCGAGGAAGCTGGCCGAGACCTGGTAGGTGCCCTTCACGCCGTCGTAGACGAGGAGGCCCGAAAAAGGCGCGGTGAAGGACTCGCCTGGCGACGCCGTGCCCGACGAGGGCGCGTTGACGAACCGGTCGAAGGCGTCCGAGTCGGCGTCCGCCAGGACCCGAATTGGATCTCCCGGGCTGAAATTGCCAACGCCGGTGTTCTTCAGCAACACCGTCACCGTACCCGTCGTGGAAGCGGACGCGAGGGAGGGCGCGGCGAGCGCGAGGAGGAGGATCGTGCGCATGTAGGTACGCTATCAGAGCGTCCTGACACGTTCCTTACATGCTACCTACGCGTCGGCATCCGGCGCCGCTCGGCGCGCCGTGGCCGGGACGCCCTACCCAACCAACCCTACTTGATGCAGAGCTGATACGCGCCGCTGCCCGAGTAGGCGGTCACCTTGAAGTAGTGGTTTCCGGCAGAGGCGTAGCTCGTGGTCTCGCTGGAGGTCGAGCTGGTGCTCGACGCGACCTTCTTGAAGGCGCTCGTGCGGGTGCTGAAGTACTGGTACAGGTCGAAGTCGGTGCCGCTGGGGCCGCAGAGCGTGCCCGTGGCGCCGGTGGCCGTGTAGAAGTACGTGCCGCCGGGCTGGATCTCGGAGGTGCCCGCCGCGAGCGTGCCGGTGTAGAGCGTGCCGTCGGTGCAGGTGAGGCTGCACTCCGTGGTCCCGCCGCCGCCGCCGCCACCACCGGAGCCGGTGACACCGACCTCGGCCCAGGCACCGGTGACGGACTGGCAGGTCGTCGCGTCGTAGCCGAGGGCCGAGCACGCGGAGAGCGTGGCGGTGGCGGCGCCGGCGAAGTTGGTCGACGAGGTCATGTAGCTGGAGAGGGCGAGGTACCAGATGTCCGCCGCCACGTCGATGCCGAGGCCGGTCACGACGGTGCCGGTGCGGTAGGACGCGGTGTGGTGCTGGCCACCCGCGGCGAGCAGGTAGAAGAAGTGGTTGGCGATGCCGCTGTTCCAGTGCACGCCGCCGTTGTCGGAGGTGCCGCTGTACCGCGCGGAGTAGTGGTCGCGGGAGGAGCCGTCGAGGCTCGGCGCGTCCATGTAGCGGAGCGCGGAGCTGGCGAGCCAGCAATCCTCGCCGATGTCCCAGGTGTCGGCGGTGACGCCGCCGTCGACGTAAGCCTCGACCGCGGAGGCGAAGATGTCCGAGGTGGCCTCGTTCAGGGCGCCCGACTCGTTGGAGTAGGTCAGGTTGGCCTCGTACTCGGTGACCCCGTGCGAGAACTCGTGCGCCATCACGTCGAGCACGCCGAGGTAGTCGGAATTGACGCCGTCACCGTCCCCCACGGAGATGCGCGTGCCGTCCCAATACGCGTTGACCAGGTTCCGGCTGTAGTGGCCGTACACGAGCACCTTGCCGCCGGTGCCATTGAAGCTGTCACGCCCGTGCGCCGCCGCGTAGTAGGCGAGCGTGCTGCCGATGGCGTTGTGGCTGGTGTCGAGCTCGGAGTCGGACGAGTCACCGAGCGCGGCGCGGGAGTAGCGGGTGCTACCGGCCATGTCGTAGGTGGCCTTGTCCGCGTCGCTCAGGGAGACGTGCTTCGCGTCGTCGAAGGACTGGACGATGGAGCCGTCGTGCGCGTCCACGAAGTAGACGGGGATGGCGATCTGGTCGCGGTCCAGGTCGGGGATGCGGACCTTGTAGGCGAGGTGGTCGACATCGCCCACGCGCACCACCACGATGCTGGTGGTCGCGTCGTGCTTGAGGCCGTTGCCCTGGCCGTAGGTGTCGAGGGCGATCTCGAGCGCCTCCTCCGCCGTGTAGAGGGGCGCGGTGTCGACATCGAGGTCGCGCACCATGTCGTCCGTCACGCCCACGTAGGCGCCGGCCGCGTCGAGGTGGATGATCGCCTCCCCGCCGAAGACGGGGATCCCGTCGACATCCTGCTGGAGGCGCACGTGCGCCATGCCGACGCTGTCGACCCCGACGCGCATGGTGGTGAAGGAGCTGACCCCGGCGAGGACCTTGTCCCCGGACTCCACGGCGTCCCAGGCCAGGGACTCGGCGTCCTCCAGCGAGGCGGCGTCGTCCGCGTCGAACCGGTAGTCGGAGGCGACGGGCGCCCCTTCATCCGACGCAGCGCAGCCGACGAGGGCGAGGAGGAGAGCCGAGGAACGAAGGGACATGAAGCTCCGGGGGAGGTCGCGCTCGGACGAAACCGAGGGGCCCTTCTTGCGCGAGAACGGCGCTCGCGTCACTTACTCGGCCCTTACAGGGCCTCGACCTCCCGCCCCTACTCCAGCGCCGGCCGCGCCTCGGCCGCAGCCCCCACGGCGGCCCGCTCCGCGCTCGCCCGCCGTCCCGTCACCATGCGATAGAGCACGGGCACCACCACGAGCGTGAGGAACGTGGAGCTCGCGAGGCCGAAGATCACGGTGATCGCGAGCGGCCGCTGGATCTCGGCGCCCTCGCCGAAGCCCACCGCGAGGGGCAACAGGCCGATCACCGAGTTGAGCGCCGTGATGAGGATGGGACGGAGCCGGAGCGCCGCCGCCTCCTGGATGGCCTCCTGCACGGTGCGCCCCTTGTCGCGCAGCCCGTTCGCCGCGTCGACGAGCACGATCGCGTTCGCGACGACCACGCCCGCCAGCACGATGAGACCGATGAACACCACCACGCTCACGGGCGTGCCGGTGAGCCAGAGCCCGGCCGACACGCCGACCAGCGCGAGCGGCACCGAGAAGAGGATCACCAGCGGATCGCGGATGCTCTCGAACGTGCTCGCCATGATGACGTAGACCAGGAACACGGCGAGGCCCAGGGCGAGCTGGAGCGAGCCCATCGACCGCTCGAGCTCGCGGTTCTGGCCGCCGATCTCGAACTCGACGCCGTGCGGGAACGAGGTGCGGCGCAGGGCCGCCTCGACCGCGGCCCCGGCGCCGCCGAGGTCGAAGCCGGCGAGGTTCGCGGAGAGCACGACCGCGCGCTGCTGGTCGATGCGGCGGATCTCGGAGGGCCCCTCCCCTTCTTCGACGGACGCGACGGCGTCGAGCCGGATCGCGGGGACGAGCCCGGGGTTGACGTTGATGGCGCCCAGCGCATCGATGGAGTTCCGGTCGGACTCGTCGATGCGGACGAGCAGATCGACGCGCCGCTCGCCGCGGGAGAGCCGCGTGGCCTTCTCCCCCTGCACCTTGGCGCGCACGGCCTGGGCCACGGAGCCGACGCCGAGGCCGAGCGAATCGAGGCGCGCGCGGTCGTACCGCACCCGCACTTCGGGGTAGCCGCGGGTGAGCGAGCTCCGCAGGTCGGTCAGGCCCTCCACCTGTTCGAGCGCGCCGAGCCCCGCTGTAGAGGCGGCCCGCAGCGTCTCGAGGTCATGCCCGTGCAGCACCACCTCGATGGGGGTGCGGAAGCTGAAGAGGGCCGGGCGCCGGAAGCGTGTCTCCAGCCGGGGAAACGTGTCGAGCCGCTCGCGCAGCGCGGCCATGAGCGCGGCTTCCCGCGCCTCGAGATCCCCGCCGGGCGTCATCTCCACCAGCAGCCGCGCGGTGTTCTCGCCCTCGTCCGGCTTGCTGTCCGCGCGGCGCTCGGTGCCGACGACGGTGTAGAGGCTCTCGATGCCGTCCAGGTCGTGGATCTCGCGCTCCACCTGGTCGATGGTCGCGACGGTCTTCGCCAGCGGCGTGCCGACGGGCAGCGCGGCCTCGATGGTGAACCGGCCCTGGTGCACGGTGGGGACGAGCTCGGCGCCCACCTGCCCGAAGAGGACGAGGCCCACGGCGAAGGACGCCGCCCCGAAGAACAACACCAGCGCCGGGCGCCCGAGCGCGGCCCCGAGCCAGCGGGCGAACCAGGTCTCCACGCGCGAGTAGACCGCGAGGAAGGCGTCCGCGAACCACAACGACACCCGGTTGAAGAGGCCGAAGGCGGCGCCGAGCGACGCGAAGCCGATCCGCACGACCCACGCGGAGACGACCGCGAAGAGGATGCCGAAGATCGAGAGCAGCGCGTGCATCACGAACCGCCCGAGCGCCCAGGGCCACGCCCACCAGCGCCGCCGCTCCCGCAGCGTGGCGAGCGCGGAGCGGGGCCCGGAGGAGGGGATGTCCCGCGCGTGGACCGGCGGCGCGTCGATCGAGAGCTCGCGGGAGGCGAGCATCGGGATGAACACCAGCGCGACCACGAGGCTCGCGGCGAGCGAGAAGACCACGGTGAGCGCGAGATCGCCGAAGATCTGCCCGGCGATGCCCTCGACGAACACGATGGGGAAGAACACCGCCATGCCGGTGAGGACGGAGGCGAACACGGCCGTCGCGACCTCGGTCGTGCCGTCGATCGCGGACTGTTTTCGCGACTTGCCCGCGTCCCGATGGTTCTGGATGCTCTCGAGGACCACCGTTCCCGAGTCGATCACCATGCTCACGCCGAGCGCGAGCCCGCCGAGGGACATCAGGTTGAGCGACGTGCCGCCGAGATACATCACCGCGAACGTGCACAAGAGCGAGATGGGGATGGCGGTCGAGATGATCCCCGTCGTGCCCCAGTCCCGCAGGAACACGAAGGTGATCAGCACCGCGAGGATGCCGCCGAGCACGCCGTCCTTGAAGAGGTTGGCCAGCGAGGACTCGATGAACCGGGCCTGATCGTCGAGGATGCGCGTGCTGAAGCCGGTCGGGAGCTCCGCGCCCTCGATCGCGGCCTTCACCGTGCGCGCAACGGTCACGATGTTTGCGTCGGCTTCCTTGAACACCTCGAGCTCGACGGCGACCGTTCCGTTCATGTGGGCGACCACCTCGGGGTCGGCCGAGCCCTCGCTCACCAGCGCGATCTCCCCGACGGGCACGCGCACGCCGTCGGCACGCACCACCGCGAGCTCCCGCACTTCATCGAGGGTGGAGAACTCGTTGAGCGTGCGGATGAGGTACTCGTTCTCGCCCTCGCGCACGATGCCGCCCGCCACGTTCACGTTCTCCGCCGCGAGGAGCGCCGAGAGCTGCGCGAGCGTCACGCCGCGCGCCGCGAGCCAGTCCTCCTTCGGCTCGACCAGGACCAGCCGCTCGAGGCCGCCCCGCACGCTCACCGCGGCCACGCCGTCGATCGCCTCCAGGTCCCGCTTCAGCTCGCGCTCGGCGAAGTCGCGGAGCGTGAGGAGATCGGCGCTCCCGGAGATGGCGACGCGCAGGATGGGATCGAGCGAGGGGTCGTAGCGCAGGATCAGCGGGCGTCCGGCGCCATCGGGCAGGAACGTGGTCTGCAGGCGCTCGCGCACGTCCTGCGAGGCGCCGTTCATCTTCGTGTCCCAGTCGAACTCGAGCACCACGTCGGCGATGCCCGCGCGGCTGCGGCTCTCGATCTCGACCAGCCCCTCGACCGTGGAGAGGGCCTCCTCGAGCGGCCGGCTCACCTGCGCCTCGACCTCCTCCGGCGCCGCGCCCGCGTACTCGGTGCGCACGGTGAGCGTCGGGTACGAGATGTCCGGCATCAGGTTGAGCGGGAGCTGGGCGTAGCTCACCATCCCGAACACGCACGCCGCGATGGTGACCATCCACACCGCCACCGGGTGCTCGACGATCCAGGCGTAGAAGCCCGAGTTTCCCGCGCCGCTCGGCTCGCTCATCCGGCCTCGGTGGCCACGGCGGGGCCGGCGGCCTCTCCCTTCTCGTCTTCCTTGGCGGCGATCGTCGGATCGCTGGGGAGGCGCACCCGCGCGCCGTCGCGCAGGGCCTGGTTCCCGATGACGACGACGGAGGCGCCCTCTTCGACGCCGGAGAGGAGCTCGGCGATCTCGCCCTCCTCGTAGCCTACGGCCACCTCGACCCGCTTTGCCTTGCGCCAGGGGCCGGGCAGCTCGGTCTCCTTCTTCTCCTCCTCCTCGCCGCCGAAGAGCTTCGCGAGGAAGCCGGGCTCCTCGGGCTCGGCGGGGGCTTCCCCCTCCACCTTCGGCTTGTCGGCCGCGGCCAGCTTCTCCTCCTCCTCCTTGGTCGTCTCGACCACGGTGAAGACGTAGGACCTGCCCTCCTCCCACACCAGGGCGCGGCGCGGGGCGGTGAGCACGCCCTCGTGGCGATCGACCTCGATCTTCACGCTGGCGAACTGGCCTGGGCGGAGCGGGGAGACCGCCGCGCCGACGGGCTCGGTCGGAGCGCCACTCGCGGGAACTTCGGTCGGATCACCGATCCGCACGGTCACGCGGAACGTGCCGCTCGCGGGATCGACCACGGGCGCCACGCGCTCGACCGAGCCGGCGCCGGTGATGGCCGCGTCGTACGCGCTGGTGAGCGTGGCGGGCAGGCCCACCCGCACCTTCGCGAGGTCACGCTCGGGGAGGTTCACGATCACGCGCAGCCGCGTCAGATCGACGATGGTGAAGGCGGGCTGGCCCGCCGCGAGCTCCCCGTAGCGGAGCGTGCGCGCCGCCACGGTGCCGTCGATCGGGCTCTCGAGCCGGGTGAACCCCTTGGTGCGGCTCGCTTCCTCGTTCGCCGTGCGGGCGCCCGAGAGGGCGCGACGCGCGGTGTCGACCTCTGTCTTGCTGATGGCGCCTTGCCCGAAGAGCCGCTCGGCCGCCTCGGCGTCGGCGGAGGCGCGCTCGAGCTCGGCCCCCGCGCGCTGGTACGCGGCGTCCAACGTGGGGCTCGCCACGACGGCCAGCAGCTGGCCCTTCTTGACGGTGTCCCCCTCCTCCGCGTAGATGCCGGTGACGATGCCCTGGGTCTCCGGGACGAGCGAAGCCTGCGCTTCGGACTCGACGACGGCGGAGGCGCCGATGTGATCGCCTACGCTTCCGCGTCCGACCGCCGCCACCTCGACGAGCGTGCGGGGGTCTGCCTCGCGCTCGTCCTCGGCCTTGTCTTCGTCACCAGCCGCGCCCTCGGAGCCGCCCGCGCAGGCACCGAGGAACAACATCAGGAGGAGCGCGCGCATCGGAGCCTCGGCGGGGGGGGCCTTCTATCGCCCGAACCGCCGCGATGCGCCACCGTGGAGAGAGCCGGACCTACGCCGAGGGGTTCCGCAGGACGATGATCATCCGGCCGTGGGCGACCAGCTCACGGTGCGGATGAAGTTGCCGCCGAGGTACTCGCGCTCGATCACCGCGGCCATCTCCTCGACGTTGCGGAATTTGTCCCAGTCGATGCGGATGACCGGCACCGACCGGGCGATGTCCGCGAGAAAACGCTCGTACTCCTCGTGCAACGCCGTCAGGTACGCGAGGGAGACGCCCGACTCCACGTCGCGCTCGCGCGAGCGGATGCGCTCGAGGGAGCGCTCGGGGCTCACGTCCAGGTAGACGATGACATTGGGCCGGCACATGAAGTTGGACATGTGGCGGAACAGGGAGACGTAGGTGCGGTAGTCGCGGTCCTCCATGAGCCCGAGCCCCACGAGGGTGCGGGCGAACACGGCGTCCTCGTAGATCGTGCGGTCCTGCACGCCGCCCCCGCCGCGCCAGATGATCTCCTGGTGCTGCGCGAAGCGCCGGTTGAGCAGGTAGATCTGGGTCGCGAACGCGTACCGGGCGGTGTCCCGGTAGAAGTCGGACAGGTACTCGTTGTCCTGGACCGGCTCGTAGTACACCGGCAGGCCCAGGTGCTCCCCCAAGGCGGTGGCGAGCGTGCTCTTGCCGGCGCCGATCATGCCGGCGATCCCGATGAACAGTTCCGACAGGCGCTCCATCTCGAACCTCGCGCACGGCACCTATCGCGGCTCGGACGACGCGCGACGGTGGCCGGTGAGGCGGGGCCCTACAGCTCTTCCGCCGGCCAGCGCTTCACGAGGTTGCCGTTCGAGCGCCCGTCGCTCGCGGCGTCGAGGTAGGCGCGGCGGTGCTGCATCGTGCGCAGCGCGTTGTTGTTCGCGATGAACCGGCTCTCCCCCCAGGCCCAGCGCTCGACGTAGGCGCCCGCGCGCGCGTCGACGCCGCGGAAGTACAGCCGCGCGTCCTCGGCGCTGTAGGCGCGGCGCACGGTGCGCACGATCAGCCCCTGGAGCGTGTCCCACTCGTCCCGCGCGAGCGGCTCGCCCGCGTCGATCCGCGCACGCCACCGCGCGAGGTCCGCCTTCTCGTGGAGGGCCTCGGGAAGCTCCCGGAGCATCGCGACGACTGTCTCCGGAAAGGGCGCCACCGCGGTCGCGATGTGGCGCTCCACGAGCTGGTGTGGAAAGCGGATCTCGACCACCCGCGGCTTGGTCGGCCCCGAGCATCCGTCGTGGTGGTAGTACTCGCCCTGGCTCAACCGCCCGCGGCTGGAGCGGCCGCGCACGAATCGGTAGGTTGGGTGTGCGCACGGCACGCCCTTGCACACCACGAGGCCCTCCAGGTCGACCAGGTCGAAGAACGCCTCGCGATGCTCGTCCCCGAGGAGGATCTCGTGGAGGTAGTCCGCCGGCGCGGGCGTCCGCGCGCCCATCCGGGCGCCCAGATGCGCGTCCAGCGCGGGCTCGTGCAGGCCCTCGATCACGAGGCCGAGGGGCGCTCCGTGCCGCCCGGAGGGGGCGGGCCGGGAGGTTGCGAACGTCCACTCACCAAAGCGAAGCATGGGGGTCATCGGAGGGCCCGCGTAGCCTCCTGGCGCGCCCCACGCCAAGGACCAAGCTCCAACTCGGGGCCATGTCACGGTCTGCCAGGGTTGGCTCGGCGGGCTGGCGCACGACGCCGGCCCGGACGACAACGGGGGGCCCTCGCTCCGGCTCCCCGCCTGGGCGAACCCCACCCCGCGGACATGAGCTACTCTTCCAACGTGCTGTTCCTCCTCCTCCTCGCCTGTGCCCACGTCACCGCGCCGCTCGGCTGTTGCGAGCCCGCGGCTCCCTCCACGAGCGCGACCACGGGCGCCCCCACCAGCGGCACCTCCGTGGCGGCCGTCGCCGTACCCGGCGTCGCGCTCGCGCCCGCCGATCCCATCGTCGAGCGCCTGCTCGCCGCCGCCCGCGCCGACACCGCGGCCTGGGATCTGCTCGCCGACCTCTGCGACGGCATCGGCGCGCGCCCGACCGGCTCGCCCGCCCTCGCGAAGGCGGTCGACTGGGGGGTTGCCCAGTTCGGCGCGCGCGATGGGCTGAAGGTGGCGAAGGAGCCCGTGATGGTCCCCGTGTGGACGCGCGGCGCCGAGTCCCTCCTGATGCTGACCCCCCACGCGGAGCCGCTCGCGATGCTCGGCCTCGGCGGCTCCGTCGGCACGACCGGCGTCGAGGCGCCCGTCGTGGTCGTGTCCTCCTTCGCCGAGCTCGGCCCCCAGGTGGCGGGCAAGATCGTGCTCTTCAACCACCCGATGGAGGAGGGCACCCCCACGATCGAGCGCTACGGCACCGCCGTGGCCTACCGCTCCCAGGGCGCGGCGAAGGCGGCCACGTTCGGCGCGGTCGCCGCGCTGGTCCGCTCGGTGACCACGCGCTCGCTCGACACGCCCCACACCGGCGGCATGCGGTACGTCGACGGCACGCCGCGGATCCCCACCGCGTCCATCACCACCGAGGACGCCGCCCGGATCGCCCGCATGACCCAGAAGGGGCAGGAGGTGCGCCTCCGCCTGCAGATGGGCGCGGCCACGCGGCCGGACGAGCTGAGTCACAACGTCGTGGCCGAGCTCCCCGGAGAGACCGACGAGATCGTGCTCATCGGGGCGCACCTCGACTCGTGGGACGTGGGCCAGGGCGCCCACGACGACGGCGCGGGCGTGGTTCACGTCATCGAGGCGATGCGCCACCTCCAGGCCCTCGGCGTGACGCCCAGGCGCACCATCCGCGCGGTGTTGTTCACCAACGAGGAGTTCGGGATCCGCGGTGCGTACGCCTACGACGCCGCGCACGGCACCGACAAGCACGTGGCGGCGATCGAGTCGGACCTGGGCGGCGGCCGGCCGCTCGGCTGGACGGCGACCGGCGCTCCGGCCGACCTCGCCTGGCTCGACCAGTCGCTCGCGGCCACCGGCCTCGGGGTGGTGGGCGTCGGCGGCGGCGCCGACATCGGCCCGTTGGAGGAGCGCGGCGTGCTCGTCATGGGCCTCGCGGCGGACGACGAGCGCTACTTCGACATCCACCACACGCGGGCCGACACCGTCGACAAGGTCGATCCCGCCGCGCTCGCAGAGGGGGTGGGCCAGCTCGCGGCGCTCACCTGGCGGCTCGCGAACGCGCCGCGCGGGGCGGCGATCGCGACGCAGTAACGGCGCCGGTCGCTGCCGGAGTTGTCAGCCGACCAGGCGGTCCACCAACTCATCGCGGAACGCGAGCAGCGCCGCGGCGTCATAGCCATCCGCCTTGGCGAGCGCGGCCACGTTCAACGTCCGTAATACCCAGGCCAGGTCCGGTGGCGAGAAACCACCGTCCTTCCTGCTGACCAAACCGAGCGCCGCATCGAGGTCCTCGCCCGCCTCGACCAGCGCCTTCACGTCGACCAGGTCGCGGATCTCCCAGCGGGAGTAGAGGGCGCCAAGTTTGTTCACCAGGATCTCCGCACGGCAATCGACGAGGATCTCGGTGGTGTCAACCACACGTCTCTCCGCGGGGAACACGTTGGGCACAGGCTCGGCCACGAGATCCACGAGAACCACCTCCCCACCCAGCTCCGCACGAAGCCGACAGAACGCGGGCGCGCGCTGCAGGAAATCGACGGACATGCCTTCGGCGCTCAACACCGCAGCCGCGTCCTCGGGGAGACGCCCCAAGGCCACGAGCCCGTGGAAGAAGAGGTCTACGTCCTTCGTGCGTCGATGGGCGAGGTGGAAGCCTGCGAGCGCGCCGCCCCCGGTGAGCGTCCACCGGGGATCCAGGCCGGCGAGCACCCTCAGCACCCGCGTTTGCAGCGCCGAGAGGCTACCGGGCACGCCGCTCGAGCTCCGGAAGGAGCCAGGTCCAGAAGTCCCGCCGATGGCCGAGATAGGGGCGCACGCGATCCCAATCGCCCCGGATCTGTGCCAACGAGAGGAGGGTCAACGCATCGTCCGGACGTGCCTGGCGCATGAGCTTTCCGATCGCGTGCGCGCGAACGTCGGGATCGGGATCGACGAGCTGCAATCGGAATGCATCGAGCGTCATCTCGACGTCCCACAAGAAGTACGGGTGCCCGTTTCGGTCGCAGAGCTTCTCGGCGGGTGTCGGGTTCAGCATCGAGAGGAGAGTATACCCACCCGAGGCGGCGATGATGCTCGGCCATCCTCCCCCGCCGGACGCGCACCCCCGCCCCCGCAGACCAGGACGGGGCCCCGGCGCGGCCCCGACTGGTTCGCTCCGGTCAGCCCTGCCGGCCCTCGATGGCGAGCAGGAGCACCGTGGCCGCCGTCGCGAGGCGGGTGTCGACGGCGCCCGCGCCGTCCGCGCCGAAGTCGCAGTCGTAGACGATGATGAACGGGTTGAAGCGCTGCTTGAGCTTGCCCAGCACGCGCCCCTCGGGCGAGGTCAGCGTGAAGCCCTGGGGGAGCCACGCCTTGAGCAGGAAGCGGCGGACGAGCGCCAGGGCGAGGCTGTCCTCGGCGAGCGTGCCGACGAGGGCATCATCCGGGCCGCGAAGCTCCCACGTGTCGCGCAACAGGCTCTTGAGGCCCTGGCGCTTGCACGTGCCGACCCGCTCGCTCGTACTGGCGTCGGTCACGTCGTAGGTGCCGCGCACGTCCATGATGCTGCGCGCCTGGATGCGGATGTAGGGCTGGGACTTGCCCTCGTCGCGGAAGGCGGTGATCTCCTCCTTCAACCGGAAGGCCTTCTGCTTCACGAAGAGGGCGAGCTGACCGTCCGCGGCGAAGAACCGGAACTCGGGCCCGAGGAACGAGAAGAACGAGCGACGCGCGGTGAACACGCGGGGACTGGCGGCGGACGGAGCGAGGGCGGTGGACATGGGGACTCCTGATCGGGCGGGATAGTGCCACAGGATGATCCGCCGCCTCGATCACATCGCCATCGCCGTGCCCGACCTCGACGCCGCCATCCGTCGCTTCGCGGAGGACCTCGGCATCCCCCTCGCGGGGCGCGAGGACGTGCCGACCGAGCTCACGTCCACGGCGTTCTTCCCCATCGAAGGCACGCGGATCGAGCTGGTGCACCCGATGGAGGGCCAGGGTCCGATCGCCGGGTTCCTGGAGAAGAAAGGCCCCGGCCTCCACCACGTGTGCTTCGAGTCGGACGACCTCGACGCGGACATCGCGAGCCTGCGCGCGAAGGGCTACCAGTTCCTCTCCGAGGGGCCCAAGCCCGGCGCGCACGGCAGCCGCGTGATCTTCATCCACCCCCGCTCCTGCGGCGGCGTGTTGATGGAGCTCGCGCAGCACCCGAGCCCCGGAGAGCCGCACCCCGCGGTCGCGCCCGCCGACGAGGCCTCGTCGTGAACGTCGTCGGCCTCACCACCTCGAGCGCCGATCGCAAGCGGCGCGCCGGACAGCGGCTCGTCCTCGGCATCGCGGGGGCGTCCCCCACCGACGAGGAGCGCGCGTGGATCCGCGCGTGCCAGCCCGGCGGGTTCGTCCTGTTCGCGCGGAACGTCGAGGACGCCCGCCAGGTGGTCGAGCTCAACCGGGAGCTCGCGCTCTTCCTCCCGAAGGACCTCCCGCCCATCCGCTGCGTCGACCAGGAGGGCGGCCGCGTGCAACGCGTGAAGGCCCCGGCAACGGTGTGGCCGCCGATGCGCTGGGTCGGAAACGTCGACGAGGAGCGGTTCACCGCGTCGATCGGCCGCGCGCTCGGGCGGGAGCTGCGGGCGCTCGGCTTCGACTTGAACTTCGCGCCGGTCGCCGACGTGGACTCGAACCCGAAGAACCCCGTCATCGGAGACCGCGCGTTCGCCGCCGAAGCCGCGGCGGCCGGCCGCCACGCGGCGGCGCTCCTGCGCGGCATGCAGGCCGAGGGCCTCATCGCCTGCGCGAAGCACTTTCCCGGCCACGGGGACACCGCCACCGACTCCCACCTCGATCTGCCGATCGTCGAGAAGGATCCCCCCGATCTCGACCAGCTCGAGCTGGTGCCCTTCCGCGCGTGCATCCAAGCCGGCGTCGCGACGGTCATGACCGCCCACGTGGTGTATCCAGGCTGGGACGAGGACCGCCCCGCCACGATGTCCTCCCGCATCATCGACGGCATCCTGCGCAAGCGGCTCCACTTCGGCGGCGTGGTGTTCAGCGACGACATGGAGATGAAGGCCGTGCGCGGCCGATACCCCCTCGAGCAGCAGCTGACCGAGGCCTCCATCGCCACGGTGGACTCGTTCCTGATGTGCAAGGACCTCTCGCTGCAGGTCGAGGCGTTCGAGGAGCTGATCCGCCTGCAGGAGGACGACAAGGGCCAGGCCGACCTCGCGATCGACGCGGCGAAGCGCTGGCACGGGCTCCGCGAGCGGTTCCTGAAGGACCCGCCGCCGCGCCCGGGGCTCGACATCCTCGGCACCCACACCCACTCGGACCTCGCGCTGCGAGCCAGGGCGCAGGGACAGGCATGAACGGGCCGCGGGCCGTCGGGGTGCTCCTGCTCGCGGCGCTGCTCGGGCCGGCCGCCCACGCCGCGGAGCCCGCCGGGACGCCGAGCGGCGAGCAGGCGTGCAACGCGACCACCGAGCTGCCCGAGAGCCTCCAAGTGGCCTGGGTCAGCCGGCTCCCGGCCCGGGCGGGCGCCCACACCGCGCTCGCCGTCGTGCGCGTGGCCGATCTGCGCCGGCTCGTCGAGGAGAGCGACCGCGACGCCACCCGCGTGCTCCGCGCCCTCGGCCTGGTCGGGAAGCGCCAGGAGGCGCGGGGCGCCTGGAAGGTCACCGTGTTCGACGTGAAGCGCGACTGGTTGTGCCGGCCGGTCGACGGCCCGGAGGACGCGACGATCGCCGGCGTGGCGGCGTGCCCCGCGGACCTCCAGCGGAGCGCCCGGGGCGTCCGCGCCTCCGCGTGGTCCGGCTGTGGCTACCTTCTCGACACGGCCACGGGCACCCGCACCCTCGACGTGTTCCGTGTCGAGTGGGAGTCCGCGGTGGCGTGGGGGTTCTGCGTGTTGCCGCTCCGCCGCTTCCTCGATGGCGCCTGAATGGGGGGTGGCTGATGTTCGCTTCCATGCTCCGCACGCAAGAAGAGGAGATCCTGGACCAAGAAGGCCTGTCCCGTCGGGGCCGGACCATCCTCCAGGATCTCGATCGGTGGAACAGGGTTTCGGGCTGGTATGACGCCCATACCCGCCGTATCCGTCGCCACTGGGAGGCGCTCGGCCGGCCCTCGCCGCTCCGCGTGCTCGACATCGGCACGGGCTCCGGCGGCCTCCTCGCGGCGCTCGCGGACACCGACCTGCCCTGCGAGCTCGTGGGCGTCGATCGGAGCCCGGCGTTCGCCGCCATGGCGGCCCAACGGCTCGGCCCGCGCGCCGTGGTGCTCGAGGCCGACGCGACCGAGCTCCCCTTCGGCGACCAGACCTTCCACCTCGCGACCAGCACCCTCATGATGCACCACCTCCCCCACGGGGTGCGTCACTCGCTGGTCCGCGAGGTCGCGCGGGTGGCGCGGAGCGCCTACTTCTTCGACCTCGAGGTCACGCTCTACGGCGTGGTCGGCTTCGCGTGCCTGGCGCCGCTGGTCGGGCTCGGACGGGACGCCGTGCACGACGGCATGCTGTCGGTCCGGCGCGGCTCGACGCTCTCGGAGATGCGCGCGTTGATGAAGCCGCTGCCGGTGCGGGTGGTGCGGGTGTTCCCGTCGGCGCTCTGTACGATGCCCGGGTGACGGCCCCACGGGAGCCGCGCACCGTTCACCCCCCGGCCACCGGCACGCCCCGCAACCGCCACGTCTCCGGCGGGAACCGCCGCACCTCGAGGGAGCGCCCGTCGGTGCGCACCTCCACGGTTCCGTCGCGATCGGTACGGAGCACGTCCCTGCCGCGGTAGCGCCCCATCACCTCGGCGTGGGGGTGCCCGTACCGATTGTCGCGCCCCACGCCCATCACCGCGATCGCGGGGTTCACCGCGTCGATGAACGCCTGGGACGAGGAGGTGCGGCTGCCGTGGTGGGGCACCTTGAGCACGTCGGCGCGGACATCGGCGCCGGCGAGCGCCGCCTCTCCCGCCGCCTCGATGTCGCCCGTGAACAAGAACCGGCGCGCGCCGAAGCCCACCCGCAGGACCAGGCTCTCGTCGTTCACGTTGCCGTCGGGCGCGAAGGTGACGCCGGGGTGGAGGAACGCATAGCCCGCCCCACCCACCGAACCCGCGGCCTCCGCGCCCCACGCCCCGATGACCCGCCGCGCGCGCGTGTGGGCGAGCAGCGTGATGTAGGCGTCCTCGCCCGGGAGCGGCAGGCGCGGCACCCGGATCGTGCCGACGGGCAGCTCGCGCAGGAGCGCGTCGAGGCCGCCGATGTGGTCCGGGTGGGGGTGGGTGAGCACGACGGTGTCGAGGCGATGGATGCCCCACCGTCGCAACGCGAGCAGCACGTCCTCTCCCGGCGGGCCCCCGTCCACGAGCCACGCGCGGCCGTCGGGCCACTGGATGAGCGCCGCGTCCCCCTGGCCCACGTCGAGGAACCGCACCACGAGCACGCCCGAGGGGCGCTCGACCAGGCCCAGCGCCAGCACGATCAGGAGGGTGGCGGCGATCAGGTGGCGTCGGAGCAGGACCGCGGCCGCCAGGAGCAGGGCGCCGGGGAGCCCGACCGCGGGGTGGATCGGCGCGACGTCCAGCGGCGCGAGCGCGGCGAGCCCGAGGGTGATGCACCCGTCCGCCACCCACAAGGCGAGCGCTCCGAGCGGTCCCGGCAACACCTGGCTCAGCAGCAGCGCCGGCGTCGCGACCGTTCCCATCAACGGGACGGCGAGGAGGTTCGCGATCGGCGCGGTGGGCGCGAGGTCCTGGAAGTACCAAGCCACCGTCGGGAGGGTGCCCGCCGTGGCGCCGGCGGTCGTCGCGAGGGCCCCGACGGGCCAGCGGACCCACCAGGGGCTGTCCGGCGGGAGCCACCGCGTGACCCGCGGCCCCACCAGCGCCATGCCGATCATCGCGCTGAAGGAGAGCTGGGCGCCGGCGTTCGCGACGGCTCCGGGCTCGGCGGCCGTCGTCCCGAGCCACGCGAGCGCGAGCACCTCGGCCACCCCGGGGCGCGCCCGGAGCGCCGCGACCACGGCGCCCGCCGCGCTCATCCACACCGCGCGCCGCGCGGGGAGGGGCCACCCCGCCACGTCCGCGTAGGCCACCGCGGCCCCGATGGCGGCGGCCGCGCAGAGCCAGCGCAGCCCGCCGTGGCGCCACACGATCACCAGCGGCCGGGTGAGCACCCACGCGACCGCCCAGGCCACGGTGGCGCACAGGCCGATGTGCAGGCCCGAGATCGACACGAGGTGCCACGTGCCCGTGCGCCGCATGCGATCCGCCACGTCCGCCGGCACGCCGGATCGATCTCCGTCGAGCATGGCGCGAAGGAGCCCGGCGTGGGTGGCAGCCCCCAGCTCGAACGTGGGCGGCGGCGGGCCGATGCGCACGGCCTCTCGCGCGGTCAGGCCGCTGACGACGCCCGCACGCGCGGCCTCCCACACCGGGTCCGGGGCGCCCGGGAGCGCGCCGGGATCGAGGAGCCGGGCCTTCCCGCCCACCAGCACCGCGGCGCCCGGCGGGGGCGGCGTGCCCGGAAAGCGCACCCGCACGCGGCCCTCCGCGGGCACCCAGGCCTCCGAGGGCCGCGCCAGCGCCGTGAGCGCCACGTCCGCCTCCGCGCCCCACGCGGCGGTGACCACGCGCCCCCGCGCCCGCCACTCTCCCACCAACCGCGGGGGGTCCGGCAGCGCCGCGGGGCCCGCCATCCCGAGCGCGAAGCCCGCCGCCGCGAGCGCCACCCGGCCCACCCGCCCCGCGCCGCGACGCCCCGCCCCGCCCGCGAGCCCGAGCAAGGCGACGATGGCGACGATCAGGGGGGTGAGCGGCGGCTGGAGGGCCGGGTAGAGGGCCGAGCCGAGGGCGGAGCCGAGCGCGAGGGCGACGAGTGGGGGCATGGCGACGGCGCGACTGGCACGTCGCGTGCCATGGGCGATCGCCGGTTTTTCACGGATCCGTCGACGGAGGTCGACGGACGGCCGTCGGGGGTGGCGGACCCCGGTCGGGACGGGGGCGTCAAGGCCCCGACCACGGGCGCGCTCCCGCGCGGCGCGCTCCAGGATGCCCCTGCCGAGGCCCGCTCGAGGCCGCGCTTGACCCCGGGAGCGCGCCACCTAGCTTGGAACGCATGACCGGCGAGCCCCAGTACGGCGAATTGTACCAACTGCAACGGTTCTCCCTCGCGGACACCGTCGCCGCCGGTGCCGCGCTCCGCGGGCTCGGCACGGCGGCTGCCACGATGGCGGAAGCTGCGCAGGAGGTGGTCGGCTGGCTGAACGTTCACCTCGTGGACGCCAACGCCGAACCCGCCTGCGTGCTCGTACGCGTGTTCAGGACCCACGCCGTTTCGGCGATGCCCGAGGATCTGCAGGTGTACGCACGTGAGGCGGCCGACGGACCGCTCGCGCCCGAAGCACGCTGCCTCGTGCTGCTCGCGACCGCGGGCGTCGAGCCCGCGTGGAACGACCCGAACGCGTCGGAGGGCCACCGGGTGATCCCGCTCACGAGCGACCGTGCGGTGTTGCGGCTCCCGATGATCTCCCAGCTCCTCCAGCAGCTCGGCGTCGAGGTCGCGCGGGTGGTGCAACCCACGCCCGCCCTGCTCATCGGCGGGGATTGCGGCTTCGACGTCTTTCACGTCCCGGAGGCGGCCGACTCCCCGCACATCCCCGCCCAGGACTTCGTGCGTCGGTACGGGGTCCGTTCGGTCGTCGGCTTCGGAGGGGCCCTGCCGGACGGAGAGCTCTTCGCGACGATCCTCTTCTCCCGCGTGCCCATCGACGACGAGCAGGCACAGCTCTTCCGGAACCTCGCGCCCGCGGTGAAGCTGGCCCTCCTCCCGAGCGCCCACACGGCCTTCGAAGGCGTGCTCGTCCCCGCCCGTGGGCTGGACTCCGCCCGGGCGAACGCGCTCGACGAGCTGCTCACGATCCACGAGGAGCTCGTGGTCGTCCAGACGCGGGCGGCCGAATGGGCGCGCATCGAGGAGGCCCGCCACAGCGCGGAGCTGGTCCGCTCGAACGCGGCGCTCCAGGAGTTCGCCCACGTCGTGTCGCACGACCTGCGCGAGCCGCTGCGTGTGATCGCCGGATTCTCAAGCCTGATCGCACAAAAACTCGGAGACTCCGCGGACACGGATCTGCAACGCTACCTGCGGTTCATGGTGGACGGCGTGCAGCGCATGGTCCGGCTCCTCGACGGCGTCCTCACGTACGCCCGGCTCGGGACGCACCCCATCGTGCCGGTGCGGGTGTCCGCAGAGGACGTGCTCCGCGACGCGCTGTCCGACCTCGGCGCCGTGATCGCCGAGGCGGGCGCGGTCGTGGCGTACGATGCGCTCCCGGAGGTGCACGCGGACCCCGTGCTGCTCGGGCAGGTGTTCCAGAACCTGATCTCCAACGCCATCAAGTTCCGAGGCAAGGCTCAGCCCAGCGTGCGCGTGTCGGCGCGCCGCGAGGAGGGCGCCTGGGTGTTCTGCGTGGCGGACAACGGCCTGGGCATCGAGGCGGCGGATCAGGACCGGATCTTCCAGATCTTCCGGCGCGCGCACGGGGAGGGCTACCCCGGGATGGGCGTAGGCCTCGCGATCTGCAGGCAGGCGATCGGTCTGCACGGAGGACACATCTGGGTGGACAGCGTGCCCGGCCGCGGCGCGACGTTCTCCTTCACGATCCCGGACGGGAAGGCGCCCGGATGAACGGGCACAGCGCCGTAATCCTGATGGTCGACGACAACGAGGCGGACGTGTGCCTGGTGCAGGAGGCGCTGAAGCACAGCCGGCTCTCCAACCAGCTGCAGGTCGTCGGTGATGGTGTGGAGGCGATGAAGTACCTCCGGCACGAAGACCCCTACGCGAGCAGGCCGCGCCCCGACCTCATCCTCCTCGACATGAACATGCCGCGCAAGGACGGTCGGGCGGTGCTCGAGGAGATCCGGGCGGACCCCGCGCTCCGCCGGCTGCCCGTCATCGTGATGACCAGCTCGAGGGCCGAGGAGGACGTGATCCGCAGCTACGACCTCGGCGCCAACGCCTACGTGGTGAAGCCGGTCGACCTCCCCGAGCTGATCCGCGCGATCCGCCTGCTCCAGGAGTTCTGGCTGGAGATCGTGACCCTGCCGTAGCCGCTCGGGTCCAGCCTCAAGAGCGCACTCCGACCACCTCGATCCACTCCCCGAAGCGCCGGAAATCGGACGGGTTCAGGGTCATCAGTCGAGGGATTCCGTGGGCTATCATCGTCGCCGCGATGTTCGCGTCATGGATCTGCTTCCCCAGGCACGGGGCGGAGTCCAACAGGCGAAGCAGGGTGTCCTTCACCCCTGCGTCCTCCTCGAGGAACCGCGCCCGCTCGACGAGCTGCCGTACGTTCGACAGGGCCTGCGCCTGCGTGAGGCCCAGACCGTTGACCGCAGCCGGCCTCGTCGTGACCGAGAGGTACTCACGCACGACCTGGCCGGAGAGACACAACGTGCGTTTCGCGAACCCGGCCTCGAGAGCGGCGAGCGCAAGGAGGTGCTCGGGACGGCTCGATGCCGTGGCGGCCAGGAGGACGTTCGTGTCGATGAAGGTCTCAACGTCCGTCGTCATCGTACAGCTCCTCGCGCGACCAGGTGCCCGCGACCGGCTCTGCCGAGAGGACCAGACGCAGCGGAGAGGGGGGCTCGGCGGGCGGAGCGCGGAGCGCCGCCTCCTCGAGCAGGGCGAGAAGCTCTCCCTGGAGCGAGCGATGATGCGCTTCCGCGCGGCGCTTCAGCGCAGCAACGATGTGCTCGGGGACGTTCCGCACGTGAAGTGCTTGCATATCAAAATGATAGCACGCGCAGGTGAGGAAGCGAGCCCATCCCGCCTACGGCGGCGGCACCAACCGCACCGGCCGCCCGATCGCCGCGAGCCGCGCCTCCTCCGGCACCCCCCTCAGGTTCGAGAGGATCCAGTCCACGCGCTGGTCATCGGGCCGCTCGGCGAGGTACTGCTTCCGCCAGGCCGTGCGTGGAAACCGCAGGATGCTCGCGAGCCACGCCGCCTCTTCGGGCAGAAGCCCCGCCGGAGCTTTGAGGAAGTAGGTGTCGGCGCCGGCGTGAGCGCCGCGCAGCCCCGGACCGAACTCGACGACGTTCAGGTAGAGCTCGAGGATGCGGCGCTTGCCGAGCTCACGCTCCATCTCGACCGCGTAGAGGAGCTCGCGGAGCTTGCGCGCGTAGCTGCGCGTCCCGTCGAGAAACAGGTTCTTCGCCAGCTGTTGGGTGAGCGTGCTGCCCCCGCGCACGACCGTCCCCTCCTCCGCGTTCTTCGCCGCCGCCTCGCGCATGCCGACCAGGTCGTAGCCCCGGTGTTCGCGAAAGCCGGCGTCCTCCGTCGCGATGACGGCCGCGGGGAGCCAGGGGCCGAGGAGCTCGAGCGGAACCCAGCCGCGCGAGCCCTCGCCCGTCGTGACCAGCACCTGTTCGCCCGCCGCGTCGCGTGCCCGAAAGGAGAACGTGCCGCCCGCGAGGCCCCCGGACGCGCCGTCCGCGACGAGGCCATCGACGGTGAAGCCCTCGATCACCGGGTCGATCCGCGTGACGCCGCCGGGCCACGTCACGTCCGCCTCGGCGCGCACGGTCCCGCCGATGCGCGCCGTCGCCAGCTCGGGCACGATGGGGGCGAAGAGCGCGTACACGTCGGCGATCGGCGTCACGGGGAGCGTGAGCCGCCCGGTCACGCGGGCGTCTTCGCGTCGCGCCACCACGCCCACCTCGACCCCGCCGATGGCCACCGTCCCGGTGAACGCGCCGTTCGCCCAGACCCCCACGGCATGGGCGTCGGGCAGGGTGAGCGTGGCATCGGCCTCGCTCGGCGGAGGGATCCGGCAGGCCCGGCACCAGGCGTCGATCGCCACGGCGCCCGCGGTCGGGGTCGCCTGGAGCTCGAGCGTGCCCACGTCCGTCGGCACCGTTGCGTGCACGGTCCGATCGATCACCTCGACGCCCTCTCCGACGAGGTGTCGCGTCGGCCACACCCGGCCCGAGAGCGAGGGGATCGGCGCCCCCTCGATCACGATCCCCTCCACGTCCACGGCGACGAGGAGGGCCGTGAGAAGGCCGGGGAGTGTCCCACCCAACCCCGCGGCATCGGCGGCGTCGCCCCCGACCTGCTCGGTGATCGCGTCCAGGGGCACGACGACGCCCACCACGCGCACGACGCGGTCCCACCGCACCACCGCGCCCGCGGCACGCGCCTCCCCGCGGGTGATCCCGGTGAGGCACAGCCCCTCGGCGCACCAGCCCATCCCCTCGACGTGGACGTCGCGCCGCTCGAGCGCCCAGCGCGCCGCGGTCGGGGTCGCCGCGACGCCCACCGCGAGCGCCCCCAGGATCACGAGCGCCCCGTAGCCCCACCGCCTCACGCGCGAACGCCCGCCGGTGCCGCGGACAGGGGGGCCGCGGCGCTGTCGAGCGGCGTCGACTCCAGGAGCTGGAGGAGCGTGGTGTCGAGCAGCGCGGCGGGGCCGGAGAGCAGCTCGGTCACAAAAGCCATCCCCACGGCACCCTCGACGACGGAGGGGCGCGTGAGGGCGCGGTAGCGCACGATGACGTCGCGGAGCGTCACCCGCTCGAGGGGCAGCGCGGGCAGGTAGCCGGTGAGGCTCTCCGCGAGCAGGCCCGCGTCTTCGAGTGTCTCCAGGGCCTTGCGCACGTGGGTGGGCTCGCTCTGGAGCGTCAACGTCACGACCGGCTCGGTCGTCGGGCCGTCGCCCGCCGCGAACCGACCCGCCACCACCAGGAGGCACTGGAGCGCGAACAGCGCGTCCGGATGCCGCGTCTCCTGCCCATCCCCCTCCAGGTAGCGCTCCTCGGCCGCGAACAGGACGTCGTACCGCTGCACGACGTAGGCCAGCTCGACCCCGAACAACACGATGGTCCAGAGCAGGTAGAGCCAGAGCAGGAACACCGGAAACAGGCCGAGCGAGCCATAGATGGCGACGGCGGCATCGCCCGCGCCGAGCACGTTCACGTAGGCGTTGAAGCCCACCTTCGCGAGCTCGAACAGCATGGCCGAGGCGAGCCCGCCCACCAGCGCGGGGGCCCAGCGCACATCCGTGTCGGGGAGCGCGCGGATGGCGCCCACGAACGCCGCCGTCGTGAGCAGGAGCGGCAACGCGAGGCTCAGCGAGCTGCCGCCCACGGCGTCCTGAATGCTCCCGGTGAGCTGGAAACCGAGCGCGATCAGCAGCGGCCCGAGCGTGAGCACCGCATAGAACAACGCGAGGCGACGGATGAGGCTGCGCTTGCTGCGCACGTTCCAGACGTGGTTGTAGGCCTCCTCCACGCTGAAGTAGATGCGCGACGCGGTGAAGGTCACCACGATGATGCCGATGATGCCGAGGCGCGCCACGTCCACCTGGGCGAGCCAACCGTCCACCGTGGCGCCCACGTTGCGCACGGCGCCCGCCAGGAGCGCGTTGAAGATCAGCTCGCGGATGGGCTCGCCCGCCTTGGGTCCGAGCGGCTGGAGCACGGCGGCCGCGAGCAGCAGCACCGGCACGATCGCCACGAGCGACCAATAGGCGAGCGTGGCGGCGCGCACGTGCACCTGGTCGCGGGCAACCTCGCGGGCAAGGAGCGCGGCGGTCTTCAGCGCGCGGCGGAGCGGCGGCGGCGTGGTCGGGCCGTTGACGATGTGCTGATAGAGGCGGTCGAGGCGGTCCGTCACGGCGCGCCGCATGCGAGGACGACGCGGTTGTCGGCCTCGTAGAGCCCCACCTCCGCCTGGGCGAGCCGCGTGGTCTCGGCCGCCTGCGCCTGCCTCGCACGATCGAAGGCGTCGACCTTGGCCGCGCGTGCCTGCATGTCCCGAACACAGTCGGGCTCCCGATTGCACGCCATCATCGCGGCGCCGGCCGCTTCCAACCGCGCGGTCGAGTCACCGCCGACCGTGAGCCGCAAGTCGCGCAGCTCGGCGCGCACGGCCTCGCGCGCGGCCTGGGCCTCCGCGCACGCGGGACCGACGCCGGGAGCGGCAACCGGAGTCAGCGCGGACGCGGGGGCGACGGGGGGCGCGTCCGGGAGGGCTTCCGGGGGAGCCGCCGCGGGCGCTGCGGGGGGGGCTCCGGGGGGCGCTACCGGGGCGGACGCCCCCGAGACCGCGGGATCGGCGGCCCCCATGCCCTGGAGCGCCTGGGAGAGCGGCGAGGGGGCGACGGGCGCGGGGACGGGCGGCGCGTCCACCGAGGGGCCGAAGCAGCAGCCGAGCACGGCCAGCGCGAACACCGAGGAGACCAAGCGCATCCGGCCTCTGTACCGCGTTTGCGATAGACCGGTCCATGCTTCGCGTGCGCGTCCGCTCCCGCCCCGGTCACCCCTGGATCTTCGCCAACGAGGTGCTCGACCCCCCGGTCGCGGCGCTCCCCCCGGGCGAGGCCGTCGAGGTCGTCGACGCCTCGGGGCGCGTGCTCGGGCGCGGCTACTGCAACCCCCACTCCCTCATCACGATCCGCCTCGTGACGCGCGGCGAGGGGGATCTGGACACCGCCGACCTCTACAAGCGGCGCCTCGCCGCCGCGCTGGCCCTACGCGAGCGCGTGCTTCCCGGCCGCCGCTCCTACCGGGTGTGCGCGGGCGAGGCCGACGGCCTCCCGGGGCTCCTGGTCGATCGCTACGAGGACGTGCTGGTGGCCCAGATCACCACCCTCGGGATGGATCGCCGCAAGCATCTCCTGCAAGAAGCCCTGCAGGCGGTGCTGGCTCCTCGGGGCGCCGTCCTCCGCACCGACGTCGGCGCGCGCGAGCTGGAGGGCCTCCCCGTCGGCGAGAGCGAGGTCTGGTTCGGGGACGTGCCGGAGAAGGTCACCTTCGAGGAGAACGGGGTCCGCTTCCAGGCGGATCCGCTCTCCGGGCAGAAAACGGGCTTCTTCTTCGACCAGGCGGAGAACCGGCTGTTCGGCGCCGCGCGCTGCAAGGGCCTGCGGGTGCTCGACGTGTACGCGCACACTGGAGCCTGGGCGCTCCACGCCCTCGTCGCCGGCGCGACCGACGCGGTCACCATCGACGCGAGCGCCCCCGCCTGCGCCATGATCTCCGACAACGCCCTGCTCAACGGCGTCTCCGAGCGTATCCGCGTGGTCCACGATGACGCACGCGTCGCGATGGAGGCGCTGCTCGAAGCGGGCGAGCGGTTCGACGTGGTGTGCATCGATCCCCCCGCCTTCGCCAAGACCCGCAAGAAGGCGGGCATCGCGCTCGGCGCGTACAAGGCCGTCAACGCGCAGGCGGCGCGGCTCCTCGGGCCGGGCGGGCTGCTGTTCTCGTCCTCGTGCTCCCATCACGTGCTCCCCGAGCGCTTCGAGGAGGCCGTGGTCGCCGGAATCCGGCAGGCGGGGCGCCACGCGGTGCTCTTGAGGCGCGGGGGCCAGGCCCCGGATCATCCGATCCTGCCGGGCGTGCCGGAGACCGAGTACCTCAAGCACCTCGTCTACATCGTGCGGTAGCTACGCGACCGCCGCCTCAGCGGGCGGTCGAGGTGTCGGAGCCCGTGTCGGTGTCCGTGTCGGTGTCGGTGTCGGTGTCCGTATCGGTGTCCGCGTCCGCGGTGTCGCCCGTGTCCGCGGACTTGTCGGACGCCACCGGATGCGGCAGGTCCGGACCGAGGCTGCAGGCGGCGAAGAGCGGGGCGAGGGCGAGCAGGCGGGTGTAGGACATGGGCGGCTTTTCTACGCCGCGCCGCTCGGGAGCGCAACGCCGCGGTGTGGCCGGGACGCGCAAGGAGCGGGGGGGCGCAGGGAGGGGGGCGACGAAGGCAGGCGGATCAGGCGGGCCTGCGCCCGTTTCCCCTTCGCGTGGGGGCCCGCCGACGGGCGGGCTTCGCCCGCCTCGTCCGAGGTTCCGGTTCCCGGTCGGCGGACGGGACGTCGCGAGCAATGCGCGTACGTGCGCGCCGTCCCGTCGCAGATGGCACCTTTGACGGCGGGAAGCGACCGAGCTCGCGGTGACCTCCACGTCTCCTCCGACTCCGGTCGCCGAAATCCGCCCGAATTCGACCAAAGTCGAGGGAGACCGCCACCTCTGAGTGCACTTCGGTCGCGAAACGTCGCGTAGATGCGACTGAAGTCGAGGGAGGTGTCGTGGTCTGGTCGAGCTCGGTCGCGTGGGGCCACCCAAGCCGGGGCGGGACCAACCCTGTGTACTCGCCCCGATCCTTCGTGGCGGCGAGCGGGGTCCTGGCTACTGGAGGCGGTGGACGTCCACCACCTCGACCTCCACTCGGAAGAGTACGGAGCCCGCCTCCATTGGGGCTCCACACCAGCCGAACGTCGGGACGGAAGCGAAGGCGCGGTCTCCCAGCTGAACGACATGGAGCTCGCCCTCGTGCACCTCGCACTGCAGCAGCGGGATGGTCGACGGGGACACCCCCGATGGAAGCCGAGTGGCCCCAAGCGCGCTGCGAGTCGTTGATCCGCGCCAGGTCATCGAAACGCCGGTCGCCACGTCGCCGGACTCGGAAGGTGGCAGAGTGAGAAGCGCAACATGCCGTTCGAAGCGAACGCGAACAATGGCGGGCGGCCTCCCGGTGCCCTCTGAAGGACTCGCGAGAGGCAGGGTGTGCGAGGCGCAGGCGAGCAGGAACAACACTCCAGCCCTCGACAACCAGTCGGCTGCCCGGTTCCAGACGGTTCGCCTCCTCCAGGCCCCCGCGTGAGGCCCCCGGAGATGCGGCCGCCGCCGCGGCGGACGGTCCCGGCGTCCGCGCCGGACCGAGCCTTGACACCTCGCCAATTTGTGCGTGATCTGCTGCCTGCATCACCGCGCGATTCACGACGGGGTTCTCGGCGTGGAGCGGCTCGCGAGCGGAGAAATCGCGGTGACACACGGAGACGGGCGGCGTTTCGTGGGCGCGGTGGTGACCCACGTGGGTGGGCACGTGGATGGATGGAGCGCCGCCGGGATGACACACCGAACGCCCTACGTGCACGCTCATCGATGTCGCCCTCGGCGCCTACCGCGAAGACGACTGCTGACGTGGCCAGGCGGCCTCCGCGCGTCCCCGCGCGGGCCATCTTGGCAGCCGGTGCGCGGCGTCCCCGCCGCGCAGGCCATGTGGTCGGGCGTCCGCCGGGTGCCGTGACGGCCGAAAGCACCTAGGCTAGGGAGAGGTCGGTCGGTCGGGCGCCGGCACCTGGAGCGGCGCAACCTCGGGCCAAGTGGGCCGCGGCGGCGGCCCCGGCGGCGGGCATCCGGCCGTGTCGGCCTCCCAGCGCATCGCGATGCGGCCATCGTCGACGGCCGCGGTGTAGTGCCCGGGGAGCGATGCGAGGAAGTTCTGGGCGAGGCGCGTCCCGTCCTTCGCCTCGGCGGCGAGCGCGAGTTCGGACCCCATGTACCACCCGCCTTGGCACTTCCGGAGGTCGAAGGCGGCGTCCGGGGGCACGGCCTTCGCGTTGCACGTCCAGCCGAAGGTCGGCGGGTCGAGCGTGAGGCACGCCGGCGCGCCTTGTGCCACCGCCCAGCCGTTCATCGTGCGGGCCTCGATCACTACGCCGGGGCCAAGCGTCACGATCCGCGGGATGTCGTCGTCATCGGGGTAGCGGACCTCGATCGTGTGAACGCCGCACGCCGGCATCGGGATTCGGAGCTCTTCCCGCGGGATCGGGCGCTTCTCCATGTGGATGGCGCGCCCGTCGAGCAGCACCACGGTCGGCGGAGGGGTCTCCTTGGCAGGGAAGACGATGAGCTCGCCGCAGTCCATGAGTCCAGCCTACACGAACCACGTGCGGACCACCATCGCGGGTTCGGCCGGCACGAAAGTGTGGGTGTCCGCGCCGGCGTTGGTGAGCCACTTCCACCGGTGCATCCCACAGAATCACAGCCGCGGCCGTGCCCGATGATGGACTCGCGGGAGGCAGGATCTGCGGGGCGCAGACGAGTAGGAACAACACTCCAGCCCTCGACAGCAAGTCGGCTGCCCGGTTCCAGGCGGTGCGCCCCGCCCGAGGCCCCCGCGTGAGGCCCCCGGAGAGGCGGCCGCCGCCGCGGCGGACGGTCCCGGCGTCCGCGCCGGACCGAGGCGCTCGCGCCGAGCCTCGCAGGGGGCCGACCCCCGCCGCCTCGGCGGGGGGCACGCCCGTCCCTACAAGAACCGCTCGATCGAGCGCTTGAACTCCAGCCTGTCCACGATGTGGGTCAGGTAGTCCGCGTCGTCGCTCTCCCACACCATCACCGGGGAGAGCGTGTAGCCGGCCATCCACTCGTCGTAACGCGCGTTCAATCGCTTGAGGTAGGGCAGCGGGATGGCCTGCTCGCTCGCGCGGCCGCGGCGGCGGATGCGCTTGCGGATCGCCGGCACCGAGCACCGGAGGTAGATCATCAGGTCCGGCGGCTGGAGCGCGCGCCGCATGCCCTCGTACAGATCCATGTAGGTGCGAAAGTCGCGCTCGATCATCTGGCCGCCGCGCGCGAGGTTCGTGGCGAAGATCTCGGCGTCCTCGTAGATCGTGCGGTCCTGCACGATGGTGCCGTTGTTGGCGTTCAGCTCGAGATGGAGGCGGAACTTGTGGGTCAAGAACCAGATCTGGCTCTGGAACGCCCACTTCCCCATCTCGGCGTAGAACTCGTCGAGGTAGGGGTTGTTCGCGAACGGCTCGTAGACGGGCTCGAACCCGTACTGGGCGTGAAGGAACTCGACGAGCGAGGTCTTTCCGACGCCCATGTTGCCGGCGACGGCGATGAACTTCTTCACGGGCGCCTCACCACAGGAGGTCGAGCGCGCCGGTGTTGCCGTAGACGTCGGTGATCTCGACGCGCACCGCGGTGTCCAACGCCAGCCCGGTGAACCGGGTGATGCGATCGCCGCGTGTGCCGGTCGCCTCGATGACCTCGTCCGTGCCGTCCTCGTGGACGAGGCGCAGCGTCGCGGTGTCGTCGGGGAGCGGGTTGTCGCCCCGATAGGCGCCATCCAGGCCGATGAGGCGCCAGCCGCGGGCCGGACCGACCAGGGACGCGGTGAGCTCCCCCCCGCTCGCGGTGACCGTGATCGTGGCGGGCACGACCTCGAAGGACGCGCTGTCGATCGTGTACTCGGTGCTGTCCCACGGGTACGTCGTGCTCGAGCCCGTGTAGGTGTTCCCGACGACGTGCAACCGGTAGGTGCCGACGGGGAGCCCGGCGCGGTCGTCCACCGTGCCGACGGCCTGGTAGGCGGCGTACCAGGTGTGGGTCTGCGCGAGGGTGAAGGGCAGGAGCGGGTCGGGGGTGTGGGTGAGGAGGATGTCGGGCCCACGCGAGACCGGGCGGCCCGACGCGGTGACGACGGTCTCCCAGCCGGACTCGGTCTCGCGCTCGAGCGTCACGTCCGGGTAGTCCACCCCCGGATCGCCGCCGGTCCACGCGATCTCGACCGTCCCCTGTACGCGGGGGACCACGGCGGGCACGGTCAGATCGGGCCACACGCCCGCGTCCCGCTCGTCGTCCGTGTAGAGCGGCGACCAGAGATAGGCGGGGGGCGTGTCGAGCGGCGTGCCGGCTTCGGGGGTGGCTTCCGGCGGGACGGCTGGGAGCACCCAGGCGCCGACCGACTCGTAGTCGGTGGACTGGTACAGCTCGCACGGGTCCTGGTGCTCGACAACGTCGGTGGAGAGCACCTCGGCGCTCGCCAACAACAGCTGCTCCATGATGTGCTCGCCCTGGAGCGGCCCCCAGATGTTGATGTCGATCTCGTACCCACCCTGGAGCCAGTCCTCGGGGATGAGCAGGTAGCCCTCGTGATCCTGGGCGTAGCCGACCGCCATCGCGTGGTCGTACCCGAGCTCCGCCTTGGCGCGGCGGCGGAATTGCTCGGTGTAGGTCGCGGTGGGCTCGCCGGGGAAGAAGCCGACGAAGAAGTCGTCTGTCGTCTGGGTGCCGTCCGCCTCGCGGATCGGGAGCGGGCCGATGCGGGACGCGGTGAACGCCGCGACCTTGCTCTCGAGGATGGGGAGCTGCGCCTCGGCGTCGTTCAGATCGAAAAAGCCGGCGATGACCGCCACCATCTTCGACACGTCCACGCAGTTGACGTACGGAAAGACCGCCGCGGGAGCGAAGCCGGGCAGGTAGGCCGGGTCCTCGCCGCAGAACGCCCCACCGTATGCGACGTTGTACTCGTCGATCGGCGAGAGGATGGACCCATCCTCCGCGTAGACGATGTTGTCGGGCTCGAAGTCCTCGTCATCCACGAAGGGGGTGTACTGGAGCACGGTGTCGCCCCGGGTCACCCGCATCGCGTCGTGCGTCTGGTCGACCGAGCGCGACGTGGTCTCGAGCCGGATGGGGTCCGCCGCCGTGGGGATCGACGTCCACAGGGTCTCGAGGGCGTCCGCCGCGTACTCGCCGACGCTCTCCAGGCGCGCGTAGCCGTCGTCACTGCCGGCCGGGCTCGCGTCGCCCGCGGCGCCTTGGAGCAGCGCCACGACCACCGGGGTGTCGAAGCGCTCCTGGAACACCCGCTCCACGAAGCCGGGCGCTTCGATGCTGATCATCGGGTTGTCGCCGTCGAGCACGGTCCCGTGGATCCCGAAGTTGAACAGCACGCCGATCGGCTCGTCCGCGAGCGTGTCGATGCGCATCATCGTCAGGTTCGGGTCCTTGTAGCTGCCCGCCGGGATGTCGGAGAAAAACTGGACGTCGTCGTTCTGGTCGCGACGATCGCGGTACACGCGGTCGTCCGGATCCCAGTCCTTCGCGTAGCCCACGCCGATCTTGGCGGGCTGGAGCGCGCCGTGGGCCTGCATCGCCACGTCCTCGGCGGCGTCGGCCATGCGGGTGAACACCTCGTAGTTGAAGCGGTCGCTCCCCAGGTAGTACGTGATCTGATCGCTGAAGCTGCCGTGGCTCGCGTGGGAGTGGTTCGTCGCGACCACCACCTTGCCGTCGAGGTCCTTGCCGGTGGCGGCCGACAAGCGGCGCTCCATCTCCTCGACGAGCCCATCGAACGAGTAGATGAGGTCGATCTTCAGGATGACGAGGTCCTGGTCTCCGTTGGCGATCCAGAACGCCTTGACCGGGATGGCGCTCTGGACGCCCGCCGAGGCGGCGAATTCGGCCGCGTACGCGGAGTCGCGACGATCCGCGTCGCCGTCGTTGCCGAAGCAGTCGCAGCGGCTGGTGTAGCCCGAGAGGGGCGTGCCGATCGGCAGCAGCATCGCGGCCTCCGCGGCGGCCGCGAGCGGCGCGCCCGGCACCAGCGTGGGGGCGTCCGCCTGCGCCGCGACCGGATCGCACACCTCGACGACCGGATCGGGCTTCACGTCGGGATCGGGCTTGCAGGACAGGAGGGCGAGCAGGAGCAAGGCAGACCTCGGGCCGGGGAATGATAGCGGATCCCGGGCGCGCGCGCGCCGCCGGTCAGATCGCCTCGGCGCAGAATAGAATGGCCGCCATGCCGCCGGCCCCCGTCGTCCAATCGCTCCCGTCCCTCGTGCCCGGGGTGCGCCGCCTCCTCGTGCGGGACCAGCACGCGCGCCTCGTCGAGGTCCTGGAGCTGCCGGCAGGGCGCGCCGCGCGGGTGCCGCGGGGCGGCGTGTTCGCGCCGTGCACGGTCGAGGGAGAACGCCTGTTGTTGGGCCCTCCCCTCGCCCGGCGGCTGGTCGAGTCCCCGCCGGGTCCCCTGGCTACGCTGGGGCTCGTCGCGCGCGTGCTCGCCGACCTCGAGCAGGTGCACGCCCTCGGCGGTGCACATGGCGGGCTGGCGCTCGAGGGGTGGGGGTTCGACGCGGAGGGATGGTTCCGGATCCGTCCGGTGCTCCACGCGCCCGCGCCGCTCGGTGCGCGACGTGCCGCCGATATCGAGGCCATCGGCACCATCGTGACCGCGCTCGCCTCACCGGCGTCCCTGATCGCCGCGGGGGTCGACCGTGCGGCGCTCTGGCTCAGGGGCCTCGGGGTCGACGCGCCCCGGGTGGGTTTTCGTGACGCCCGATCCGCGCGGCAGGCCCTGGCCGCGGTGGGGAGCGGCATCCCCTACGAGGCCGCGCTGCTCGCATGGGCCGCGGCGAGCGACATCCGTCTCCCGCCCCGCGGCGAGATCGAGGTGGAGCCCGCTCCCAACGAACCCGAGGACGCCGCCGCGGCGGATCCGCGCGAGAGCGCGCCGCGGCGGGGAGCGGAGGAGGTCCGCGCGCGGCTGGACCGGCGCCTCGAAGCGGATCGGGCTCGCCGCTACGACCAGGAGCGCGCCGCGGCCGATGCGTGGGTAGAGGCCGAACGTTCGCGCCTCGAGCGGGAGCGCCTGGCCGCGGACGCCGCGCGCGAACGGAGCGCGCGCGATCGGGAGTCGCTGCTCGAGGCGTCGCGCGCGCGCCGCCGCGCCGAGGACGCGGTGCGCGCGCGCGCGGCGGAGGCGCGGATGGCGAGCCTCGAGGCGGACGCAGCCACGGAGCGCGCGGCGGTGCGGGAACGCGCCCGGCCGCTCACCGGCGTGGCGCGCGTGTTCCTGGGCGCCGTCGGTGCGAGCCCCGTCCTGGAGGCGCTGGAGGCGGACGCGCGGGACGAGGGCGCGTTCGCCGAGATCGTGTTCGAGGGGGAGGACCCGGACGAGGGGCTGGCGGACGAGGCCGCCGCGGACGAGGCCGCCGCGGACGAGGTCGCCGCGGACGAGGTCGCCGCCGATTTGGCGGGGGCCACGGAAGTGCTCGCCGCGGAGGCCGCGCGGGTCGCGGAGGCGGCGGAAGCGGCGCGGGCGGCGGAAGCGGCGGAGGCCGCGCGCGTCGCGGAAGCGGCGCGGGCCGCTGAAGAAGCGCGGGCCGTCGTAGAGGCGCGCGTCGCGGAAGAGCTGGCTGTGGAGGCCGCGCGCGTCGCGGAGGCGGCGGAGGCCGCGGAGGCGGCGGAAGCTGTGCGGGGGGCGGAAGCGGCGGAGGCCGCGCGCGTCGCGGAGGCGGCGCGGGCCGCTGAAGAAGCGCGGTTCGCGGAAGAGGCGCGCGTCGAGCAAGAACTGGCCGCGGAGGCCGCGCGCGTCGCGCAGGCGGCGCGGGCCGCTGAAGAAGCGCGGGCCGTCGCAGAGGCGCGCGTCGCGGAAGAGCTGGCCGCGGAGGCCGCGCGCGTCGCGCAGGCGGCGCGGGCAGCTGAAGAAGCGCGGGCCGTCGCAGAGGCGCGCGTCGCGGAAGAGCTGGCTGCCGAGGCCGCGGCCGCAGAAGAAGCGCGGGTCACGGCCCAGCGGATCGAAGTGGAGCGCACGCGGGCCGAGCGCGTGGCCGTCGAGGCGGCCCGCGCGGCCGAGGAGGCGCGCGCCACCGAAGAGGCGCGGCGGGAGGACGCGCGCGTCGACGCGGAGCGCGCCGCCGCCGAGGTCGCCCGGATCACGGACGAGGAGCGGAGCGCGGAGGACGCGCGCGTCGAGGCCGAGCGGATCGCGGCCGAGCGCCTGGCGCTGGAAGAGGCCCGCACCCTCGAGGAAGCCCGGCTGGTCGAGCAGGCGCGCATCGGCAACGAACGCATCGCCGCCGAACGTCTCGCGCTCGAGGCCGCGCGTGGCGCCGCGGAGGACCACCTCGCGGAGGTAGCCCGCGTGGCCGACGCTGAATCGCACGCCGCCGCATCCCGACGTGACTCCGGCGGCGCGGGCCTCGCGCCGCCGGTGACCGAACCCCCGCGAGGTCCGCTTTGGTCGGGCGCCGCCCCGGTCACGGGCGACGCGACGCGGGAGCATGAGAAGGGCCCGGGGAAGTGGGTCACGCCGGCGCGGGAAGCCACGGACATCCTCGCGGGCCTGCCTCCCCGTTCGATGGACCAGCCCGCCCCCGCGCCGCCCCCCCTGTGGACCGGGGCGGTCGGCATCACGAACAGCTCCGCGCGCGAGGGCGAGAAGGGGCCCGGCAAGTGGACGGAGTCCGGACGCGACGTCGAGGTGTTGCTGGCCGGCCTGCCCCGCGGCCGATCCCGCGACATGGAGCTCGGTCCCGAGGCCCCCCGGCGGGCCGGATGGCTCGCGGTCGCGGCCGTCGTGATCGGCGGCGCCATCCTCGCGTGGGTCAAGCTCGGCTGAACCCTCGCCCCGGGAGGGTGCGCCCCCCCCGGCAGGCGTGACACACTCTCGCCATGCTCGTCCTCCTCTCGCTCGCCGCCGCCGCCGCCGAACTCTTGCCTCCGCGCCAACAGGGCGCGCTGACCATCGACGGGATCCCACCGATCCCCGCCGAGATCACCGAGCGCGGCCGGCAATACACCAACGTCCGTGGCGCCTCGCTCTTCGGATGGTCGCCGGAGGGCGGGCCCGTGCTCATCGGGACGCGCTTCGGGGAGACCAACCAGGTCCACTCCGTGGCGGGGCCCGGCGCGGATCGGCGCCAGCTCACGTTCTTCACCGAGCCCGTCGCGGGCGCCAGCTTCGACCCCGCGGGGGACGGCCGGAGCCTGGTCCTCGCAAAAGACGCGGGCGGCGCGGAGAACTGGCAGCTCTACCGACAGGACCTCGCCACGGGCAAGCCCACGCTCCTCACGGACGGCGCCTCCCGAAACGAGCGCGGCCCCTGGGCGACCGCGGGGGGGCGCTTCGCGTTCTCGTCCACCCGTCGCAACCGCGAAGACTTCGACATCTGGACGATGGACCCGCTGGATCCCGCGAGCGCGACGCTCGTGTACGAGGCGGACGGTCAGTGGAACGTGCTCGACTGGTCCCCCGACGACACCCGGCTCCTCCTCCGCCACGCGATCTCCGTGACCGAATCGAGCCTCCACGTGCTCGACCTGACAACTCGCGTCGTGACCGAGCTCAACCCCTCCCAAGCGCCGGTCGCCTACGGGGACGCCGAATTCACGGCAGACGGCACGTCCGTGCTCTACACCTCGGACGAAGGGGCCGAGTACCAACAGCTGGTTCGGCAGGACCTCGCCACGGGGGCGAAGACGCCGCTCTCCGCCGACCTCGAGTGGGACGTCGAGGGCCTCACCCTCTCGCGGGACGGGCAGGGCCTCGCGTTCACGGTCAACGAAGGCGGCCGCTCCGTCCTCTACCTCGCCCGCACGAAAACCCCGCTCCGTCGCTCGCGGATCGCCCTGCCCCCCGGGGTGATCGGCGGCTACGCGTTCGATCCCGCGGGCAAGCGACTGGCCGTGGCGCTCTCCACCGCGCAGACCACGTCCGACGTGTACATGGTCGACGTGAAGCGCAGGGACGTGACGAGGTGGACGAATTCCGAGGTCGGCGGCCTCGATCCCGCCACCTTCGTGACGCCGGAGCTCGTGTCGATCCCCTCGTTCGACGGCACCCAGGTGCCCGCGTTCGTGTACCGGCCGCGGAGCGCGACGGGGCCGGTTCCGGTGATCATCACGATCCACGGCGGCCCCGAAGGCCAATCGCGCGATGCGTTCAACGCCAACGCCCAGTACTTCGTGAACGAGCTCGGCATCGCGGTGGTGTCACCCAACGTGCGGGGGTCGACCGGCTACGGAAAGACCTACGTCACGCTCGACAATGGCAAGAAGCGGGAGGATTCGGTCAAGGACATCGGCGCGGTGCTCGATTGGATCGCGCGCGAGCCCGGGCTCGACAAAGAGCGGGTCGGCGTCATGGGTGGGTCGTACGGTGGGTACATGGTGCTCGCCTCGATGGTCCACTACGCGGATCGACTGCGCTGCGGCGTGGATTCGGTCGGAATCTCCAACTTCGTGACGTTCCTCGAGCGCACCGAGGCGTACCGTCGTGATCTGCGGAGGGTCGAATACGGCGACGAGCGCGACCCCGACATGCGGGCGTTCCTCGAGTCGATCTCGCCCACCACCCAGGCGGCGCGAATCAAGGATCCGTTGTTCGTGGTCCAGGGCAAGAACGATCCGCGCGTGCCCATGAACGAGGCTGAACAGATGGTGCGCACGGTACGGGAGAACGGCGGGCTCGTCTGGTACCTGCTCGCGGCCGACGAGGGGCACGGGTTCCGGCGGAAGTCGAATCGCGACTACCTCAACGATGCCACTACCTTGTTCCTGCAGACCCACCTCGTGGAGTAGCGTCGAGCGCGAACAGCTGAACGTTCGCCACCGCGACGCGCTCGCCCGGCTCCGACTCCGCCACGATCGCGCGCAACGCGTGAAAATAGGCGAGGTGGAGCTCGCGGATGCGCTCGAGATCGGCTTCCGAGACGGTGAACACGTTGTAGGAGAACTGACCGGGCGCGTCACGCTCGATCCGGTCGGCCGCCACGCGTGTCCAGTGGGCCTTGAGCCGCCGACCGATGTCCGGGTGGCGGCGGGTGTCCACGGCCAACGCCTCGACCTGGTAGTGCGGGCCGGTGCGGGTGACCTGGCCCGTCTCGCACAGGAACGCGAGGCAGCGGTCCTCCTCCTCCGGGGGCATGCCGAGCCGCGCGGCGATCCAGCCGGACGCGTGCGCCGGGAGCTGCCGGTAGGCGTCCAACTCCAACGCGCGGACGACCGCTTGGGTCCACGGGAACTCGGCTGCCCCCCGGCGCCGGGCCTCGAGGCGGGTCCAGAACTCCGCCACCGACGGCATGGTCGCGGGGTCCACGAGCACGGCGAGCAGGTCGACCACGCGGACGCTCGCGGTCTCCACCAGCTGCAGGAACTCCGAGAGGCGCGGCTGGGTCTGGCCGGCCAGCCAGCGCGAGAGGGAGTAGCGCGAGAGGCCGCTCCGGCGCGCGAGGTCGGTGATCGACGTGCTCCCGCGCAGATCGTGGAGGAGCCGCGCCACCGCCTCGGGGCTGGCCGGATCGAGCGACTCCAGCCAGACCGGAGGCCGCCCGTAGAAGCGGGTGAGCGCAGCAGCGAGATCGACCCCCGATCGTACGGCCGCGCGGAAGGTCTCCGCCGCCGTCGGGCTCCGGCTACCGCTCTCCCACGCATAGGCGACGTTGCTGCGGTAGCCGAGGCGGCGCGACCAGGCGACCTGCGAGCGCCTGCCCCTGAGCGCCACGAGCAGATCACGCGCGATGCGGTCGAAGTCCATGGGGCTCACTATAGCGGATCTGCACGACCGCGCGGGCAACTGCGCGATGGTTCGTGCGGAACCGCACTTGCACATCGCGGCCGGTACGGGCACCCTGTAGAGGATGGCCGCCGCCCCGGAGGAACACGTGCGAATCGTCCGCTTCTCGCTTCCCCTGCTCACCTGGGGGCTCCTCGCGGGGTGCGGGTTCATCTGGAAGATCGGTGGACAAGAGGGCGAAGACCAGCACCCCGACACCGGCTCGGCTGCCGACACCGACACCGACGCAGACTCGGACACCGACACGGACGCGGACTCCGACACGGACACCGACACCGACACGGACGCGGACACCGATGCGGACTCGGACGCCGATACGGACACCGACACCGACACCGACACCGACACCGGTGACACGGGCACGACGGAGGTCTACGTGGGCCCCTTCGAGGTCGACGCGATCGACGCGGCCGGCACCGCGGATCGCTGCACGGGCACGGTCACCCTCCGCGTGGTCGAAAAGACGGCCACGGGGGCGGGCGCGTGTACCTTTTCGGGCTCGCTCGCGGCGGGCTTTCCAGACGGGCTCGCGGCCGCAGTCCTCGGGACCATCGCGACCGACGCGACGGCTTCTGGCACCGTGCGCTTCTCCACCGGCGCCACCGGGGGCCTCCCGTGGACAGGTTCGCTCACGACGAACCTGGCGGGAGGCTTCGCCGGGACGCTCCTCGCGAGCGACGCGCCCCTCACCGTCACCGGTCACTTCGACGGCGCGCCCGAGTAGGTCTTTTCCCGCCTTCCTGCTCGGCAAGCCCTGGACACCACTCCGCCGGATCGCAGATCTGGGGCGGCTCGGGCACAGCGCCCGACCCGGAGATGTGCGATGGGCGTCCTGTTGCTTGAGCTTCTCTTGTTCATCGGCTGCAGCCCAGCGGCTGACGGCGATACCGGCGACACCGACACGCAGACCGATACGGACGACACCGATGACACCGATGGAATCGACACCGACGTCATTACGGACACCGATACCGACACCGACACCGATACCGACACCACCGTTCCGCCCGATGGAGCCGCGCTGTACACCGACACCTGCGCGGTGTGTCACGGCGCGGACGGGACGGGCGCGGACGGCAACCCCGACATCACGGGGGAGATGGACCGCGACGACGCCGAGCTCCTCGACATCATCCTGAACGGCAAGAGCGACATGCCCCCGCAGGACGTGACCGAGCCCGAGGCGCAGGCCATCATCGACTGGATGCGCGCGACGTTCTGACCGCGCCGGGTAGAAGCCGCCGGCCGACTTGGGCTACGCGACCTTACGGGTGCAGATCGCACACTTGGACTTGTCACCGCGGTACACCGCCACCTTGGCTTTGTAGCAGCCCTGGTGGAAGTACTGCCCGCACACGTATTGGCACTCCACGCGCACCTTCTGCTCGACGCCGAGCCCACAGATGCCGCAGGGGACCGTGGCGATGACCTGCGGGGCCTGCTCGAATTGCTGCTGCTGCTTCGGCGGGAGCGGCTCGACCGCGCCCCACCACGCCAGCCAACCGATGAACACCCCCAGCAGCCCGAGGATGAGCCCGGGCACGCTCTCCTGGTACACCGTCAGCACGTCGGCCCCGACCAACAGCACCGGCGCCAGGAACGCGATGATCGTGATCATCAGCTGCATGAAGAGGCCGGTGGCCACGATGCGGAGCTGGTTGCCGGCGCCGCCCCACGCGTGCCGCGCGAACGACGTGCAGAACAACCCCATCGCCAGCCCGGGCAGCGACACCACCACGATCGAGCGCTCCTGGGAAAGCGCGATGCCCCAGCCCACGGCCCAGAGCAGCACCAGCGACAAGGAGCCGAGCAACGCGAGCGTCCCGGCGCCGGCGTAGTCGTGGGTCTGTGGGTAGTCGGGCGGTTGCTCCAGCACGCCGCTTCCCGCGGGCGGCTCCGGGAGCAGGTACACGAGCTCGTTGTTCACGACGCCCAGATCGGACAACTTCTCGTCGTCCCCCATGAGGCGCCCGCGCGCGCGCAACCAATACAGGCGACGACGGCCATCGTCCCAGTGGGAGTCCAGGCCGGCGTCCCGCGCGACGCGCTGCGTGAGGTCCCGCGCGGGCAGATAGGTCGGCACCTGCAGGTCCAACGTGAACGACTTCATGTCGATCACCTGGACCCGCACCTGGACGACGTTCTGCTCGTCGCTCATGCTGGCATCGAGAGGGTCACTGCCGTCGAGAGGGTCACTGTGCCTCGACCGTCCGCTCGAGCTCCTCGACGATCTTGCCGAGGGGCTGGAGGAGCCGCTCGAACTTGTCGAACCAGCGGAGCCAGATCTCGTCGCCCTGCTCGGCGCCCGGCACTTCGGCGTTCACGCGGCGCACGAACTCCTTGAACTTGTCGATACGATCGATGGTCTTCGGGAGGGTGTTGTAGAAGTCGTGGGCGTAGTTGATCAGCGAGCCCGCGGTTCGGTACAGGACGCGATCCGAGGTGCCCTCCTCGATGAGGACGAACTCGGAGCTCACCAGCGCGGAGAAGAACCCCAACATGCCGAGCTCGAGCTCCTGCAGCTTGGCCGTGCGGCGCAGGTTGGTGATGATGTTCTTGTTCACCCGGATGAACTCGACCACGCGCGGCTTGAGGTAGGACTCGGCGGCGCGGGACTGACGGCCGGCGCGCGGCACGGGCAGCAGCACCTGCACCATGCGACCGAGGCGCACGTTGATGCGGGTCAAGGCGATGGCGTCGGCGCAGTCCTCCTCGACCGCGTGGAGGCGCGGCGCGGAGAATTCGCGCATCCGCGCTTCCTTCTTCTCGTTCGTGTCGAACAGGGGGCGCATCGCGCCGTCGTCGGGCGTCTCCACGTGGAAGAGCCACAACATGTACTCGCCGTCCTGGCGGGGCACCTCGAGCGGCACCGCCACGGCCTCGGGCAGGAGCACGCCCTGTCCGAGCCGGGTCACGCCGTAGCCGGCCTGGATGACGGCGACGTACTTGTCCTTGCGCTGCTCGATCTCCACCTGCAGGCCCTGCACGATGCCGTGGCCGTGCATGTAGAGCACGTGTCGCTGCAGGTTGCGACGATGGTAGGCCTGCTCGTCCGCGAGGTCCTTCGCGGTGAGACAGAGCCCCTCGAAGGGGCGGAGCCGGGAGAGCTGAAAGAAGTTCTTGTGATCCACGGGCTATCCGCCGTGCGCGGGGGGGTCCCCGTCGCGCGAGAAGAGGATGGTGAACGTGATGTGCGAGGGCTTCTCGTTCGTGACGATCTGCGCGATGCGGCGCAAGACACCGGGCGCGCGCTCGCCGAAGTCCCGCCGGAACTGGTCGACCGGCTGGAGCACGAGCGCGAAGAACGTGGTGGCCGCGCGCCCCTCGTCGAGCAGGAAGCTGGCCGCGGGCTCGTTGCGGACGAAGCGCTCCTCGACCGAGGAGCCGCCCGCCAAGGCCGATTGCCCCAGCACGAAGGCCTTGGGCTTGCGCAGCTCCTGGACGGTGACCGGCGCGTTGGTTAGCACCTGGATCATCTCCTCGACGCCCGCGAGCGTGCCGCGGGTGCGGAGCAGGCGGATGGCGCGCCGGGTGAGATCGCGCTGCTTGTGGATGGGCAGCGAGCTGTCGAGCTCGAAGCTCACCCAGCTCGAGATCCACGGGAGGAAGCGCGGGTCGGTGCTCATCGGATCGATCAGGGACGGGATCGTGTCGATCTTGTCCGTGATCGTCGTCATGAGGTGCTGGAAGATGAACAGGAACCGCCGCAGGCCGTCGGCGTTGAAGCCTTGGACCTCGGCGGAGTGCGGCGACTCGGCGTCTCCCCAGCGGCGGGCGCTGACCTCGTCCGCGCGAACGATGTCGCGACGCGATGCGGGCACCGCGCCCTGGTAGAGCCCAGGCAGGTAGCGCAGGTAGCCGCGCACGGGGATGTGCAACACGATGCGGTCGCGTGACTGGAGCGATGTCGCCGGGCGGCCGTCGGGCGTGACCACCTCGGTCAGGACGGTCACCAGGTCATCCGGCGTGAAGTATGAAGCCGGCGTCCCGTCGGGAAGCACGCGGATCCCGCGCACGTACGTCGGCTCGCCGCCGACCGCGGGGAGGATCTCGGCGGATCGCACGCTGCCGGGGCGCTCGCCGCGGAGCGCCTCGACGAGGCGGTACCCGACGGGATTTCCGAGGTGCCGGTTCAGGTACGTGATCGCGTCCCGCACCGGGTAGCCGATGCGGACGGTGTCCTCGAGGTAGCGATAATCGCCCCCCGACACGACGGGCAGCTGCCCGCGGCGATGCAGCGCGAGCTCGGTGCTCACTCGAATGCCTCCTCGGTACGAACGCGCACGCGTCGGACGGCGAAGAGGTCGTGCTCCACCAGGAAGAGCTCCTTCACGCCCTCGCCTTCTTCCCACCCGGGCACGCCGCGGCGGCGCTTCTCGCCGCCCATGTCGTAGAGCGCCACGTCGATGACGTGCCGCACCTCCGGGATGCCCGAGACCATGCGCGCGAAGTCCTGCGCGTAGAGCGTGCCGCTGAACGGCCAGCCCTGCCCGTCGAGCCCACCCACGTACGGATCGAGGAAGCGCTCCACCCATTTCTGGGCGGCCTCGCGCACGGCGAGCAGGTTCGCGTTCGGTCGGAGGCGCAGGGTCACGCTCACGTCGATCGGCAGGAACTGCGCGAGGCGCACCACGGGGAGCACGTTGATCAGGCAGCGCTTCTTGAGGTAGCGCTGGACGTGGTCCCGCAGGCCGGTCGACAGGAAGGGATCGGGGAACAGCTCCCCGTCGCGGCCGCGCGGCAGGATGATGACCTCGACCGTGCCGTCGTCACCGATGCGGCCATCACACGCGGCGCGGGCGACTTCACCCGAGGCCTCCGTGGCGATGACGGTGAAGTCGGTGCGGGTGACCGCGCGATCCCGCGAGGTCAGGAGGCTCGGCGCGCGCCGGATGATCTCTTCGATGGTCTCGGCGTCGTGCCCCCCGCTCGCGGGGAGCAGGTTTTCGGCCTTCACAACGTCCGCGTAGCCTTCGACCACGTTGATCTCGCCCGCCGCGACGTTCCCCTTGTTGCCGGGGACCATCCGGTAGGTGTCGACCGTGATGTTCGAGGAGCCCACCGGGAGCATCTTGCCCCGGATGCCGTTTCCGAAGGTGAGCGTGCCCTCCACCGGATCGACCACGAAGATGCGCGCGTCCTTCTTGGCGGTGAGGAGCGACTGCTCGTCCACCCGCTGCCAGGGCTCGATCGTGCCGTCCTCGAGCTCGACCCACACCCGCAGGTCGGGAAACGCCTTGGGGTCCTTGAAGATGCCGCGCTCGCCCTCGCGCTGGTGCAGGAACACCGGCGCCTTGCGGAGCTGGATCGCCTGCCCGGGAACGCCGAGCCCCGAGTACTTCTCGGTGCGCACGGTCACGAGGTTCACCACGTCGACCGTGTTGAGCAGGATGTGGGTCACGGGCGGGAGCGTCGGCAGGCGATCGACGGCGAGGTCCCCCGGGAGCGCGAAGCGCGCGCGGAGCCAGAAGCCGTCCGCGACCAGCGCGGGAGTCTCGGGAAGCGGGAAGTCGAGCGTGCCCGTACCGGTGAGCTGGTAGGGCACGTTCTCGCCCTCCCCGGGGGCGTGCAGGCGGCGCCAACCGAAGCGGCCGTGCGGACGCGCCTCGAGCAGCTCCCACTCCACGTGAACCCCTTCGGGCAGGTAGGTCTCGCCGCGCGTGCGGAACGAGATCACGTGCCGGCGGCCGGGGGGGATCGGCTTGTCGAACTGGAGGTAGAGCGCCTGGTTCTCCTCCTTGATCTCGACGAACGGGAAGAACGGGAAGAACTCGCCCAGGCGCCCCGCGGCGCGCGTGAGGATCCGGGTGAGGCGCCGGTTGTGCTCGCGGAAGTCGAGCTGCGCCATTTTCGGGCCAGGGAGCGGCTGCTCGTAGGCCTTGGCGCCCACGGCGCCCTCGACGCCGAGGCGGACGCCGTGAATGCGGGGGACGATCGGGTGCTGGACCTTCTTCTCGTCCTGGCCGGTCAGGCTGGCCTTCACGAGCTCGAAGCGGATCCAGGTGGTCTCCCGGCCGGCCACTTCGGTGCGGGCGAGGCCGCGCAGCTGCTTCTCCGGGTCGATGACGATGCGGATGGTCCGCACGCCGGCGACCTTGGCGCCCGCGGCGTCCAGGTTGGCAAAGGTGAAGCCCGAGAAGATCTTGTCCTCGGACCACACGACACGCCAGTTGTCATCGGCGCGGTAGGTGAGCTGGAGCAGGTAGAGCTCGGCCGGCTCGGGGATCGGCGCGCCGTTCATCTCGAACGCGATGTCGACCTCGACCACCACCGGCGCCTTGCGACGGTTCTCGAACAGGTCCGAGCCGATGTACCACTTGCGCCCGAGCGTCGGCGGGATGAGCGGCGAGATCTGGAAGGGCGACCAGGGGCCCTCCGCGAGGAGGAGCGACTCGAGGCGGCGCGGATCGTCCCCCGCGAACAGATCGAGCTCGATGGGCCGGACCCAGGTGAGATCGAGCTCGAGCTCGGGGATGAACCCCTGCAGAAACACGGTCTCGACGCGCTCGGCGCGGAGGTTGTACCCGTCCGTGGCCATGTCGGTGAGCGGGCCGGTGACGAGCACGACCGTGCCCTCGATGCGCACGCGCTCGCGGGGCACTTCTTCCCAGCCCTCGCCGCGGCGGTAGTACCAGCGGTAGCGGGGGAGGTAGCTGTTTCGCCCGGCGGGCAGCCCGCGATCGACCAGGGCGAAGCGGATGGTCCAGCCGCCGCGGATGGGCGGCACGTCCTGGAGGAAGAACTCGAGCGTGCGCCCGGTGGAGCGCACCTCCCAGTTGTTGATCGGGCGCTCCTCGCCCCCGCGGTCGTCGCGCCAGGAGATCTCGAGATCCTGGAGCATGCGGCTCGCGATCCAACGCTCGTAGTCGAGGCGACCACGAATCCACCAACGCTCCTTCGACACGGCGTCGGGGAAGGCGAGGTCACGCTCCTCGAGCGAGAAGCCGTCGATCGGGACCACACCAGGGAGCGACGTGACGAGCGCCACCTCGGGCATCCCGAGCGCCTCCTGCGCTTCCTGGTCCACCGGGATGGGCAGCCACCCCTCGTCCGTCGGGTACTCCCACGAGAAGAACGACGCGATCGAGAGGGTGTCCCCGTCGCGACCGGCCCGGCGCACGAGCAGCCGCCCCAGCGGGCGTTCCTCCTCGGGCGAGATGTCCATCAGGCGCACGTCTTCGTGCGCGACGTAGAAGTACTGGTTCGGGGTGTACGCGTCCGGCCCGAACTCGGTCGGATCGAGCTCGAACAGATCGACACCGCGGCCGCCGCCGAAGATCAGCGCGGATCGGTTGTCGTGGAGGTTGCTGAACGGAACCTCGCGCACGGCGGGACGGTTGCCGCCGCGAACGGCCATCACGCGGGTGATCGTGGCCCCGTGAACGGTGACCCCGTCAACGGTGACGAAGTCCGCGGAGGTCGAGTCCTCGCGCTGGCGGGTCGCGCAGCGCGTGTACGGCGGGATCTCGGCGGGACGCTCCCCCTTGAGGGAGAACGTGACGGGCGCGACCGCGGGACGGGCGGGCTTGCGCTCCTCCCCGATGAAGTTGAGGAAGTGGATGTAGGTCTTGTCCGGCACCTGGTTGAGCCGGAAGATGATCATCTCCGTCATCCAGGCGAAGAGCTGGACGAGCGTCATGCCCGGATCGGCATCCGTGAGATTGGTCCATTCCGGCGAGTACTGCGGAATGAGCGCGCGGGCCTCGCGGAGGATCTCCTCGTAGCGGCGATCGTCGAGGTTCGGGGGGCGGATCGGCATGACTACCTGTTTGAGATGGTGTAGTTCAGGCCCTGGACGGCGTTGGTGGCCAGGACGCGGTATTCAACCACGACCTTCACCGATCCGTCGTACCCGGGCTCCGAATTCACCTTTACGACCTCGATCCGCCTCTCCCACCGCCGCAAAGCCTCGGTCACATGATGCGCGACCATCGCGCTCGTGGCGCGCGTGTTCGGCGCGAACAGGAGCTCGTGGATCCGGCAGCCGAACGCCGGCAGCATCTGACGCTCGCCCGGCTTCGTGCCGAGGATGATCGTGATGTTCTGCCGAATGTTCTCTTCGAACTCCGAGAGGCCGACGGTGCCCTTCGCGGAGTCGAATTGGAACGGAAAAGACCAGCCACGCCCGAGTATTTCTCGCGGGTTCGCCATGATGTGGATCCGGAGCTAGGCGGTCAGTGTAGAGCGACACGGCGGGGCGACGCAATGGGGCGACGCAATGGGGCGACGCGATGGCGCGACGCAATGGGGCGACGCGGCAGGGGCGGAGGAAGGCGACGATACGCTATCGCCTGCGGATCCTAGGTGCCCATCGTGTTGCTGCAGAAGGTCAGCTCGGTCAGGTAGCCGGTCGTCGGCGAGATGATGTGGCGAGTCGAGATGATGTAGAATTTTCCGTTGTGATTGGCGTTCAGCCCGGCGAATTCTACCACCTGCCCGGCGCGCAGCCCATCGTTGCCGTCCACCGTGCACGTGCCCTTGGCGAACTGCCGCGCGAGCAGGTTGATCTCGGCCTTGGCCATCTCGTTCGCCTGCGATTGGGTACCCACCGGCACATCGGTGATGTAGGCGATGTTGGACCCGAACTTGGAAGTGGACACCGCCGCGCCGGACTGCCCGCCGCCGATGGTCTCGATGTCCCCGCTCGAGGCGGTGCCGACGATCTCCTTCTTCTCGCGGATGCACCACCCGCGCACGATCACCTTGTCGACCTGCTCCATGCTGTTGAAGCCCATGCGGAGCGAGCGCAGGCTCTTCCCCATCTCGATCTTCGTGGGCGCCCCGGAAAAGGCGCCTTTCTTGAAGATCAGCTTGTTCTCGTCGACCGTGAGCTGGAAGTTGTTGCGCGCGGCGAGCCGCTTGAGGAACGCGAGGTTCGACTCGTTGCGCTGGAGGATGTAGGGGTGCACCTCCTCGGTCGGGTCGGTCTCGACCGAGAGCCCGCACTCGCCGCCCACGGTCGTGGCGACCTCGCTGTCCTTCTTGTTCTCGAAGAAGCGGGTCTTGCGGCCGCGAGCGAGCCGGTGGGCCTTGTCGAGGCAGCGCACGGTCATGGACATCAGGCCGTCGACCGCCCAGGACGGCTCGAGCGCGATGACCTCCCCCGCGAACAGGATCACGTCCCCTGCACCGAGCTTCGCCTCGACGGCGTCCCCGATGTTGATCTCCCACTTCGGCTGGCCCTCGATGCCAGCGAGGCGCAGGGACATGTGCTCGACCATGTCCACGTGATCTTCGATCACGAGCTGCTCGAGCCCATCGCCCTCAGTCTGGCCGAAGGTCTTGCTCCCGATGGTCACTTTGTAGCTGGTCGCGCTGCGCGACCCGCCCTTCGCTTCGGCCATGGTGTGCTCCCGCTAAACCTTGAGTTCCCGGCCGGTGAGATCGGCGAGCGGGTTCGTGATGCCGTTCGCGGCGGCGACCGTGCGCATGTCGGAGCCCGAGGACTGCGCGATCTGCGACAAGGTCTGCCCGCTGCCGACGAGGACGATCGAACCCGATCCCCACGCGCCGCCGCCGGTGTTGGTCGCGAACTTCTCGCGGTTGTCCACCTCGTCGAGGGGGGTCCACTCCTTGAGCTTCACCGAGCAGCGCGCACGCACGGCCTCGCCGGAGCTCGCGAACATCAGGTAGGTAACGCTGACCGACTCGATGACGCACTTCATCGTGAAGGCGCCCCACGTGAAGACCAGCGCATGCGGGCGCTTCTTCTGGAGCTCCGCTTCCTCGCCGTTCGCGGGCGATGCGGTGGCATTCGTGAGCGCGAGCAACCCGGTCACCCAGGCGTCTTGCACGTTCACGGCCGAGCTCTCGCCCGTGGTGTCGAACATGAGGTCGAAGCTCGCCGTCATCGGCGCGCCCTTCTGGAAGGAGATCGGGTTGACCGCCTTCCCCTGGGTCTTCGACTCTTCCCAGGTCATCGCCTTCGTTACCTGGAACTCCTTCGGGTTGTACTGGACGGTGAACTTGGTGCCCCCGTCGTCCAGGCTCTCGAAGTAGGCCTTGTCACCACCAGTTTGACTCATCGTGGTCCTCCACCCGCCGCGAACGACGGAATTCGAGCTCTCTCGTCACGACCTCGAGCACCTCGCGCCCGAGCGCCTCGATGTCTTGCTTCTGACCCTTTTCGCCGCCTTCCTTGCTCGTACCGACGGGCCCCTGCCCTTCGGCCCGCGCACCCGCGGAGTCCTCCGCCATCCGGACCTGGGACCGGGCGTCCGCGAGGCGGCCCTCGGACTCGGCGAGATGGATGAGGCCCTGAAGCTTCTTGACGAGCTTCATGATCCGGTCGTCGCCGCTGCCAGCCGACATCGAGCGTGCGGTGGCGTTGACGCCGCGCACCCCGCCGCGGTTGACGCGGGTGGTGCTCTTGACGGGCTGGACGTAGCTGCCGCGGATGGTGGTGGCCGACGGCGCGTCGAGCCGCGAGGCACGCGTGGCGGTCTCGACGACCGCCTGCTCCCGCCGCACTTCCTGGCGGATCTGCTCGATCACCTGGACGACGGGCGCTTCCTTCGCGAGGGGGGTCTCGCGGACACCGTCCGCGCGGGCGTAGATGACCCGCACGATCTCTTCGGTCGAGGTGGCGCGCGCCAACGCTTCGAACAGGCCACCGGGCGACCGCACCCGCGGGGCGCCGTCGGATCGCGCGGCCCAGGAGGGAGACCCGCCATCGGGAGCACCCGCCGCCACACCGTGAAGGCGCTCGTCGAGCGGCGCACGGGAGCGCGCGCTGTCACTCGGGCCGACACCGGCCATCGGCGTCGGCAGGGACATCTCCCCCGCTGTCGCCGCGAGGCGACGCGGACGGTCACGACGTGCCGGGGTGCGGGTCTGCCGGGCGGGCTCACGCTCGCCATCCGGCGAGGCGTAGACGGGCGCGCTCGGGTCGACCGCCTGCGGGGTGCGGTACGCGCCGCGGTAGGCTGTCGCCTCCCCGACGCGTTGGCGCTCGGCCGCCCAGTGGGAGGCGCGGCTGCGAGCCGGAGGCGGCGGCGCGATCAGCGCGTCGGCGCCATCGTCCGTGGGGACGGCGAAAGGACGCGCGAAGGACGCGCCGGAGGTAGCCGCCGCGCGCTGGGCGCCGACCTTGGCGCCGCCAGGGGCACCCAACACCGGCGCCGGTGCCAAGGCCACGAGCCGACCGCCCTCGGTGCGGAGTACGCGCAGCCCCGGCGTGGCCGCCGCCGTGCGGGCGCTGATCCAGACACCGCTCGGAGTCGTGACCGCGCTGCTCGGGGAGTAAGCCGCGTCGTGAGTGGTGAACACGCGCGTCGGGCGCACCCGCGCCCGCGAGGCGCTTCGATCCGCGGCGCCGGTGGCCGCGGGCCCGCGGGCCGGAGCAGCCGCTGTCACACTGGCGTTGACCGCGGAGAGGGGGGGAAGTGCGAACGACAGCGGACCGCTCCGCGCGAAGCGCGAGGGGCTCGGCCCCTGCGCTACGGCCGAGGAAGCGGCGGAGGTGGCGGCCGATCGGCTCGCGGTGATCGCCGTTGTCGGCAATCCGTCGATGCGGGCTGCCGCGGCCACGCTCGCGGCCCGCGGATTTCTCGCGCGCGCCGGAGCGACCTCACGCTGAGAGCGGGCGGCCGGGCTGACCTTCGGCTGGAGCGTGGGCCCGTCGACCGGAAGGTCCGTACGTGCCGAGGCGTGCGCCATCGGGGGCGCGCGCAGGAGGGAAGCGCCAGCGGGATATCGAGAGGCGCCGGTGGGGTCATCCCCGGCACCGCGAGCGCTTCCGGCCGAGGAAGCCGGGCCCGAGAACGCGAGGAACGAGGGGGCCCGGACCGACGAGGCGCGACTCGCGGAGGCCGGCGCCGAAGAGGCGCCCTTCGAGGATGCGGAAGACGGGGTGACCGGCGCACGGCTCCCCACGGGCTCCGCGCGTCCGGGGCCCTGGACCGGCGGTGCGGCAGCGCGACCCGCCGCGTGCACGACACCCGACGGACGAGCCTCCTGGGGGCGAGCCCACGACGCGGCGGGAGCCGCGCGCCGTACCTCCGCGCCCGCGGGCGCCCCGCCACCGGACACCGCCGGGGCGGGTTCGGCCGTGCGGAACGCCGAGGATGTGAGCGCGCGTGCGGACGCGACGGGCGCGGGAGACTCCCCGAGGCGACGCGCTCCGAGACGGCCAGCAGCGCCACCGAGGCCGCGCGGCGCGGGGGTGGAGACTCGCTCCTCCTGGGTGCCGGACTCCGAGAGCGCGACGCGACCCTCGGGTGAGCGGGCCGCAACCCAGGCGCCCTTCGCGGTGCGTACCGGCATGGAGCCGGTAGGGGGCACGGACCGGGAGGAGGACGACGCGGGACGGGCCTCGCGCGCCACGGGCGAAGCGGAGAGCGCCGCTGCCACCGAAGACGCGGCCACGGAAGACGCCGCCGGCAACGCGGCGAGCACGCGATCGGGCGCCGCGATGGCGCGAGGGAGCACCGAGGCCCCCTCGACCTGGCCGGCATCGATGCGGGACGCCGCATGGGCGGACGCGGGCGCGACACGAACGTGCGCCCGGATCGCCGGATCGCGCTCGGATGGGAGCACGCTCCTCGCCGCGACCCATGTTCCCTGGGTGGTGCGCACCGCCGCGTTCGCGGCCTCGGAAGCTGCGCCCGGCAGGGGGGCGGGGAGGGCGGACTCCCGATACCGGGAGACTGCGCGCGCGGACGCCGGCATCCGCACGCTGGCGGCGGGCGCCGAGGACGCGGTCGGAGAGGGCGCGGTCGGATCAGACCCGATCAGGAGCGTGGAATCCAGGCCCGGGCGCACGACGGCGGTTCGAGGCCCGGCGGCGGCACCATCACGGCGGGCTGCGGCCACCACGTTCCCGCGCGGAGCGGCGTCCTCCGGAAGGAGGCGCGCACGAGGACCAGGGCCCGCCGGGGAAGAAGCGGCGGGGCGCTGAACCGGCGATGCGCTCAGCGACGCGGTGGTCGCCGCGCGGGCGTAGGCCACGGGCGCGGGCACCGACGAGAGCCCGGCCGCCGGTAGGCCCGCACCACGCGCCAGTGCACGCTGGGTAGCCGCCGCGCGGCGCGGGAGCCGCGCGAGGGAGGCGGACGTTCCGGATGCCGCGACGGAACGCTCGGCCGTGGCCAGCGTGCCGCTGGCGGCGCGATCCACCTCGGGAGCCGAGGCGAGCGCCATGGCCGGCGAGCGGGAGAGGACCGTGCGCAGGCCCGCCTTGGACCCAGCCGCGGAGGCCGGATCGGCGCGGCGAGCCGCGATCTGTGAAGGACGCTGGGCGGGGGCGCCAGCCGCGAGGGAGGCCTCGCCCTCCTCGAAGACCGTCCGGACCATGGGCGCCGAGGCACCGAGGCGCCGCACGACCCGACGGATCTGCACCTGCTGCTCGTCGAGCGGCAAGGCCTCGATCGCCTCGACGACACGCGCCAGCTGCCGGCCGGCGAGCGAGCCCGGCACCGCCTCGGCGATGGCCCGCGCGGCGACGCCGCCGCGCGCAGCGGCGTCCGCGAGACGGGCACCCGCATGGTCCGCCGGGGACACGCGCCGGGCGGCCGGACGTGCCGGTGCGACCTGCTGCGAACCCTTGGGCGTGCCCGCCGCGCCCGCGCGGTCGGATGCGAGCTGGTCCTCGGCTGACGCCGAACCGCCGAATACCCGCGCGGGAACAAACGGCGTGGACCACCACGCCTTCGCGCCGCGCGACGTACGATCCGAACCCGCACGACGAACCGGCGCGTTCGACGGCGCTGCGGCGCCGAAGGCGCTCGGGTTCACGGTCGGCGCCGCCGCCACAGCAGCGATCGGCGGCGGGAGCGTCATCTCCTCGAGCGCCAGGCGGGCAAGGCGGGAAACGGCCAGCGAAGCCGCGGTCTCCCCCGGCCAGTGGCGAGCGACCGCGCGGATCGCCGCGCCGCCCGGGTGGCGCGCCTGGAAGGCGGTCTCGCGACGCTCGCGGCGACGACGAGCCGCCGCCAAGCGGCGCATCATCGAGTAGTAGGGCTGCGCGGAGAGGAACACCATGCCGTCTTGCGTGGTGGGCTCCTCGTTGCCGAACTCGGGCGCGACCCAGGGATCGGCCATGCCGAAGCGCGCGTAGAAGTCCGGCGAGAACCCGATGCGGGGACGGCGGCGTACTCGCGTGAAAATCCGGCTTACCAGCCGGTCACCGGGGATCTTGCGGTTCTCGCCGTCGTTCGCTGGCATTTCGGGGACTCCTCGCGCGCTCTCTGCCTAGGTGATGGAGATACCGTGGTGCGCAATCTCGACCATCTCGACCGCGAGATCGGCGGCGTTGGCGTCGAACGAGGGGCCCTCCCACGCGACCGGCCAGGCCTGCACGAAGTTGTAGCGACGCACCTCCTCGAGCTGGAGGGTCTTCATCACCACGCTGCCGTTACGACGAAGGCTGAACTCGTCCTGGATGACCTCGCTGCGCCACTTGAGCAGCGTGGTGTCGGACGTGACGCCGTAGCGGAGCGTGATGTTGTCCCAGCGGGACTGCGCCGGGAGCTTGTGCACGCGGTGGTTCATCCCACCCTCTTCGATCTCGAAGACCTGCGTGCTGGACTTGAGACCGCTGCATTCCTTGAATTGCGCGACCTCGATCCCGTCGATCTCGAGCGTGAAGATGAAGTTGCCCTCGGGGTCGGCCACCCGGGGGCTCATCTCGCCGCTGGCCGACTTGTTGCTCGAGCCGGCCCGCTGCGGAGCGGTGGACTTGCTCTGCTTGAGGCTGTACTTCGTGGAGGAGCCGCCGTAGTCGACCGCCGCCTTGATGGAGTACGAGCGAGCCGAGAGGCCGATGGAGGTCGAGCCCTTCAGGCTGTAGCTCCGCTCGGCGAGCTCTACGTTGGAGTTGGCCTGCAAGGAGGGCTGGTCGCTCGAACGACCGCCACCCATACCGGCGCCGCCACTGAACCCGTTCGACGGCTGTCCGGCCTTGCGCCCGCCGCCGCGTCCTACCCAGTCAGCCATTCAACACCTCCGAAGCTCAGGGGCCGCCCGTACCTAACCGAAGATCGATGAGGATTCGCTCCATCGTTCCTACCGGTCGCAAAGCAACCTGCACGTTCAACATCCCGCTATCCCGGGCTTCGAGCGGGTTCGTGCCCTCGTTGCATTCTACCGAATATTCTGCTCGAGATCGAGTCCCGGAGATCAATCCCGCTTCCCAGAATTGTTCGAGCCGGACCATCACGTCGCGCTCGATGACCTTCCACAACGACGTGTCGTTCACCTCGAAGACCGCCCACTCGTTGTCTCGGCGGAGCTGCTCGGAGATCATGCTGACGATGCGGCGGCTGTTGATGAAGGTCCAGGCGGGGTCCGCGGACATGGTGCGCGCCCCCCAGACCACCACGCCACGCCCGGGCTGGACCACGATGGGGTTCACCCCAGCGTCGCTGATCTGGCCGGCCTCGCCCCAGTCCATGTCGACCTCGGTGTGGGTCACGCCGAGCACGGGCACGTTCGCGGGCGGCCAGGCCACCCCGAAGGGGGCCCGCGCGAGCTCGGTGCGGGCGAACACCCCCATGATGGAGCCGGAGGGCGGAAACGTCTCGTCGCCCCGCTTGAGCCAGGGGTAATACACGGCGCCGTAGCTGCGGTTTTCGGGCTCCCTCGCGCGGAAGGAGTCGAACCAGCGCAGGAGCACGTCCCCGTGGAGCCCACGGGGCGCGTCGATGATCAGGAAGCGGTTCGTCATCTGCCGGCAGTGCGCCAGCAGCTCGTCGTACAGGGCGTCGGCGTCGCAACGCACCTTGCCGTTGCGCAGCACCTCGCAGCGCATGTACGCCGCGGACGGCACCGCGAGCAGCGCGATGTCGTCCTCCGCTCGCAGTCGGTGCAACAACGGCGCGAGCGGGCCGTCGTCCCCCGTGCGGTGCTTCAGCTCGTCCTCGGACTCGATGCACACGGCAAAGAGGTGGAGGGTGTCCCCCTCGTTCTCGAAGAAGGAGCGGACGGCCCGCCGCGAGGGGGGGTCGAACAACAGCCGCTGCGGATGATCATCCAGCTCGGACCACCGCCGGAGGACGATCTCGATGAAGTCCCCCGCCGACGCCTCCTCGGGCCACCGCTCCCTCGTGAGGAAGCCGATGATCCCGCCGATGTCACAACGGACGAGGCTCCGCGAGCGGTTCGCGAGGGTCCCGTGCTGGATGCTGATGCCTGGACGCATGGGCGCTCGCTGGAGAATGGTCGGCCCCCGTTACCTCGCTCGGCGAAGCGCGCGAGCGGGGACCGACCTGGCGTAGCCCTACCTGGGCGCGTTGATCTTTTCGTTGATGGCCGAGATCTCCTTGACCCACGCATGCCGCTCCTTGTGCGGCATCACGAAGCAGGTTTCACGGTCCCAATGGAAGTGATACGCGATGAACGCTACCTCCTTGAAGATGTTCTCCAAGGGGTAGCTCACGATTCCCCCAGGCGGCCGAACTCCTTCTCGAACTTGGTCCCGCACTCGGGACACGTGACCTGGATGGTGGCTTCATCCTCGTTGATGCGGTTGTACATCTCTTCGAGGAAGCGGAGGTCACCTGCGAACAGGTTCTCGATGACGCCGGTGTTGACCTCGCCGAGGTTGCCGAGACGCGGGATGACCCGGCTCAAGAGCACGATGATGAGGTAGGCGCGATTGCGCTGCACGCGCATGTCGTTCAGCGGGACGATCTCGTCCTTCGCGTTCGCGAGGCGCATGACGCCCTCGCGGTGGAGCGTGCCGTCCTTGTCGACGTACCCCCGGGGGAGGATGAACTCGTACTCGGTCTTCAGCTCCATGACGATGCTCCTGCTGTACTGCTGCTGCTTCTACTAAAAAGGGCCGGGACGCGGAGTTTCCCCCACGTCCCGGCCGTGCTTGGACGGGTGCTACTCTTCGATGAGCGCGCCGCCGTCCCACTGGCCGATGCTGAAGATGACGAACTCCGCCGGCTTCACCGGGCAGATGCCGATCTGCACGTTGACCTGGCCCGCGTCGATGAGGTAGCGGGGGTTGGTCTCGTCGTCACACTTGACGTAGAACGCCTCTTCGGGGGTCTGGCCGAAGAGCGCGCCGGAGCGCCAGACGCGCATGAGGTAGGCGCGGACGTCGCGGGTCAGCTTCTTCCAGAGGGTGTGGTCGTTCGGCTCGAACACGGCCCACTGGCTGCCGATCATGATCGACTGCTCGATCATGATGAAGAGGCGGCGCACGTTGATGTACTTCCAGGACGCGTCCGACATCGTGCCGAGGGTACGAGCGCCCCAGACGCGGATGCCGCGGTCCTTGAAGATGCGGATCACGTTGATGCCGCGATCGTTGTACTGCCCCTGCTCGAGGCGGTTGATGTTCTGCGACAGGCCGACGATGCCCATCGTGATCTCGTTCGCAGGGGCCTTGTGGACGCCGCGCTCGGAGTCGACGCGAGCGAACACGCCGGCCATGTGCCCGGAGGGGGGCACGAACAGCTCGTTCTTCTCGGTCTTGATGAGCTTGCGGCGGTTGGGGCCGGTGACCTTGATGTGGTCCTGGTTGCCGGTGAACCAGCTCGGCTTCGTGATCTTGAGCCAGGGCACGTAGATCGCGCCGTAGCCCTTGTTCGAGGCCGGGATGTCCATGGCGCCGTCGGACACGATCGGACCATCGAGCAGCGCGAAGCGGTCCTTGCGGATCTCGCAGAGCTCGAGCATCTCCTTCTGCTGGTGGGGGAGGCAGCCCGGGGCGACCATGAGGGCCATGTCGTCGACGTCGTCGAACGCGTAGAGGCCGATCTTGTCCGCCTGGTTCTCACGGATCGAGGTCGCCGTGTCCGGCGCGCCCATGAGGTAGACGTAGCACTTGCCGCCGCCGTTGTCGTAGAAGCCGTTGACGCCCGCCACGAAGTTGAAGACGGAGGGCTGGGAGAGGAAGTCGCGGAACTCCTTCTTCAGCGCGTCGTCGTTCGCGATGGCTTCGTACACGGCGTCCGCCGCCTCGTCGAGGTCGGTGAAGGTGCGCCCGACGAGGTCCTCGATGGGGCGGGTCTCGATGAGGTACTGCGCGAAGTAGCTCTGGAGCCAGCGGAAGAACTCGGCCTTGTTCGTGATGCCGACCGGGGGGACCGAGTACTCCGAGCGGAGCGCGGTGCCTTCGGTGCCCTTGACGTCGTACCCGTAGACCGAGAGCACGTCGGCCGCGGTCTTCGCGGTGACCTTCTCGAGCGGGAAGGTCTCGTGGAGGGAGTTGATGAGCTTCTCGACCGACTCGTCGCTGTCGCTGACGATCTTGGCCTCAATCGACATGTTGACTTCGGGGACTTCGAGCGTCTTCTCGGCCCACGTGATCTTGATCTTGCCCTTGGTGCCGGCCTCGAACTTCGGCGCGGTCGGCCCGTTCTTCCCGGCGCCGTGGAGCTCGAAGTACTTCTTGACGTCCCGCACGTCCCGACGGCCGAGCTTGAACGCCTGCGCGAGGGCCGTGTTGGCCTCGTTCGTGTCGCCCTTGATGTTGCCCTTCTCGTCGACGAGCTGCGGGACGACCTTGCCGCGGAGCTGGCGCTTGCCGTTGCTCCCGGTGATCGCGATCGCGTCGTGAGGGGGATGGAACTCGAAGAGCCCGAGGAAGCCGGGGGTGCTGGTCGAAACCGAGGAGATCGGCTTCGGTCCGCTATCGACTTCGCGGATGTAAACGCCTGGGGTATGGTATTCCATTGTGTTCTTCAATCCTCCGATTCATTGTCAGCATCCGCATTCCTGCGGAGCATGTACGGTTTCGGCCCAGGGGGCATCTTGAGCGAGGGGGGGGGGCCCTTCCCCGAGCGTTTGCGGCCATTGGGGGAGTCCCCTTGGCCGTCCGTCGGAGGAGAGACCCTCTCCAGACGGGGCAACCGGATGGTCGCACCGCCGGAAGACTTGTAGAGCGGTCCATCTAGCGCCACGCGAGCCCGGTAGGTCAAGAAGGGGCGGTATGGAGCTTCGTGCAGCGTCAAGAGGTTGATGGCGTCGCCAACGGTGAGATCATCGACGAGGGCGAGCGACACCTTTTCGATGAACAGCCCGTCGTCCTCTTCGGGCTCTCCCTCGGCGTTGACGTTCTGGCCCTCGAAGTTCTTTGCGTCGTAGGTGCGGCCGAGGCTGTCGACCTCACGCCCGTCCGGGAGCATGAAGCGGCGCGGCCGGTAGATGAGGTGCGTGGCCTCGTTGAGGCGGAGGAGCACCCAGCCCAGGAGCCGCTCGGCATCGGAGCGGAACTTGCTGTGAACCGAGATCAGGTAGAAGAGGTCGAGCAGGACGGGCGGGCGGTGGAAGTAGACCTCGCCGCCCTTTTCCGGATCGTCCTTCACGAAGACCGGCGCCTGGCGCAGGCGCTTCTGGTTCATCAGGTTGGGGTTCTGAGCGACCCGGTACATGTAGATGTACAGGATCTCCTCGCGATCCTTCGGGATGAACTTCAGCTCCTCCTCGATGCGCGGCGGCATGTCGGTGAGCTTGTAGCCATCGAGCAGGAACTTGTGGATGGCCTCGGTCGTCTCGCCGATGATGCTCCGGCCCGAGGCGGGACCGCCCGTCGCGCGGAGCTGCTCGGCTTCTTCAGCGGGGTTCAACGCTCATCTCCGGGTACTGGCGGAAGGATGGACCAGAGGCTGGGGCGTACGGTGAACGGCATCGGCCGCCCGCGCCCCGCGGAAGTAAACCTCAGTCTCTCGCGATCAGCAAGCGCGGCAGCCACCTGAGCCGACCAGTCGACGCGAATGAAACTCTCCACCTCATCCCGGTACTTCTGGCGCGCTCCGCGGGCCGTCGTCAGCGCAAATGGGTATCGCACGATACGGATCAACAGGGGCGCGTTCGGTCGGCACACGGCCACATGCGTCGTGTCCCGCTGCACGAGGGAGCGCGAGCCCTGCTTGTCGCGCGGGGGCACCGGGTCGGGGCGCTCGGCCGGCTGATCGCGCGCCAGGAGCCGCGCGAGCCCATGCTCCTCCGGAGCCAGACGGTCGCCCGGCATGCGGCGTCGGAGGCGGAGGGTGGGGTCCGTGGCCATGCGAGGAAGATTCTACGCGGGTACGGCGAGCTGCGCCGCCCGCGGGGCGCGATCGGATAGGGAGGCCTCGTGAGTCGGCAGAAGCGCACCCCCGGCCTCGGCGATGTGCCGGTTACCCGCGCCCGCGGCGGCGCGCGCGACCGCCTTCGCGACGCGGGCGGCAAAGAGCTCGCCCTCCTCGCGAAGAAGGTGGGGAACAGCCAGGTGGGCGCGCTGCTCGGCGCGGCGACCGAGAAGCGGGACGCGCTCCTCGCTTTCGTGGAGCGTCGGCTGTCCGAAATCCAGATGGTGCAGCGGGCCGAGCAGAAAGAGATGGGGGACCAGCGGGAGTGGCACCTGCGCGTGGCGCGCGGGGCGACCGGCTTCGCCCTGCCGGATCCGACCCGCTGGCACAAGACCACCCAGCTCTACCGACGCGCCGCGGAGGCCCTGTGCGCGGGGGACCTCTCACGCGGCGCGCACCTGCTCGACCAGGCCGTCGCCGCCGAGCGCGCGGCGTTCGACACCGTGCCGAGCCAGGTCGAGCTCCCGGCGGCGCTCGCCGCGCCGTCGTCCACCCCCGAAGAGCGTCCGTTCGTCGCCGAGGGCGAGCACAGCCCGGCCGCCAAGGCGCCCGCGTTGTTCCAGCGCGCGGACGAAATCCTGCGCGTGACCGACACGAGCGCGCCGGTCGCCGTGGAGCGAGACCGCCCGAAACACCACTGGTGGGACGCGCCGGAGGAGGAGGAGGAGGGGGGGAAGAAGGCCGAGAGCAAGAGCGTAGTCGCGACGCCCTCCGCGAGCGCCGAGACGCAGAAGGCGAAGCCGGAGGCTCCTGAAAAACAAATAGAGGAGGAGGTCGCGCCGGCGAAGGAGGTGGCGCGGGAGGCGCCGGCCGTCGCCTCGGCTCCTCCGGCCTCGTCGCCGAAGCCGCCCGCGCCCGCGCGGAAGACTCGGAGGCCGGATGGACGTTGAAGCGCTCCTCGGTCGGCTCGTCGCCTGGCCGACCGTGTCCGACCGCCCCGTGACCGGGATCGCCGCCGAGCTCGCGAACTGCCTCGAGGCCGTCGGGATGCGGGTGGAGACCCTCGAGGCCACCGAGGCGGGAAAGTGCAACCTCGTCTGCTCGGCGGGCCCCGCAGGCACCGATGGCGTCGTGCTCTCCGGGCACATGGACGTGGTCCCGGTCGAAGGCCAGCCCTGGACGTCCGACCCCTTCGTCCTCACGCGACGCGGCGACCGGCTGGTGGGACGTGGCGCCTGTGACATGAAGGCCTTCCTCGCGGCCATCGTCGTGGCGCTGACCCGCACCCCGCCCCGGGATCTGCGTCGAGAGCTGGTCCTGATGTTCACCCACGACGAGGAGGTGGGCTGCCTCGGGTCTCGCGCGCTCGCGGACAAGTACGCGGCCGAAGGTCGGACGTTGCCGACCCTGGCGCTCATCGGCGAGCCCACGTCGTTCCACATGTTGCGGATGCACCCCGGGCACGTCGCGGCGCGCATCACCTGCGCGGGACGCGCGGCCCACTCCAGCAGGCCCGACCTCGGTCAGAACGCGATCCGCCTCGCCGCGCGCGTGATCGACGCGCTCGACGCCCTCGCCGAGAGATGGCGGCACGACGTGCGCTTCCCGGAGCTGCTCGAGCGGCCGTTCGTCGTGATGAACGTCGCGACGATCCACGGAGGGAACGCCGTCAACATCGTCCCCGACCGCTGCATCGTCGATCTCGGCTTCCGCCCGCTCCCCGGCATGTCGCCGGAGGCGCTGTTCGAGGAGATCCGGGAGGCGGTCGAGCCGCTCGGGAGCGTCCGCGCGGAGCTCGTGCGGGTGACCCCCGCGATGTTGACGCCCGCGGGTACGCCGCTCGAGGCGCTGCTCCGCCCCTGGGCCGCCTCTCCCGACACCGCGGCGGCGTCGTTCGCGACGGACGGCGGGAACTTCGAGCGGCTGGGCATGCGAACGCTGGTGTTCGGCCCGGGAAGCATCGACGTGGCCCACAAGGCCGACGAATACGTCCCCATCGACGAGCTCCATCGCGCGGTCGACGTGGTGGACGCGGTGGTCGCGCACCGGTGTCGGCTGCCCTGAAGATCAGAGCGAGGCACGCGAGAGCGCGCGCTCGGCGGCCGCCACGATGGCCTCGGCTCCCGCGTGCTGACGCTCCTGGACGATCCGCCGTCCGGCGACCCACACGTCGGTCACGAGGCCCGGATGGCCCGAGAACACGAGGGCGGGGAGGAGCCGCGCGCCGCGCAGGGCGACATCCAGGTGGTCCACCGCGACGAGATCGGCGGGAGCGCCGACGGTGAGGGCGCCGCCCTCGAGGCCCAGCGCTGCGGCTCCTCCGCGCGTCCCGGCGTCGAGGAGGGCGCTGGCGAGGCCGTCCGGATGCTCGAACGGGCCGAGCACGTTCCGGCGGCCGGTGACGGCGCGCGCGTGCCACTCGATGCTGCGCATCTCGGTGAACGGGTCGATGAGGGCGTGACTGTCCGAGCCGATGCAGAGCTCGATCCCGGCGGCGCGGGCCACGGGGAAGAAGCCGTCTCCCAGGTCGAGCTCGGTGGTCGGGCAGACGCAGACGCGCCCCCCGGCGTCACGGAGGAGCGCGAGCTCGACGTCATCGGGATGGGTGAGATGGACGGCGGTGAACCGCGCGCTGACGAGCCCCGCATCGGCGAAGACCTCCAACGGGCGGCGGCCGTGCTCGCGCAGGGACGCGGCGATCTCGGCGGGCTGCTCGTCGACGTGGGCGTGAACCGGACCGTCGAAGCCCGCGAACGCACGGAGCCAGTCCGCGGGGCATGCCCGCATGGAGTGCGGCGCCAGGCCGGTGCGGATGCCGTGAGACCGGAGGCGCGCCACGGAGGCGAGGACATCGTCCGGACCGCGATCGTAGAAGCGCCGTTGCAACGGGTTGGGGTCGAGGCCGGCGCCCGCGCGAGCGTAGGCGACGCGCAGGAGCACGATGCGGATGCCGACACGTTCGGCGGCCGCCGCCACGCGCAGCGCGAGCTCGTCAGGGTCCGTGTAGCGGGCGCCGTCCGGGGCGTGGTGGAGGTAGTGGAACTCCCCCACCGTCGTGAAGCCCGCGCGCACCATCTCGAGGAAGGCGAGGGCGGAGACCGCCTCGACACCGTCGGGATCGAGGGCGTTGGCGAGGCGGTACATGCGGTCACGCCAGGTCCAGAAAGAATCGCTGCCCTCCGCGTACTGAACATGACCGCGCAGGCCGCGCTGAAACGCGTGCGAGTGGGCGTTCACGAAGCCGGGCAGGAGCGCGCGCCCGGCCAGGCGCTCCACCGAAGCCCCCGGCGGGAGCGAGGCGGACGGGAGTACGTGGGTGACGCGCCCGTCGACGATGCCCACGGCGAGGCCCGGGCGGAGCGCACCTTCGGAATAGAGGAGGTCTGGGAGTAGGAAGGTCACCCCGCACAGGCTATCATCGGCCTCCCGGAGGGCCCATGGCGTCGAACGGCAGCCCCAAGACCTCGCGCAGCGCGCGCGGCGTGTCCCGCACCTCCGATCGCCTCGCGTCCCGCGCCAGCCGCGGCATCGGGGGCCAAGGCGGCGACCTGCAGCGGAGCGCGATGCCCGGCGGCGGCGAGGTGTTCGGCGGCGAGCTCGCGAGCCGCGCCTTGAAGACCCTCGGCGCGCGCGCCATGACGGTCGACAAGAGCATCATCGTCGCGGACGATTTCAACCCCGGCCGTGTCGAGGACCAGGCGCTCTTCGCGCACGAGCAGTTCCACGTCGAGCACTCCGGCGGGCAGGGCTCGCACGAGGCGCGGGACGGAGAAGAAGTCGCCGCGCGCTCCGTCGAGCGGATGGTCCTCCACCGCAACCGCTCCGGCGGAGCGGAATCCCACGAGGCCGGCCACGCCGTCCCGAGCACCGCCTCCACGAGCGCGGCGGGCGGCGGGTCCCAGAAGCGCGAGGGCCAGGAGACCGAGGCGAACGCCCAGCGCGGCTACGAGGCGCTCGTGGCCGAGGGGCTCGGCCGCGAGGCGATCCTCGAGCGGTTCGCGCGCGAGGTGCTGCAGTCCATCGAGCACTCCCGCGACGCCGCGCTCGACCGCTTCGCGGACAAGAAGGGGTTCCTGTAGGATCGGCTCCGCCGCCTCCACTCGGGCGGATCCACCGGCCCCGCCGTCTCCCGGGCAAGGACACTGATGAGCACCGTCTACGAGGAGCTCGCGCGCCGGCTGCGGCGCACCGACCTCCTCCTGCTTCGCGCCGTACGGCGCCAGCGCGCCCGCCCCTCCATGCGCGCCAAGGGCCAGTTCTGGGGCTCGGTCATCACCGATGACGAGGTGGATGCGCTCCTGCGCGCGCACGGCGAGATCGACTACCTCACGGGTCCGGACGGCCTCGAAGACGCCGTGGCCGCCTCGGCGGCGATGCGCGACGCGACGGACGGGCGCTTCGCCCGGCTTCGGCGCGCGTTCGATCTCGACGGGGACGACGCCGATCTCATCCTGCTCTCGCTCGCGCCCGAGATCAGCGCCGGGTACGGCCGCATCTTCGCGTACCTCAACGACAACCTGAACCAGGCCTACCTCACGGTCGACATGGCCACCCGCGTGCTCCGCACCGAGCGTCGTGAGCGGCTGGCGTTGCAGGCCCGGCTGATGCAGGGCGGGCCGCTCATCCGATACCGGCTCCTGCTGCTGAATCCGCCCGACGGCCATGACACGCACACGTCGCGCCGGGTGCATCCCGCGCCGCGCCTCCTGCGGTGGCTGCTCGAAGAGGAGGAGCTGCCGAGCTCGGTCGGCTTCACGCCCATCGACACCTCGATGGATCCCTTCATCCCCGCGCCGACCCGCAAGCGCATCGTGGACCTCGACGAGTCGCTCGACCGCGCGATCACCGTGGCGGTGGTCGGGAGCACGATCGGGATGCGAGAAGGCGTTGCCCAGGCGATCGCGCGGCGCTGCGAGCGGCCGCTGGTCCGCATCGATCTGGAGCGGGCCCGCCAGTACATCGACGAGCCCTTCGACCTGGTCCGCGAGCTGCGGATGAGCGGGGCCCTCCCCTACCTCGTGAACGTGGCGGCCTCCCAGGAGGATCCCGCGCTCCGCAACGGCCTGATGGCGCTCGGCGGCGCCCTCTCGGCGCTCCCCTACCCCGTGCTCATGGGCGGCTCCGACCGCAAGTCCATCGGCGCGCTGCTCGGCACGGATCGCCCGAGCGTCACCGTGCAGGTGTCCCGCACGACGCTCGAGGAGCGGAACGAGGCCTGGGGAGACGCCCTCTCCCGCCGCGGCTGGAACGCGCAGCTCGGCGCCGACATCGCCGAGCGCTTCTACTCGGTGGGCGGTACCTCGATCCAGCGCGTCCTCGAACGCGCCGAGGCCGAGTCCGGCGGGCACGAGCCGAGCATCGACGCCATCTGGGCGGCGGCGCGCGAAGGAAGCCGACCCGAGTTCCGTGGGCTCGCGCAGCACGTGGTGCCCCAGTACACCTGGGGCGATCTCATCATCCCGACCAAGGTCGAAAAGCAGCTCAAGCACCTCACGAACTACCTGTCGGAGCAGGAGACCGTGTACCACCGCTGGGGCGGGAACAAGATCCGGCCCCGCGGCTACGGCATCAAGGCCCTCTTCTCCGGCGGTCCCGGTACCGGGAAGACGATGGCCGCCGAGGTGATCGCGGGAACGCTCGGCCTCGACATGTTCCGCGTCGACCTCTCGAGCGTCATCAGCCGGTGGGTCGGCGAGACGGAGAAGAACCTCCGCGAGATCTTCGACGCCGCCGAGGGCGGCACCGCCGTGCTCCTGTTCGACGAGGCCGACGCCCTGTTCGGAAGCCGCGGCGAGGTCAAGCAGGCCCAGGACCGCTTCGCGAACCAGGAAGTGAGCTTTCTCCTCCAGCGCCTCGAGGTGTTCGAGGGCTGCGCGATCCTCACGACCAACCTCCAGGAGAACATCGACGAGGCGTTCCTCCGCCGGTTCGGCGCCGTGGTGGAGTTCCCGATGCCCTCGCCGCCCGAGCGACTCAAGCTGTGGGAGCGCGCGTTCCCTCCCTACGCGCCCCGCGGCGCGGACCTCGACCTGACGTACCTCTCGAACCAGTTCAACATCGCGGGCGGCCTCATCGTCAACGCCGCGCTCAACGCCTGTATTCTCGCCTCCGCGCGCCGCGAGGACGTGTGCATGCGGCACGCCGTCGAGGCGATCGCCCGCGAGCTCGTCAAGATGGGCCGCCAGGTGAACCGCGTGCACTTCGGCGACTACTACGAGTTCGTCCAGGACCTCCAGTAGCCGGAGGCCCTCCCGGCGCCCCGGCTCCTACTCGGCGTCCGCTGCGGGACGCCACTCCACGTCGAGATCGACCGAGTAGGGTGCGGGCCGCGCGGGGAAGCGGGCGCCCAGCAGCGCCTGCTCGGTGGCCGCGCCGAGCGCCTCGAAGCCGGCGAAGGGCGTGACCGAGCTCGGAACGCCATCCGCGTTCACCAGCACGCGGGCCGAAACCTTGGTCACGGGCAGGTTGAGCGGCTCGGCGGCGCTGGGGAAGCCCTGGACGAATAGGGGATCCATTCCGAGCTCCGCGAAGGACACGACGGCGATCCCGGCGACCGCGGCCGGCGCCACGCCGGAGAGGCGCGGGGCCCGCATCGCCGCGACCGAGAGCGGAATCTCGCCCGGCGCCGGGAACTCCGGCACCCACTGGATCGCGCCGACCTGGAAGTACTCGGCGCCGGTCCCGGCGCCCTGGGCGCTGACCATGAGCCGCCCGTCCATCGTGAAGTCGCGCCAGATCATCATGCCGCTCGCGACGTCGAAGAGGGTCTCGCCCGCGAGCCGAACGTCCACGAGGCGGCCACCGGCGTCGGCGTCGAGCGCCGAGCCCGCGGAGAGCGTCCCCTTGGCCGTTGTCTGGATGACGGTGAGGCCATCCCGCTCGCCCACGTGGGTGTGCTTGATCTCGGAAGCGCCCGCGGTCCCGCTGATCGTCAGCAGCTGCATGAGCGCGGAGCCGCCCTTCTGCTGCCAGCCACGCACCCAGTCCTTGTCGTCCGTCGTCAACGGCAGATCGAACGCGGAGAACGCGCGCTGCAACAGCATGCGCTCCTGCTCGATGATGTACCCCTCGCGCTTGTTGCTCCGCTCCTTGCCGGCCATCGTGTCGAACGTACGCAACCGCCCATCCGGGCCGAGCTCCATCTCGACCGAGGTACGCCCGAGGTCGCTCGACCACTCCTCGAGGATCGTCGCGAGCTTGGTGGCCTCGTCCGCCACCCATGCCTGGCCCTTCATGTCGAAGTAGGCAAAGGTGCAGCTGACGATCTGGACCTTGCCCTCCGGCTTGGCCGTACAGGCGGCATCGGCCCGGAGCTTCACCGCGCCGGCGCGCGCGTCCAGGTTGTTGGCCGCGTAGTACCGGTGCCCCGTGGGGGTCACGATCTCCGTCTCGATGTGGAACCGCTGGACGACGCCAGCGGGCCACCTCCACACGGGCAGGGTCGCGGGGGATGCCGCTTGGGCCGAGAACAGGAGCGACAGGATCATGGCTGCACCGAGAGGGGCGCAGGATAACCGCTCTTCGCCGCGCGTCCGGCGCTTCGTTTCTAGAGCTTTCGACCGAACCCGAAGCGGACTCCGGCGTACAGGGCGGGATCGCCCTCCCCAGGGAACCCGATCATCTGCGTGCCGCGAAACCCGTCCAGGTCGATGCGGAACCAGGTCCCATCACCGGTGGGGATGCCGAAGGCCACCCGCCCGCCCACGCCCATCGCTCCGGGCGAGAACCACCCGTAGTTGGCGCCGAGCATCAGGAGCACCTTTTTCACGTCGGGACGAGGCAAGTACACGCCAAAGCCCCCGTACGGATGAATATAGGCGTTCGTCTTGATGTTCTCGGTGCTGTCCGCGTTCGCGTAGCTCATCCGCTCGGTCGGGGTCAGCGTGAGGGTCGTGCCGCCGTAGATGGCGAGGTTGTAGATGCCGACCTCGAACCCGAGATCGCCCGAAACGCCGAAGCCCGAGGACGGCGTGCCGAGCGAATCGACGAACGCCGGCGAGGAGAGGAACGCCCCGCCGACGCTCCCGTTGAGGAGGACCGTGACGGCCGGGCGCTTCTGGAAGGAGGCACCGCCGCCGTAGGGCAACACCTCGATGCGGCCCTTGTCGTCGAGCGTCGCGAGGAAGGTGGGCGTAGGCGCGCCGTTGCGCATGCCGGCCACGTCCACCGCCTGCGCCACGTCCTGCGGCACCTCGCGCGAGCCCTCGAGCACCCGCGCGGCCGAAGCCTCGAGCTCTCCCTTGGAGACGGTGGGCTCGATCGTGACGGTCGCGCCCGCGGCGGCCTCGAACGACTGCCGCCCGACGATCCGGCCGTCGGCGAGCACGTGGAGGTAGTGACGGCCCGGCTCGACATCGACGTAGGTGACGCCGGGCTCCACCGGGCGCCCGTCGAGCACGGCCGTCAGGCCGGCGGGCATCGGGGCGAGCTCGACGCGTGCCGCGGTCTGCGCTGCGGCCTGATCGCGCGTGGCGCCGAGCCGGGCGAACGCCTCGGCGTCGGGCAGGTCGTCGCTCGCCCAGGTGCCGTCCGGCTGCAAGGCGAGGGCGTCCACGTAGGGCTTGACCACCGCGCTGCTCCCGAAGAAGCCGCGGTACGCAGCCACGTCTTCGGCGGTGGCGAAGCGCTCTTCCGGCACGATCCGGGTGGCGGCGGCCCCTTGGAGGATCAAGGCGTCCGCGAGGGCCGCGCGATCTTCGTCGCTACGCAACACGGTGACGGCGCTGATCGAGGCGCCGAGCGCCGCGGCGATCTCCCGCTCGGTGTCGAAGACGTCGAACTTCGCACGGGCGTCCGCGCGGGCGCGCTCGAGGGCGACGAGACGGGCCTCGTCGTCCTTGTTGAACGGCGTGGGGACGAACGCGAGGTCCGACCAGGCCGCGTGCGTGGCGGAGACGCCGAGCAGCTTCTCCGCCTTGGCGCGAAGCTCGGGCGTCGGGAGGTCGGGCTGAAGCCAGACCACGGTGGCCTTGCCGGTGCCCTCGGCGCCCAGGGCGAGCGAGACGGTGAGCAGAGAGATCAACACGACGGGCCTCTCCTTAGAACGTTGTTCCGACGCCGGCCGTGAGGCCGAAGACGGGCGCGACGGTGATCGGATCGGTGTAGTGGGCGATGCTGCTGGCGAACGGCCAGGCGAGGCCGATGCGGCCGTCGATGTCGACGAACGGACGCACGCGGTCGCCGAGGGCCTTGACGCCCGGAGGCGCCAACGCCAACCCGACGTGGGCCGTGGTCTGGAGCGCGTACGGAATGTTGGTCCAGCCGATGCGCACGCCGAGGCGCGGGCCGAAGCCGATGCCCGCGTCCCGGCCGAGCACGACGGAGGTGCCCAGGTAGATGTTCCGGTTGATGGAATTCTCGTTCAAGAGGACCTTGTTGCCCGTGTAGGTCGTCCGCCTCTCTTCGTCGGAGATCTCGCCGTCGAGGTCGGTGTCGACGGAGGTGTCCTCTCCCTTGAGCTGGGAGACCTCCGCGTCCTCGTTGCCCGGCAGGAAGTACCGCTCGGCCCACGACGAGTCCGGGTTCGCGTTGAAGCCGAACTCGGCGCCGAGGGCGACCATGAGGCGGTTGTAGTGCCCGCGGATCTCGAAGTTCACCGGGATGTAGGCGGGCTTGAGCTCGATCTCGCCGACATCCTCGACGCCGGGGAGCCCGCCGGGCTCGGAGGTCTGGTCCGCAAGGGCCTCCGACCCCAGGTCCGAATTGAACGCCGGCACGGCGTCGTTGTACATGACGCCGCCCATCGCGACGACGGCGAACCGCACCGGGAAGCCGTCCGCGCCGCCGCCGACGAGCTGGAGGTTGGCCGAGGGACGGTCGTAACGCCAGACCCACACGCGGTTGGGGTTTCCATACTGCGGCACCGCGATGTAGATCTCCGACTTCTCGTGGATCTTCGCGTAGATGGCGAGGTAGTTGAGGATGTCACCGTCGAGCGCGGGGCTGCACTCGTTCGGATGCAGGAACAGCTGCTCGATGAAGTCGACGCCCATCTTTTTCCGCGCGGTGTCGCGCACGAAGTAGATCTTGTCCTCGAGCTTGCTGACCTCGAGGCGCTCCGAGAGGCCGTGGCCGCTGTCCATGCGCTTGAGGTAGATGTCCGTTCGGCCGAGGAAGATGTCCATCTGGCCATCGTCGCTGGGATCGGTCTTGATGCCGTTCAGGTAGATCTCGTAGGACTCCGCGAACTTCTCCGCGTTGAAGTCCTCGCCTTCCTGCTCGAAATCGATCTTGAGGTTGGGATACGCGCCCTGCTGCAGCTGCTGGAGGATGAAGCCGATCGCCCCGTTGAGCTCCTGATCGGTCAGCTTCGACATCAGCGCGGGGTCCTGGAACGCCATCGTGGCGGCCAGGTAGAAGTAGTAGTTGACCGCCTGGGCGCCGATCTGCTCGTAGAACGGCGGCACGTTCTGGTTCTGGTTCTCGGCCGAGCGCCCGATCTGGGTGTAGAGCAGGAACAGCGGCTCGCGCTGCTCGACCTTGTCGACGAACCAGATGAGCTCGACCATGCTGCGGAGCTCGTTGGCCTTGAGGCCCCACTCGTCGGGTTGGATCGCGTTCCACGGGACGCTCGACACTTCGTCGACCGCCTGGCGAACGCGCTGGAGGTTCTGATCGGGCACCGCGGAGGGCTGCATCGCGGGCACGACCGTGCGATCGCGGACCTTGCGGCCGTTCTGGTACAGGTCGACTTCGGGGAAGAACTGGGCGTCCGGCCGGGCGATACGCGACTTGACGTTGCGCTGGATCGTCGTGTCCGAGTAGTCGACGCTCTTGTTGTCGGGCCACTTGAGCACGATGACGCGCGCGAGCTTGTCCTTGCGCTTGCGCTCGGCCTCCTTCTCGGAGGCGCTCATCTCCTCCTCTTTCTCCTCTTTCGACTTGGTGTCCTTGTAGGCCACGTCGGGGGCGTGCCCGAAGCTCGCACCGGCGGGGGGGGCCCCAGCGGCGCCGCCCGGATCGGAGGCACCAGCGAACTGGGGGATGGCGAGCATCACGAGCCACGCCATCAGGCACGTCTTCAAGAACAAGTGCATCGGGTCCCCTCCTCCGTCGGTGCGCGCGAGTCTACGCCATGCGCACGCCGGATGCAGCTACCGACCGCTCGCGAAGCTGCTACCGACAGCTCGTGACGGTGCCTGAGATGGTGCAATTGTACGAGCTACCCCCGCGTACGTTCGCGGATGTCGGCGCGCCGGCCCCCTTCGGGTGGAGCTGACAGCTCTCTCCCGTCGGCACGTCCGGGACCGTGGCGGAGCCGCCGGAGAGCCCCCGCTTGTCACGGAAGCCGCTCGGGCAGTTGATCTCGACGCTTGTGGGGATGGGCGAGCCGGTGAAGGTCACGGTGACGGGCGCCTTGGGGCCGATCTTCGCGACCGCCGGGGTGACCGGGGGCCGCGGCGTCGGGTTCGTCTGCTTCTGCTTGATCGGCGCGGGCTTGGTCTCGACGGGCTTCTGGACCCCGGTGTCCTCCTTCGGGGTCTTCTTGACCGGGAGCGGCGCCACCACCGCCACCGTCTCGATCGGCTTCTCGTTGGCCTTCATCTGGAAGAACCACAGCGCCACGACCGAGAGCACGGCGACGCAGGCGAGCGCGAACACGCCGAGGAGCACCGCGAACACGCGCACCGACTGGACGCGCGAATCGGCGTTGTTGTTGCCGGTGGGCTGCGGGCCGGCCACCTGGAACGGCGTGCCGCCGCTGGCCCCGCCGTAGCTGACGATCGGCCCGGACACCATCGGCTGGGGGGCCTGCTGCTGAGGCTGCGCCATCGGACCGCCCGCCATCGGAGTCGGGTTGAACGCCGGAGGGCCGCCGAAGGTGGGGCGCGCCGCGGGCGGGCCGGACGGGGCTGCGCCGGCGAAGCCGGGGGACGCGGCCCCCGACGAGGGCGCGGATCCCTTCGGACGCTCCGACTTCGGCGCGGGGATCGCGAAGAACGAGGTGGCGCTCGGGTCGTTGCCGGCCTCCTTCTCGTCCTCGTTGTCGGAGAGCGGCACCATCTGGAGCATGCCGGTCTCGTCCGGGCTGCGGGCGCCCATCATCTTCCGGGGCGCGGGGGGCTTCAGGCCCGGCTTCGCGCCCTTCACGGACGGCGGCAGATCGTCGTCCGCGGAAGCGGGAGGCGGGGCCGGCCGGGCGGCCGACGCGCTGCGCGGCACGATCTTCGGCGCCACGAGGGACGGGGCGGGCGTGGAGACAGGGGTAACCGCGCGTACGGGCGACGCGACGGGGATGACCGGACGCGCAGGCGGCGGCACACGACGAACGGGGACGGGTGCCCGTGGGCCGGCACCGGCGGGCTCGCCTCCCATCTCGGGGGCCGCCGGCGGCGGAGATGCCTCCTTGTTCATCGATTCGCGCAAGCGGTCCTCGATGCTCTTCCGTGGAGCCTTCTCACCTGTAGTCATCCGGGTACCTCCCTGCCCTGGGTCAGCGTCGGGCAGATCGGGGAGCCGACGGAGGCTCCCGTAGAAGAAATCGCAGAACTCTTTGAGATAGATGCCACGGTCCTTGTAGAGCTGCCGCCGCAGATCGACGAGGAGGTCGTGCCCGGTCTGGTAGCGGTTGCGCGGCCGGGTCTGGAGGAGCTTGGCCACGATGGGACCCATGCCGGGCAGCTTCGATTCCAGCTCGCGGACCTGCTCGGAGAGCTCGCCGCCCTCGATGGCCGCGTAGATGGCGGCGATGGGATCCGGGGCGTCGACCGGGACGCGGTAGGCGGGCCGCCCCATCAGGAGCTCGTAGAGGATGAGCCCGAGGGCGAAGAGGTCCGTCCGGTGGTCGATGTCCTCGCCGCGGGCCTGCTCGGGCGCCATGTAGACCGGCGTACCCTTGATGCGGTTGGGATCGTCCCGCTGGAAGTCGGCGTTGTCGACCCGGGCGAGGCCGAAGTCGAGGATCTTCACCTCGCCCGCCTTGGTCAGCATGATGTTCTCGGGCTTCAGATCCCGATGGACGAGCTGGAGCCGCTCGCCGTTGTCACCCGGCGTCGTGTACGCCTGGTACAGGGCGTCCGCGAGCTCGCAGCCGATCTCGATCGCCGCCTCGGTGTAGACCTGCTCGCGGTGCTTCGCACACTCGTCCAGCACCTCTCGCAACGTGACGCCGTGCACTACCTCCATGACGACGGCTGTCTCGTCCTCGAGGTACTCGAACACCCGCACGATGCTCCGGTGCTTCACCTGGTCGAGGAGCGCGAACTCCTGGAGGAGGAGCCGCACCGACTCGGGATCCGGCTCGCGCAGCTTCTTCACGGCGACGACCCGGCGCTTCCCGGGGTGGAGCCCGCGGCCGGGCACCTCACCCACGCCCAGGTACACCTTCCCGAAGTGACCCGCGCCGAGCTCCCCGGTGATCTCGTACTGCTTGATGTAGCGGGCCAAGGTTCCTCTACGTTCGACACTGCGGGCCGTCCGATCGTACGGCATGGAGTCCGACACCGCAACCCCGGCCAGGTTCGGCCTCTTTCCTGTCGTCAGCGTGTCTTTCTTCGCCGGGCCACCCGCGAGAACAGCGCCCGCCGCACGTTGAACCACGCCGCCGGCACGTACCCGAGCGCCGCGAGGAGGCCGAGCAGGGGCAGGAGGATGGTCGTCGTCTCGCGGAAGGGCGCGGCGCGCGTCCACCCGTCGGCATCGGGGATCCCCGGCGGCGCGTCCAACCAGCCGCTGGGGTGGATCCAGACCGTGCCCTCGCTCCGCAGGAGGCTCGCGAGGCGAAGCTTCGTCTCGAACGAGCGCCGGATGTGGAAGGGATCGACCTTGTAGCGCGCCTCGAACCACGCATACCGCACGGCCGCGGCGGCCTTGAAGGCGTCCGCGAGGCCGTCGGTCGTCCGGCTGATGAAGGTCCCGCCGCCGCCGATCCGGGCGATCCAGGAGAGGGCCGCGTTGTCGACGCCCTTGGTCTCCACCCCGCCGTTGATCAGCTGGTCACCGAGGCCCTTGCAGATGGTCTTCGGGGAGACGTTGAGGTTGTCCGGCACCTCGAAGCCACGCCAGGCCGAGCGACCGAGGCCGACGGTGTACACGGTGGGGACGTACCGCACGTCCGCCTCGCCGCGCCGGACGGCGTCGAGCCGCTTCAACATCTTCTCGAGCCGCGGGGCGTTGTCCGCGCACGTGTCCGTCGGGAGCTCGTTGTTGAAGCCGTCCGTCAGCGCGATGATCGTCGGCGTCTGCTTGCTGAGCTTGATGGCGTCCTTGATCTCGGGGCGTTCGAGCAGCGTGCTCGAAGCCCAGTCGACCGCGTTGTAGAAGTAGGTGTACCCGGACCCGACCTGGAGCTCGTTCTTGATGAGCTGGCGGAAGTCCTTCTTGTTGTCGACGATCCACTTCCCGCCGAGCGGCTCGGGCGCCCCCGAACCCTTGAACACGAGGGGGACCACCGCGGTCTTCACGTCGCCGGGGAAGAACGCGTCCACGACGTCCGCGCGGAGCAGGGCCGTCCGGAGCTTCTCCATGCGCGTGCGGCCGTTGCCCTCGTCGTCGATGGACATGGAGCCGGAGCTGTCGATGAGGAGGATGAACAGCTGCTCGGCGCGCGCCGGATCGTGCGGGACGATCTTGTAGTCCTTCAGCCCCTCGCGGAGGACCCGCTGGTTCTTGTGGTAGATCTCGAGGGTGTCCTCGGTGTAGGGGATGCTCCACACGTCCCCGTCGACGCGCATCTGGTAGGCGACGCGCACCTGGCCGGTCGCCCGGTCGACGAAGGGCAGACAGAACGGCACGTCCTCGGCCTTGACCGCGGCGTAACACTCCTCTTCCGTATGGAAGATGTGTAGCTCGAGCGCCTGTTTCCCTTGCCCGGCCGACTTGGGCGGGGCGACGCGCACGGTGGTGCCGGGCACCGGGACCAGATCGGTCTGGCCGCACGCGGAGAGCGCGAGCGTGACACACACGGCGAGGAGACGCCCGAGCCTGCGCATCACCGCTCCTCGCGCGGCAGCATGATGAACTCGACCACGGTGGGGTCGGCGGGGGGCCCGAGGAGGAAGCGGTCGCCCGAGGAGAGGCGGGTCTCCAAGGGGGCGGGGCGCCGGGCGTCGTACCGAAGGTCGATGCGCTCGAGGAAGCGACGCACGTGGGTCGGCTTCAGCGTGAGGCCGCGCGCGCGGTATTCCTGCTTGCGCGTCACCATCACGGAGATGTGCAGCTCCATCACGCCATCCTCCGCGGGGAGGAACAGGTCGAGCCCGCGCGGAAAGTGCCCGATGAACCGCTCGCGGACCCCGCCGTCCGGCGCGTCGACCGGGATCCGGCGCCCGTGGCGGGTCTCGCTGACGATGCGCATCCAGCCGGCGTAGAGGTTGTCCGGAATGCCCCACGCCAGCAGACCGAAGGTGCCGCCGAAGACGACGGCGCCCCCCGCGCTGGCCAGGTACAGGTCGGACAAGCCGATGAAGGACTTCGGATATCCGAGGACGTACCAGGTGGCCCCGGCGAGCAGCCCCGCCGCCGCGCCGGCCCCGATGTGCGCGAAGAACCCGGCTCCCCTGCGGAACACGAGCGGCCCGATGCCCGCCTGCACCCCGGCGAAGAGGAACGCGGCCATGCGGTAGCGCAGCGAGACGAGCGTCGGCTCGGCGAGGTCGGCGGACGCGGCGTCGTCAAAGGCGAGGGGCCCCATCACGAGGTGCCAGCTCCAGTAGCCGGCGAGCGCCAGCATCCCGGAGATGGCCGCGCTCCCGATCGTGCGCAGGCCCCGCTTCCAGAGCGGCGCGCGACGCAACGAGGCCTCCGCGAGCGTGGACGCGCCCGCCACCGCGGCGACCAGGGTGGTGATGTAGACGGCGCCGTCCCACTCGACGGTCCAGATCGGGAAGATCACCGCGATCGCGAGGACGAACCACCACGCCAGCAGCGCGGCGCCCGCGCACACGAGGGACACCGAGAAGTGGCGCATCCAGGTGTAGGGGATGAGGAAGATGTTCACGGCCGGCGACTTTACCATGGAGGCCGGCGTCGGCCGCGAGTCACGTCGTCCGCGGCCCCGCGCGCCCCGCCCCACACCGGCCACCGGCTTCGCCCCGGCTCGGGCGGGGGAGCTTCGGCCGAGGGGGTATACTCCGCCGCGGAGCGCACATGGCCCAAGGCGATCTGGTCCTCTACCTCGTGTTGTCCCCCGAGTTCGGGGGCACCCGCTTCGGGCCGTTCGAGGGGCTCGAGGCCCGGCTCGGCTCGAACAAGGAGCGGTGCCACATCACGCTCCCCGAGTCGCTCGGCGTCGCGAAGGAGCACTGCAAGGTCATCCGGCAGGGCGGCGCGAGCATGATCCTGGCGCCGTCGGAGCGCACCGCGGCGGTGTTCTTGTGGAAGGGAGACGCGCGGCGGCCCGTGCAGGTCCAGGCCCCGACGGCGGTGAAGCCGGGGGACTCCTTCGCCCTGGTCACCCCCGAGGGCCCCCGCTTCTTCATCGAGCTCGGAGACCTGCCGGCCGAGCTGAAGGCCGCGCGCGGCCCCGCCAACCGGCGCGGGCCGAAGAACCTCACCGCCGGCCGGTTCGCCAGCGCGGGTATGGATCTCTTCCTCGCGCGCCTCTACACGTTCTCGCCCGTCGCCATCGGGATGCGCGCCTGGTATTTCGTCAAGTCCGGCGCAATCTGGCAGCCGCGCATCCTGATCCTGGGCGCGATCATGATGTTCGGGTACTTCTCGACCGGCGTTGGCGCGTGCACCGCCTTCAAGTTCCGGAGCGACGCGAAGGCGGCCACGGAGGACGCGGAGGAGTGCCGCGAGAACCTCTCCTACGCGGAGAACGTCGGCACCGACGTGGAGAACTTCGCGTTCGACGAGCTCGCCATCACCATCACCGGCGTGCGCTCGGTGGGCCTCGCGATGAAGAAGGACACCGCCTTCGTGGGCCTCGTGAAGAAGGAGGCGAAGAAGATCCTCGACAACCCGGACGTGTACGCCTGGCTCTACGAGGAGTCGGCCCGCCCGGAGGAGTTCGCGCGCTGGCGCGAGCGCGTCGAGAAGTCCGACGCCTTCGACCCCGACACCAAGCGGCTCCTCCCGTACCTCGCCGCGACCCGCGGCCGGGTGCAGGGGCAGTGGGACAAGGTGCTCGACTCGAGGGAAACGGAGGTCTGCGGGCGGGGGCCCGCGCGCCTGACCTATCGTCAGGCCAAGAGCCTCGGCCTGGCCCGGGTGCAGCTCGACGCCTACGTGAGCGGCGATGCGACGGCCGTGTCACAGGACGAGGTGGCCCGCACCCAGCTCCTCTCCACGACCGGGGCCAGCGCCGGCGAGCCCGTGCTGGAGACGAGCGTGCCGAGCGCCGCCGAGGTCATCCGCCAGGGCGAGCGAACCTGCGTGCGTGCCGACGGCGAGGACGACCGCGAGAGCCTGCCCAAGGTGGTCTCCGCGCTGGAGGACATGGTCGGGAAGTCGAGCAAGTTCGTGCCCGACGTGGACAGCCCCTACGTCGCGGTGTCGCGGCTCGCCAAGCTGTTCGCGGCGGACATTCCCGCCACCAAGTTCGTGGACGTGAGCAAGAGCTCGATCGATTTTGTGAAGATGTCCCCGACCGTCGTCCTCTCGGACACCCCTGGCGGCGACTGGGTGATCGAGCGCACCGCGGAGGTGATCGCGCGGTCGATCATCCTCCCGTGCGACGCGGTGCTCAACGGCGACAAGTCGAAGATGGAGGCCACCTTCGGTGCACTTCCCAACCCGGTGTCCTGCCTGGTGCTGAACTACCGGCTCACGCACGAGGGCGGGTAGCCCCTCAATCCCCGAGCGCCTCGCTCGCCGCGGCGCCGCCCGCGACCCGGCCGCCGAGGACCACCGCGGAGAGCGACCCGGTGAAGCCGTAGTCCCCGACGAGCGAGCCGCCGGCCATGCCGGTGAGCTCCCCCGCCGCGTAGAGCCCCGGGATCGGCGCGCCCGCGGTGTCCACGACGCGGCCCGAGAGGTCGACCTCGACCCCGCCGAAGCCCTTGGCCACGGTGATCGCGATGGGGAGGGCGTAGTAGGGCGGCGCCATCACCGTGCGCGTGCGGTCGCGGCTGTCGCGGAACGCGTCGGTCTCCGCGCGCCCGAGGACGTAGTCGTTGTAGGCCGTGACCTCCGTGGCCAGGGTGCCCGGGTCGACGCCGAGCGCGCCCGCGAGCTCGGCCAGGTCGGCGCCGTGGACCACGAGGCCCGCCGCGTCGAGCTCCATGAAGGAGAGCGACGCGCCGTCCGGCTCCGTGGAGTCGAACACCACCGTCCCCGCGGTCGGCGCGTCGAGGAGCGCCCAGGCGTCGCCGTCCGGCTGCTCGGCGCGCGCCTGCCCCGTCGCGAAGCCGTTGGCCTCGGACTCGTCCGCGAAGCGCTCCCCGAGGTTGTTGAACCACGGCAGGGCCGACAGGACGCTCCCCAGGAGCTCCTCGTGGCCATCCCCCGGCGCCGGCACGCCGTGCGCGTAGAGGCCGACCGCGCCGAGGTTCTCCGTGGCTCCCCCGAGCGCCTCCACCAGCGCGAGGCCGTTGCCGTCCGCGCCGGGCCAGCTGCCGTACCGGAGGTCCCGATCCGCGAGGTCGGGGCGCTCGGCGCGCACCCGCTCGAGGTCGTGCATGAACCCGCCGGTCGCGACGATGAGCGTGCGCGCGTAGGTCACGTGCTCGACGTCGTCGTCGCGATCCTTCCAGCGCACGCCGGTGACCCGGCCCGTACGATTCCGCACGATCTCGAGGGCCTCTGCGCCATATCGGATGACCCCGCCGTCGAGCGGGGCCTCGATCGCCGCCACCAGCGCGGGCCCGCCCCCCTCCACCTCGTGCACACGCGGGGTCGGCCCCGACGAGGCGTCCGTGCCCGGACCGTTCCAGGTCACGCCGAGCTCGGCGAGCCAGTCGTGCACCATCGGCACGTTCTGGGTCGCGAACGACATGACCCACGGGTCCACGGGATCCCCGCCCGTGAACGACGCCCACTCCGCGAGCAGGGTGGCGGGGGAGTCGGCGACGCCGGCGTCGACCTGGACCGGCGTGCCCGAGAACAACATCAGCCCGCCCGCCCAGTTGGCGGCGCCGCCGAAGTCCTCCTCGCGCTCGAGCACCCGCACCGAAGCGCCCGCCCGCCACGCCTCCAGCGCAGCGGAGAGCCCGGCCGCGCCCGCGCCGATGACGAGCACGTCGACCTGCGGCGTGGCCCCATCCGGCGTCGCGGCGATCCCGGGCGTGCCGGTGTCGCGTTCGTCCTCCTTCACGCCTGGGCCCGGACCGTCGGGGCCCTCACACGCGAGGAGGAGGAGCAGCGGCGTCATCTACCGGACGTCGTACCCGGCATCGGTCACGGCGTCCGCAAGGCGCTGGCGATCGAGGCCCTTCCCCTCGACCACGGCCCGCTTCGTCTCCAGCGACACGACCACCTTCGTCACGCCCTCGACCCGGCCGAGGGCCTTCTCCACGGAGAGCACGCAGCCTCCGCAGCTCATCCCGTCGATCTCGAGCGTCATCGTGTCCATTCAGACTCCTCTTTCTTCTGGGGGCCACACATATTTGTGCATCTGCACCTGGAACCGGACCGGCAGGCGATCCGCGACGATCCACTCGACCAGCTCGCGGGGGTCGACGAGGCCCCAGGCCGGCGAAAACAACACGGCGCCCACCCGGTCTTCCAGGCCGTGCTCGCGCACGACGCCGCGCGACCACTCGTAGTCACGTCGCGAGGCGATCACGAACTTGACCTCATCCTTCCGACGTAACAACGGAATGTTCGACCAGAGGTTGGCGCGCTCCTCCCCGCTGTCGGGCGGCTTCAGATCGAGGATGATGTGGACCGCGGCCGGCACCGACGCGATGTCGCGGCTCCCGCTCGTCTCGAGGAGCACGGTGAGCCCGCGATCGAGCAGGGCCTGCATCAGCGGCGCCGCCGATCGGTGCACGAGCGGCTCGCCCCCCGTGACCTCCACCAGGGGGATGCCGGTCGCGACGACCTCCGCCACGATGTCGTCGATCGGGCGGTTGGTTCCGCCCTTGAACGTGAAGACCGAGTCACACCAGGTGCAGCGCAGGTTGCAACCGGCAAAGCGCACGAACACGCAGGGCAGCCCGACCCAGGTGCTCTCGCCCTGGACCGAGGTGTAGACCTCGATGAGGCGCGCCTCCTGGCGCTCGACGTTCGCCACCCCTCTCTCCGCAGCACGCGTCCTTAACCCGCAATCCGACCCGGATACCGATTAGAGAGCGTGCGCTCACGGAGGGACGATGCGCCATCGCATCGAGAAGGACTCGCTCGGCGACGTACGGGTCTCGGCGACCGCCTATTGGGGCGCGCAGACGCAGCGCGCGATCGAGAACTTTCCCATCTCCGGGCAGCGGATGCCCCGGCGGTTCATCCAGGCGCTCGGCATCGTGAAGCGCGCGTGCGCGTTCACCAACGAGGAACTAGGCCTGCTGCCGGTGCACGTGGCCGAGTGGGTGGGCGCCGCCGCGCAGGAGGTGGCCGACGGCGAGTGGGACGCGCAGTTCCCGGTCGACGTGTTCCAGACCGGCTCCGGCACGTCGACCAACATGAACGCCAACGAGGTGATCGCCAACCGGGCGATCGAGCTCATGGGCGGCGTGATCGGCTCGCGGGACCCCGTGCATCCGAACGACCACGTCAACATGTCCCAGTCGTCCAACGACGTGATCCCCACCGTCCTGCACGTCGCCGCGGCCGTCGCCATCCATGAAGACCTCCTGCCGGCGCTCCGCTACCTGCGCGGATCGCTCGCCGCGAAGGCCGAGGCCTTCGACGACGTGGTGAAGACCGGCCGCACCCACCTGATGGACGCGACGCCCGTGCGGCTCGGCCAGGAGTTCGCCGGGTGGGCGCGCCAGGTCGAGCTCGGGATCGCCCGCGCCGCGCGGGCGCGTGACGCGCTCCTGGAGCTCGCCCTGGGGGGGACGGCCACGGGCACCGGGCTGAATTGCCCCCTCGCGTTTCCGCGGAAGGCCATCGCGCGCATCTCCGTCGACACGGGGCTCCCCTTCGTCGAGGCGGCCGATCACTTCGAGGCCCAGGGCGCGGTCGACGCCGTGGTGGAGGCGAGCGGACTCCTGCGCACGGTCGCCGTGTCGCTCGTCAAGATCGCGAACGACGTGCGCCTGCTCGCGAGCGGCCCGCGCGCCGGCCTCGCGGAGCTCCAGCTGCCCGCCACCCAGCCCGGCAGCTCGATCATGCCCGGAAAGGTCAACCCGGTGATGTGCGAGATGCTGGCGATGGTCGGCTGGCAGGTCATCGGCAACGACACCGTCGTGACCCTCGGCGCGCAGGGCGGCAGCCTCGAGCTCAACACCGCGCTCCCGCTGCTCGCCGACAACCTGCTCCGCTCGGTGGCGCTGTTGGCGAACGGGTCGCGCACGTTCGCCGCGCGCGCCATCGACGGCATCCAGGCCGATCGCGAGCGCTGCGCCGCCACCCTGGAGCGCAACCTCGCGCTCGCGACCGCGCTGGCGCCCACGCTCGGGTACGACAAGGCCGCCGAGATCGCGAAGGCCGCCGCGCGCACCGGCGGCACCGTCCGGGAGGCCGCGGCGGGGGCGCTCCCGCAGGCCGAGCTCGACGCGCTGCTCGATCCGGCCGTGATGACGCGGCCGGGCAGCACGACACCCGTGGCGTAACGAGCGCGGCGTCGTGAGCGGGGGCGCGGTCGGGGGCCCTGCCCCCGGGCACCGCGCCCCACGTCGGTCGCCCATCCGGCGCCTCCACCCGAAGCGACGTGCCTCAAAACGAAGAAGGGCGGACCCTCGCAGGCCCGCCCCTCCAGCAGCCGATCGCTCGTTACTCGAGCGAGGCCTCGTACTCCTCGATGGCGGTGACGATGCCCTCCACGTTGGAGAGGTAGTACTCGCGGGGGTGGTTGACCCCGCTCCAGATGACGGTCATGTCCGGCGCCATGAGCAGGGTGGCCGGGATGCCGCCGCTGGCGTTGATCCAGTTCATCTCTTCGGACGTGTTGTCCTCGGGCGCGACGATGGGGATCCCGTCGAGGCCGAAATTGCGCTTCCACGAGCGGAGGACGCTGGCGTCGGGGACGGCGCCGTAGTTGTCCTGGTACAGGAGCTCGTAGTAGTTGAAGTTGGGGTAGGTCTCCCGGATCTCGGTCTGGTCGTCCTGCATCACGGCCGCGAGGGACTGGCAGGGCCCGCACCACTCGGCGCTCTGCGTCACGAGCGTGTAGTTGCCGCAGAACGTGTAGAGCGACACTTCCTGGTCGAACGCGTCGTAATTGACGAGGTTGGCCATCACGTCGCCTTCCTGGTAGGCGTCCCACGAGCTGGTGTCGTAGGAGCCGGTGCCGGTGGGGCCCGCGATGTCCTGGTCGGGGTGGACCGGGCAGTTGCCGATGAGGTAGTCGCCCTCCTCGAAGGGGTGCGAGAACTCCCAGATCGGGCTGTAGCCGCCGTCGATCTCTTCCTTGTCGCCGAAGCCGTCCGCGTCGGAGTCCGTGACCTCGGGATCGGAGCCGATATCGGCCTCCTCCCCGTTGGTGAGGCCGTCCCCGTCGACATCGCCGTCGAGATCCGCGAGCGGATCGTCCTTGACGTTGTCAGCCGTGGGGCAACCGGTCAGGAGGACGACGGGGAAGAGTACGGAAAGGAGCAGGCGCACGACCGACCTCACGAAGAGAACGAGAAGATACATCGCGCCCTCCTGATCTGAAAGTCCCATCCGAATACGTTCCCGAAATACCGATCAGAAAGAGCTTGGACAGCGCGGACAGCGCCGGATCCCTCGGGGGTTCTCGCCTCGTCCCACCCCTGGAGTACCGATGTTCGCCGCCCTCGTCCTCTTCGCCGCCGCGCGCGCGGCCGATGCCAACCTCCCCCACGATCACCAGGGCGTCGCCCCCGCCTACAAGGGCGCGCCCGCCGCCGTGCCGCTCGCCGCGGACGAAGCCGCCAAGCTGGCCGCGGGCGAGCTGGTGCTGAAGCAGGTCAAGAGCGGAAACGGAGGGCGCGGCGTGGTGTTCATGGACATCGCGGCGGCGCCCCAAACCATCTGGAGCCGTATTACCAACTACGGAATGTACCCGACCTGGGTCGACAACGTGGCCGCCTGCGAGGTGTACCGCAAGGACGGCGCGACCATCTTCACCCGCTTCGTGCTCGACCCGATGGGCATGAACGTCGAGTACTTCATCAAGCACACCTACAACCCCACGGCCGGCTGGCTCACCTGGACGCTCGACTACAGCCGTTTGTCCGATCTCGACGAGTCGATCGGCTACTGGCGCGTCACGCCGCTCACGACGGAGCCGCCCCGTACGCGCCTCGAGTACTCGGTCGACGTGCGGTTCAAGGGGTGGGTGCCCGGGTTCGCGCAGGACATGATCGCGAAGCACGGCCTCACGAACGCCGTGGCCTGGGTGAAGAAGCAGTCCGAGGGGGGCTGACTCTACCCAAGCACAGGTGTAAATCCGCCTTCCTGAAGGTGTGGTAGCATGCGCCGCAGAGGTCCCCCCATGCGCACCATCCTCCTCTGCTTGCTCCTCGCCGCTTGCGCCGATCCGCTCGGCGACGCCCAGAAGGTGGACACCATCGAGGCGTGGGAGTCCTACCTGGGGACCGATCCTTCGGGCTCCGACCGGATCACCGCCGAGACGCGGCTCGAGCAGATGCTGGTCGAGCGCGCGCTCAAGAGCAGCAAGCTCGACGACTACGACGCGGTGCTCAAGCGGTTCCCGAAGTCTCGCCAGACGGCGAAGGTCCAAGCGGGGCGGGCCGTGGCCCACTTCGTCGCCGCCGAGGCGACCAACACCCCCGAGGCGTGGAAGGCGTTCATCGATCAGAACCCCGCCGCCGAGGCGACGATGCGCAAGAAGGCCAGCGCCCGCGTCCAGGTGGCCGGCTACCAGGACAAGCTCGTCATCGGCGAGGTCACGATCGAGGAGGTCAACCTGGCCGAGGACCCGAAGGGCCCGAAGGACGGCTGGGGCTTCAGCGCCGAGGTGACGAACACGGGCGACAAGACGCTCGACTTCCTCACCCTCGAGGTGCAGCTCCTCGACGCGAGCGGCACCAAGCTCGCCGCCAAGAGCTACCCGCTCGCCGGGACGACCGGCCCCGGCGGCATGTCGCTCCCCGAGGAGTACACCAAGCCGCTCAAGCCGGGTGACAAGCGGGTGTGGGTGTACACGATGGGCGACGTGCCGGAAGGCTGGTCGAAGCAGGTCCGCGTCGTGCCGACCTCCCTCCGCTTCAACGGCAGCCTCGCGGCGAGCGCCGAATAGCTGTTTTGCTGGCGTTGTCCCTGATGTCGGCGTGCGTCGACTCTGGGTACACGACCGGGGACGAGCCCGCCGAGTGCGACCCTCGCTCGCTCGCCGAGGGAGAGGTGCGGGCGCGCCAGATCCCGTGCAGCGACGAGCTCGTGTACGGCGGCGAAGGCCGCACGGGCGACTGGCTCCTGGAGAATGCCCACGCCCGCTACGTCGTGCGCGGCACCTACGCCGCCCTGACGCGGCTCGGGGAACACGGCGGCACGCTCATCGACGCGGCGCCGCCCGATGGGCTGGACCTGTTGCTGGAGTACGTGCCGGACGGCGATCGCAGCGCGATCGAGGCCCAGAACGACCCGGGGGAGTCCCGGCTGGTGCTGCCGGGCGTGACCTACCGCCTCGGCGCCGACGACGACGTGCTCCACATCGACGCGGTCGGCACCGGCGTGTTCCAGGGCCGTCCGACCGCCACGCGTACCGGCGCCACGGTGTCGGATGAGAGGGGCGCGTACGACCCGGGCTTCGTCGGGCTCGATGGCGTCGCGGGGGGCGAGGGGGGCGCGGTGCTCGTGGAAGGCGTGACCCGCGCCGCGCTCTCCCGGGAGGGGCTCTGGCCCGACGGGATCGATCTGGACGAGGCCGTAGATGCCGATGTCGTGCTCGCGCAGACCGAGGGGACCGCGCGGGTGCGGCTCGAGGTGAGCGAGGGGAGGGCCGTCGGGCGGGTTCCGGCAGGATCCGCGCTCCTCGGGGAGAGGGAGGGCTGCAGCTACGACGGGACCACGCTCCTCGGCTGCGGATGGCTCCAGCTGCGCGTCGCGGACGAGGCGGGGGGCGATGTCGTCGCCGCGGTGTACGACGGGCGTACCACCCGGCACCTCCCTCGGGGCGGCGGCCGCGTGCCGCTCGGCCCGGATCCCGCGTCGCTCTGGGTCTGGGCCGGCCCGACCTACACCGCGGTCGAGCTGCCGTGGACCGGTGAGGACACCGAGGCCGCCGTGACCTTGCATCGCGAGTGGAACGCGGAGAACACGGTGTTGGCGGCGCCGTCGATGCTGGTCGCGCCCGACCCTTCTTCCAGCCTGCCACCGGAGGAGGCCGCCGCCACCCTCGCCGCGGAGGGCGTCGGGTTCGCCGTGCTGCTCGCCGACGACGAGGTGCCCACCGTCTCGATCGACGCGCACGACGACATCCTCGCTGTCGCCGGATCGCGCGCGTCGCGAGAGGTGTGGTCGTGGCCGTGGAGCGTGAACGCGAAGAAGCCGGCGCACGGGGCCGTGGCGTGGGCGGGCCTGGGCGCGCTCGATCTGTTGGCGGCGACCGAAGGCGGCGCGGCGACGGCGCGGCTGACCGTCGTGAACGCGGCGTGGGTGGAGCGCGCGCTGACCGAGGCGCAGCCGTACGACTGGGACCCCCGACCCGACGCCTACTGGGTGGACTCGCCCGAGGACATCCCCGGCTACCTCGCGCTGCTCGACGCGTGGGTCGATCTGACGCCGCTCGGCCCTCGCACCTGGATCGGCGTCGACAACGACCGCAACGTGCCCGCCTACGAGGCCGGGATCGTGGACGGGCGGACCACCGCCGGCACGGGGCCCCGGCTGGGAGTGACCTCGCGCGGGCGGGAGCGCGGCGCCTGGGGAATCGACGTGTCGCTCGACGCGCCCGGCTGGATGCGCATGCACGCGGTCGACGTGGTGACCTCGGCGGGGAGCGTTCGGCACGCGGTCGCGGGCGCCGGCCGGTGGAAGTGGGCCGTGCCGGCGGGCACCACGTGGGTGGTCGTCATCGCGTACGGCGAGCGAGCCACGCCCTGGGCGAACGAGCCCGCATGGGCGATCAGCGCGCCGCTCTGGGTGGAGCGGCAGTGGACCGGCGGCACGGTCGGGGAGTGACCGGGGGCCCGGCTCTCAGACCCGGCGGCTGGAGCTCGGCGGGATGCCCGGGGACAGCGGATCGACGCCGTTGTGGAAGGGCGTAGGGAAGCAGGCGAGCTCGTAGTGGCCGTCATCCTTGCGGGAGAGCGTGAAGCGGCGCCACGCGTCCCCGTGCGGGTCGGCCCCGGAGAAGACGAAGCTGACGGTGGACGTGGGGGGGCCATCGACCCAGCTCACGACGGTGTGGCGCAGGTAGGGGACCGTGCGCGCCTCGGCCTGCAGGTGGAGCCTCTTTCCGCCGGCAGAGAGGCCCGCCAGGCTCGTGAGGAGCTCCTCGAACGTGATGCCCTTGCGCAGGGCGCCCTCGATGGTCTTGCTCATCGCGTGATGGTCTCCAGCCCGTCGTTGTGGTCCCCGCCGCGCGCCTTGGTGCCCTCGGTGAGGCGGGGCCCCACCCAGATGACACCGTCGCGCTCGCGGACCGAGAAGGTGGCCAGGGATCGCTCGGGATCGGTGCGGCAGGCCCCGGTCGTGAAGTCGTATTCCCAGTCGTGGTAGGGGCAGCGCACGCACTTGCCCTCGACGTCGCCCTCGCCGACCGGGCCGTCCTCGTGGGCGCACGCGTTGTCGATGACCCAGAGCTGGCCGGCGTGGCGGAACACCGCGACGATCGGCGCGCCCTCGAGCGGGAAGGTGCCGGCCTTCTTCTCGGTCACCTGGTGGGCGAACGCGACGGCGCGGTAGCCATCCGCCGTGGGGGCGGAGGGGAGCACGGTAGCGGACGCAGCGGGCGGGGCGGATCGGGGCTGTGATGCGGGCGGCGCCACCGACGTCGGAGGCGCGGCAACCGAGGGCGCCGGCCGAGCCGCGGGCTCGGGGAGGCCCAGGAGGGTCTTCGCCGTCTGCTTCAGTCGATCCCGCAAGCCCATGTCGGCCTCCGCCCCCGAGCCTATTCGGCCTGTGCCCAATCCGGGGACGCGGGTGCGCGCCACGCGGCGTCGAGCGCCTCGGTGGCGGCCCACAACATCAAGAAGACGCGGCCGGCCTGCTCGAAGTCCAGATCGACCTCGGCCTCCTTCTTCTCTTCGCGCTCGAACAGCGCGTTGAGGGCCTCGTCGAGGATGTGGGGCTGGGCGCGGCCGGCGATGCCGCGCACGCGGTCGGCGAAGCCGCCGTCCCACGGGAGGAGGTCACGGGTGGCGCCCGCGATCTTCTTCGTGGCGAGATCAATCTCGGCGGCGCCGACGCGCCCGAGCTTGCCGCCGCACTGGTCGAAGATCCGCACGATGACGGCGAGCAGGTAGAGCGACACCTCACCTGCCTGGCCATCCATCTGCGGGAGGTTGCCCTTGAAGAAGCGCAGCAGGCGCGACTGGTCCTCGAGCAGCCGCTTCGCGACGGGCTGGAAGCTCGCACCGAGCGTGGCGCACGCTTCGGACAACTGGTGAACGTGCTGGCGCGGGATCACGGCGTTCTCTGCCACGGGCATCTCCAAGCGGAGCCCGCGACTATCGCCCGGCGACCAGCCGCGCCACCGCGCCCGCCGCGGCGGCCTGACAGGCTTCCCGGTTGGCGCGCCACTCCGCGTGCGCGGAGGGCCCCACGACGTTGGTGATGCCGAGCACGGCCGCGAACGCGATTCGTCCGGTCGAGGTGCCGGCGGCGGCGCAGGCGGCGGCGACGCCGTAGGCCTCCATGTGCTCGACCTGCCAGGAGGCCCCGATGCGCGCGGCGAGCGCCGGATCGGTGGTGATGGCGACGAGGCAGGCCACGTCCACCAGCGGGAGGCCGAGCGCGCCCAGGAGGTCGGGATCGGCAGGGAGCGGCTCGGGGGCGCGCGGGACGTAGCCGAGCCCGAGGGTGGCGGTGCCGGAGACGACGCCGAACTTCCTCGCCGTCACGACGGAGCCCACCGGAGGGCCGCCAGGGTACGCGCCCGCGGTCCCGACGAAGATCACCGCATCGGGACGCTCCGACGCGAGGAGGCGCGCGGTGGCGATGCCCGCCACGAGCATCCCCACGCCGAGCGACACGCCGTCGAGGCCACACCGCTCCTCGTCCACGGCGGACACGACGCGGATCACGAGGGGGCGGCGCGGGGCACGAGGGGGCGGCGTGGGGTCATCGTCGTCCGACGTAGCAAGATAGGGCACGCCGCGAGGTGCCGATGTCGAAGCGCGAGTGGCGCGAGGCCGAGAAGTCGGCCGGCCAGGGGCGGTGGGAAGAGGCGGGGCCGCGGTACGCCGCGCTGGCCGAGCGCGCCCGCCGGGTGATGGATCGTCGCGAACAGCGGGACGCAGCCGCGCTCGCCGCGGACGCGTATCGCCGCGATGATCAGCCTGCCGCGGCCGCGAAGATGCTCCTCCTGGCGCGCGAGGGCGGGCGCGACGAGGCCTCGGACAGCGCGCAGCTGGCAGCGGTGCTGCTCGACGCCGGTCAGATCGACGCCGCGTACGACATCGCCTCCGCCGCGCTCTTGCGGGCGTCGGCCGCCCCGGGGGGAGACCCCGTCGGCACCACCCTGGCGCTCGACACGCTCGTGGGCCTGTGCCTGACGCGCGGAGAGGTCGAGGTTGCGCGCGCGCACCTGGATCGCCTCGCCGCCCTCGCGCTCCCGGGGAGCGAGCTCTCCCGACGCTTCCGCGCCGCCCAGGTGGATCGGCTGGACGGGCTCGTGAGCGCCGCCGAACAGGCGTGGCTCGCGCTCGCGGCCGAGCTGGAGCCCCACGCCCAGGCGTCCGGGCCCGCGGGCGCGGCGTGGTCGGAGCTCGGGGAGATCGATCTGCTCCGCGCGGCCTTTTTCGAGGGGTCCGACACGGGCGGCGCCCGGAAGTACTGCGAGCGCGCCATCGAGCGCTTCGACCGGGCACTGGCCTGTTGGACACGGGCGGGGCGCCGGGCGGGCGTGTTCCGCGCCGAGGCCTGGGCCGCGCGGGCGCGCGCGGTCGCGGGAGAGACCCTGGTCGCCCCCGGCATCGACCGCGCCATCGCCTACGCGATCGAGCGGGGCATGCCGCTCCTCGAGGCGGACCTCCGCGCGTGCCGCGCCGTGGTGAAGGGGGATCCCGATGACCTGCTCCACGCGCTCGATCGCCTCGGGGAGGCGCCGCTCGCACGCGGCCGGGTGCGGGTGCTCACGGCGGAGCTGGGCGGGAGCGCGGATCTCGAGCTCGCCTTGACCGAGCTCGCGCCCGACGGGCCGTGGCGGGCGCGGGCGATGCGGGCGCTGGGACGACGGACGGGGAACGCGTACCTCGTGGAGGAGGCGGCTACGCTTGGGGCGGCGTGGTTCGAGGGGGTCTGACCTTACGACTTATCACTTGGAACAGGCGAACGCCGATTTTATCGCGATGGGGTCTGACCTTACGACTTACCACTTGGCGCGACCACGAACAAACGCCGCGAATTCCCGCCCAAATGATAAGTGATGAGGCCAGACCCCTCCCCGCCGGCGATAACGGACAAACGCCGCAAATTTCAGCCCAAATGATAAGTAATGAGGCCAGACCCCACCCGCCCCCCCCCCCCCCCCCGCCCCCCCCCCCCGCCCCCCCCCCCCCC
>JAUXQH010000116.1 GCA_030685065.1 Pseudomonadota bacterium | reverse complement strand
ACACCGCGCCGGTGCTCGCGACCGTGACGCTCAACAGCTACGCCCCGACGACCAACGCCACGCTGACCGCCTCGGTCACGTCCTCCGACGCCGACAGCGACACGGTCACCTACACCTACGCCTGGTACGTGAACGGCAGCGTGGTCGCGTCCACGAGCGCCTCGCTCTCGGGCGCCACGTACTTCGACCGCGACGACACCGTGTACGTGCGCGTCACGCCGACCGACGGCACGACCAGCGGCACGGCGATGAGCTCCTCCACCGCGACCGTGGCCAACACCGCGCCCACGCTCACCAGCGTCGCGATCAGCCCGACGACCGCGTACACCGGCAACACGCTCACCTGCACCCCGAGCGGCGGGGCGGACGTGGACGGTGACTCCCTCTCCTACGGCTACGCCTGGACCGTGAACGGCACGGCGGCGGGCACGAGCAGCACGCTCTCGAGCGGGTTCAGCCGTGGGAGCGTGGTGGTGTGCACGGTGACGCCGAACGACGGCACGACCGCCGGCACCGCGGTGGCCTCCTCCAGCCTCACCATCGCGAACACGGCCCCCGTCCTCGCGAGCGTGACCCTCACCCCGACCACCGCGAGCGCCACGAGCACGATGACGTGCTCGCCCGGCACCACGACGGACGCCGACGGGACCACCAGCTTCACGTACGCGTACCGCTGGACGGTGAACGGGTCGGCCGCCACCGGCAGCAGCTCCACGCTCTCCGGCGCGTTCGTCGGCGGGAACACGGTGCGCTGCTACGCCACGCCGAACGACGGCACCGGCTCCGGCGCCGAGGTCGCCTCGAGCATCGTCACCATCGGCAACACCGCGCCGGTCCTGGCGAGCGTGACCCTCACCCCGACCACCGCGAGCGCCGCGAGCACGATGTCGTGCGCGCCCGGCGCCACGAGCGACGCCGACGGCACCACCAGCTTCACCTACGCGTACCGCTGGACGGTGAACGGATCGGCCGTCACCGGCACCACCTCCACGTTGGCGGGCGCGTTCGCCGGCGGGAACACGGTGCGGTGCTACGCGACGCCGAACGACGGCACGTCCGCCGGCGCCGAGGTCGGGTCGGACACCGTCACCATCGGCAACTCGACGCCGGTGCTCGCGAGCGTCAGCCTCACTCCGACCACGGCCTACGAAGCGAGCACCCTCACGTGCGCGCCCGGGTCCACGACGGATGCCGACGGCACCACGAGCTTCTCGTACACTTACGCCTGGTACGTGAACGGCTCGGCCATCTCGGCGACCAGCACCACGCTCACGGGGACGAGCTTCAGCCGCGGCAACACGGTCTACTGCCGCGCCACCCCGAGTGACGGCGTCGGCGCCGGTAGCGCGGTCTCCTCCAGCACCGTCACCATCTCCAACAGTGCCCCCACGCTCGCGACGGTGACGCTCGACTCCTACGCCCCGACGACCAACGCCACCCTGACCGCGTCGGCCACCTCGACCGACTCTGACAGTGACACGGTCACCTACACCTACGCCTGGTACGTCAACGGCAGCTTGATCGCCCCTACGACCAGCACCCTGTCGGGTGCGACGTACTTCGGCCGCGGCGACACCGTGTACGTGCGCGTCACGCCGACGGACGGGACGACGGCGGGGACGGCGATGAGCTCGTCTACCGCGACCGTCGCGAACACCGTGCCGGTCCTCTCCGCGGTGTCGGTCACCCCGACGACCGCGTACGAGGCGAGCACGCTCACCTGCACCCCCACCGCCTCGGACGCCGACAGCGACACGATCACCTACGCGTACGCCTGGTATGTGAACAGCAGCGTGATCGCGCCGACGACCTCCACGCTTACCGGCACGTACTTCGGCTCGGGCAACACCGTGTACTGTCGCGTCACGCCGAGTGACTCTACGGGGGCTGGCACGGCCGTGAGCGCATCCACCGTGACGATCGCCAACACGGCGCCGGTGCTCTCCTCCGTGACGCTCACGCCGACGACCGCCTACGAGGCGAGCACGCTCACGTGCGCGCCGACGGCCACGGACGCGGACGGCACGACCCCGACCTACACCTACAACTGGTACGTCAACAGCGCGCTGATCGCGCCGGTGACCAGCACGTTGACCGGCACGTACTTCAGCAAGGGGAACACGGTCTACTGCCGCGTCACCCCGAGCGACGGCACGACGTCGGGCACCGCCGTGAGCTCGACCACGGTCACGATCTCCAACACCGCGCCGGTGATGTCGTCCGTCACGTTGTCCCCCACGCTCGTGTACACCAACGACACCATCACCACGTCGGTCGCGTCGACGGACGCCGACGGGGACACCGTCTCGTACAGCTACGCCTGGTACGTGAACGGCTCCCTGATCGCGCCGACAAGCTCGTCGCTCTCGGGCGCCACCTACTTCAGCAAGACCAACACGGTCTACGTGCGGGTCACGCCGACGGACGGCACGACGTCGGGTACGGCGTCCACGTCCAGCACGGTCACCATCGGCAACTCCACGCCGGTGGCGCCGGTGGTCGCGATCACGCCCGAGGATCCGGAGGCCGCCCTCGATCCGCTCGTGTGCAGCATCAGCACCGCCGCGTCCGACGTAGACGGTGACAGCCTGACCTACTCGTTCACCTGGACCAAGAACGGCAGCAGCTACACCGGGGACACCGACACCAGCACCACGAGCACGGTGCCCGCTTCGGCCACGGCGGCGACCAACATCTTCGTCTGCCAAGTCACCGCGTCGGACGGCAGCGCCACGTCGTCGACCGCGACCGACACCCTCACCGTCCTCGGTGCCAGCTACACCCTCGGCAACACCACGGACTACCCCTCCACGGGCAACAACGCGACCAACTACCTGTTCGCCCAGTCGGTCACGATCAGCTCGGCGGTCCAGCTCTACGAGATGGGGCAGCAGTACGACATCGTCGGCACCGGTACCGAGGTGAAGTTCGCCCTCTACACCAACAGCGCGGGCGCGCCGGGCACGCTCGTCGCCTACACGGCCGCCGGGACGCCCACGTCGACCGGCACGTTCGAGATCGAGATCGTCGGTGCGCCGGTCTCGGTCGCGGCCGGCACCTACTGGATGGTGTGGTCGCACGGCACCGCGAACGGCCGTACGTCCTACGCCTCCAGCGGGTATGCGACGAACGTCACGTACTACAAGGCCAGGTCGTTCACGACGGCTTTCCCGTCGAGCTTCGGGAGCGCGTCGTCCCTCACGGGGCAGGCCTACAACCTCTACGCGGTCGTCCGCTAGCCCCTCACCCGAGCGCGTCCACCAGCCGCGCCGCGAACCGCCCCGAGAGGTGATCCCGCAGGGAGGCCACCCCCTCGATCGTCCACTTCTCCTCGCGATCCTCGACCACGCCGCGGAAGACGCGGCGGGGCGGCGCGCTGAAGAAGTGGCGGCGGTGCGGCTCGGTGGGGCGCGGGGCGATCCACGAGCGGGGCGGGCCCGGCTCGTCGGGGTCGGCGGGCCGGGGGGTCGCCCAGGACTCGCGGTTGCCGGGGTGGACCAGCACGCGCACGGCGGTGTCGCGGCCGGTCGGTGACACGAAGCGGTGCACGCCGACCTCGCCCGAGAACAGGAGGGTCACGGCCGGGCCGGTCAGGAGGAGCTCGACGCCCACACGGTCCCCGAGGCGCTCGGGCGCCTTGGCCCCGGGCAGGAGGAGCGCCAGCGCGCCGTCGAGCAGGTGGAGGGGGGCGGGCTCGACCGTGATGCGCCAGCTCGCGGCGAGCGCGCGGTAGATGCCGACGAGCTGGTCGACCGGAGCGGCGTCGAGCCCGTACACGGCGACCACGGCGGTGCGCGCGGCCGGGTGCACGCGATCGTAGAGGTCCTGGCACGCGAGGAGCGCGGTGCGATCGACCGCGTAGAGGCGGAGGGAGAGGGCCGGGCCGGCCTGCTCGAGGGCAGGGACGCTCCCTTCGCCGAGCGCGGCCACGCCGAGGTCCATCTCGAGCAGGAGCGCGTCCGCGGCGACGGCCTGGAGCCGGTCGAGCAGGTCACGGTCGAGGGAGGAGGCGGCGGGCCGGCTCGGGTCCGAACCTTCGCGACGGGCGCCCCTGCGGTCCTCGCTCCGGCGGCGGTCGGCCTGCTCCCGCGCGTCCAGCTCGGCGTGGGCCGATCCGTCGAGCACGGTCGCGAGCGAGCGGCGACGGGCCTGGGCGAGGGCGTGGAGCGTGTCGAGCGTCGTGTCGCGCCCCCGCTTCGTACCCCGAACGAGCTCGATACGGAGGGCGTCCCCCACCCGCACGTCCGCGGGCATGGGGTCCTTCCACGCGTCGAGCGCGGCGGCGATGGGGGCGGCGAGGTGGTCGTGCACGGCACGGAGCAGTTGGCGCGCGCCCCACGCGGGGTGGAAGCCGGCCTTGGCGAGGCGGGCGCGGGCGTCGGGCGTGACGGTGAAGGACCGGCCCCGCAAGCCCGGCCGCTCCGCGAAGGCGGCGAGCTCGCGCGTGAGCACGCGCTCCACGGCTTCGGGGGTGAGGGGCGCGAAGGCGAGCACGCGATCGATGCGGTTGAGCAGCTCCGGACGGAGCCAGCCGCGCACGGCGTCCTGGTAGGCGGCGAGGCGCGTCGGCGCCGCGTCGCGCTCGAAGCCCATGGCCCCGCGCTTCGCCTCGGCGCTCCCGACGTTCGACGTGAGCAGGATCACCGTGCTGCAGAAGTCGGCCGCGGCGCCGCTGCCGTCGGTCAGGCGGCCCTCGCCGAGCACCTGGAGGAGCAGATCGAGCACGGCGGGGTGGGCCTTTTCGAGCTCGTCGAGCAGCACCACCGCGAAGGGCTGGCGACGCACCGCGCCGGTGAGCTGGCCGTCCCCGTCCTTTCCTTCCACCAGGCGCAGCACCGCGGCGGGGCTGGCGTACTCGCTCATGTCGAAGCGGATCATCCGCCGCGGGTCACCGAACAGGAACCCCGCAAGGGCCCGCGCCATCTCCGTCTTCCCCACGCCGGTCGGCCCGACCAGCAGCATGGAGACGAGGGGCTTGCCGGCGCGCGCGACGTCCGCCGTCACCGTGGCGAGGGCGTCACACACGGCGGTCACCGCCTCGGGCTGCCCGAAGATGCGCGCGTCGAAGTGGGCGCGGATCGCGGGGTACGAGAGCGGCGTGCGCGGATCGACCAGGGCGCGGGGCAGCCCGCTCTCGGCGCAGTAGCGATCGAGCACCGCGTCCCGCCCGAGCTCGATCACGTGGCCCGAGGCGGCGTGATCGGCGGGGACCTGCTCCACGGAGGTGTGGGCCAGCCCCTCGAGGAACCGGATGCTCCGGCCCGGGAAGCCGGAGTAGGGGGCGAAGCGGCGCTGGAGCCGCAGGATCTCGCGGATGGCGTCAGGCCGGAACACCACGCCGAGGGTGGCGCCGCGGGCCTGGGCCCAGCGGGACACGATGTCGAGGAGGCGGGCGGTCGGCTCGGGGAAGGGGAGCCGCACGAGGCCGTCGAGCATCCCGGGGTAGCGGGCGTCGAGCCGCGCGAGCTCCTCGGGGGTGGCCTCGCCGATGAGGCGCACGTCGCCGCGCTGCACGGAGGGCGCGAGGTACTCGCCCATGCTGATGGAGTTGCCCTCGTAGCGGCCCACCTCGAACAGCTCGGCGATGCGGCCCACGTAGAGCCAGTCCCGCGCGGCGGCGAGCTCGGTGCAGAGCCGCGCCAGCGCGTCCTGCCAGCCGTGATCGTCCGCGTCGAGCAGGCGCATGAGGAGCTGGGGCGCCGTGGTCTCGCGGACGGTCAAGCCGGCCTCGATCTCGGCCCCGCGGCTCCGCACCATCTCGCGCACCAGCGCCGTCTTCCCTACCCCGTGGGGCCCCACCACCACGACGCTCCGGCCCGCCCCCATCGCGCGCACCAGGGCGCCCAGCTCGGGCTCCAGGCCGTAGGCCTCCCCCGTCTGAAGGAGGGGGAGCACGGTGTCGATGAGCCGCGCCTTCTGCTTCACGCGCTCGCGCACCTCGTTCGCGGTGGGGAGCGCGAGGGAGGTCGCCACGGGCTCGGCCGTGGCCCCGGTCACCGCGAGGAGCTCGACCAGGCCTTCGCCGTCGAGCGGCGTCTCCTGTGACAGGAGGTGCAGCGTGATGCGCGCACGGAGCCCCTCGAGCGCGGCCTCGGCCGACTCTCCGGGCCACGAGAGCGCGAGCGAGGGCGCTACGGCGAGCAGCCCGGCCGTCGCCTGGAGGACCACCACCGGCACGCCCAGCTCCATCGCGGGGCGGGTGCCCTTGATCCCGCGGACCTCCGGCAGCGTCACCGGCAAGAGCTCGGCCGCGTGGAGGGTGAGCGCTGGAAACGCGGCGAGCGCCTCGAGCACGCTCTCCCCCTTCCACAGCCCCTCTTGCAGCGCCTCGGCGAGGGCGGCGGCCACGGTCTCGACGGTGGCGGCGGGCCAGCCGTGGGAGGAGCGCAGGAGCGGGCTCGCGACGGTGAGGCCCCCGGCCAGGGAGCGCTGGGTGATCCAGACGGTGAGATCGCGATGGAGGGACATGGCACGCGGGGGGTAACGCGCTCGCGACTACGGGCGGACGCGCGCGGGGCGAGGCCGGCACAGCTTTGCCTCCGCCGTTCGTGAGCGTAAAGCCTGCGTCGAACGGACACGCCCCCGGGATCGCGATCGTCGCGGACCACCGGGTGCCGGACGGGCCGCTCGGCGGCGGCTGGCGGCTCGACGGATTCAGCCGGATCGAGCGCCGAAGCGCCACCAACGGCGTGCCGTCGATGGACGCGACGGATGTGTACTACGTCGACGGGATGCGCCTCTACCCCAGCGGCGGCCCGGGGGAGTACCGGCTGGAGAAGGACGACAACCGGGTGTTCGTCCTGACGACGTCCAGCAACCAGTGGAACGCCTACCGTGACGGCATCCAGTGGCGGTACGGCGAATTCGGCGGCGCCGGAGCGTGGAGGGGCATCTGCGCGACGGAGACGCGCCTTCAGTCGGCGGACGCTCCGTGCGAGACGACGGGAAAGGGCCTCGCGACGGAGAGGTTCGGCGCCACGACCGCGTGGAACCTCTCCTGGCTGCGAGACCCCAGCGCCAACGACATCTTTTTCGACTACACGTCCAACAGCTCCCTGGACGCCACGGGTGGCATCTTCGGCGAGACGACGACTCTGGCTGGCGACTACGCGTACCAACATGTACCCGAGTCCGTTCGTTACGCTGGCGGCTCCCACCTCGTCCAGTTCGAGTACGCCGCCCGCCCGGACACCCGTCTGGACGCTCGCTCCGGGCGGATCCGGCTCCTCCCGGCGAGGCTCGAGGCGATCCAGGTGCGGGTGGGCGGCACCGCACCGCTCGACGACGCACGGTACGAGCTCGTCTACCTCGACCAGGAGACCGAGGACTGCGCCGGCGAGGGCCTGCCCAATTTGACCATCGACCGCGAGGCGGCGAGCGTGCTGCACCGCATCGCGCGCGTCGATCGAAAGGACAACGTCACGCGCACGCTCCGGTGTCTGGAGACCGAGGAGACACGGACCGTGGTGTCGAGCACCCCGATCGACCTCGGGATCGCCGTCGACACCATCGACTACGCCAGCGACGACTACCGGTCCAGCACGCCGATGGTGGTCAACTTCGACGGCGACCCGTACCCGGACCTGCTCACGATCCGGTACCGCTGCTCGGGCGGCCTCGACGACATGGTGTGTCCGCACTGGGACACCAGCTCCATGACGCCGCTCTGCTACTCGGCGACGAGCACGTGCGCCGTGTCCCATGCGCTCTTCGAGAACGCGGACGACGGCACGGGGGCCCTGCTCCCCGCAGCGGCCCTGCCAGCCGCGGCGGAGGCGGCGCTCGACGAGATCGAGGACGTGTTCGAGCCGGGCACCGGCGGTTGGGCGATCCTGGACATCAATCGCGACGATCTCCGAGATCGGCACCGCGGCACAAACCAACCAGCCTGTCTATGCTTCACAATGAGACGCCAATGACCACGCTCTTCCTCACCCTCCTCCTCGGGTGCCAGCGCGCCCCGCTCCCGTCATCCTGGGTGGAGGTCCGCGGGCGGGTCACGCAGATCGAGCGGGTCACGATCGAGCAGCCGCTCCCGTGGCCCGTTGCGACCAGCGAATCGACTGATTGCCGTGTGCAAAAGGCTTGATCGTCTCGTCCAAACGTGTGATCAGCACACACGATGAGGTCAACCGATGGGCAAGGCACTCTCCCTGGATCTACGAGAACGGGTCGTCGGGGCCTACAAGCGCGGGGAGGGCACC
>JAUXQH010000114.1 GCA_030685065.1 Pseudomonadota bacterium | reverse complement strand
GTAGGAGTCATCGAACGCCAGGGCGCCCGCCTCCTCTCGACGAAGCCATCGACGAACGGTGGCCTCCCCAATGCCGAACCGAGACGCCACCTCCACCTGGGTGCCCTCCCCGCGCTTGTAGGCCCCGACGACCCGTTCTCGTAGATCCAGGGAGAGTGCCTTGCCCATCGGTTGACCTCATCGTGTGTGCTGATCACACGTTTGGACGAGACGATCAAGCCTTTTGCACACGGCAATGATGCCTCCAAGGACGGATAGAGCAGGCACACGACCGCTCGCGTCGCAAGCCAGCGCTCATCGCTTTCGCCGTGTGCCTGAGCGAGCCGATCGAGTTCGCCCCAGATCCGGAGCCTTGCGAGCTCGAGGTCCTTCGCGGTGGCCTCGTCCCCACGGGTCCAGTGCTCTTGGGCGAGTTCCAGTGCGTAGGTTGCCTCCGTCGATAGTGCCGTGCGAAATAGCACACAGCAGCGGGTCATCATGTGGCACGCCTGACTGCGGAATTGAGCTGCCGGCAGGCGCTCCTCAAGGCTCTCAAAGATCGCCTGCGTAGATGACGACGCTTGCGGGATGCTGGGGGACATGCAGACCCCGGGTAACTCGCACCGCCGCGAAGCGAGCCTGCCAAGTGCCGGTAATACGACACCAGGGCATTCCAGTTGGAGTATGCCAGAGCCGCACGCCCTCGAACGCCACGAGCGAGAGGGAAGGTCCCGGTGAGGCCCACGGCGCGGCATGCCGCGACGATCGCGACGGCATCGACCGAGCGGTCGGGCGCCAGTGAAGCCGCACCGCCGGGGCCAGACTCGTTTCACCTGCGCCCGCATGTGTCGCGCGCGACGGGTGCGTATGCTAGGCGGCGAGCCGTACCCGCGGACGAGTGTGTAGGACACGAACCCGCTCGTCCATGACCGAGGTCCGTTCTTTCGTTGAACGATCACGGGGTCGTCGATCGAGTTGTCGTCGAACGCGAAGACGACTGCCGACGTGGCCAGCGCGCGTCCCCGCGCGCGGTGACCGCCGCCCTGGGCGGGCAGGCCATGTGTCCGGGCGCTTTGGCCCGGACCAAGCCCGCGTCCCCGCGGGCGCAGCGGCACGTCGGCCAGTTCAGCGCCGTGCTTTGGATCCCTTCGCTACCCGAGTCTTGGTGAAGGACCAGGAGAGGGTCGACTCGGCCGTCCCCGGCCGGCGGGTGGGTGGCCGCGAGGGTCTTTGCCTGCGACCACCGCCAACGCTCCGTGTTTTGGCGGAACGTGAAGTTCAGGAGTGCCGCCGCTTCACGACGGAGTCCGGGGTGCGCCCACCGCTTGGTCTCGCCCGGGGAAGGTGCTATCCTGATCTTCCGCGAGGCCTGACAGACGTGGTACTTCTCCTCTGGTCCTGTACGGCTTCCCGGCCCAATAGCGGGGACGACGCTCCCGGCCAATGCGGCCCGCAATCGTTGTTGGAGGAGGGGTGCCCCATCGACACCTGCGCGTTGGAGTGCTCGTCCGTCGCGATGGGCACGTCCTGCTGCTTGGACGCCTACGGGTTCGGAAGCCTCGACGCCTATAACCTAGATCGTCTGATGAGCGAATGCTCGGGCACGGACTGTGACCCCGACCAATACCTGAGTCCGGAGGCTGCTCTCTGTATCGCACAGGTTCACGGCTTGGAATCCGGGATCCGTTGGTGCGGCTCGTCGTTCGAGTTCTTCGGGACCGACGAGACGTGGACCAACCGGAACACCGTCGTCTACGGGTGCACCGACGATCGGGAATTCGGAGACGTCGGTTACGACGTCATCCAACTCGACGCGCGGACCGGCGCGTACATGGATACCTACGAGGAGATCGGGCTGGCGGAGTGCCCTGAGTAGAAGCGGGTGTTGAGGGCCGGGTTCTACCCCCAAGGAGGGCTCGGACGACGATGACGGTGGGAGCCGGCCCGGCCCGCGACCCAGGCGGCGGGCGCAACGCGAGGCCCCGGATGCGGAGCTCGACCACCACCGGGGGTTCCGAACCGGCAGCGTCGGCGTCCCCGCCAATGCTGCCGTCGCGTTCAGCGCCGTCTGTGCGATCGCGCGTAAGAGCTCGGCGGCACCCGAGAGTGGGCGGGGCACCACTCGACACGGGCTTCCTCTTTGTCGGAAGTCAGGAGATTGTTGGCGTAGCATGGCGATGAACGCGAAGACGACTGCCGACGTGCCAGGCGGCGTCTCCGCCGCCGGTGCCCGCGGTCCGCCGCGGGCAGGCACGTGTCCGGCGTCCGCGCCGGACCGAGCCGCGTCCGCGCGGCGAAGCGGCATGTCGGCCAGTTCACCGACGCGACGACGGCCCGAGACGAGGGACCTGGCGGAGAGGCGTGTGCGGTCGGTATGAGCCGCGTTAGCCATCGAGATGCAACGAGACTTAGCGGAGATCGAAGCGCAGGTTGATGGAGAGTACCAAGAACTCGTGCCGCTCGGCGGGCGGGAGCCGATTGTGCTCCATCTGCTACAGGCTCACGACGTGTGGTTCCGCGCGCACGATCCGTCGGATGAGCCGAATTGGGTCGATAGCAGCAAGTATCCGTTGATGCACGCAATGCGTATGGCGTCGCCTCGTGTCGGGGCCCCCTACAACGGCATCCCGCGCGCCCCCTCCGAGGGTATGCTGTCGGAGTGCATCAACTTGCTGCAGCACTGCATCGGCTATGTGGGAGTGTGGTTCGCGTTCAATGCTGTCCATCGAGGAATCTGTGGGATCGAGCGGTGTACCGATTCGGAGCTGGTTCTCACGCCCAACGACGCATGGTTCGCCTACGACGCCCTGGACTTCCTCGTTCATCAAGAGCCGGAGCGAGGCCGGCAAGCAGGTGAGTTCGTGGATGCTGCCGACGAGGTTTGCCTACGTGCAGTGAGGCGGGATCCCTCCCGGGTTCGTACTCCTGGGATGAGCGTGTTTGCATTTACGGCGGACGAGCTTCGCGCTCTCCTGAAGCTGGCCGCCAACTGGCATGGACCCGGGTATGTCGTCCCTGCGGATTGGATAATCGGTGGCGTCGGCATGGCGGAGCACCGCGCCGTCTGGGACGCGGTTTGCGTTCTGTCGTTCTTACATGCCACGGCTCTATCCAGGGTCGACGCTCGGACTGATGCATACACGGTGCTTTTCGCACGCCGGTCCCACATCGAACTCCGGGTATCGGAGGTTACAGGGCTTTCGCGCGACGTCGTGCGCCGGGCACTTGATTTTCTGGTTTTGGCGCCCAAGGAACGTCATGGCGACGTTGGAATTACGCCCTTTGTTCCACTCGGGAGAGATATCCTGGCCGCCAGCCCGATGATTCCATTTTCGTCCAACTTCGAACGCAATTTTTGCTCGGTTGCAGCCCGTAGGGAGAAGAAGGAGTACTCACAGGCCTCGGGGGAGTTGGAGGGAAAGCTGGTCGGGGAACTGGCGGCGTTATGTCGGGTGGCAGGCTTTGCTGCGTCCGCTGGAACTCAGGTGCGAACTCTCTTGGGGTCCACCGATATCGACCTGATGGTCTTCAGCCCGAAGGAACGCTTCCTGCTCACGATCGAGGTGAAGTGGATTATTCAAACCGCCGACTTTATCGAGGTTATCAATCGTGGGGAGGCGACATGCGAGGATGCGCTTTCCCGACAGCTTCCGCGACATAAGGCCGCGATCGAGGCGGATGTTCAGGGTTTGACGAAACGGGCCTTCGGGATGACGTGCGACGTGGCTGCGACGGGTTCTGGTTTGGTCGTGCGAGGATACTCTGGGTCGCCGCGTCTTCCCTTCGGAGAGTTTGGCTTCTCTCCGGAGCCGCTACTTCGAAAGTGGCTGTCCCAGAAGAACTGCTCACTGCGCGACTTATGGTACCGAATGCAGGCTCGGGACTTTGTCCCTAAGCTCGGACGAGAGTTCACCGTTAGGGAGCGCGTGATTACGTCGCCTGGGGGGTACCGAATTGTGGCCGCGGACTGGGAGCCGCTTTACCCCTCCGGTAGAGGCACATCGGATAGTAGGCGACGGTGATCCCGATATTCCGGCCTTTGGCGTTCGAATCGACGAGAGCTGGCCGAAGGGATGTCGTCGTGTCGGTGAACGCCCCGATATCCCCCCCGCGCCCCTCATCTAGGCCCAATACCCGCCATTCCGTTTCAGCAAAAACCCAACCACCGGCCCCCGTCGCCCCTCCCGCACAAATTCTGTCCGCGCTCACAAAAAAGGTGCGAGGAGTGAACGCCCCTCATCTAGGCCCAATACCCGCCACTCCGTCTCAGCAAAAACCCAACCACCGGCCCCGTCACCCCTCCCGGACAAATTCTGTCCGCGCTCACGAAAAAAGGTGCGAGGAGTGAACGCATGATCAGATAAGGGTCTGGTATGCCCCTCGCGACGGACTTGTTCACCCGCTTCCAGCAGGAGCTGCGGCTCCGCAACTACCGGCCCAACACCATACGAACCTACCGGTCGGCGCTGCGCGGGTATGTTCGTTGGCTCGCGCCGGTACATCCTCGCGGCGCTAGCCTCGAACAGGTGCAGGGGTACCTGCTCCACGTGCTCGACGCCGGGCGGTCGCGGTCCATGGTCGATCAGGTGGTTTCGGCGCTCAAGTTCTTGTACATCGAGCTGTATAAACGGCACACGCCGGCCGACTTCTGCATCGCTCGGCCAAGGCGTGAGTTCACGCTTCCCCACGTCCTCAATCGGGGGGAGGTGCTGGCGCTCGCGGACGCGGTGCCGAACCGGCGCCATAGGCTCGCCGTGTTGTTGTTGTACGCTGCGGGGTTGAGGGTGTCCGAGCTCGTCGCGGCCGACGTGGGGGATGTTGATCTCGAGGCGCTCTCGCTCCACATCCGCTGCGGCAAGGGCGGCCGGGATCGCATCACCGTCCTGAGCGAGCGATTGCAGGAGGACCTGATCTGGGTCTGCGGTCGGCGCCCCCTCGACGCGCCGCTGCTCCCCAACAACGACGGCGAGCGGTGGTCTGCCCGCAGCGTTCAGCATGTGGTCGAACGCGCGGCCGCGCGGATCGGGGTCCACGCCAGCTGCCACACCCTCCGGCACTCCTTCGCCACCCACCTCCTCGAGGACGGCACGGACATCCGCTTCATCCAATCGCTGCTCGGGCACGCGAAGATCGAAACCACCACGCGCTACACGCACGTGCGCAACCCCGCCGTGCTCCGCATCCGCAGCCCCCTGTGACCATCAGCGCCACCCAGCCCACCGTGCTGTGGGGCTCATCCCCGTGCTCGTCGGGAACACCTCAGGTCCATCGAACGCAACGCGGTGCCGGAGCTCGAGCCGTCGCACCCCCCCACGGGCGCCACGATGAGCTGCCCCGTCTCTCTCGCCCGCCCCCTCGCGCCTGCCTGATCCCCGCCCGCGCTCCCACGTGCCGGGCTGCACGATCGGGGCTGTTGGCGGCGTCAGCGGCGGTGTTCCTCGTCCTCCGGCCTCCCGCGCCCGCGGGAGAGGCCGACGTGTTCACGTCGCGCGGGAGCTCGCTCCGGCTCGAGGTGTACCGAACGCCAACGGGGGCGCCGAGCGGCTCTGCAAGCTGGGCGTGTTCAGCGCTGCGAACGCCTCGGCAGCACCTGCCCGACGAGCCCGAGCGTGGTGAGGACGGCGGCGGCAAAGAAGTAGAGCGGGAGGCGGCCGTGCTGGCCGCGAAAGGCCTCGGGGAGCGCGCCGGGCAAGAGCGTGGCGAAGATGCTGTAGCCCCACGCCATGCCGATCCCGAGGGAGAGGAGCGTGAACAGGTTGGGCGAGCGGTTGGTCGCCGAGGGGGCGCCCCGCACGAAGGAGGGCCAGCCGCCCCAGAGGACGACCGGGGTTGCCAACGCGAGTTGGATCCAGGCGTCGACCCCCGCGGGGATGAGCCGCTGAAGGGGCTGCCCGGGGAGCATCCCGGACAGGGCGAGGGGCAGGAGCGGGAGGGTCAGGGCCACGCTCCCCACCAGGCGCCGCCGCATGTCCAACAGCTCGGGCGACAGGCCTGTTTCGCCAGGCTTCGCCGGACGCGCGGACCGGGGTGGGGTCGTGATTGGGCTGGCGGGCGGACTCACCCCGATTTGGGCGTATCGGCCGGGCTCCTTGACGAACTCCGCGTGGCAGCGCGCGCTGCAGAAGCTCAACGTCTCGCCGTCGTGCTCGGCGGTCGCCTTCGAATACGCAGGATCGATTTCCATACCGCACACGGGATCGCGCACGCGCTCGGCGAACGGCGGGGTGAGTGGCTTCATGGAGTCCCCGTAACGATTGGGGGCGGTGAAGCGGTTTGGAGGCCGACAAAAGAGACGGATTGTAATGTCTGCGCCAAATCGAGACGTATCGTTACCGGCGCGAGCGCCTCCGAAAAAGCTTGGACAGCTCGAGCACGCTCACCGGGACCAGCCCGAGCCCGACCGTGAGCAGGCAGTCACCGAGCGAGAGGGGGGTGAGCCCGAAGATCTCCTGGGCGATGGGGACGTGGTGCATCGCGAGCTGGAGGGCGGCCGAGATCACCACGATGCCGAGCAGCCGCATGTTGCTGAACGCTCCCACCTCCCAGAAGATCCGGGTCCGGCTCCGCGCGGCGAAGGCGCGGAACAGCTCGCCGAACACGAGGGTCGTGAACGCCATGTTGCGCGCCTCGGCGAGGCCTTGGTCCCGCAGCACCCAGGCGAACACGCCGAGGGCCACGGCCGCCTGCAACAGCCCGGTGAACGCCACGGTCTTCCACTCGGCCCGCCCGAGCATCGGCTCCTCGGGCTTCCGGGGCGGGCGCGTGAGCACGTCGGCGTCGACCGGATCGACGACCAGCGCGAGCGCGGGGAGCCCGTCGGTGACGAGGTTGATCCAGAGGAGCTGGATGGGGAGGAGGGGGAGGGGGAGCCCGGCGATCGCGGCCCCGAGCATGACCAACAGCTCGCCGGCGTTGCCGGAGAGCAGGTACACGAGCGTCTTGCGGATGTTGTCGAAGGTGCCGCGCCCCTCGCGCACCGCGGCGATGATGCTCGCGAAGTTGTCGTCTGCGAGCACCATGTCCGCGGCCTCGCGCGTCACCTCGGTGCCGGCCTTCCCCATGGCGATGCCGATGTGGGCCTCGCGAAGCGCGGGGGCGTCGTTCACGCCGTCCCCCGTCATCGCGACGATCTCGCCCTTCGCCTTCAAGGCGCGGACGATGTTGAGCTTCTCCTCGGGGGTCACGCGCGCGTGGACACGCCCCTCCGCAGGCTCCCCCGGCCGCAAGATCCCGAGCTCCCGGGCGATGGCCTGCGCCGTCACCGGGTGGTCGCCCGTGATCATCACCGTCGTGATACCGGCGGCGCGCGCATGGGCAACCGCCTCGATCGCCTCGGTGCGGGGCGGGTCCGCGATGCCCACGAGGCCGAGGAGGGTGAGGTCGGCCTCGCCCGGTTCGGCGCCGTTTGGCTTGGCTCGGGTGGCGACGGCGAGCACGCGCAGCCCGCGCGCGGCCATCTCGGTGTTGGCCGCCGACGCGCCGGCGGTCCCCTGGGTGCAGAGCGGGATGGTGAGGTCCGGCGCGCCCTTGACGTAGAGCACACCGTCCGCCCGCAGGATGGACATGCGCTTGCGATGCGAATCGAAGGGGTTGACCTTCACCCGGGGCCGGTCGCGCTCGATGTCCTCGCGCTCGATGCCGCGCTCGTGGGCCGCCTCGAGCAGGGCGAGCTCCGTGGGGTCGCCGGTGCCGGCGACGAGGTCCGCGTCGTTGTTGGCGGCCCCCGCGAAGAGCAGCGCGAGGTGGTGCTCCCCCCACAGCTCGCGGACCGTCATCTGCCCGGTGGTCAGCGTTCCGGTCTTGTCGGTGCAGACGACGGTGGCCGATCCGAGCGTCTCCACGGCGGGCAGGCGCCGCACGAGCACGTTCCGCTCCGCCATCCGCTGCACGCCCACGGCGAGCGCGATGGTCACCACGGCGGGGAGGCCCTCGGGAACGGCCGCGACGGCGAGCGAGACAGCGGAGAGAAGCACTTCGAGCCAGCTCATCCCGCGCGCGAAGCCGAGGATGGCCACGAGCAGCACGATCCCCAGGCAGAGCTTGATCAGCGTGCGGGAGACGACCTCGAGCCGTGCCTGGAGCGGGGTGGGCTCCTCCGCGGCGGTCGCAAGGAGGTGTGCGATGTGGCCGAGCTGTGTCTCCATGCCGATCGCGAAGACCTCGGCCAGGCCGGTGCCCGCGACGACCGCGGTGCCGGAGAACACGCGGTCCTTGCGATCCGCGAGGGGGGCGTCCTCCGGGAGCGGCGTCGGATCCTTCTCCACGGGCATGCTCTCGCCGGTGAGCGGGGCTTCGTTGACCCCGAGCGCGTGGGCCTCGACGAGGCGGGCGTCCGCGGCCACGAGGTCCCCGGCCTCGAGGAGGAGCACGTCACCCACGACGATCTCGCGCGCGGGGACGACCACGGCGTGGCCGTCGCGCAGCACGCGGGCGCGGGGCGCGGTCATCGCCCGCAGCGCCAGGACGGCGTTCTCCGCGCGGTGCTCCTGGAAGAACCCGACCAGACCGTTCATCGCGACGATGACGACGATGGCGACGGCGTCCACCGTCTGCCCGAGCGCGAAGGCGACGCCGGCCGCCACGGCGAGGAGCGCGATCATCGGGCTCGTGAACTGCCGGGCGAGGATCCGCCAGCGCGGCGTGCGGGCCTCGCGGCGGATCTCGTTCGCGCCGGCCTCGGCGAGCCGCGTGGCGGCGTCGGCTCCGCTGAGGCCGGTGGGGGCGCTGCTCATTCTTTTGCCTTCGAGACGGTCAACGCTCGCGCGAGCGTACCCTTTTTCAGCTGTCGCGTGCGCCAGAGCACCCACATCGCGGGAAGTACGAGCCCGGTCATGAACGTGAGCGTGAGGAGCCCCCCGAACATCGGACCGGCCATGCGGCGGGCCATGTCGGAGCCGACACCCTGGCTGAACAGGACGGGGAGGAGCCCGAAGAGGTTCATCGAGATGGCGAGCACCATGCCGCGCATGCGGCCGGCGGCGCTGTCCGCGGCGCCCTCGGCGAGCCGCGCGGGGGTGAGCACCTCTCCCTTCTCCAACGCCCGCTTCACTCCGAGGTCGAGGTACACGGCGAGCACCATCCCCACCTCCGCGCCGACTCCGATGAGCGCGATCATCGCGACCCAGGAGGCGATCGAGAGGTCATAGCCGGCCACCGCGAGGAACCAGATGCTGCCGAGCACGGAGAAGGGCAGGGTCAACAGGACGATGCTGGTCTCTCCGACGGTGCGGAAGGAGAGGAAGACCAGGAGGAAGACGAGCAGGATCGTGATCGGCGCCATGATCGCGAGCCGCTCCTGGGCGCGCTCCAGGAACTCGTACTGCCCGGTCCACTGGATCTGGAGCGAGGGGTCGAGCCCGAGGCTCTCGACCACCTTGCGGGCCTCGGCCACGTAGCCGCCGAGGTCGCGCTGGCCGGGGTCGACGTAGATGTACCCCGCGAGCCGCCCGCCTTCATCGACGAGCATCGCGGGGCCGGGGACGCGGTTCACGTCGGCGAGCGTGCCGAGCGGGACCACGCCGAGCGCCGTCGACACTGGAAGTCCGCGGATGCCAGCCTCGTCGGAGCGAAAGTCACGGCCGAAGCGCGCGATGAGGGAATAGCGCTCCCGGCCCTCGAAGATGCGGCCCACCGGCATGCCGCCGAGGCCCATCTCGACCACGTCGAGCACATCGTCCGTGGCGGCGCCGTAGCGGAGGAGATCGTCGCGGCGGGGCACCACCTCTACGAACACGGCGGCGAACTGTCGTTCGGCGTAGACGCTCCGGGTGCCCGGCACCGCGCGGAGGGCGGCCTCGATGCGCTCGCCGGCGTCGTTGATGGCCTGCAGATCGTCGCCGAGCACCTTCACGCCGACGGGGGTGCGGATGCCCGTCGTGAGCATGTCCACCCGCGCCTTGATCGGCATGGTGAAGGCGTTCTGGACGCCGGGGTAGTCCATCCCGGCCTCCATCTCGGCGACGATGTCGTCGACCGTGACGCCGGCGCGCCACTGATCGCGCGGCTTGAGCGTGATGATCGTCTCGAACATCGAGAGGGGCGCTGGATCGGTGGCGGTCTCGGCCCGCCCCGCCTTCCCGAGCACGCGGTCGACCTCCGGGATGCTGGCGAGGAACGCGTCCTGTGCCTGGAGCAGCGTGCGGGCCTGCTCCGCGGAGATGCCGGGCACGGTGATCGGCATGTAGAGGAGCGAGCCCTCGTACAACGGCGGCATGAACTCGCGGCCGAGCCCGGTGTAGACGGGGACGGTGAGCGCCGTGGCGATCGCGGCGATCGCGATGAAGGGCCACGGGTGGCGGGTCGCGAGGCCGACGATGGGCCGGTAGAGCGCCCGGAGCGCGCGGTTCACGGGGTTGGCCGCCTCGCGCGGCATCTTCCCGCGCAGGAGCGTCACGGCGAGGGCGGGCGCGAGCGTGAGCGTGAACAGGGCCGCGGCGAGCATCGCGAACGTCTTGGTGTACGCGAGCGGCGTGAACAGGCGGCCTTCCTGGGCCTCGAGCGCGAAGATCGGCAGGAAGCTGACCGCGATGAGGAGGAGCGAGGAGACGAGCGGGCCGCCGAGCTCCTGGGACGCCGCGAGCACGACCTCGGTGCGGTCCTCCTCCGGGTGCTCCTCGATCCGACGCGCCGCGTTTTCCACGAGGAGCACCACCGCGTCGACCATGTCCCCGATCGCGATGATGATGCCCGCGAGCGACATGATGTTGATGGTCAGCCCCATGAAGTACATGGGGAGGAACGCGACCGCGATGGCGCACGGCAGGACGAGGATCGGGACGAGCACCGAGCGCGCGTGGAGGAGGAAGACGCCGAGGAGGAGGGCGATGATCAGCACCTCCTCGCCGATGGACTCGAACAGAGTGGCGACCGAACCGCGGATGAGCTCGGAGCGGTCGTAGACGGGCACGATCTCCACGCCGTCGGGGAGCGGCAGGGCCGCGAGCCGCGCCTTGACCGCGTCGATCACGGCGAGCGCGTTCTCCCCCTGCCGCGCCACGACGAGGCCACCAACGGCCTCGCCGGTGCCGTCGAGGTCCGCGATCCCCCGGCGGATGTCGGGACCGATCTCCACGCTCGCGACGCTGCCGAGCGCCACGGGGGTGCCCCGTGCATCCAGCCCGACGTGGACGCGGTCGAGGTCGGCGAGGGTCCCGACCAGGCCCCGGCCCTGCACGTACAGCTCGCGGCCGGCGTCTTCGATCACGCGGCCGCCCACGTCGCGGTTGTTCCGGGACAGCGCCGTGGTGACGTCGCTCGTGGTGATGCCGGCGGCCCGCAAACGCTCCGGATCGAGGACCGCCTGGTACTGCTTCTCGAAGCCGCCCAGCGTCGCGACCTCGGCGACGCCGTCGACGCCCTCCAACGCGAAGCGCAGGGTCCAGTCCTGCAGCGTGCGCAGGTCCGCCACGGAGAGCCTCCCGGTCCGGTCGACGAGGACGTATTGGTACACCCAGCCGACGGCGGAGGCGTCCGGCCCGAGGGAGATCTCCACGTCGGGCGGGAGGCGAGGCTTCAGCACGTCGAGCCGCTCGCTCACGCGCGTTCGCGCCCAATAGGGGTCGACCCCCTCCTCGAGCAGCACGTAGGTGAACGACATGCCGAACATCGTGAAGCCACGGACCGCCTTGACGCCGGGGAGCGCCTGGAGCCCCGTCACGAGCGGGTAGGTGACCTGGTCCTCGACGAGCTGCGGCGAGCGGCCCATCCACTCGGAGTAGACGATCACCTGCGGGTCGGAGAGGTCGGGGATGGCGTCGAGCGGGCTCCGGAGCGCCGCCCAGACGCCCGCCGCGGTCGCTAGGAGCGAGGCGAGGATCACGAGGAAGCGGTTTCGCCCGCTGAAGGCGATGATGCGGGCAAGCACTCAGCCGCCTTCCTTGGGGGCGCCGTGCCCGGCGTGCCCGCCACCCTGCATCTGCGTCTCGGAGTCGAAGAGGAACGTGCCGGCGGCCACGACCTCCTCGCCGGGCGCGAGGCCCGCGAGGATCTGCACCTCTTCGGCCGTTCGCACGCCGAGCGAGACGGCACGCGGCGTGTAGCCGTCGGGGCCGGCCACGAAGACGAGCTGCCGGGTTCCGGTGTCGACGACCGCGCCGCGGGGCACCCACACCCCTTCGGTGGCGACGCCCTCCCAGGTCGCGGTCAGCGGACGCCCCACGCCGATGTCGCCTCCGGAGCCGCGCTGGGGGAGCAGGCGGACGCTGCGCCCGGCCGATCCGGCGGTGGGGAGGAGCTCGGAGACGGTGGCCTCCCAGGTGCTCGCCCCGTCCGTGAGCGTCACGTCGGTGCCGACGGGAGGTGGCTCGACGGTGACCATCTCGACCACGCGCGCGTCAGCCGCGGCGATCTCGGCGACGAGCCCCCCGGGGCCGAGCCAACCGCCCTCCCGCGCGGGGCGGGTGACGACGATGCCGGACACCGGCGCGCGAACGGTCCACGTGTCGGGGACGGAGTCACCGGCGGCGTCGATGTCCGCGGCGGGCACCCCCAGCGCGAGCAGGCGGGACCGCGCGGCGCTGGCCCACGGCTCTCCGAGCGGACGGGCGACCTTCTGCTCTTCGAAGGCCGCGCGCACCTCCGGGAGCCAGATCCGGCCGAGCACCTGGCCCGCACGGACGGCCTCACCGACGCGGGGGACGCGCTCCTCCCGGAGCTGGCCGCCCGCGGTGACGGTGACACGGCGGGTGCGCGAGGGGTCGAACGTCGCGGTGGCGGGGGCGCGGTGGCGCGTCGCCGCGGAGCCGGCGCGGGCCGGAACGGTGCGGACGCCGATCGCCTTGGCGGCGGCGGCGGTGACGGTGACAGGCGTGGCCATCGCGGGGCCGTCCGGCGCGCTGGGGGCCGCGGGGGCCGCGGGCATCGTGTGGCCGGCGTGTTCGTCGGGGGCGGGCGCCGGGGTGGTGACGGGCGCGGAGGGCGGGGCGCACGCGGCCGCCATCAGCAGGTACACCCACGGGAGCGGCTTCATCGAACCTCCACGCGCGCACGTTCGGCCGCACGCAAGGCCTCGTCCCGTTCGGCTGCCACGCGGTCGCGCTGCGCGGCCAGCAGCCCCTCCCAGGCGCGGAGGGCCTCCTCCACCGTCGTCTGTCCGGAGGCATACCGGACGAGCGAGGCCTCCCACGCCGCCTCCGCGCGCGGCACCGCCACCTCGCGCAACACGCCGGCCCGCGCGCTCGCGGCGGCCTCGGCGGCCCGCGCGGCGTCGGTCGCCGCGGCGAGGTCACGATCGATGGCCTCGGCCCGACGTGCGGCCGCCTCCACGCGCGCCGAGGCCGCGTCCCGCGCGCGGGCGTTCGCGCCCCAGAGCGGCAGCTCCACCCCCACCATCACGTTCACGCCCTGGACCATGCCGTCGGGCATGACGCCGACGCTCGCCCCGAGCTCCACGTCCGGGGCGATCCGGCTGCGCGCGACGCGGAGGTCCCCCTCGGCCGCGGCTCGATCGGCGGCGGCCAGGGCGATCTCGGGTGGGCGCGTGGCCGGTGGGGCGGCGTCGGTGAGGTAGGCGCCCGGAGAGGCCCCCACCGCGTCCGCGGCCTCCTGCCCCACGAACCGGGTGAGCACGGCCTCCTCGCCGACGAGCCGCGCTTCCAGGCCCGCCCGCTCTGCTCGGAGCCGCGCGACCTCGGCTTCCACCCGCAACAGGTCGGGGAGGCTGCTCCCTCCCGCCATGCCGCCGGTGCCCCCGGCCATGCCGCCCATCCCCTGGTCTCCCTCCATGCCGCCTGCCGGGACCTGGACGCGGGGGCCGCCCCTGGCTGCGCCGCCCATGCCCGGCATTCCCATCCCGGCGCCCCCTCCACCCCCCTGCGCCGCCGGAGGTGCCGAGGAGGGGCCGGAGTCCATGCCTCCCTCCGTCTGCGTCGCGCCCGTCGCGCCCATCGCGCCCATCGCGCCCATCGCGCCCATGCCCGGACCGCCGGCGCCCGCTCCCCATCGCCGCACCCCGGCCTGCCACAGCGCATCTGCGGCGCGGATCTGCTCGTCCAGCAGCGAGCGCTCGGCCTGCAGGGCACGGATGCGCGCGGCCGCCTGCGCCAGTCGGAGGCGCAGATCAGCGACGACGCGGGCGCTGTCGGCCTCGGCGCGCGTCACGTCCACGCGGGCGCGATCGGCCGAAGCCCGGGCCTCTCCCCACCCCCGGAGCATCTGCTGGACGCCGACCATGTACATGGTCGGGTCCGGATCCTCGGGCATCGCGCCCAGGGAGTCGCCTCCCACCATCAACATCGGGTTCATGGGGCGGCCGGCCGCCCGTGCGTCCTCCGCGGCGGCGCTGGCATCGAGCTCGGCCGCGGCCACCTCCGGATCCCGCTCCAGCGCGAGACGAACGAGGCCCTCGAGGTCTGCGGGGGCCTCCGCGAAGGCGTGGGCGACGAGGGCGAGCAACACCATGTGTCCTACCGGAAGCAATCGGTGTGCCACCCTCGGAAATGGCGGGTGAACGACAGCAGGGGGCGTCGTCGTCGCGTGGCGGTGTGCTCATGCACACGCAGCTGGGCGGGTCAACGCGTCGGCGGTCCCGAGGCGGCTGCTGCTGGCTACCGGTTCAGCGTGAACGTGCAGCCACCGTCGCACGTGCCCGTGACGGTGTCGGCGTCCTCGATGGTGCCGACGCAGCCGAGGATGGTGTCACCATCCTCGAAGGTGATCGTGTCCCCGGCGATCGTGGCCGCGTACGGCATCCCCATCGTCATGCCGCCGTCCACCGTGTAGTCGATGGTCACGGCGCACGCGTCCACGACGATGTCGCACGGGGTGCGCATCTGCGGACACTCTCCCTGCCAGGCCCAGTCGTCACCGGAGGTCAGCGTCGCGCAGGGCGGCTCGGTGTCGGTGTCGGCCGATGTGTCATCCGATGTGTCATCCGATGTGTCATCGGATGCCGTGCCGGTGTCGTCGGTCGCCTTGCCCCCGGTGCATGCGGCGAGCAGGAGCGGGAGAAGGAGGCGGTACATCAGGGGTCTCCGGTGCGCGCCCCCTATAGACAATCCAGGGCCGAAGCGGAAGAGTGACCGTGCGCGTCACAGCGTGATCGGTGGGGCGGGGTGTAACCGTGCAGGTCACGGCCAGGGGGCTCGGGCTCACGGGCAAACCTCGATTTCGGACGTCCGATCGGGGCCCGGGTACTGGCACGCCGTTTCCTGTGTGCCCCATGGGGGCGACGATCCGCGCGGCGGTCGCACACGGCGCGGACGCGCGGATCCTCGCGGCCGAAGCGGATCGCTCGCGCGCCGAGGCGCGGGGGTACGCGGCCTGGCAGGGCAACCCCGAGCTCGACCTGATCGCGCGGGCGAGCGCGTCGCGCCGATCCGTCGAGGCCTCGTCCCTGCGCGCGGAGGCGGGCCGGGCCGCGGTCGGGGCCGCCGCGGGTGCAAGCTATCTGGACGCCGTCCGGGCCCGTGAACGGGCGGAGCTCGCCGGTCCGCGAGGTCGGCACGCTCGCGGTGGAGGCCGCCGACCTGGGGCTGCGCCCCGGGATGGGCGCTACCGCGTGGATCGGACGCGGCGCCGCGAGGGACGCGCTCGTGGTCCCGGACGCGGCGGTGGTGGACGGCAACGGGGTGCGCCTCGCCTTCGTGAAGACCGCGCCCGAGTCGTTCGAGGCGCGGGATCTCCGCCTCGGCGGGCGCACGGGCGGGGCTTGGGAGGTGCTCCGGATGTTCAACGCGCTGATCCGCCTCTCGCTCCAGAACCGGCTCTTCGTCCTCGTCGTGGCCGCCGTCGTGCTCGCGTGGGGCGGGTGGACCGCCACCCGGCTCCGACGCGGCGCAGAAGCCGCTCCCCCTCGAGGGTGTCACGGGCTCCGCCATCGTGAAGGGCCCGGGCGGCGTCGAGACGGTGACGCTCGCCGCAATGGGCGATCGCCTGCACGCCACCGCGAAGCTGGCGCAAGGCGACGCCGCGACCGTGGTCCTCACGCTCACGTCCGGAGGGAAGGGGGAGAGCGTTTCGTTCGAGACCAAGGCCGTGGGCCTCCAGGAGCACGACCACACCTCGCTCCACGGCGGCCAGGTCGGGATGTGGGGGGAGTACCACCTCGAGTATTCGCCCAGGGACCGCAAACATCGGGTGTGGGTCACCGACGCGAAGCGCGCGCAGGTGATGGGCGTGAGCGGCTCCCTCAGGGACGGAGACACGGTGGTCCCGCTCACGTTCGACCCCGCGACGGGCATGCTCTCGGGCAAGCTCGAGGGGGCGGGGACGCGGCCCGTGATGGTGGAGGTGAGGGTGGGGGAGACGAGCTTCTCGCTCGGGTTCAACGCCGTTGCGCCGGCGGCCGGCGGGCATGAGCACGGGGGACAGGAGCCCGGCGGACACGAACACGGCCACTGATCGGAGGTGGGCATCGATGGCGCCACGTCAGCAGCAGCGGACCGCGCCTGCGCGTCAGAAGCGCGACACGTCCCAGCGAGGCTCGTAGGCGGGGTCGCGCACGGCGAGCTGCCCCTGGCGCGCGTAATCGACGGACTGCGTCAGGAGACGCGCCGCCTCCTGGGGCGCGTGGAACCCGTTGCTGTTCTCCGACTCGACGAAGTCGAGCAGGAACTGGGCGCGACGCTGGAGCTGCCGCGCGGTGGCGAGCTCCTCGTCGGTTCGCCCGGCGTCCCGCGCGGCCTTCAGATCACCGATGAGCGCCACGAGCGCGTCCATCGCGCGGTCGCGCATCTCCACGGTGCGGGCCTGGATTGTGTGGACGCGTTCGCGGAGCTCCTCCTCCGGGAAGTTGTGACACGTCTGGCAGGCGTTGTTGACGTTGAGCATGGGGCTGCGCACGTGGTGGTCGCTGATCTTCAAGGCGCCGACGCGCTGGTACGGCATGTGGCAGTCGGCGCACGCCACGCCGGAGCGGGCGTGGATCCCCTGGTTCCACATCTCGAACTCGGGGTGTTGGGCCTTGAGCACCGCCGCCCCGGTCTCCGCGTGGACGAAGTCCTTGTGCCCGTTCTCGTCGTAGTAGGCGGCGATCTGGTCGGCCTTGAGCCCCTTGTCCCAGGGGTAGGTCAGGCGCTTCTCGGCCCCCGCGAAGTAGTACTCGACGTGACATTGCCCACACACGAACGACCGCATCTCCTGGCGTGTCGCCATGGTGTTCGGGTCGTAGTCGGCCACGCCCTGGCTCGCCTTGTAGGCGCGGATCCCCTCGAGGAAGCCGGGGCGCGTGACGCGCAGCGCCATCGTCTCCGGGTCGTGGCAGTCGATGCAGGCGACGGGGTAGGTCACGTGGGTGCGCGCCTCCGCGTAGGGCATCTGGTTCATGACCTCGAAGCCCTTGATGAGATCGCCGCCCCCGGCCTTCTTGTAGGGCACGTAGACGGACGCGTGGCAGTGGATGCAGGTGCCGGGCTGCGCCGAGACCTGCTGCCGCTCGGTGAAGGTCTGGTCGTCGAGCATGTACGCGTGGCCGCGCTCCTCGCGGAAGTCCACCGCGAACGCGTATCCGGCCCACATCGTCCGGAGGCGGGGATCCTCCTCGAGGCGGGATTGGGCAACGACCGAGCGCGGGTCCGCGTTCGTGGGCGTACGGGGGACGGCCTCGCTGCCTCCGTAGCGCGTGCGGACCTGGTCGACCGTGCGCTTGTAGGCATCGTACTGGAGGGGGAAGTTCTTTCCCCAGACCGCGGGGTCCTGGGTCTCGTCGGTGAGCTCGACGACCCGAAAGAAGGGGCTGCGCGCCTCCTGCTTCCGCTCCTGGACGTTCACCAGCAGCGCGGCGGTGGCGGCCGCCGCGAGCGCCGCGAGGACCGCGACGCCGAGCAGGAACGCGACGCGGCTCATGCCACGCAGGGAGGCTCTCATTGCCGTGCTCAGGTGGCATGACCGGTGTACCCACAGTGGCGAATCCATCCGGATGCGTCCTCGCTTGTGATCAGTCGCATGCCCGCGGCGATCGCGTCATTGAGGGCTTCCACCGTGCGCGCCCTCGTTCTGCGCAGGAAAGTCTTTAGCTTTGACCACGCGAGTTCGATCGGGTTCAGGTCGGGCGAGTAGGGCGGAACGTAGAGCGGCGTCGCCCCCACGGTGGCCAGGAGCATCTTCACGCGGATGTCCTTGTGCGCTGCGGCATTGTCCATGACGACGAGATCCCCGATGCACAACGTCGGGATGAGAACCTTCTCGATATAGGTCACGAAGACCTCCGCGTCGGTGCCCCCCTCGATGGTCATCGCCGCCTGCAGGCCGTCGACGGTGAGGGCAGCAATGATCGTGGTCACGCTTCCCCGGTTCCGTGGCACCGCCTCGGACGTGCGCTTGCCTCTGGGGGCCCGCGCATGGGTGCGGGTCATCGAGATCGTGGACCCCGACTCGTCCAGAAACACGAGGCGAGCCGGGACTACCTCTGGCTGCCAGGCAGTCCAGCTCGCACGAAGATCGCGGATATGCGCGGCATCGGCTTCGCTGGCGACGAGGCACTTTTTTTTCGAGTCCAGCCCAGCAGACCCATCGCGCGGCTGATCGTCGATGCGCTGACCGCGAGGCCCGTCCGGGCTTCCATCAGCTCGGCGAGTTCGGCGTTGGTAGCGTCCGGGTGGAGTGAAACCAGCTCCTCAAGCACCGCCATGCTCGCCACTTCGATCTTCCGGGTGGGGCCATGGTGGTAGGAGTCATCGAACGCCAGGGCGCCCGCCTCCTCTCGACGAAGCCATCGACGAACGGTGGCCTCCCCAATGCCGAACCGAGACGCCACCTCCACCTGGGTGCCCTCCCCGCGCTTGTAGGCCCCGACGACCCGTTCTCG
>JAUXQH010000107.1 GCA_030685065.1 Pseudomonadota bacterium | reverse complement strand
CGCCGCGCTCGCGCATCGTGACTCGCTCGTGGTGCTGCCCACCGGCGGCGGCAAGTCGCTCTGCTACCAGCTCCCCCCGCTCCTGCGTGCGCCGGGCGAAGCGGCGCTCTGCGTGGTGGTCTCCCCGCTCATCGCGCTGATGAAGGACCAGGTGGATGGGCTGCGGCTCGCCGGGTACCCCGCCGCCGCGCTTCACGGCGCCGTCCCCTCCGACGAGGCCGCCGAGGCGCGCCGGGGCGTCGAGCAGGGCCGCATCAAGCTCCTCTTCGTCTCGCCCGAGCGTCTGCTCTCCGACGGCTTCCTCCCCTGGCTCGGCGGCCTGGGGCGCAACCATCCCGAGCGCGCCGTCGCCGCCGTCGCGATCGACGAGGCGCACTGCATCAGCCAGTGGGGGCACGACTTCCGCCCCGAATATCGTCGCATCGCAGAGGTGCGCGAGGTCCTGCCGGGCATCCCGATGCACGCCTACACGGCCACCGCGACGCCGCGCGTGCGCGAGGACATCGTCCTCCAGCTCCGCATGGTCGATCCCGCCGTGCACGTCGGCACGTTCGACCGTCCGAACCTGAGCTACCGCGTGCTGCCGCGCGTCGGCCAGGGCGAGGACCAGATCGAGGCCATCCTCAAGCGCCACCCCGGCGACGCCGCGATCGTCTACTGCATCAGCCGCAAGCAGACCGAGAGCGTGACCGAGGCCCTGAACAGCCGCGGGCTCCAGGCGGCGGCCTACCACGCGGGGCTCGATGCCGGCCGACGCACCCGCGTGCAGGACGACTTCCTCTCCGAGCGGCTCCCGATCGTCGTCGCGACCGTGGCGTTCGGCATGGGGATCGACCGCGGGGATGTGCGCGCCGTCATCCACGCGTCGATGCCGAAGTCGGTCGAGGCCTACCAGCAGGAAACCGGCCGCGCCGGCCGCGACGGGCTCCCGTCGGAGTGCGTGCTCCTGTACGCCTCCTCCGACGCGGTGCGGTGGGGCCAGCTGATGGACCGCTCCTCCGCCGAGAGCGAGGTGGACGTGCCGCCCGCCGTCCTCCAGGCCCAGAAGGACCTGCTCCACCAGATGCAGCGGGTCGCCTCGGGCACGCGCTGTCGGCACCGCGCGCTCTCCGAGTACTTCGGCCAGGCCTATGTGCCTCCCGACGGCGGCACGGGCTGCAACGCCTGCGACGTTTGCAACCAGGAGCTCGAGGACGTCGAGGACTCCACCACCATCGCGCGGAAGATCCTCTCCTGCGTCGCGCGGCTCCGCGGCGCCCGGGGCGATGCGTACGGCGCGGCCTACCTCTCCGACGTGCTCCGGGGCTCGGCGCAGGCCAAGATCATCCAGCGCGGCCACGACAAGCTCTCGACGTGGGGGCTCCTGCGCGAGATCGAGAAGGACACCATCGTGAGCTTCGTCGACCAGCTGGTCGACCTGGGCGCGCTGACCCGCGACGCGGGCGAGTTCCCCGTGTTGCGGCTCGAGGCGCTCTCCGGGCCCATCCTCAAGGGGGAGGTCCCCGTGCACCTGCTCCGGGCCCGCGCGCCCGAAGTGCTGGCGCAGTCGGACAAGAAGCGTCGCAAGGCGGACGGGAGCGTCGCGTCCGACCTCTCCCCCCAGGAGCACCGCCTGTTCGAGGCTCTCCGCCAGCTTCGACGCGGCATCGCGACCGAGCTCAAGGTGCCTCCGTACGTCGTCTTCGGGGACGCCCCCCTCCTCGAGATGTCCCGCCGCCGGCCCGGCTCGCTCGACGCCTTCGGCACCATCAAGGGCGTGGGCGGCGCCAAGCTCGAGAAGTTCGGCGGCCGCTTCCTCCAGTGCATCACCGAGTGGTGCGCCGCGAACGCCGTGCCGCTCGGCTCCGGATCGGGATCGGGCGCTGGCTCGCGTCCGGTCGCTCGTGTCGTAGCGGACGCTCCGGAGCGCGCCCCCACCGAAGGCCGCAAGCAGGCGTTCGCCTTGTTCGCGGCCGGGGTCGGCCTCGAGGACGTGGCGGCCACCGTGGGGCGCGCACGCTCCACCACGCTCCAGTACCTGACGGAGTGGATCGAGCAGGAGGCCCCGACGAGCGTGGCCCCGTGGGTGAGCGAGGCCGACTACGCGCGCATCACCGCGGTCGCCGACTCGCTCGGAGACGGTCGCATGAAGCCGATCTTCGATCACTTCGATGGATCGGTGCCATTCGACGCCATCCGTGTGACCCTGGCGCACCGGCGGGCCACCGGCGCGTCCTGAGCGAGATCCGATCGCAGCGCTGCGGGCATCGCAGCAGACGGAGGACTCGATGCGTCACCCCACCCTGCTCGCGCGCCTTGGTACGACCCACCCGTTGATGAGCGCGGCGCTGCCGCTTTTCCTCGCGATCGGCTGCGGCCCCGCCACCATCGTGCTCGAAGAGACGGGCAAGTTCGGCGCCGACACGGGTGACACCGAAACCGATACGGACACCGACACCGACACCGACACCGACACCGACACCGTGATCGACGGAGCGCTCTCCCTGAGCCCCGGCTCGCTCGACTTCGGCGTGGTGTTCATCGGCCAGGCCGGGGTCGGCACCATCTCCGTCCTCAACGTGGGAGTCGTCGCCGTCGAGCTTGCCGCGGCGGTCGAGGGTGACCCCTCGTTCACCGTCGTGCTGCCCGCCGCCTCGCCCGCGCCCGGGGAGAGCGCAGACCTCGCGCTCACCTTCACGCCCGTCGACTTCGGCGCCTTCACCGCCGAGCTCGTCGTCACGGACGCCGGCGGGGACGCGCGGATCGTCGTCCCCCTCCGGGGCAGCGCCGAGATCGACGCGGACGCGGACGGGGTGGGGAGCGAGGCCTCGGGCGGGCTCGACTGTGACGACGCGAACGCCGCCGCCTATCCCGGCGCGACCGAGGTCTGGTACGACGGCATCGACCAGGACTGCGCCGGCGGCGACGACTACGACCGCGACGGCGACGGATCGATCTTCACCGAAGACTGCGACGACGCGGACGCCACCAGCTTCCCGGGGGCGGAGGACGCCTGGTACGACGGCAGCGACTCCGACTGCGCGGGGAACGACGACTTCGACCAGGACGCCGACGGATACGCGATCGGGGTCGATTGTGACGACACCGATCCCGCCGTCAACCCCGACGCGGAGGAGACCTGGTACGACGGCATCGACTCCGACTGCGCCGGCGACGACGACTTCGACCAGGACGCCGACGGGATCCCCTCCCCCGAGGACTGCGCCGACCTCGACGCCAGCATCTACCCGGGGGCGCGTGACGCCTGGTACGACGGCCTCGACTCCGACTGCGCGGGCGACAGCGACTACGACCAGGACCGCGACGGCGTGGACTACTCCGCCGACTGCGACGACACGGACGCCTCGGTCACGGGCCCCGTCACCGAGACGCTCGACGGCGCGGACAATGACTGCGACGGCGTGATCGATGACATCGCCGTCGAAGACATCGTCAGCGGCACACTGTACGGCCCCGTCTCCTCGCTCGGCCTCGGCGGCGCCGGCAACCTCTCCCTCGGCGGGGATCTCCTCGATGACGGCGGAGACGACCTGGTGCTCGCGAGCGACTCGAGCAGCTACGGCTACGCGTGGGTCGTGAGCGGCTCCACGGGCGCGACCGCGAGCGGCAGCGTGCGCGACTACGACACCGCCGAGGTCACCGGCTCGTCCGGGTACTACATCCTCGGCAACCTCGTCGGCCCCATGCGCGACCTGACGGAGGATGGCACCGCGGATCTGCTGATCGCCGGGTCGAGCTACAGCTACTACGAGGGCCGCGCCTGGCTGCTCGAAGGCGGCGGGAGCGAGCTGTCGGGCTCCATCTCGACCGGTACGACCTACACCGCGCGGTTCGAGGGCGACTCCAGCAACGACACGTTGACCTGGGCGGTCTCCGGGGACATCGACGGAGATGGCACCCCCGAGGTGGTGACGGGCTGCCCGACGGACAATTACGTCATGGACGAGTACCCCTACACCGACAACGTCGCGGGGAACGTCGCGATCTTTGGTGGCGAATATTCCGAGGCCTACGACCTGGGCGACGCCGACGATCAGATCGCCGGCGGGGACGACTACGACTACCTCGGCTCCACGCTCCTCGTCGCCGACCTCGACGGGGACGGCTACGGCGACATCGTGGCGGGGGCCTACGGCCTGGACGACGGCGCCAACAACGCTGGCGGCATGTACGTGTTCAACGGCAACACGACCCTCGCCTGGGGTGACCGCGCGGAAGACGCGATGAGCGCCCAGCTCCTCGGCACCACCAGCTCGCAATACCTGGGGAGCGACGCGCTCTCTGCTCCCGGCGATCACGACGGCGACGGCGCGCTCGACCTCGTCCTGAACAACGACGTCACGGGGAACGCGTGGCTGTTCTGGGACGCCGGCTCGCTGAGCGGGACCGCGAGCGTCTCGACGGCGGACGTGATCATCAGCGGCACCGCCGGATCGTTCGGCGCGAGCGGCGCGTACGCCTCGGATCTCGACGGAGACGGCGCCGACGAGATCTACGTGGGTGCCCCTGGGGACGACGCCTCGGGCACCGACGCCGGCGCGGTCTACCGCTTCGAGCCCGCCGCCGCGGCCTCCGGCGCGTGGACCACCGCGAACGCCTCCGCCGTGTTCCTCGGCGCGAACGCCGGAGACTACCTCGGCGCGGGCCTCGCGGCGGGCGGGGACGCGGACGACGACGGCAGCGACGACCTGCTCCTCGGCGCGACCGGCTCGGACGGCGAGGCGGTGGGCGGCGGCGCGGTGTACGTGCTCCTCGGGGAGTGAGGGCGGGCTCCCTGCCAGGCTCGCGCGCTCCGCGACGCTAGGCGGTAGCCCTCGGCCGCTGCTTGAGCGCCTCGCTCCAGCGGATCCGCCCCGTGAGCTGCATGAGCGCGAACAGCGTCACGACGCCGAGCACGGTGATCGTCAGCCCGGTGAGCCCGTCCCAGAAGTGCGCGAGCGCGAAGCCCACCTGGTAGAGCACCTGGGCCAGCCCCGCCTCGACGAACGCGAACCGCGCGCCGACCGCGAGGCGCAGGTAGGAGACGACGAGGCCCACGCTCACGACGCTGGCGAGGGCGAAGGCGGCCTCGACCGGCAGGTGATCCGCGGTGTAGGCGAACAACAGATCGAACGCGAAGAAGGCGGCCGCGAGGAAGACGTAGTTGATCGGGTGGATCTCGACGCCCCGCAACAGGCCCAGCGCGTAGATCCAGAGGAAGAAGAGCGCGAGCGAGAACGGCGCGGAGAAGGAGAGGTCCGCGGCGAGCTCGCCGGGCTGGACGCGCTCGGGCATCACCATGCCGATCCCGTAGCCGCTGACGAGGCTCTCGTAGGTCCACTCCAGATCCCAGCCCCCGCCCGTAGCCGTCCGGACCCGGGGAGACGTCGTCAGGCGCGGGTAGTCGATCTTGGCGAAGTCGGTGTGCATGAGCAGGGCGAAGTCGTCGACGCGGCCGACGCCGTCCGTCGGGCGGTAGGTCCACTCGCGCATGCCGCGGCTCTTGTAGGCGATGTCGAGCGTGACCGCCTGCCCCGTCGTCACCGGTAGCACGCACGAGAGGCCGCCGCTCTCCGGCCGGATCTCCGAGGCGCGGTCCACCCCGTCGACCACGAAGCGGAAGTCGTCGTAGAGCCCCTGAGCGTCGGGAAACCGGAAGCTGATGCGGAGATCGCGCGCCGGGCCGGCGTGCGTGTAGACCCATCCGCCCGCGAACGTGACGTCGTAGAGCGGGTACCAGAGGAGCCCCTTCCGGCGCTGGTCGAGGTGGAGATCGACGTCGACCCGCGTCCGAGAGGGATCGACCTTCCTGGACTGGGGCACCCGGTTGACCTTCTGGACGAGCGACACGAGGCCCGTGCGCGGGTCGGTCACGCTCTCCGTGGCCGGAACGTCGATGACCCACTCCTCGGCGAACGAGGGCGCGTCCTGCGTCTGCGGGTTGCCCCACAGGTCCGACACGCGCCCGTCGAGCGCGAAGGTCTGCTCGTGCGTGCGGGAGGTGACCACGCCGCCGAGCACGATCCACGCGGCCGTGGTGGTGAAGAAGACGACGAAGATGCCGAGCAGACGGAGGATGGGGTGCATGGAGACCTCGGGTTCGTCGGCAACGTAGGCGGCGGGGGTGCGCGGCCCGCGGCGCCCTCATGGCGGCGCCGGGGCACGTTCGTGCAGAGCGCGTGCAGGCCCGCGGCTCGACCACGGCCCGGGGTCAGCAGGAGGACAGCTGGTGCGCATTGCGATTGAACCCGTCGTCTGCTAGCCTTGCCTCCGCTGGAGCCTCCATGCAGAGCGCGCGCCCCGTCGTCGAGCATCGTCGGGCGCCCCGCGCCCACGGCACGCTGGTCTTCCGCTACCACCGCGCTCCCGGCGGCGCGGCCGACGTAGCCGCGTGGATGGCCGGGGGCCCCGCGCGGGGCCCCGAGCGCGTACCGGACCCGACGATGAACTTCAGCCCGTCCGGCATCGCGTTCGACGACATCGCGATCTGCGCCGACGGCGACGTGCTGCTGTTCGAGCTCGGCATCCCCGGCGAGCCCGGCCGGTGGCGGGGCGGCGCGCGCGTCGTCCGCATCTCGCCCGTCCCCATCGATGAGCGCGACGAGTTCGTGGCGGCCACGCACCGCGTCGCCATCGCGCTCGAGAGCTTCCCCGACGAGGGGGTGACCGCGCTCGCGGCCTACACGGAGCGCACGCGGCGGGCTAACGGTCAGTCCGCATAGCCGAACGACGAGGGGAGCACGATGATCCGCGACCGCATCAAGAGCGGGGTCAAGAAGGCCGCGCTGAAGTTTTTCGGGATGGAGTTCGACGCCAGCGCCCGCCCCGTGGATCACCAGCGCGGCGATGCCTCTCCCGCGGCGTTCGATCCCAACCTGATCCCCAAGGTGGTGGACGGTTCGGGGGACACCCCGGGGCCGAAGCACCGCGAGGACATCGGCCGCACCTGGCTCGCCTCGCAGGTCATCAGCAACGTCTCGCCCTACCTGATCGACATCCGGCACCCCAACGAGTGCGGCGCGGGCCTGATCCAGGGCGCCCGGCTGCTCCCGGCGGACCAGATCAAGCAGCGCCTCGATCTGCTCCCGGCGAAGGAGATGCGCGTCACCGTGTACGATCAGGTCGGCAGTGACGACGGGTCGGTGCTCGCCGAGTGGCTCCGCGAGCAGGGCTGGCACCTCGCCCGGCGCCTGCGCGGCGGGTACGCCGAGTGGATCGAGCACAGCGAGCCCATCATGGTGCCCGCGTCCCCCGAGGGCTGCCGGTTCGTGGTCGGGCAGCAGGTCGAGCGCCTCGACGGCGGCCGCTTCTGGGTGCAGGAGGCGGGCCCGGGCGCGGTCTACACGTTGTGGACGGAGGACGGCACCTTCACTCTCGGGGTCCGTGAGGATGAGCTTCGTCGTTAGCCTGCTGGGGCTCGCGCTCTGGGCTTCGCCAGGCATGGCGGATCCGGGGATCCCGAGCCCTGGAACCGTGCTCCCCTCGGCGCCGCCGGTCCCGCCCGGGCGTGTAGCGCCGGCGCTGGCCGACCCTCTGCGCGCAGCGATCGATCGCCGCACCCAGGGCGACAACCGGGCAGCCGCCTGGCACTACGAGTCCTGGCTCGCCCAGAAAGGCGGCACCGCCCGCACCCGCGCGGCCGTGCAGCTCGCGCTCGGCCTCACCTGGCTCGATCTGGACGAGCCCAACCTCGCCAGCGGCCTGTTCTCCAAGGTGCGCGCGAGCGGCACGCCCGTCGCGCCGTGGGGCGCCTGGTACGAGGCCTACGCCGACCATCTTCGCGGGCGCCACAGCGTTGCCGCCCGCGAGTGCCAGGCCTACCGCACCGCCTGGCCCGACGGCGAGCACGCCGACGAGTGCCTGGTCCTCATCGGAGACGCCTGGGTGGCCGCCGGCGAGCGCGGCCCCGCCATCGCGGCGTACAACACCTACCTCGAGCTCCATCCCGACACCCCGCGCGCGGAGACGCTCCGCCTCGGCATCGCGCTCGCGGTCACCAACGGGAGCCCCGCGCAGGGCATCCCGATGCTCCAGAGCCTCGTGCTCGACCACACCTACCACTCCACCGGAGAGACCGCGCAGGCGCGGCTCGACGCGCTCGCGGCGGACGGCCTGGTCACCGCCCTCCCCGACACCGTCGCCACCGAGTGCCGTTTTGCCTCGGAGCGGAAGCGCTGCGGCTACGAGACCGAGGCCTGGGAGAAGTTCCAGTCCCTGGCCGCTCGCGCCTCGGACGATCCGCAGCTCGCCGGCTGGGTGGAGTCCCAACAGGAGCGCTTCGCCTGGAGCACGAAGCAGTACGACATCGTCGCGGCCCAGCTCGCGGAGCAATACGCGAAGAAGCCCGACGCCGAGACAGCGTGGCAGCGCTACCGTGCGCTCGCGCGCGGCGGCCAGTGGGCGGCGGCGGTCGATCAGCTCCAGGCCGGCCAGAAGACCCACGGCGGAAGCAGCCACTTTCGCTCGGTCCGCACCGAGGTCGCGCGGGGCCAGCTCCTCGCGGGGCGGTACACCGACGCCGTGGGGTCCTTCACCGAGCTCGGCAAGACCGGCGGGGCCTTCGGAAAAGAGGCGAAGTGGCTCGCCGCTTACGCCGCCTTCCGCGCGGGCACGTTCGACGATGCGCTCGTGCGCCTCGACGGCATCGTCTCGAGCGGCGCCGATGACGCGATGGCGGCCCGCTACTACCGGGCCCGCACGCTCGACGCGTTGGGGCGTACCGCCGAAGCCGAGGCCGAGCGGGAGGGGATCCGCGCGCGCGAGCCGATGAGCTGGTACGCGGCGCTCACTCGGGGTCTCGGAGGCAGCGGTCTGGGAGGCAGCGGCCTCGGAGCCGGCCTCGCGGTCGGGGGCGCCGAGAGGTGGACCGCCCGCGACGGGCGCTGGCCCGGGCCCCCCTCCCCCACCCTCCCACCCTTGAAGCGGGTCGCCACCGGCGGCGTACCCGTCGCGGTGCTCGCGTCTCACGCGCCCCCGGCGGATCGCACCCGCGCCGTCGATTGGTCGGCGCTCGCCTGGAACGCACCGGCGGCCAACGGTGTGGCCGGCGCCTCGGCTGCGAGCATGGCGGCCACCCCGGCGGAGAGCACCCCTCGGTACGAGGCGCGTCCTGACGCCTACCGCCCGAGCTTCCTCTACGATCCGGTCGCCGCGGACAAGCTCCTGGCCGAGCTGGCCGAGGATCAGGCCGCCGCGCTGCCCTGGGCCGCGGCCGCCGCCGATCTCGCGCGCGCCGGTGTGTACCGGCACTCGGCGCCGCTCATGGCGCGCAGGTACGACGAGATCGAGGCCGCCCAGGGCCAGTCGGACCCGCGCTCGGTCGCGCTCCACCGTGTGTCGTTCACGATCTCGGAGTGGCGGAACATCTTCCTCTTCACGCGCGACGATCACCACGCCGCCCGGTTCTCGTGGGGCGCCTCCAAGCTCGCCTCGAACGAGGACCAGCGGATCCAGGCGCTCCGATACGCCTTCCCCACCGCCCAGGTCGACGCGTTGTATCGGCACGGGGAGCGCTACGGGGTCGATCCGCTGCTCGCCATGGGCCTCATGCGGCAGGAGAGCGTGTACCGCCAATGGGCGCTCTCCCCAGTCGGCGCGATCGGCCTGATGCAAGTGATGCCGCGCACCGGCGCCCGCGTCGCCGCCCTCATGGGAGATCCCCACTACTCCCCCGAGCAGCTCGAGGACCCCTCGACCAACGTGCGCTACGGCGTCTGGTACCTCTCGCGCCTGCTCGATCGGTTCGGCGGCGCCTTCCCCCTGGCGGTCGCCTCCTACAACGGCGGCCCCCACAACGTCTCCTCGTGGCTGCGGCCGTGGGGTCCCAACATCCGGGTGGACGACTACGTCGAGCAGATCCCCTACCCGGAGACACGCGACTACGTGAAGAAGGTCACGGGGTACTACGTCACGTATCTCGCGTTGTACGGACCGCCTGGCGGTCGCGTGGTGGTGCCGGACAAGGTGATGAAGGACGACAGCGCGGTGATCAACTTCTGATTTGGTTTTCGGGAAGGGTGGTTCATCCTGGGATGGGTAGTTCTTGGGGCGGGGGCGCTGCCCCCGCAACGCCCCCGCCGGACCCGTTCGACAGACCGACCGCTCCCCCATAAGCTCGCCCCCCATGCGCGTTACCCGCCTCGTCGTCGTCGCTTGCCTCCCCGTCGCCGCCATCGGGATCGCGCTCGCGCGGGGCCGCAAAGGCGTGGAATCGCCGCCGCCGCCCCCGGTCGTGGCCCCCGCGTCCGCCGTGCCTCCGGCGCCGCCCGCCCCCGTAGCCCCCCCGCTCTTCGCCGGCGGCCTCCCCGTGACCATCGCGGCCCTCCCGAACGGCCTCGCGTCGCTCTCCGCGCAAGGGTGCAATGCGTGTCACTGGGCCGCGCACGACACGTGGTCCGGCTCTGCGCATGCGAAGGCATGGTCCGACGAGATCTTCCAAGCGGCGCTCGCGAGCGCGGGCAACTCCACCGCGTGTGTCAGTTGCCACCTCCCGCTCTCGAACCAACAGGACAAGCTCGCGGCGGGGTACATCGACGGCGATCTGTCGCGCCCCCGCCTCGAGGCCAACCCCTCCTTCGATCTGACCCTGCGCGGGGAGGGTGTCACCTGCGCGGCCTGTCACGTCCGCGGTGACACCGTGGTCGGCACCCGCGCCTCGCCCAACGCGCCCCACCCGGTCGCGGTGAGCGCGGAGCTGTCCGATCCCGCCATGTGCGCGACGTGTCACCAGCTCTCCTGGCCGGAGGGAGACCGCCCGTTCTATGACACCTACGGCGAGTGGAAGGCATCGGCCTACTCCAAGGCGGACGTGTCGTGCCAGGACTGTCACATGGCGCCCACGGCCGGCGCCACCATCGCCGGCACGGACGGCACGCTCCCCTCCCACGCGCTCGGCGCCGATCCCCGCCGCGCCGTGTCCGCGCTCCTGTCGCTGCCGAAGGCCGGCCTGGTGCGCGGTCAGCCGGTGGTCGTGGGGCTCACGCTCCAGAACACGGGCGCCGGCCACGCGTTCCCCACCGGAAATCCGTTCAAGCAGTACCGCGTCGACGTGGTGCTCTTGGACGCCGCGAACAAGGAGCTCGCCCCCGCGTTCTCCACGGTCCTCGCGCGCACGGTGGATCCAACGCCGCCGTACAAGACCACGGCCGACACCCGGCTCGCCCCCGGGGCCCAACGCACGGTGACCCACACGTTCACCCCGGGCGTGAAGGGTATCGCGGGCCGCGGCGCCATCGAGGTGCGGCTGGTCCGCGACAAGCAGGTGATCGTGCTGCAGCGGGTGATGGTCGACATCACGTAGAGCAATGACCCCCGCCCTCACCGCCAACATCGCCTTCCAGAGCCCCGCCTTCCGCCGCTTCCAGGTGGTGCGGGTGCTCGGGATCCTGGGCCTCCAGATGCAGGCCGTGGCGGTAGGGTGGCAGGTCTACGACCTGACCAACCGCCCGCTCGATTTGGGGATGGTCGGCCTCGTCCAATTCATCCCGGCGATGCTGCTGTGGCCCCTCACCGGCGCGGTGGTCGACCGCTTCGATCGCCGCATCATCGTGATGGCAACGCTGCTCGGCTACGCCATCACGGCCGGACTCCTCGCGACGTTCGCGACCGTCGGCGTCACGTCGGTGTGGCCCATCTACGGCACGCTCCTCCTGCTCGCCGTCGCCCGCTCGTTCTCCGCGCCGGCGCACCAGGCGCTCCTGCCCCAGCTCGTCCCCCGCGAGCACTTCCCCAACGCGGTCACCTGGAGCTCCTCGCTGTTCCAGCTCTCGGCCATCGCGGGGCCGGCGATTGGCGGCGCGGTCTACGCGATCACCGGGGGCGCGCGCGGCGTGTACCTCGTCGCGATGGTGCTCGTGCTCGCGGCGGCCGCTGTGCTCACCACGGTGCGCCCGCGGGAGGCCGCGCTCTCGCGGGAGCGGCCGTCGTGGTCCCAGGTCTTCGAGGGCGTGCGCTACATCCGCGACCGCCCGATCATCCTCGGCGCCATCTCCCTGGATCTCTTCGCGGTGCTCCTCGGCGGCGCCGTCGCGCTCCTCCCCATCTTCGCCAAGGACATCCTCGCGGTGGGGCCCGCCGGGCTCGGGATCCTCCGCGCCGCCCCCGCCGTGGGCGCCGCCGCCATGGCCATCCGCCTCGCCTTCCGCCCCATCCGCGGCGGGGCCGGCGTGAAGCTCTTCACCAGCGTGGCCGTGTTCGGGCTCGCCACGCTCGCGTTCGGGGCCTCCACCTCGTTCTGGGTGTCCGTGGCCGCGCTCGTCCTGGTGGGCGCGAGCGACGAGATGAGCGTCGTCATCCGCCAGACGATCGTGCAGATCGCCACTCCCGACGACAAGCGCGGCCGCGTGAGCGCGGTGAACTTCCTCTTCATCGGCGTGTCGAACGAGATCGGAGAGCTCGAGTCCGGGGTGACGGCCCACTGGCTCGGGGCGCGGCGCGCGGTGCTGCTCGGGGGGTGTGGCACCTTGCTGGTCGTGGCGGTGGCGAGCTGGTTGTCACCCAAGCTCCGCCGGGTCGACCGCCTCGAAGACGTCTGAGGGCGCGGAGACGCGCGCCCGGCCGCGTGGCAATGCTGCGCGCGGCGGTCAAGCACGAGCGCGGAGATCTCTCCTCCCCGTGTGACGGCCCCCACACGGAAGGGGGCCGCCAGCGGAGCCCCGCCGAGCGGTGCATACCGCATCCACTGTGCCGCCGGTCGCATTCGGAGCGGCAAGGAGGAGGTTGCGATGTCGATAGGAATGTCCAAGACGTGGGTACTGGCCCTGGTGCTTGCCGCAGCGTGTCAGCCCGCGGGCGAGCCACCCGTGGATCAGCCCGGAGTCGTCCCCGTCCAGCCCGGCGGCGCCCGGGGCACGGACGGCGCCGTGGGGGACCGGGCCGCGGATGGCGCGGCAGGAGACAGGGCGCCGGGGACGAATGGCAGCGCCCCGACCGAGCGCGGAACCGTCCCGGGGACGGTTCCCGGTACTGCTCCTGGTACGGCTCAGAGGCCGACGACGGGCATCGGCCAGGAGGCCACCGCCGACGTGAACCAGGCGAACGCCCAGGCGCTCCAGGATGTGCACCAGCTGCACCAGTACCAGGTGGAGCTGGCCCGGCTGGCCAAGGCCAAGTCCAAGGACGCGGGGATCCTCGCCTACGCGGACCAGGCCGCCCGCGAATACAAAGAAGCGGACGACAAGCTCATGAAGCTGGCCAAGGACGAGAATATCTCGCTGGAGACCGCCGAGGCCGCCCGCTATCAGGAGTATCGGGACAACGAGGCGCGTCTGCGTGCACTCGAGGGCCCGGTGTTCGACCAGGCCTACATCGTCGAGATGGTCGACGGGGGCACACGGTCCGTGAAGATGGTGGAGACCGTCCTCACGTCCACGCAGGACCCGGAGATGAAGGCCTACTTCCTCGCCATCCAGCCGATCGTGAAGGGGCAGGCCGACCGGGCCAAGCAGCTCAAGACGACCCCGAGGGGCACGGAGTAGCGACCGTCATCCACGGCGGCGGCGGAGCCCGAGAAACGCGGCCAACCCGAGCAGAACAGCACCGAGGCGCGCGGGAGTGGGGGCTCCCGCGCAGCCGCATGTGGGCTCCGCTTCCGGAGGCTCCCCGGTGTCTGCCGTGTCCACGCTCGTGTCGAGAGAAGGCGGCGCGCACTCGTCGGCGTCGATGAAGGCCGGCCGCCCGTCCCGGTCCTCGTCCGAGAGGCCATCCGTGAGCGGGCCGTCCGCGCAGCCGTCACCGTCCGAGTCGCTGTCCAGGTAGTTGGCGATCCCGTCGGCGTCGGCGTCCCCGGCGGGCGCTCCCTCCACCTCTACGGCGTTCTCGAGCGCGGTGGCGAGCAGGTCGCCGTCGTCGTCGGGATCCTCGACGTTGTCGATCCCGTCGTGATCGGTGTCGATGAAGGCGTCCACGCCGTCGGGCACGCCGTCGTCGTCCGTGTCGAGATCGAGGTGGTCCGGCACCCCGTCGAGATCGATGTCGTCGGGCGCGTCCTCGGGGTCCGCCGGGTCGTAGTCGCCGATCTCGGCGCGGGTGGTGAGCCGATCCCCGTCGTCGTCCGCGTCGAGCGGGTCGATGTTGCCGTCCCCGTCCGAGTCGGGGGCGATCCCGTCGGTCACCTCGGCCCCGTCCAACAGGCCATCGCCATCGCTGTCGGGATTGTCGGAGCGGGTTCCGATGCGCTCCTCCACTTCGCTGGCGAGGCCGTCGAGATCGGGATCGTAGAACTCGATCTCGCCATCACAATCGTCGTCGCGACCGTTCGCCGCTTCGGGCGCGCCCGGAAATACGTTCTCGTCGCTGTCGTCGCAGTCCGTCGCGTCCGCGCTCGCGCCCGCTCCGCCGTCACACGCCGCCACGACCACCGACCCATCGCCGAACCCGTCCCCGTCCTCGTCGGCGTACCAGGCGCCGTGGCTGCCCGGATCCACCGAGTCGTCCGCATCGTCGGAAACGCCGTCACAGTCCTCGTCCCGGTTCGCGGCGTCACACCGCTCGATCGACCCGGGAAACACGTCCGCGGCGCTGTCGTCGCAGTCGTCCGCGCTCGCCACCGTGCCGACCGGCGCGGCGCACGCCTCGACGGATGACGTGATGTCCCCGTGCGCGTCGCCGTCGGCGTCCGTGTACCAGGAGGCCAGCTCGCAGCCGGCCTCACACACGTAGGCGAGGCGCTGGGTGTCACAATTCTTGTCGTTCCAGCCGCCGCCGCCGTCACCGGCCCAGGCGCCACAGTCCTCGGCGCCGGCGTAATCGTTGGGCTCGCCCGAGCGCCAGTTGGTGCGGGTCGACAGGCTCCCGCCGTCCCACGCGTATTCGGCCTCCGTGCCCCGATCGTTGAGCCCCATCCACCACCCGGTCGCCGGATCGGCGGCCTCTGCCTGCGCCCAGATCCAGGCGTCCTCGGCGGCATCGCGCACGTCGACCAGGTGATAGCCGAGGGCCGCGCAGGCCGCCTGGGCTGTCACCCAGTCCGTGCGTGTCGTCACGAACAGGTAGGTGTGGGCGTCGTAGCTCTCTACCGCCGCGGGACACACTTCGGCGGCGCCGGCGGCCTCGTCCACCGCGCCGTCACAGTCGTTGTCGGCAGCGTCGCACCGCTCCGGCGCCCCGGGGAAGGTCGTCGCATCGCCATCGTCACAGTCCGTGCCGCCGTGATCCGCGGCGTCCGCCCCGTCGGCATCGGCGTCGTCATCCGAGCCGCCCGCGCAGTCCCCGTCCATGCCGTCGTACCAGGTCTCGGGCGCGCCCGGATACGTCGTGGCGTCCCCGTCGTCACAGTCATCTCCGGTGACCGCGTACCCCGAAGGGGCGCCACAGTCCTCGTAGGGCGCCGCCGCGTCTCCGTGGCCGTCCCCGTCCCCATCTGCGTACCAGGTGCAGCCGTCCGCGCCGTCACAGTCCTGATCGACGCCGTCCGCCGGGCGGTCCGGGGCGCCGGGCACGATGCTGGCGTCCTCGTCGTCACAGTCGGCCGAATTCGACACGAATCCGGTGGGCGCCGTGCACGACGCTGTCGCCGCCCCGGCCCCCGCGCCGTCTCCGTCCGCGTCCGCGTACCAACTCGTGAAGGACGCCGCGCGAACGCTCGGGTCGGCGTCGCCCTCGAGGCCGTCACAATCCTCGTCGCTCCCCCCACACACCTCCGCCCCGTCGGGCGCCACCCCCGGATCCGCGTCGTCGCAATCCGTCGCGTCCGCCACTGCTCCCCCCGGGGCGTCACACGACCGGGCCAGCGTCGCCGCGTCCCCGAATCCGTCCCCATCGGCGTCGTCGTACCAGCTCGACCAGACACACCCGGCCTCGCAAACGTAGGGGAGCGTCGTGGTGCAGGCCTTGTCGTTCCATGCCGCGGAGCCGTCATCCGCGAACAGCGCACAGTCCTCGTTGCCACCAAAATCGTTCGGCTCGGCCGCGCGCCAATCCGTGTACGTGGAGGTGGCGCCGCCGTCCCACGCCCACGCGCCCTCGGTCGCCCGGTCGTTCCCTCCGTGCCACCACCCCGAGCTCGGGTCGAGCGGCTCTGCCCCCGCCCAGATCCACGCGCCCTCCGACGCGCTCTCCACGTCCGCGAGGTGGTAGCCGGCCGAGGCGCACGCGGCCTGCGCGTCCGCCCAGGTCACGCGGGGCGTGCAGAACAGGAAGGTGTGGTCGCCGTCCTCCTCCGCGGCGCACCCGTCGGGAACGCTGTCCACGTCGAGCGACTTGGGGGACGCGATCCCTTCACCCGATACGACCGTGTCGACGCTGGCGACCGTGCACGAGGCCAGGCCGCTGACGACGCTGAAGAGGAGCGGGGCGAGACAGGCGAGACGACGCATCGCCGCCATCGTAGCTGATGCCGGGATACCCCGCCCCATGCGCGCGCTCCACCTCGGCCCGACAGGCCCGGCCATGATCGACAAGCCCCTGTCCATCCGCCCGGGCGAGGCCCGCGTGCGCGTGCGGCTCGCGGGGGTGTGCGCCACCGACCTGGAGCTGGTGAAGGGCTACATGGGGTTTCACGGCACGCTCGGGCACGAGTGGGTGGGCGAGGTCGAGGCCGCTCCCGACGCCGCGTGGGTGGGAAAGCGGGTGGTCGGGGACATCAACTGCCCGTGCGGCGCCTGCCCGACCTGCCTCGCGGGGCGCCCCACCCACTGCCCCCAGCGCACCGTCCTCGGCATCCTCGGGCGGGACGGCGCGTTCGCTGAGCACCTCTCCCTCCCGACGGCCAACCTCCACCTCGTCCCCGACGGTGTTCCCGACGAGGCCGCCGTGTTCGTCGAGCCGCTGGCCGCCGCCTGCCAGATCCTCGAGCAGCTCCACGTCCGCCCGTCGCATCGCGTGGTCGTGCTCGGCACCGGCCGCCTCGGTCAGCTCTGCGCGCGCGTCCTGGCGCTCTCGGGAGCCGAGGTCGCGGCCGTCGGGCGCAACCCCGTGACGCTCGCGCTCCTGCCCCCCGCCATCCGCGCCGTGCCGCTCTCCCAGGCGGCCACCCTCGCGGGCGCCGATGTCGTCGTGGATTGCACCGGCAACCCCGACGGGCTGGCCCTCGCCACCTCGCTCGTCCGGCCCGGCGGCACGCTCGTCCTCAAGACCACCGTGCACGACTTGGGGCGCATCGAGCCCAACCGGTGGGTCATCGACGAGATCACCGTCGTCGGCTCGCGCTGCGGGCCCTTCGAGCCGGCGCTCCGCCTGCTCGCGGCCGGGTTGGTCGACCCCACGCCGCTCATATCGGCGCGCCTTCCGTTGGGCCGCGGCGTCGAGGCGTTGGCCCTCGCCGGGCAGCCGGGGCAGGTCAAGGTCCTCTTGGGGTAGCTGGGGGTCGCCGCGCTACGGTCCCGCTACGACAACCAACTCACGGATGTCAGCGCCTCGGAGACCTCCCACAGCTTCGCCCCCGTGACGGGGTCGCGTGACGCGGCGTTGCCCGACACCTTCTTGGGGCCGCGCCCCCACACCTCGAACAATCCGTCGGGGCCGTAATAGTCCCCGCTGGCTACGTCGGGCGCCGCCGCCGCGTACAGGCTCGGGAGCGCGCCGCGCTCGGCGGATTGGGCGAACATCGTGTCACCCATGCTCATGAACGCCGCGCCGAACGCGGACTTTTCCTGCTGCGGGCCCACGGCCGCCAGGTTTGTGCTGGAGTAGCCGGGGTGGGCGGCGGCCGACACCATCCCGACGCCGCGCGCCTCGAGCCGCCGCTGCAACTCGTAGGTGAACAACAGGTTGGCGAGCTTGCTCTGCGCGTACGCCATCCACTTCTGGTAGCTGCGCTCGCCCATCAGGTCGTCGAACCGCAGGGTGCCCATGGTGTGCACGAGGCTCGACACGTTGACCACGCGGGGGGCCCTGCCGCGCTGGAGCGCGTCGAAGAGCAGGCCGGTCAGCGCGAAGTGACCGAGGTGGTTGGTGCCGATCTGCACCTCGAAGCCATCCTCCGTCAGCGCGCGCGGGATGGCCATGATCCCGGCGTTGTTGACCAGCACGTCGATCGCCGGGAAGCGCGCCTTCAGATCCTTCGCGCACGCCCGGATGGAGCGCAGGCTGCCGAGATCGAGCGTCGCGAGCTCAAGACGAGCGGTCGGCAGCAACGCCTGGATCCGCCCCATCGCTTCTCTGGCCTTCTCCTGGTTGCGGCAGGCCATCACCACGCGCGCGCCGCGAACGGCGAGCATCCGCGTGGTTTCCCAGCCGAGCCCGCTGTTCGCGCCCGTGATCACGAGCGTGCGGTCGGAGAGATCGGGGAGGTTGTCGAGGGTCCAGGCCATGCGCGTATCCGAGGGGACGCACTCGCTAAGCGGGCCGCCGGGGATCGGCGAGGACATCCGGCGCTGTCAGTCGAGGAGCGTGTACCCGCCCTGCAGGAACAGGCCGCACACCAGGTCGACCGGGCCGTCCGCCACGAACGTGTGCCGGGAGCCGAGGGCCGCGGGCATCTCGTCCCCCGGGCGGTAGATGCGCCCGCCATCGTCCACGAGGCGCCCCTGGAGGACCAGCGTGCGCTCCTCGCCCAGGTGCTCGTGCCAGGGCACGGACACGCCCGTGGGGATGCGGATGAAGCCCATCATGTGCCCCGGGGGCGCACCCTCCACGATCCGTTGCCAGACGCCCGGCAGCGGCGCGGGCTCCCACCCCTCGGCCTGGTCGATCTGGTCGAGCGCGGCGCGGGCGCGCCCGTCATCGATGGCGAACAGCGCGGACACCTGCCCGGCGAAGCGGTGCAGCCGACCGCCGGCGATGGTCTGGACCAGCCGCGCGCGCACCGACGGATCGGGGTGCACCGGGGCGAGCGTGAGCGCGAGGGCACCCAGGATCTCCTGGTAGCTGGCGAACACGGTGTTGCAGTCCGGGCACGCGTCGAGGTGCGCGGACACCTCCCGCGCCTCCCGCTCGTCGAGCGCGGCGTTCATCCAGTCGGGCAGGAGCTCGATCACGTGGGTGTGGGCGGCGCTGGGCGTCAACGGCGGCCTCCGAGCAGCCCGGACCGGAGCTTTCCGAGCGCCGCGGCCGTGCGAGACTTCACCGTACCCACCGGAACGGCGGCCCGTTCGGCAATCTCGGACGAAGAGAGCCCCGAGTAATACGAGAGCTCGACCACCTGGCGCTGCTCGTCCGGCAGCGCGTCGAGCGCGGCCTGCACCCGGCCCCGATCGATCACGAGCGAAGGATCGTCATCGATGCTGATCCGCTCCGCGCGGGCCTCATCGTAGGGGGCGCGGCGCGACCACGCGGGGGCACGCCGGCGATCGAGCGCGCGCGAGTGCATGCGCGTGACGAGCCAGGCGCGCACGGTGCCGCGGGACTCGTCATACGAATCGGCGCTGCGCCACGCCTCCACGAACACGTCGTGGAGCACTTCCTCGGCGTCCCGACGGTCGCCCAGGCGTTGCACGCCTACGGCCAACAGCAGGGAGGAGTAGCGGTCATACAGCTCCCCCAGCGCCGCGCGGTCGCCGTTGGCCAGCGCCGTCACGAGGGCCGCGTCGCTCGGGGAGTCGTCCCTCGGGGAGCCCGAGTGGCCAGGAGTGGAGAACGTCACGCGGGCCGACCATACCATTCCATCCGGCGGGTTCAAGGGGGATACGCGTCACGGCGCCGATCGGATCGGTCTCGGGGGCAAGTCACCGGGCCCGCGCGCCCTCGCCGGGTTGCCCGTGGCAACGCAAAGCGGGCGCACGCGGGCACGCGGGTGCCCCGGCGGAATAGCCTCTCGCCCATGGCGACCTACCCCCACCTCCTGGCCCCGCTCGATCTCGGCTTCACCACGCTGCCCAACCGCGTGCTCATGGGCTCCATGCACGTGGGCCTCGAGGAGGAGCGCGGCAAGTTCCCCAAGCTCGCCGCCTACTTCGCGGCACGCGCGCGCGGCGGCGTGGGGCTCATCGTCACCGGCGGCGTCTCTCCCAACCGCGCCGGCCAGCTCAAGCCCTTCGCGGCCACGCTCTCCACCTCGCGCGAGGCCGCGCGCCACAAGAACGTGACCGACGCGGTGCACGCCGAGGGCGGCCGCATCGCCTTGCAGATCCTGCACGCCGGCCGCTACGCCTACCATCCGTTCTCGGTGGCTCCCACCCGCGTCAAGTCGCCCATCACCCCGTTCTCCCCTTGGGGGCTCACCGGGCGCGGCGTCTCCGGCACCATCGACGACTTCGTCCGGTGCGCCGTGCTCGCGCGCGAGGCCGGCTACGACGGCGTCGAGGTCATGGGGAGCGAGGGCTACCTCATCAACGAGTTCATCGTGAACCACACGAACAAGCGCACCGACGAGTGGGGCGGCGCCTACGAGAACCGCATCCGGTTCCCCGTCGAGATCGTGCGGCGCATCCGCGAGGCCGTGGGCAAGGACTTCATCGTCATCTACCGCCTCTCCATGCTCGATCTGGTCCCCACCGGCAGCACCTGGGACGAGGTGGTGCAGCTCGCCCAGGCCATCCAGGCCGCGGGCGCCACCATGCTCAACACGGGCATCGGCTGGCACGAGGCGCGCGTCCCCACCATCGCCACGCTCGTGCCCCGCGCCGCGTTCACCTGGGTGACGCGCCGCCTCAAGGAGTCCGGCAAGATCACCATCCCGCTGGTGACCAGCAACCGCATCAACACCCCCGAGGTGGCCGAAGAGGTGCTCGCGGGCGGCGCCGCCGACATGGTGAGCATGGCGCGGCCGCTCCTGGCAGACCCCGACTTCGTCAACAAGGCGCGCGCGGGACGCAGCGCGGACATCAACACCTGCATCGCCTGCAACCAGGCGTGCCTCGACCACGTGTTCCAGAACAAGCGGGCGAGCTGCCTCGTCAATCCCCAGGCCTGCTTCGAGACCGAACTCGTCTACACCGCGCCTCCCCGCAGGCTCAAGGTGGCGGTGGTCGGCGCGGGTCCCGCCGGCCTCTCCTGCGCCACTGTCGCCGCCGAACGCGGCCACGCCGTCACCCTGTTCGAGGCCGACACCGCCATCGGCGGCCAATTCAACATGGCGCGCAAGATCCCGGGCAAGGAGGAGTTCAGCGAGACCCTCCGCTACTTCACCGGCCGCCTCGCCCAGACCGGCGTGGAGCAGCGCCTCGGCGCGCGTGTCGGCGCGGCGGACCTCTCCGGCTACGACGCCGTCGTGCTCGCGACCGGCGTCAACCCGCGCCGTGTGTCATTTCCAGGCAGCGACCATCCCAAGGTCCTCTCCTATGTCGACGTCCTCTCACGCGGCGCGTCCGTCGGCGCGCGCGTCGCGATCATCGGCGCGGGTGGCATCGGCTTCGACGTGGCCGAGTTCCTCACCGAGCCCGCGCAGCGCGGCGAGGCGCACCCCGACGTCGCCGCCTTCCTCGCGGAGTGGGGCGTCGACTACGCCGGCTGGGGGCGCGCCTCCACCGGGCGTGGCGGCCTCGCGCCCGCGGCGGTCCCCAACGGCGGCCGCCAGATCTACCTCTTGCAACGCTCCCCTCGCAAGCACGGCGAGAAGCTCGGCAAGACCACCGGCTGGATCCACCGCGCCTCCCTCAAGCAGCGCGGCGTCGAGATGATCGGCGGCGTCACCTACGACCGCGTGGACGATGCCGGCCTCCACATCACCGTCAACGGCGAGCGCTCGGTGCTCGAGGTCGACCACGTGGTCATCTGCGCGGGCCAGGTCTCCAACGACGCGCTCGCGGCGCCGTTGCGCGCGGCGGGGCGGACGGTGCATGTCATCGGGGGGGCCGAGGAGGCGGGGGAGTTGGATGCGAAGCGGGCGATTGCGCAGGGGGCGCGGGTGGCGGCGGGTTTGTAGGGTTTTGGATTGGGAGTTGGGAGTGGGAGTTGGGCAGACGGACGGCGGGGGACCGCCGCCGCTGCGGGGGCGGGTGGGTTGGGGGGGGGTGTTGGGGCGTTATTCGACAGGAAACCATCTCCCGTCGAGCGGTTGCGCCGGTGCCCCGGGGAACGTTATGTGCGACAGTTCTGTACCGGAACGCAGCCTTCCTCGTAGCCTTGGAGAATGCACCATCTTGGTCAGGGTCGCGCCGATGGCTGCGCGCGGAGTTCGCTAGCGTCGTCGGGGGCGGCACCACGAGGCGGCGGCCGATGTGTGTCTGCTGAGTGGCGGAGGGCGTGCAGGTGGATTTGAGTAAATCGTGGCGTTATTCAAGCTTGTCCGCCACTTCCTTCTGCAGCCTAAATGCTACCAGCAGGCGACCTCTAATGCATCGACGGCGAGAACAATCTCTAGGCGCTTCCGCTGTTCGCGGGAACGTTCGGTTGGCGAAAGCGGATCTCCGAAGGGGAACCGCCCTCCAGATACGGCATCCCGATAGGCGCGAAAGGAACCGGCCAGCGTTCGACCGTTGTTGGCAAGTTCTTGACGGTCAAGGCGACCGGCTAGTGCCCCAAAAGCATGGAGTGAGTTGCTCCCCTCTCTTAGTAGTCCGAGCACATCTCGGCGATCCGCTCCCGCCGGCCCACTCCTAGCCATCGCCTCTACGCGCTCCATACAGCCCCGAAACGACGCAAGGTGCCGTACAAGAAGCTCGGCCTCACGTGCCTTCCGAGCACTTCGCCTCTCAAACCAGATAGGAGCGAGAAGAAATCCATCGACGGCGAGCATCAGGGCGATGGGCTCCAGGGGACTCATCTCAAATCCCACGGTTCCCATTCCGCTTGCGGCCACCCACACCGTAGCCGCGACGACCGCAACGTTGAGCGCCACGAGCGCACTGAGGCCGGGATAGCCCGGCTTAGTGATCTTCATCAAGGGCATGCTGGATGTAGTACTCGACGTCAGCAACCAGTCCCGGCTCATCCGAGCTGGTAACGGCGACGGTGTTCAAAACGCGGTCCGAGCTCCCGAGTTTACGCGCCAAGCCCCCGAAGGCTTCTTCGAGGAAGGAGGTAGCAAAGCCCTCACACTCGTCCAGATCGACGACCACCTTTCCGCTGGTCCGCGCGGCCTCGCGATACGCGGGTTCCAAGATGTCCTCACGGAACTGCTGACCCGACCAGTCGCCGTCGGCACGGTACCGCGCACCCGGCGTGGAAGAGAACTCACGTGCCAGACGGATGACGCGCGCGCCCAGTCCAGTCTGCTGAGACTTGTTCATCAGACCTCCCAATAGAGAAGAGTGCCAGGAAATGAGTGTCGCCCCGCCAAGAGTCGCGGCTCACCATCCTGAAAGTTCGCAAATATTTCATTAGCAGAGATGGCGAGCCGGCGAATCTCGCCTTTTTGATGCGCATTGAAAATGGCCGGCAATCCCTTTCCCCGGTAGGCTTGCCCAGTCCGCGAAGCAACCTTGCCGGCCAGAATATCGCAAAATACGCCGAGGCGCCGATCCACGTCGTCCGGAAAGATGATCGCCGCGACGTGATTGTACCATTCCATGATCACCTGGAAACGGCGGCCACGCAGGATGCCCACGCCAAGGTCGATAAAAGCATAGGCGACACGGTTGCTGCCAGGCACTCGTCCTACAGCCAACCACCAATGCGTATCACCTAGCGCGACGGGATGGGCGTGGTTGTGAGTATTAGCCATGCACTCAATGAGGGTGCGGTAAATGGCCGGATACCTGCGCGATTCGCCGAAAGCGAGACGCGTTCCGTATGCGGTCACGTCGCGTGCAACGTCGGTGGCGACTCGCTTCTCCGTGCGCGTTCGAATAATGCCGCGGTCATCACCCACTATAATTGACCGCTTTCGCCAAGGCTTATTCGCCCCGGTCTCCACGTGATCAAAGAACCCAGAGTCGACCAGGAACTTCCGCATCTCCTTACGGATTGGCACAGTGCCCGAAATTTGGCGCCCCCGCAAGAACTTCTTATTTCCGACGTGCGCCAAGAGCAGCACAATAGCATCAACCGTAAGATTCACTATCTCACGCAAGTCGATCGTGACATCCCGTCCGCGGCGCAAGTTCGAACCGACGCGAGCGAAGTACTCTAGAACCTCTTCTGGGTTCTCGATGAACGAGAAGTTTTTTGGACACGGCAATAGCACACCCTTCGTGTCCATCCATCGAGGGATACCCATGCGCAGCCGGTTCCGGGCACGACGGCTTCTATCTCGGCGCTTACACGCATTCAAGCTCCTTTTTTGAGCCTGTCGCGATTGCGCGCGCATGTGTAGGGCCTGGAATACTGCTCTCATTGCGCGCCTCTATCCGGTCCGATGCGGAACTGCGAGTAGCGGCCGCGGATCGCCCGCCTTGCTCCCGCACGGTGGTGTTTGCGTGCGCCGGCGACCTACCTCAAAAAACTTCCGATGTTCCGCGACGCTGCTCCGCCGGGACGGCGCGGAACGCCGGGGGCCGCGGCGGGGGACTGCATGTCGTTCCGGAACGGCTGGTCGCATGCCGGGACCGCTAACACCCGCTTGTGGATGCCCTGGACGCGCACACGCCTAGTAGCCGTGAGAGACGGACGGGACGACGGGATCTCGCCACGGGCCGGCTGGTTGCTCGCCTTCGGGGTGCCGCAAATCACCCGTTGGGCACGCCGATGGGCATCTTGGCGCGAGCCAGTTGGTCGCTCGCCAGGACGCTGCGAGTCGCGCGGAAGACCGCTCAGCGACCGGGGTGCGGCGCTTCGAAGCGCGTGATCGGGCAGCCTCACAGCCTGGGAGACGGCGTCCCGTCGAATAACTGGCCGATGTGCTGCTCAGTTCCGCCGGGGACGGCGGAACTGGCCCGGGCGCCTGAAGCATAGCGGTGGTTCTTAATGGTGTCGAGAGCGCCCGGGACATGCCCCCCCCCCCCCCGTCGAGGACGCCGGGGGCACGGCGGCCAAGATGGCCCGCGCGAGGACGCGCGGAGGCCGCCTCGCACGTCAGCAATCGTCTTCGCGTTCCACGACAGAGGGCACGCCCTCTGCGATCAGCGTCGCTGACTTTAGCACGAGATCTGAGTGGAGCGGCCATCCGCTGGACGTCGCCAGTCGTTCTGGTTAGCGCCTCGACATGAGCGATCTTCACCTTCGGCAACTTGAGTGCGTCATCCGCGACAGCTTCGTCCCGCACGTCGATGTTTCGGATATTAAGAAGTTCGCCGATGACGGTAGCGCGCTATCTCGCGGCCTTGCTGCGTTCACCGTGTCCTATCTTACCGGCATCGACGCCGCGGCAGGCGCCGCCGCCGTTGTCGATGGCTTTGACGACAACGGCATTGATGCAGTCTACTTCGACGCAACCGAGCCGTGCCTCTACTTGATCCAGAGTAAGTGGCAGAAAAGCGGGAAGAAGGGTGTTCAGCAAGGAGACATCACGTCTTTCTTGAACGGGTTTCGCGACCTCGTCGACGGACGCTTCGATCGATTCAACGACCGCCTACAAGCGCGACAGGACGAAGTCCTGGCCGCGCTGAATACCACCGAGTGCAAGTACCGGCTCGTTTTCTCTCATACGAGCACACAAAAGCTGTCAGTGCACGCCGAGCGCGCAGTGGCCGACCTCCTGGAAGAAATGAATGATATTTCGGAGCTCGTCTTCTTCCAAACACTCTCGCAGCTGGAGCTATACAACGCAGCTTCTCGAACCTTCGACAGTCGCCCGATAGATGTTGAGATCATGCTTCAAGACTGGGGGCTGATTGAGGAACCCTACAAGGCCTACTACGGTCACGTTGATGTCGAGCAAGTTGCGAAGTGGTGGAGCAGCCACGGAAACCAGCTCTTCGATAAGAATTTGAGACGATTCTTGGGCGACTCCCAGATCAATGCGTCGATCGGCGCAACGCTCCGTCATGAGGCGCGACACTTTTGGTACTTTAACAACGGTATTACAATACTGTGCTCTGGCGTACAGCGCAAGATGGCTGGAGGCGGCAATCGGCGTTCTGGTGTATTCACGTGCAAGGGCATTTCCGTTGTTAACGGAGCCCAGACGGTCGGCACTATCGGACGCGCGAAGCAACTGAACGTGGATGGAGCCGACTTGGCAGCGCGCGTATTTGTCAGGCTCGTCTCGCTTGAAAACTGCCCCGAGGACTTCGCCGTACGTGTCACCAAGGCGACGAACACACAGAACAGGATTCAACCACGAGATTTCGTGGCCCTGGACCCGGAGCAGCAGCGGCTATCGACGGAACTGCAGTTTCTGAAAGTTAAGTATTCCTACAAGAGCGGAGAGCCTGATCCGCTGCCCGATGAGGGGTTCACAATTGAGGACGCATCCGTGGCGTTGGCCTGCAGTAGCGCCGATGCAAAGCTCGCAATGATCGCGAAAGGATTCGTCGGAAAGCTCTGGGAGGACGTCACCGCTGACCCTTATCGGTCCCTCTTTACATCGTCATTGACCGGGGAAGAACTCTGGCGGAGGGTCCGAGTCTACAGGCGGGTGGAGCGAGCCCTCGATGTCTACCGTGACGCCCCGAACGGCGTGACCCGAGGAATCGCAGTCCACGGCAACCGATTCTTGTTGAGGCAGGTCTTCCGCGTGCTTCGCTCCTTGCGGGTGGATCCCGAGAAAGCAGACATTGAGGGCCTTACCCATGATCTGGTGAAGAAGGTGAGCGACGGACTTCCGGGACTTTTGGAGGACACCCACCTTGCCTGGACGTTCAAGACGGTGTCGAAGTACAGGTTGCTCGAGAATCGACTCTTCAACGGCATACGGCAACCCGAGGACGGGGACGAGTCCGTCGGGGACATGTCCGTCGACTCTCGCGCGGAGGCGCAGCTGAAACTGTTCCGGTAGGGTAGCCACATCCGGCCCGGTCGAGCGGCTCCCTACTCACGCCACACCCCACCGTTCGGGCGCGCCCTCCGTCGTGGAACTGGCCGGCATGACGCGACGCCCGCGGCTTGGTCCGGCGCGGACGCCGGACACATGCCTGCCCGCGGCGGACCGCGGGCACCGGCGGCGAAGACGCCGCCTGGCACGTCGTCAGCCGTCTTCGCGTTCAACGACAGGACGACAGCCCTCGGCAGGCCTGTCGGCTTGGTCAACAACTCGCCCACGCCCTATAGCAGGAAAATCTCACCCGGTCTGCAAGACACCATGATGCCTACCCGTCACATTCCGCGCACATACGCGTAAGTTCGGAGATGCAAAGAGCTCTGCCTTCAGCCGTAAGGACTTCGACACACTGACGGCCCGAGACGAACTCCGGCAGCTGGGTGTGGTCCACGTACACAGTTGCGGGCACGAAGGGAACCCTCAAGGCCCACAGTGCGCCCAGCTCAGCCATTACCCACTGGCTTTTCACCGAGTTGGGGGTCAGCAGAACCAGCGCCGCCCGAGCTTCTGCAAGGGCTACTCGAATCTCCTCGGACCACGAAGCGCCTGGTCGGATAGTCATCTCTGCGAGGAAGACCTTCAGGCCGTGGCCTGTCAAAGTTTCCGATATCTCTCGGGCCAACGCTGCGTCCGCCGTGGCGTGACTGAGGAACACATCCGACCTGCGTTGCCTAATCGGCTGAGCGTGGGCGTCGGCACTACGTAAGAAGTCGTGAACCTGGGCGAACTGCCCGTTCGGGTTGAGGTCCACCACACCCCGTGCAATGCTGCTTGCCATTTCGAGGTCGACACCGATAGGCGGCCAGCTACCCGCGTGGTCAACCGGGCGAACGAGGCAGATGACCACCCCGGGCGCAGGCGCAGAGGCGGCCATCAGATTGGACTTCAGCCGTGCCCGACGCCAGGAGTAAATCCGGACATCGTCGTCGGCGAGCAGCGGAAGCGCGGATCGCAAGGTCTCTGGAGGGGGTGAACCAGTTCGAGGCGTCTGGGTGACGGCGTCATGGGAACGGAGCGAAATGTTCACGCAGTCCAGAAGCGAGTGGGGTTTGCCGCCCACCCCGGCGGCAAACGGCATTGTGCATCGGATCGCGAGGCTCCCCGATTGCACAAGATCGAACACCACGAGGACGAGGTCTCTGTCCATGGCGCCGCCTATCCAGTGTTCCCCATCGGCGCCACGGGCTCCAGGCCGAACCAGGACGACCTCGCGTTCGAACCGCCGTGCCCGCGCGCCCTCGTAGGTATGGACCCCCCTCGTTTCGGGCCGTCGTCCCGTCGTTGAACTGGCCGACGTGCTGCTTCGCCGACGGAAGACGGTCGGCTCGGGTCGGCGCGGACGCCGACCACATGCGGTTACCACATGCGGTGACCGCGGCGGACCGCGGGCACCGTCGGCGGGGACGCCGCCTTCGCACGTCATACCAGCTGACCTTGAACACGATCGAAAATCGCCTAGACAGGCAGGGGGCTACCGCATAGGTTCGAACGCATCGAGGTCACGATGCCGAAGACCCTCCGCGTCACTCTCCACCTTACCCCCGACGAGCTGGTTGCGCGCTTTCTGAAGTGCGACTCCAAGGACGAGAAGCTGCGGTGGCAGGCCGCCTGGTGCGCGGCCTCACCCGCTACCACTGGAGGCCGGCCGAGAGGCTCGCGAATGGGGGCGAGTCTTGATCAGTTGGTATCAGTCGTCTTCGCGTTCTGCGAGAGGCATTGGCACGTATGCTACGGCCCACCTGAAGGCCGGGGGCTTGTCCACCGAACGCACCGGCCCCGTCTCGCGGCGGAGCCGGCTCTCACCCCGTCGTCGCCCGAGCGCTCCTAATCGGGGGAGAATCCGACCCCCGTGACCCGCGAACGAGGGGTGAGAGGAGGCCCCGGGACGCGTCCTCCTCACGAGGGGAGATTCATTGCTCGGTGTAACCGATCGCGTCGAATCCCTGGCGATGCTGGACGCGCGCGGCCAGCGTCGGGTCGAAGGCTTCAAGTTCGCCGAACGTCCTCCCGCGCGCCACGATCGCGCCGCCGGTATCGCGGACTTCGAACCCGCCCCCTACGAACAACTCCACCGCACGATCGCGGTAATCAATCACGCCGAGCGATACGCCCAATGCTTCCGGTGTTCCGGGCTCTTGCGATGATGTCGAGGCGGAAGCGGCGGGATCCGAGGTTGATCGGTCCGCCCCGCACGCGCAGAACATCAAGGCGAGCAGCAGTGACATCGTTAGATCGTAGCCGTCCGGCGAGAAGTCTGCACGTCCGCTAAGCCCGAAGGGAGACGCGCGCCGGGTGGCGAGCGGAGGTCCGCGCCGGCAGGCGCGGCGACGGCGAACTCCCGGCTGTGGAGCGCGACAACGCGCCGTGCTATGCTGCTTCATGGTCGTTCGAAGGTTACTATTGTCGGCGCTCTCCGCTCTTTTGACGGGCGGCCCGAGCCGCCTGAGCGAGGACGAGGCGAGACAAGACCTCGTTGACTGCTCGGAGGCGCTGTGAACAGGGAGGTCTTGGCGGGGCGTACGCTACTGGCGATTGCGACCATCAGCCTGTTGGGCGGCTGCTGCATATTCGGAGATGCGGATTTCGTCGCAGAACAGAGAGATGGCGTTTCGGTCGGGGTTCGTCGCGCCGCGGTGGGGGTTTGGGACTATGACATCATGTCTGGGCGTTCCCTTGTTCGAAAGGTCACCCTCGTTACCGGAACACGCGCCTCCCAATGTATATTTCGCTCGGGCAGTGGGTGGGTGACAAGCTTGGAACCCGAAGGCGCGAGTATGGAGGGGGCACCTACTCAGCGCGTGACGATGACAGTCTACTGCGACCGCCCCGACGGCATTGTCTACCTTCACGTCTTCGACACAGTAGGGGAGACCCTCTTTCCTATCGCAGGTCCGTACTGACGTATCTTATCGGCGTTTCCGAGGGCGCGCATGCGGTCCAGGGCAAGCGCCCCGTCGCGGCCGTCCCCCATCGTCCGCGCGAATAGCCGACGGTGGCCTCTCGTCCCCGCCCGCGCCGGGACGACAACCAGGCACCGGCGGGCGGGGGACGCCGCCTCGCACGTCGGGCATCGTCTTCGCGTTCCAAGAAATCCCCCCGCAAGCCCTGTCGCGAGGGTGAAACCCTGCTCGTCGAGGCAGCAGACGCTCCGAAAAACCGTGGCGCCCCGCGCCGGGGAGGGAGTATAGCCGCGCCGAGGTCCCCAGGTGTCCGAGCTCCACCCGCCAATCGAGCCCTACGAAACCGGCATGCTCGACGTCGGGGACGGCCACCGCATCTATTGGCAGGTCTTCGGGAACCCGAATGGCAAGGCGGCGGTCGCGCTCCACGGCGGGCCGGGTGGTGGCAGCGGCAGCGGCCTTCCGCGCAGGTTCGATCCCGCCGTCTATCGGTTGGTCCAGTTCGATCAACGGGGCTGTGGCAAGAGCACCCCGCACGCCGGCGCCTGGTCCACGAACCTCGCGACGAACACCACCCACCACCTGATCGCGGACATCGAGCGGCTGCGAGAGCACCTGGGGATCGAGCGATGGCTCGTGTGGGGCGCGTCTTGGGGAGTCACGCTCGCTCTTGCCTACGCCGAGCGATTCCCCGATCGGGTGTCCGAGATGATTCTCCTGTCGATTTTCCTGACCCGGCATGCCGACGTGCGCTGGTTCGGCGGCGGCGTCGGGCGCTACTTCCCCGAGGAGTGGAGCCGGTTCCGCGGAGGCGTTCCGGAGAACGAACGCGACGGGGATCTCGTCGCGGCCTACGACCGGCTGCTCAATGGGCATCCCGATCCCCTGGTCCGCCTGCGAGCCGCTCGTGATTGGGTGGCGTGGGAGGACGCCCTTCTGTCCCTCGAGGCGGGCCACGGGTCCCCGCACCCCCGATGGGCGGACGAACCCGCCATGATCGCCTTCGCTCGGCTCGTGACCCACTACTTTTCCCACGCGGCGTGGCTGTCAGAGGACGAGCTTCTGTCGAACGCGTCGCGACTGGCGAGCATCCCCGGGGTTCTCGTCCACGGGCGGCTCGACCTCGCCGGGCCCTCAGACGTAGCTTGGCACCTCGCTCATGCCTGGCCTGGCGCCGAACTCCACTTCGTCTCTGGTGGGCACACCGGCGATGCCGAAATGGAGCGCCTCCTCCGGGAGGCCATCGACCGGTTCGCCGCTCGCCGCTGAGCACGCTCCTCCCCACCGCAGGCGCGCGTCCTTCCCCGCTTCAGAGTTCTCCGGTGCCGAGACGGCGCCAACACTGGCGTGACATGTTCCGGCTCCCAACGTCAGGTTACGCTCGCGCGTGGACACCTCCGACTCCCTCACGATCGCGCTCCCAGTCACGCTCGCCGGCTGGAGCCTGTTGAGCCTCTACGTGATCTTCGTAGGCGCCGACCGCGAGCCCTACTACTGCTTCTCCGCCGCGGACGCGCTCGAGCAGGTGGGGCTCGCGTGCAGTCTCCTCACCTTGGCTCCGGTCTGGGCTGGCTTCCTGTTCTGGGGGGTGTACCGCCGCCAGCTGGCGCTGGGCTGGCTCGCGCTGCTGGTCCCGCTTGGGATCGTGACCTTGTACCTACAGATCAGCCCCTTCGGCTATGTCGAGGACATCGCGCGCGTGCACCACGACTGTCCCGCTCCGTGCGGGACGCGGAGCCGGTGAATGGCTGCTCCTGGCCTCCTGACGGCATAAGGGCCTCGTTGTCCGACGGCGCGCCCCTCCAGCAGTCGGCGGCGCTCAGGCCCTGTCCGACGGGCCCGCGACGCGCCATATTGTGCGTGTGAGGGCACACCCATGCGCCTGCTTGTCAGCCTCCTCCTCCTCGTCGGCTGTCCCACCGCGGACAAACCCGACTCCACCGACACCGACACCGACGCCCTCGCCTGCGGAGACGCGCTGAGCTGCGGCGCGTCCGAGGTCTGCGTGCGCGACAGCCACGAGCCCGAATGCGAGAACCGCACCGACACGGGCGCGCCCTGCCCGGAGGGGACCACCGCGTCGATGTGCGGCGGCGCGGGGATGCCGTGCTGCTGCGGCCCCACGCCCGAATCCACCTACCGCTGCCACGAGGCTGGCACGTGCGGCGAGAGCCCCACCTGCGAGTGCCTGGGCGAGGTGTGCGGGGAGTCCGAGGCGTGCTCCTCGGTCGGCTCGGAGACGAGCCGCACCTACGCGTGCGACGAGCTGCCGAAGCCGTAGGGGTCTGGATGCCTCGCTCGCCCACGCCGCCGCTCCCGCCCGGTCACAGCGGTGAACACGACGATTCCGTGCACGGCGCAGCGCGGCTTCGGGATCCGCTCGCGGCGTGGGCTCGGCTCGGTCACGGCGAGGCGGGGGAGCCTCCGCGGTTGTTCCACGTGCACGGAGCTGCCGCGGGCCGGGCGGCCACCCCGACAATTCGCCGTCGGATGCGCGCATCCCCGATCCGCGTCGCCCTGTGCGAGAGCCCGGGCGTTCCGAGCGCGCCGTGCGTCACCCATCCCGTGTCGATGGAGGACGTCGAGTGCTTCCACCGCCTCGCGCCGGCGTTGGACGGCTTCGAGGAGGCCGCCCATCGCGCCGCGCGCGCGCTGCATGTCGTCGGTCGGCCGACCCACGCCCTCGCGCTGCTCTACGACGAGGCCCCGCCTCCAAACCGGCGGACCGTGTGGCGCACGGGCGCGGCCGCCACACGCAGGGTTCCAAGCCAGTACGTCCTCCTGCTCGCCACCAAGCTCCTGGAAGAGTTGGCAGGCGCTTGGTGGCTGGCGGGGAGCCTCGATGGGCTCGGCATCACGCTTCCCCCAGGGCACTACTCGGAGTGGGATCGCGATACGGCCACCGAAATCGGCGCGGTCGCCTGGCGTGCGGCCGTGGCGCGGGGGCTCAGCGTGACAGCGACATGCAAGGACCCCGGTGCGCGGCTGCATGTGAACCCGACCACGGTGGGAGCAGCCTACGCAACCCTCGTGGACCCCTTCGAGAGCCTTGGGTGGTTGGCGAGGGCGGGGATCGAGCTCGCCGCGGTGTCGCCGGAGGCTGTGCTGCTCGAGGCCAGGTGCGGGTGACAAGCGTGACGGGGCCGACGGCGGCAATCAATCCGATTGCTGCGCCAGGCGGCCGCTCTCCCGTTCGTCAAATCGGGGCCCCCGCCTCCACCACCAGCTCCTCCAAACGCAGCGGGGCGGTCCCCGCGACGCGCACGATCCTCCCACCCCCCGCGAAAATCCCGACCGCATATGCGCCCGTGGTGCAGCTCGACGGGCTGAACCACCAACTGTCGTCCGTATCGCGGAGGAGCAATGCATTCTGCTCGCCGTCGGGTGAGTACCAATTGGCGGTGGCGACGACGCGTCCGTCGGGGAGGGTCGCCCTGGGTGTGACACCCACCGGCACCCAGGCGGGCGCCACGCTCTCCGGGGCCACGCTCCAGGGCGCGTTGAAGAACGGGCCACGCTCCCACGCGAGCTCCCCTTCCGGGAGGGCCATCCCCGTCGGGAGCAGCGCCGCCGGGCCGGGCACCTCGTAGGCCTCGCCCCCATGGAAAGCGCGCGCCTGCATGGGGAGCCCGTCCCCCCAGAGCTGCCACGTCGCGCCACTCGTGCCGATCGACATCGTCGTGCCGCCCTCCCACTCCAGAATCGGGGCGAGCCAGTCGACCGGGTGGGGGACCAGCTGGTCCCCGTCCAATTGTAGGAACGTGATCGCCCCGGATTCTTCTTGGACAGCCATCACCGGCGGCGCGTCCGGGAGGGTGGTCACGAGCCAGGACCTTTTCCCGTCGGCGGATGGGACCTCGACCTCACGCCAGCTGAGCGTGGCGAGGTCGACGAGCACGAGGGTGACCGCCCCGCCGTCCAGCTGCATCACGAGCTGGTCTCCGAAGGACTGGACGTGGTAGGCGGCGCGGTCGTCCGGGAAGTCGAGGAGTGCGAGCTCTCGCGCGCTGAATTCCACGCCGACGCCGACGGGGATGGACTCCTCGTAGCCAGGGAACACCTCCTCACGGAGGATCTCGTGCCACGGGTCCTCGGGCCCACACGCGGCCACGGCCGCCTCCGCCAGCGCCCGAGCAAGGGGCCCGCGCTCACAGGCGAAGGCGAAGTACTCCGAGACCGGGACGTCGTACAGATCGTACAAGTCCGGTTCGGAGGACCGGTTCGTCGGCACGAGCTCCGCGTGGGCGTCCGAGAAGCCCTCCCGGGTGTCCCAGGCGTGGCACAGCTCGTGGACCACGGTGCGCGCGATCCCCAGCTCACCCCCCGGCTCGACGAGGACGAGCCGCTCCGATGCGGAGAAGGAGCCGGTGATGCGCTCGAGCTCGGGGTCCGCGTCGGCGACGATCCGAACCTCCCCTACACACACCCCGTCTGCGGCTGTCCAGGCGGCGAAGTCTGCCAGCGCGGCCTCGGCCTCGGCGATGTCCTCGTCGGTGGCGACGCCGTCAGGGTTGGTGACGATGGTGTCGGCGAAGGAGGGGCAGCCCACCGGAGTGGGCTCCGGGCGCGTGCATGCGCTGCTCGCGTACACCACCCAAAGCGCGCCGAGTGCCGGAAGCCGCATCAGGACAGTGTACCCGCAGCGAGCTCCCCGCGCTCCGACGGTCCGGCCCCACGGACGCCGACGGCGTACTGCACGATCACCGCGGGGTAGCACGGCGGCCCCTACTCCCCCTCCAAGACCTGCTCATACTCGCTCCCATCCCACCACAGGCTCACGAACGCGAACCGCTCGGGCGTCCACTGGAGCTCGAGCGTCGCGGTCGGGTCCGACACTTCCGGCGTCGGCATGGCCACGATGTCCTCGGGGAGGATGTCGCCGCCGGCCTCGAAAAACTCCGGGACCCCGTCGACCAGGTTGCCCCGCGTGTCAGCGGTGCCGAGCCCTACGAGCGCGACGTCCACGAGGCCATCGTCGGTGCGCAGCGCGATCTCGACCGGGACCTCCAGCGAGTCGACACACTCGACGCCGACGAGCAGGGTCTCGTCGCCGAAGCCGAACCCGCCGTTCGTGACCACGTCCACGATGGTGGAGTCGACGCCGATCACGTCTCCCACCCCGCGCGCGACGATCGCCGCGCCGGTGACGGAGCCACCCGCCGCGTAGGCGCCGGCGAAACCGTGGGTTCCCTCCATGACCGCGAGCAGATCGGCGGCGGTGACCGCGAGGTCCCCCACCAATTCATCGTCATCTAGCACGCGCTCTTCGGACTCGCAGGACGGCCGGTGGACACGGATGCAGGCGGTCAGCAGCAGGAGGAGCATGCTGCAGTCTACACGTGAATCTGGCCGAGGTCGGCCTCGCGCGTTGCTACGGAATGGCTACCGCATCGCGCAGCGTGGTTGCGAGAAAAATGTCCGTGTGACCGTTGTGCGTGTAGTTGTCAGCTCCGTCGTAGCCAATCAGGACCTCTGACAAACCGTCGCCGTCGAGGTCACCCCCGTGGATGCTCTCGCCGTAGGTCACCTGCGAGGACCACACCCGCCGCCACGCGTCGCCGAGGCCCGTGCTTCCGGACGGAGCATCCGTGACAATCCACGCGCCGCTGGTCTCGCCCCAAGCCTGGTTGGTGATGCCGACGTCGTCTCTGCCATCCCCGTCGACATCCCCGAGACCCGCGAGCCGGTACCCCGCGGCGTGGCCGGCGGGCCCGATCATGCGCACGGGCGCGGCGTCGATCGCCATGGCGCCCGATGTCAGCGCGGTCCAGACGCCGACGACACCACCGCCGTCTTCACCCTCGACGTTGGACACTCCGAGCTCCTCCACGCCGTCCCCGTCGATGTCGCCCAAGGCGGCGATCGTCGTAAAGAGCCCGTCCACCCAGGCCACGGCGTCGGCAAGCTGGTGCTCGCCATCGAGCGGGCCCTCGAGGATCCAGGCCCCGTTCCCGCCAACGACGACGAGGAGATCGCCTCCGTCCGGGGTCCCGAGAGGAAGCAGCGCCATGACGCTGTCGGTGCCCTCGGTGAAGCCCGTCGCGACTCGATTGGTCACGGCGGAGGCCGGCGCGTCTCCGGAGGCGTCCGCCGCCTCGATCCTGATCTCCTGGGCCCCGCCGTCTCCCTCGCGTCGGAAGGCGACGCCGGGTGCGCCATCGCCGAGCCAACGCCCCGCGCCGAGCCCAAACGCGACGCCAAGGTCACTCTCCCCGCGGCGGGTGAAGCCGCCCGTGGACTCCCCGGAAACCGGCCCGCGGCGAACGGTGATGTCATACCCAGAGGACACCGCGACCCCCGCGGCCTCGGGAAGGAGCACGAGCCCGTAGCCGTCCAGGTCCGCCACGAGACTCGGCTCTTCGTTTCCGTCAGGCATCCCCACCCAGTAGAGGAGCCCGATGTAGGTTTCGCCGCCGGGCAGGGCCGCCAAGCCAGGAGTGCCCGCGCCGTCGATGTCCGCCACCACCACCAGCCGCGAACCCGTCAGGTGCGCGTCGCCCGGCCAGAGCGTCGCGTCGCTCTCGTTGGCCTCCACCTCGTTGCAGGCGGCGGGGTGGCCGTCGCAGTCGGCATCGAGGGAGTCCCCGCACGCGTCCGCCACCGAAACGTTTACAGCGGGATCGGAATCGTCGCAATCTCCCATGTAAACGGCCACGTACCCGGGCGGTCGCACGCACGCCTGGACGGTGTCACTCTCCCGGTCTCCGAACCCGTCGGCGTCGGCGTCCCGATACCACGACGTGGTCAGCCCCTCGTCGACTTCGCCATCGCCGTCCCCGTCGAGGCCATCACATCGCGTCTCCTCCGCGGGCGGCGCGATGTCGTCGGGCCCCCGCCCGCAGGCGAGCACCAGGAGCAGCGGCCCGAAGGGCAAGCGCGAAGCGTTCATGGAGAAGTCGTTAGCTCACACCCACGTTTAAGACCAGGGCTCTCCCCCCTCACCTCCCCAACCACCCCAAAACCAACTCCGGCCGATCGCTCTGCACGATGGCCAGCCCCTGCTCATAGAACGCCCCGTAGAGAGACGGATCCTCCTGGTACACGACCGCCGCATCCGTAAAGAACACGTCGATGAACGCCCGGTTTCCCGCCGCCCGCACCGCCGTGGCAAGCTCGGGCTCCGTATCGGGAATCTCGACGATCACCGGCGGATGCGCCGCGAAGCCCGCGAGCTCCGAGTCCAGCTCCTCCTCGCTCTCCACCCGGATCATGGTGTGCAACGCGGGCTCCAGGGCCAGCGCCTCCGCGATCTTCTCAGGGCTCGACGTGTCGAAGATGGCCTCGGCCAGGGTGTCTGTCTCCTGGATGGCGGCGACCAGCAGGTCGACCCGATCGGTCTTGTTCGCGTCGACCAGCACGTGCACCCGCCCGCGCGCCGTCAGGAGCACCTCCTGCAAGGTGGGGACGTACTCGCAGGCGAAGTCTCCCGTGTGACGATCCGAGAGGATGTGGAACGCGCGGATCTCGTCGTAGGTGAGCAGATCGGCGTCCCCCGCGCCGTCGGTCGTGCGCGCGAGGCTCGTGTCATGCAGGTTGATGATCACGCCGTCCGCGGTGGGCCGCGGATCCGTCTCCACGAAGTCCACGCCGTAGGCGATGGCCGCGCGGATGGCGGAGAGGGTGTTCTCGGGCGCGATGACGCCCTGCTCGCCGCCCATGCCGCGGTGTCCGGCCACCAGCCGCTCCGTACACGCAACGTCGGTGGCGCACGCCCACGGGATGGGGGTGACACGCTCCGGGATGGCCGCCGCCGAACAATCGAACGACGAGGGGTCGGGCGGGGCCGCGGGGACCGCGGTGTCGTCGGGCGGGGCGGTGTCGACGGGCAGGGCGGTGTCGGCCGCGGGTCCGGTGCAGGCGAGGAGCAGCAACAACATCGCGCCCCCCTATCACGACCCCCGCTTCGCACCTTGACACCCACGGCCAACCGGCGGCAAGCTGCCTGCTCCCGGGAGCCCTCCCTGTCGCGCTTCGCTCTCGCTCTGCTCACCATCCTCGCCGTCGCCTGCGATGGGGACGAGGTCGTCGCGCCCGTCGAGCGCGGCCCGGCCCCCGCCGTCACCCCGCCCGCGCCCACGTTGCGCCGCCTCACCCAGGCCCAGTACGCCAACACCGTGCGCGATCTGCTCGGCGCGGACATCGTGCTCCCCGCCTCCCTCGAGCCGGACGCGGAAGAGGACGGCCTGCTCTCCGTCGGCGCCGGCACCGCCAGCGTGTCGTCGCTCGGGGTCGAGCGCTACGAGGACGCCGCGCTGCTCCTCGCGGACCAGGTGGCCGATGATCCCACGCGCTTCGCCACGATCGTACCGTGCACCCCCACGACCGCGGACGACGCGGTGTGTGCCGACACCTTCGTGCGCACGTTCGGCCGCAGGGCGTGGCGGCGCCCCCTCACGGAGGCGGAAGCGTCGCGACTCGTCTCCATCGTCACGCTCACGGGGGGCGAGTCCGGCGCGTTCGCCGAGGGCGTGCGCTACGGGCTCGCGGCGATGCTCCAATCGCCCCACTTCGTCTATCGGCGGGAGCACGGCACGCCCGACGCGGACGACGCGACGGTGCGCCTGCTGACCGATTGGGAGCTCGCGACGCGGCTCTCCTACCTCCTCTGGGCCACCACGCCCGACGCGACGCTGCTCGACGCCGCCGCCGCCGGCGACCTCCAGACCGATGAGGGCCTGCGCGCCCAGGCTGACCGCCTCCTCGCCGACGATCGCGCCCGCACCGGCGTCCGCGAGCTGTTCACGGAGCTGTTCGAGCTGGGTGACCTCGACACGATCTCGAAGGACCCCACGGTCTTCACGCACGCGAGCGCCGACCTCGGGCCCGCCGCACGCGAGGAGACCCTGCTCGGCCTCGAGCACCTGATCTTCGACGCCCCCGGGGACTTTCGCGACCTGATCACCACGCCCACCACCTTCGTGGACCCCCGCCTCGCCAGCCTGTACCGCATCGCCGCGCCCGATCCGCTGGGCTTCGGCCAGGTCACGCTCGACGAGGCCGATGGCCGCCGCGGCCTGCTCGGCCAGGCCAGCTTCCTGATGCTCAACGCGCACAGCACGCGCACCTCCGCCACGCTCCGGGGCAAGTTCATCCGGACGACGCTGCTCTGCCAGACCATCCCGCCGCCCCCGGCGGACGTTGACACGTCGATCCCCGAGGCCGACTCCACGTCCCCCACCCTGCGCGATCGGCTCCAGACACACCTGGAGAACCCCACGTGCGCCGGGTGCCACCAGCTCACCGACCCGATCGGGCTCGGCCTGGAGAACTTCGACGGCATCGGGCGCTGGCGCGACACCGAGAACGACGTGACCATCGATGCCTCCGGGGAGCTCGACCAGCTCTCCTTCAGCGACGGTTGGGAGCTCGGCGCGGCGGTTCGCGACAACGACAACCTCGGCCCGTGCTTCGCCTCTCACCTGTATCGCTACGCCATGGGCCACTCGGTCGACCCAGGCGAGGAGGACGTCGTGGATTGGATCGCCGAGGGGTTCGTCGGCTCCGGCCACGATTGGCAGTCCCTCCTGGTGGACCTCGTGATGAGCCCGGCTTTCCGCCGGGCGGGGGCGCTCGACGAATGACACCGCCACGTTCTTCGGCCCCGAACCGTTGGATCAGGGATCCCCGCACCGGCCTGCTCCGCCCCCGCGGTCTCGTCCCTGCGCGCCCGAAGCTCCCCACGCTCCCCGGCGCCAGTCGCCGCGGCTTCCTTCGCGGCGTCCTGCGCGGAAGCGCGGTCACCCTCGCCCTGCCCTGGCTCGAGATCTTCGCCGGGCGCAGCGCGCGCGCCGACACGTGTGACAATGGCCTTCCCAAGCGGTTGATCCTCTGGTTCTGGGGCAACGGAAACCGCCCCGCGAAGTGGACCCCCACCGGCGAGGGTGACACCTGGACCCTCTCCGACGAGCTCGCACCCCTCGCCGCGTTCCAGGATCGGCTCACGGTGTGTAGCGGCTACTCGGTCAAGGTCGACAACATCAGCCCGCATTGGTCGGGCGCCGCGGGCCTGCTCACCGGGCAGCAGATCGAGGGGGACGACGACAACTGGACGATGGCCTCCCCCACCATCGATCAGGTCGTGGCGGACGCAATTGGCGGCGACACCGCGTACGCCTCCATGCAGATCGGCGTGCAGTCGGACGAGGTGCTCTCCTATGCCGGTCCCAACGCGCCCAACTATGGCGAGACCGATCCCTGGACCCTGTACCAACGCCTCTTCGGAGAGAGCTTCCGCGAGCCCGGCGGCAAGAGCACGCCCGACCCCGCGCTCGGCTACCGTCGGCGCGTACTCGACTCCGTGATGGAGGATGTTCGCTCGCTGCAATCCGAGCTGGGCGCGGCGGACCGCCTCCGGTTGGACCAGCACCTCGAAGGCGTCGCCGCCCTGGAGGATCGCCTCCGCAAGCTGCAGGAAGATCCCCCGGATCTGGCGAGCTGCGTGCGTGCGGACGCGCCGGGCGAGAGCTACCCCGAGATCGACGGCCGCCCCCAGCTCCAGGCCATCCACGCGGCGATGTCCCAGCTCGTCGCGATGTCGCTCGCGTGCGACCAGACGCGCGTCGTGGCCCTCCAGATCACCCGCCCGCTGAACAACGCGCTGTTCCCCACCGCGTCGGACGGGCACCACAACCTCACCCACAACGAGAGCGGCGATCAGCCCGAGGTCGATGGGATCACCACCTACTTGATGAGCTGCTTCGCCGATTTCCTCGGCGCGCTGGACGCCATTCCCGAGGGAGATGGCACGTTGCTCGACAACACCATCGTCCTCGCGTGCAGCGAGACCAGCGAGGGCAAGACCCACAGCCTGGACGAGATGCCGGTGCTGCTCGCGGGCGGCGGGTGCGGCAGCCTCGTGACCGGCCGGCACGTGCGGAGCTACACGCAGGAGAGCGTCGGCAAAGTGATGGTGTCGGTGCTGCGCGCGATGGACGTGAACGTCGCGACCTGGGGCGAGGGCGACGCCCAGGTGGATGACGGTGTCAGCGAGCTGGAGGCCTTCTGATGCTGCTCTTCGCCCTGTTTGCGTGTGATGCCCCCGATGACGAGCCCGCGCCCGCCACCCCGGAGACCCGCGCCATCGTCATGTCCACGCTCGCGTTCGCCCGGCGCGACGAAGCCAACGCCACCTGGGGCTTCGACCTCGACCATCGCATCAGCGAAGATGGCGACGACGCCGGGTGTGATCACGCCGATCTCGTCGATCCCGACGGGCTCCCCGGCGTGGACAGCGCCTTCTCCGGCATCGTGCCCGCGCTCGAGGCCAGCGAGGCCGGCGCGGTCGAGGGGTTGGTGCAGGACAGCATCGAGAACGGCCAGCTGTTGCTGCTGGTCGAGCTCTCGGGGGTCGACGATCCGGTGAACGACGACTGTGTCGACGTGCGCGTGATCCGCGGCTCCGGCACGCCGCTCGTCGGCACGGACGGCACCCTGCTCGACGGCCAGACCTTCTCGGTGACCCCGGGCACCCAGCCCGCCGAGATCGAGTGCGTCCCCCTCGTGAACGGCAGCGTCCGCGCCGGCCCGTTCGCGCTCGACCTGCAGCTCCAGGTGCTCGACGTGGCGCTCACCTTCGGCCTCACGGACGCCTATCTCCGCCTCGACCTCTCGGAAGACGGCCGCACCGGGTGGGGCTACTTCGGCGGCGCGGTGCCGACGTCCGACATCCTCGTCATCGTCGACGAGGGCGATCTCGCCGACATCGCCCCCCTCGTGCGCGGCCTGGTCGACGCCGCGGCGGACCTCGCGCCGAACGACGCGGGCACCTGTGACGCCCTCTCCATCGTGTTCGAGTACGGCGCGATCGAGGCGTTCGCGTACGAGGAGTGAGCGAGCGGTTTACGCTGCCGGCGATGTCCACCGACCGCGGCTGGTACTACCTCGTAGAGCCCCAAGGCGGCCGGTTCGCTCCGGACGCGCGGCGCCACTCCGCCGCGGACGGGCGCGTGCTCACCGTGCGCCACCACGGGAGCCCCGGCCGCGTCGAGGTGATCGACCCCACGAGGCAACTTCCGGTCGCGACGCTCCTCCGCGCCGCCCGCGCCGTGGCCGAGGCGGTCCCCGCGCATGTCACGCTCCCGGTTCGCGTTCACCTCGGCGCCGGCCCCGCCCACATCGACGGTGACGTGTTCCTCGACGCCCAGGCCGTCGCGACCGCGCCGAGCCCCTGGCCCATCGAGGCCGAGGTCGCGGCCCTCCTCCTCGCCACGCCGCCGCGGCCCCGCTCCGTCCCCGCGAGCGCGCTCCCGGTGCGCCCCGTTCCGCGCGCGCTGTTCTTCGAGTCCTTGATGAACGCCGAGATGCCGCACAACGACGCGGAGATCTCCCAGGGCGTGCTCCACATGGTGTCGGCCCTCACGGGCACCGGCACGGACGTGGCGCTCGCCAACGTGAAGATGGCGATCGTCGGCACCGACCGCCCCGTATCGGGCCTCGACTCGCTCGCGGCGGCGCTGGCCGGCGGCCCGGTCGGGCTCGTCTGTATCACCGTGTTGGAGGGGTACTGGGAGGGCGTCGTGTCCCTCGTGCGCGAGCTCCGGCGCCTGGGCTGCCGGGCCCACGTCGCGCTGGGCGGGGTCATGCCGACGCTCACCCCCGAGCACGTCGCCGCGCACATTCCCGACGCGACGTTCGTGTGCCGGGGAGCCGGCGAGTACTTCGTGCCCCGCCTCGCGCGCCTGCTCGGCGACGGCGATGTCGACACCCCGCTGACCGACGCGCAGGTCACCGCGCTGCTCGAGATGGACGGCCTGATCGTCATCGACCGCGCGGGCGGGCGCCTGCTGTCGGCCAACTCGGCGAAGACGGTCCAGGTCGAGTCGCTCGATCGCGTGCCGCTCGATCTGGGCCGCATCGAGCCGCGCCACCTCGAGGCCGGGGTCGAGCTCTCCACGTCCCGCGGTTGCATCCACCGGTGCACCTTCTGTTCGATCATCGGCCGCGAAAGCTACCAGGCCCGCTCGGCCGAGGGCGTGCTGGAGCTGCTCGGCCGCTACGACACGCACTACACCGAGGTGTTCGGCGCCGGCGCGCGTGACGCCCGCGGCCGCAACACCGCGGCGCCCCGCAACGGCTACCGCGTACACATCAGCGACGACGACTTCGCGTGCGACAAGGCCCGCACCATCACGTTTTTCGAGGGGCTGCGCAAGACGCCGTTCCGCCTCTCCTCGTGCCAGGTGTCCATCGCCGATCTGTGTCGGCGCGAGAGCTCGGCGGAGGGCGGGAGGCTCCTCCCCGAGCCCGACCGTGAGCTACTCGACGTCATCACGCCCGACTGCTTCGACGACCACGGCGCCGAGATCCCGGCGCGCGATTTCGTCGCGGATCACAAGAGCCGCGCGTGGTCGAGCTTCCTCCAGATCGGGGTGGAGAGCTTCTCCGACGCCGAGCTCACGCGCCTCGGCAAGGGCTACACCCGCGCCCACGTGCGCGCCATCGTCGCGGATCTCGCCGCGCGCGGGCTGCACCACGACGCCTACTTCATCCTGTCGAACGCCGATACCACGGCCGCCGAGCTCATCGACGTGCTCGACGAGGTCGTGCGGCTCAAGGTGCTCCACCCGGTCCACTTCCACGTCCGGTTTCCGGTCGTGGCGCGGCTCGTCAGCTATTTCCCGAGCGCGAGCTACCGGCGGCGCCTGCGCCACGGCACGGACACCGACAGCGTGCTCCGCGGCATGGCGACGGTACCGAGCCACCCCGAGGTCGACTACCCCTTCGTCGACTACGACTCCCCGCGGGATCCGGGTGTTCGAACGGCGATCGACGCCGACTTCTTCACCGACGAAGGGTGGTACGGCGGCAGCTACGAGCGGCTGCGCGACGTGTGGACCGCGGCGCATCGCGGGGGCGCCGACCCCGACGCCGGCTACCTGGCCCGCGTGGTGGACGATCGCTTGCGTCGGCGCTTGTTCGAGCTCCTGGACAGGGCCCGGCGGTCCAGCCGCGGGGACGCGTCCGCCCCCGGTGACCCCTCCCCCGAGCGCCACCTCCGCACCCTCGCCGAAGCGCACCTCGGCCCGATCGCCACCTGGCTGCCGGCGTTCCAGCGATACATCCAGGGCGGTGTCACCCGCCTGGTCGTCATCCCGACGTGGCAGTGCGAGCTGCGCTGCAACTACTGCTACATCCCGAAGCAGGACGGCCGCGTCATGACCCGCGCGACGCTCGAGGGCGCGATCGATCTGCTGCTGTCGAGCGAGCGCACCGCCATGACGCTCCAGTTCTTCGGCGGCGAGGCGCTGCTGGAGTGGGAGCTGATCCAGCACGCGATCCGTTGGAGCACGGACGCGGCCCGGCGGCGCGGCAAGACGCTCGACTTCGTGGTGTCCAGCAACGGCTGGTCCCTCGACGACGCCAAGCTCGCCTGGCTCCGGGAGTGGCCGGTCAAGCTCGAGCTCTCGCTCGACGGTGACCCGGAGACCCAGCGCGCGTTCCGCCCCGCGAGGCGCCCCGGCGACGACAGCTACCAGAACGGCATCGCGCCGCGCGCCGCCGCGATCATCGCGAGCGGCATGGTGTACGACGTGATCATGGTGGTGCACCCCGCCCACGTCCACAAGCTCGCGGCCAACTACCTGCACATCGTCGATCTCGGGTTCACGCGCGTGCAGATCAACTTCGCCCTCGGCAAGCAGTGGACGGTCGAGCAGCGCCGCACCCTCGCCGCCCAGCTCTTCGCGCTCGCGGGGGCGCTGAAGGGCCGCCCCGACGTGACCCTCGTCAACGCCGAGAACGCGCCCATGCCCATGCGCCTCAACGCCGAGCCCACCGTCGACTGGGACGGCACCGTGTACGGCGGCAATGCGTTCCTCCACGAGACCGAGCACAAGGACCACTTCCGCCTCGGCCACCTCGACGACCTGCGCGCGTTCGACCGCTACTGGATGGACGCCCCGCCCAACGCCGACCTCGTGGCGTGGAGCTACCCCCCCGAAGTGACGGCCAACAACCTCAAGGTCGGGGCGATCCTGACGGACTTCCTTCGGTGGTACCGAGGAGGGGTCTGACCTTACGACTTATCACTTGGAACGGACGAACGCCGCTTTTGGCGTAGTGGGGTCTGACCTTACGACTTATCACCTGGAACGGGCGAAGGCCGATTTTTGCGTAGTGGGGTCTGACCTTACGACTTATCACTTGAGGATCTGTGAGGATCTGTGAGGATCTGGGCGCGGCTCCGGTGGCGGCCTCCGGGGTGGCCTCCGGCCTTCGTTGGCGCTCGCCCGGCGTTGCCGGGCCGCGCCGAACCGGCCGCGCGCGTTCGCCCGCGCCGGGCGCGCGGAAGGCGGCCGCCCGCGCCAGGC
>JAUXQH010000092.1 GCA_030685065.1 Pseudomonadota bacterium | reverse complement strand
TCCAGCCCGGCTTCTTCGTGGCACGCCAGGTCGTGTGCCTCGGGGTGCTGTTCCTCCTCTCGCTCACGTTCGTCCGCAACAGCCTCCGCCCGGACATGGGCGTGGCCGCCGAAGCGCTCGGCAGCCGCGCGCCGGCCTGGTGGGGCCGCATCACCCTCGGGTGGAAGGGCCGCGACGCCGAGATCGAGGACGCCTACCAGCGCAACATCAAGCTCGCCCCGGTCATGATCGTCACCTACGCGCTCGTGTTCACGCTCTTCGCGGTCGACGCCGTGATGAGCCTGGCGCCGCACTGGTACGCGAACATGTTCCCGGCGTGGATGTTCGTCTCCAGCTTCTGGGTGTCGCTCTCCTGGATCTGCCTCTTCGCCGTGCTCGGCGGCAAGTGGCTCCAGATCCAGCACCTCACGGGCCGGACCAACTTCCACGATCTCGGCAAGATGATGTTCGCGTTGAGCATCTTCTGGACCTACACCTTCTACGCGCAGCTCCTGCCGATCTGGTACGGGAACATGCCCGAGGAGACGGGGTACCTGATGCTCCGCATGTACACGGACACCTGGGGCCCGCTCTCCAAGGTCGTCCTGGCCATGTGCTTCATCATCCCCTTCACGGTGCTGCTCTCCCGCGGCATCAAGAAGCTCCCGCGCTCGCTCGCCGGTGTGGCTGTCATCATCTCGATCGGCGTGTTCCTCGAGCGGTTCCTGCTCGTGATGCCGGCGGTCTGGAAGGAAGACTCCCTCCCCATCGGGCCGCTCGAGCTCGGGATCTTCATCGGCTTCGTGAGCCTCTTCGTCCGCGTGGTGACGACGTTCCTCGCCCAGGTTCCTCCGGTGCCCGTGTCGGATCCGTTCATGAACCCGAACCCGTCCGACGTGCACATCCACGCACATCAACACGATCCCGGGCACGGGGGCTCCGCGCACGCCTGACCCGAGAAGTGCTCTTCGCGTAGGCGGCGGTCATCGCCACCGTCCTGCGCGACCTGGATGCCACCGAGCCCGCGGCCGCCGAACAGGCGCACCGCGGGCTTCGTGTATCTACCTCCGAGGCCGCGCAGCGCGCCTCGATGGGCGCGCGGCCCGGCTGGGGAGATCAGGTTTGACGGAGGAAAAATCTCGAACGGCTCCAATAACGGCGTGAGGCCAGTTCCCGACCGGGCGAAGGGTGATTACCCCACCGCTCCCCACGAGGAACTTCATGTCGAACATCCCCCGCATCGGCGATCCCGCTCCCGACTTCACGGCCAACACCACCCAGGGCCCGCTCACCTTCTCCGAGTGGCAGAACGGCAAGTGGGTGGTGTTCTTCTCTCACCCGGCCGACTTCACGCCCGTGTGCACGACCGAGCTGGCCGAGTTCTCCCGCCGCTCCGGCGAGTTCGAAGCCCGCAACACCAAGCTGATCGGCCTCTCGATCGACTCGATCCACTCGCACCTCGCGTGGCTCGAATCCATCGAGACCAACATGGGGGTCGAGGTCCCCTTCCCCATGATCGCGGACATCGACACGAAGGTGGCCCAGGCCTACGGGATGATCCACCCGGGTGAGAGCTCCACGGTGACCGTGCGCGCCGTCTTCGTGATCGACCCGAGCCGCACCGTCCGCGCGCTGATCTACTACCCGCTCACGAACGGCCGCAACATCGACGAGGTGCTTCGCCTCATCGACAGCCTGCAAGCCTCCGCCGCGAACGGCATCGCGACGCCGGCCAACTGGCGCCCGGGCGACAAGGTCATCGTGCCCCCGACCACCACCGTGGCCGCGCGCAAGGCGCGCCTCGCGGACGAGAAGCTGGAGCACGTCGCCTCGTACATGGCGCTCAAGTCGCTCTGAAGGCTCCGTCGAGCCTACTTGGGGATGTTGTTCGACCGGGAGAGCCCTTCCCGGTAGTCGGCGCTCCCCGGCACGAGCTCGAGCGCCTTGGAGAAACAATCCACCGCTTCACGGCTGGCGGCCTTCAGGATCGCCATCTCGCCCTTCTGCGCGAGCATGAGGGCGCTCTGGTCAATCTTGCTCTTCTCGATGATCGACGCTCGGTACTCCCGACGCTTCGTATCCGCGGAGAGCTCCTTGAACGCGCCGTCCAACGATGTGTTGATCTCCTCGAGCGTCGCTCGATGCTCCTCGCCATGAACGGCGGCCAGGCCGATGGGCCATTCGGCCTTCAGCCGCTTGTAGACCGCCTCCACATCCGCCGAGCTGCAGATCCAGTGCACGTCGAGGCGCTCGAACAGGGTCTTGGCGCGGCTGCTCGCCCGGCGGGAAGCAAGATCGCGCACGAACCGTTCCTTCTCCCGAACCCCCGACGACTCCGTCTTCATCTCGAGCAGGTTCAGATCGTACATGCACCAGACCGCCGCGGCCGTCTGGGAGCGTGACAGGCTCGACACCGAGAAGATCTCCCGCAGCCGGTACGGCGTCCGCTGGATGATCTGGACGAACTGCTGCTCGTCGGTCGTCAGCTTCATCTCGTCGAACGTGCGCTCGACGCCCGGAACGACCGAGACGTAGCGGTCGAGCCAGGGCCGCAGGAGCCCCGCGAGCTCCTGCGCAGGCAGGTCACGGGTGTGGGCGAGCAGCGCCCGGTAGAGGATCGACGCCACGCGCAGGGGGGGCGTCAGGAAGCGCTCCGGGAGCTCGTCGAGGAGGTGGAAGGCCCAGGTCCCCTCTCGCTCGCGGAGGGCGCGCTGAAGGACGAAGTCGACCTGCTTCTGCAGCATCAGCACCAGCTGTGGGAAGGTGCAGACCCCCATCTCGATGAGGGCGTCCCCCTGGCGGCCGCCGGTCCGCTCCATGATCGCGAGCGACTCCGCGAGCTGCTCCTTGGTGAGGCTCCCCGCGCGAAAGAGGAGCATGCCGAGCACCTCCGGCTCCTCCACGGGCTCGGTGCGCCACGCCACCGGCCCCCCCTTCGACCAGAAGCCGTACCGCACCCGGCCGTCCGGCCGCTGGAGCGTCACCAGGCCGGTCTGCCGCTCGACCGCGAGCGCCATGAGGGCGTCCCGGAACGAACGATCGGAGAGGTCCCCGGACAACGTGGGCGTATCGACGTGCGGCACCCGGAAGCCTCGGGCGCGGTCGAGCATCGGGGCCGAACCCGAACGTTCTCCGGCGCCCCCGAGTTCGCCCAGCCCGCCGCCGTGAAGGGCCGCCTTGGCTTCCAGCTCCCGGATCCGGAGGCGGAGCCGCACGACCTCGTCCGTAGACACCGTCGTTGTCTTGCTCGGCGCGACGAGCTGGCCGGACGCCAGGAGCCAGCCCTTCACCTCGTCCGCCAGCGCGAGCAGCTTTTGCACGCCGGCGGAGACCGCCGGTGGGATCTCGGTGATGCGGAGGGCCACGCCCCCGTCGGGCATCCCCGTGACCACCTGGCCCACGATCGGCCCCACCCGCCCCACGAAGGGCAGCACGAGATCCACCTTGAGCTCGGGCGCCGGTTCGCCGTCGAGGGCGTGCCCGGGGAGCACGAGGGCGTGCACTGCCAGGGTCGACGGGTAGTCGACGAGGAAGGAGATGAGATCGGGGTAACGAAGCGTCGCCTGCCGAATGGCCATGCGCGCGATCCTACACCTTCGGCGCCCCCGCTTCTCGGCCCAGCCACTCCTCGACCGGGATCTTGCCGGAGCCATCCGGCAGATCGATCACGTAGGCGGGCAGCCCGATGCCGCTCGTCCGTGCGCGCAGCGCCCGATGGAGGGCGACGCCGCGCGCGGGGTCGACCCGGAAGTGCGCATTCCCCGCCGCATGGTCCGGGTGGTGGAGGTAGTACGGGAACACCCGCAGCGCGACGAGGCGCTCGGAGAGCGCGGCGAGCGCGTCGACATCGTCGTTCACGCCGGCCAGCAGCACCGCCTGGTTCAACACGGGGATCCCGGCCTCGACCATTCTCCGCAGCGCGGTCTCGACGGGCGGCGTCAGCTCGGCGGCGTGATTGGCGTGGACGAGCACCCAAACGGGGCCCCGAGCGGCCAGCCCCGCCACGAGCGCGGGTGTGATGCGATGCGGGTAGGTGATGGGCGCGCGGGTGTGGACACGGAGGACGGGGATCGTCGCCCGGAGCGCGTCGATCGCCTCGAAGAGGCGTTCGTCCGAGACCGCGAGCGGATCGCCCCCCGACAGGATGGCCTCTCGCGCGCCGCTGCCCGCCGCCCACGCGAGGAGCTGTGCCCATTCGGCCGGCGAGGGGTCATCCGCGGCGCCGGGCTCGTGGTTCCGGCGGAAACAGTAGCGACAATACAGGTGGCAGCGCTTCGTGAGGAGCAGGAGCACCCGGTCCGCGTGCTTGCGCACGCCCCACGCCACGGGGCTCCGAAGCGCGTCGCCGACCGGATCCTCGCGGTCGGTAGGGTCCACGAGGCTCTCCCGGGCGTCGGGCAGCACCGTGAGGAGCCGCGGATCCGACGGAAGCGTGGCCCCCTCGACGTAGGCGCGCGGAATGTGGACGGGAAAACCGGCGGCGAGCCCTTCCCAATCGAGCTCCCGAAGCCAGGGCCACCGGGCCAGGGCCTCCGCCCGCCCCACGAACGGGCCGGACGCTGGCACCTTTCTTTCCGGGTGATAGAAGGCGCCCTCCGTAAGATTGCCCCTCCCTGCTGGAGCGAACCCCATGTACGAGACCTCCGATTTTCGCAACGGCTTGAAGATCGAGCTGGATGGCGCCCCCTATACCGTCGTCTACTTCCAGTTCGTCAAGCCCGGGAAGGGTACCGCGTTCACGCGCACCAAGCTCAAGAGCATTCTCTCGGGATCGGTGATCGAGCGTACGTTCCGCTCGGGAGAGACCGTCGGCGAGGCGGATGTCGAGGAACACCCCATGCAGTTCCTCTACAACAATGGTGAGACCTTCACCTTCATGAACACCGAGTCGTTCGAGCAGGTCGAGCTCGACGCGAAGCTCCTCGGGGACGATGCGAAGTTCCTCATGGAGAACCTCGACGTACACGTGCTGTTCTACAAGGGGCGCGCCGTGAACATGACGCTGCCGAACTTCATCGAGACCAAGGTCATCTGGACCGAGCCGGCGGTCAAGGGCAACACGTCACAGGGCGTGCTCAAGATGGCCAAGCTCGAGTGCGGCGCCGAAATCCAGGTTCCCATCTTCGTGAACGAGGGGGAGATCCTCAAGGTCGATACGCGCGATGGCGGCTCCTACGTGTCGCGCGTCAACACCAAGTAGTCATCGCCCGGGTTCGCCCGCCGAGCTTCCGGATGAGGGCCCCCAGCTCTGGGGGCCTTCGTGTTTTTCCGCAAGACGCTGAAGAGCGGACGCGTCCCGGCCGAGGAACGTCTTGGCGGTTGCTAGGCGAGCGGTTCGATCCTACCTCAGGCCCAACCCCGGGGGACGGCGTGCGTAGAGGATCATCGAGGCGGGAGAGGGAGGGAAACGTCGCCTTGGTCGTGGCGTTGAGCATGGCCACCCTCCTCGGTTTCGCCGCGATATCCATCGACATCAGCTATGGGCGGATGGTCCAGCAGCAGCTTCAGAATGCCAGCGAAGCGGGCGCGAGAGCGGGGAGCCTCCAGCTGGATGGCACGGACGAAGGCCTCGTCAATGCCCGCGCCACCGCCATCGAGATCGCGGCCATGAACAACGCGGCCGGGGAGTCCGTCGTCGTGGAGGATGCGGACATCTTCATGGGCGCCTGGGACGACCAGACCGACAGCTTCGTTTCGAGTGACGACCCCAAGCTGATCGACACCGTGGAGGTGCGTGCGCGGCTCGACGGACTCACGCTGTTCGTGGCGCCCGTGGCGTTCGCACGAAACACGATCCCGGTCTCCGCCGAGTCCCGGGTCCGGGTCGAGACCGGCGGGGCCGGCGCGGTCTCGTGTTTCCTCCCGCTCGCGATTCCCAAGTGCCTCATCGATGCGAACGGCGTCGACGGCATGCAGGATCTCAGCCTTCGCCTGAACTCGGCCGGGGTCGACAACGTCGGGTGGGCGCGGCCGAACGGACACCCGAACTCGAGCTGGGTGCGTAGCCAGCTCGACAACTGCCAGGCCGAGGGGGAGGTCACGATCGGCACCCCCATCGGCCTCAACAACGGCGTCATCAGCTCGGCAATCGATGAGCTGGACAGTCAGATCGAGGGGTCGAGCACGCGCTGGTCCACGGAGAAGTGGGGGGCGCTCCCCACACGGTCCAACAAGAGCAACATCCTTTCGTCCAAATACGGAAACACCTACGAGGGCGTCATCCTGGTGTTCGACGGGGGGCCCGAGTACTGCACCGGCGCCGGCGGCTCCTTCAATGGCGACGAGCCGCTCGCGGCGTTCCTGTGGGCGGCGGTGTACGACATCACCGGGAACGGCGCCAAGACCGACCTCTCCGTGCGCATCGACACCTCGGACGACCACGACTACGGCACGGCGGGGGGGGGTGAGGACTACGGCGTCCTGTTCCACGGGGCCCCGCGTATGGTCCGCCTCGACTGAACGGCCTACCAGGGCGGGGTGCTACTCCCCGTCTCTGGCCCCCTCGATGCCGCCCGCCTCCGGCAGCGCGCCGCGATCCTCCATGCCCTCCGCACGACCCTCCACGAGTGCGGCTTCCTGGAGGTCCATCCCCCCACGATCGTGGATGGCCCTGCCCTGGAGGAGACATTGGAGCCGGTGCATGCGGACGGCCGGTTCCTCCATACGAGCCCGGAATTCGCGCTGAAGCGTGTGCTCGCGGCCGGGCTGCCGCGCATCTACAGCATCGTGCCCTGCTTCCGCGACGAGGAGTGGGGCACGCACCACGCCCGGGAGTTCACGATGCTGGAGCTCTACTTCGCGAACGCCGGATACCTCGACCTCATCCCCGTGGTGGAGGAGCTCGTCGCCGCCTCGGCCCAGGCGATCGGCGTGGCGGCGCCCGTCTTTCGGCGTCGAACGGTCGCTGAGCTGTTCGCCGGGGACATCCCTCCGGACGACGACACGTTTTTCCTCCGATGGGTCGACCAGATCGAGCCAGCCCTGACCGAGCCGACCTTCGTGCTCGACTACCCCGCCCGGCACGCGGCGCTCGCGGAGGTGCGTGGCCCCGTGTCCGAGCGGCTCGAGGTCTACCTGGGCGGGCTGGAGCTCGGGAACGGCTTCTCCGAGCTTCGGGACCCCCACGAGCTCCGTGCGCGCTTCCACGCCTCGGCCGCGCGCCGAATCGCGTGCGGGCGCCCGCCCCATCCCATCGACGAGGGCGTGATCGCCGCATCGGGGCACATGCCCCGCGCCGCGGGCATCGCCATCGGGGTCGATCGCCTCGTGATGGCGCTGACTGGCGAGACCGACATCGCGCGGGTGCAAGTCTCGCGGTAGAAGGGGCCCCGCGGAGCAACAGATGGAACTCGATGGCAAGATCGCCGTGGTCACCGGAGGGAGCCGTGGGATCGGTCGCGCCATCTCCCTCGAGCTCGGGCGCGCCGGCGCATACGTGTTGGTCAACTACCTGAAGAACGCCGACGCGGCACAGCAGGTCGTGGCCGAGCTCGGCGGGCGCGGGCTCGCCGTCCAGGCGGACGTGTCCACCCAGGCGGGGGTCGACGCGCTGATCGCCGCGGGGGAGGCCGCGGGCGGCATCGAGCTGCTCGTGAACAACGCGGGCATCACGCGTGATGGCCTGCTCCTGCGCATGACCGACGAGGACTGGACCTCGGTCATCGACACCAACCTCGGCTCGGTCTTCCGCTGCTGCCGCGGCGCGGCCCAGCACATGTTGTCCCGACGCCGCGGCGCCATCGTGAACATCACGAGCATCAGCGGCATCCAAGGCAACCCGGGCCAGAGCAACTACTCGGCGGCGAAGGCAGGGATCATCGCCTTCTCCCGATCGATGGCAAAGGAGCTCGGCCGCCGCAACATCCGGGTGAACTGCGTGGCGCCGGGGTTCATCGACACCGACATGACGCACGCGCTCCCCTCCGAGCTCGTCGACGGCGTGAAGCAGATGATCCCGCTGCGCCGCCTCGGCAAGCCGGAGGAGATCGCGCCCATCGTGCGCTTCCTGCTCGGCCCCGGCGCCTCCTACGTCACCGGGCAGACCTTCGTGGTGGACGGCGGCATCAGCTAGCTCGCGTCCGCCGGCTCGGCTGTGAGAGCCGGGCTGGCGGGCTACGGCAGGGCGTCCAGCATCGGCACCAGCGTCGAGCTCAACCGCTGGATCACCTCGGACACCGGCGTGAGCAGCGTGGCGCCCGCGGCCTTGGCGTGCCCGCCCCCGCCCGGATCGAGCGAACGCGCGAGCGCCGCCACGTCGACGCGCCCGCTGGAGCGCAGCGAGAGCTTGACGCGGTCCGGGCCGCGCTCGACGACCACCACCGCCAGGTCCACGCCCTCGGTGTGTTGGAGCATGTCGACGACGCCCTCGAGATCCCCGCCGTTCGCGCCGATCTCCCGCATCATGGCGAGGGTGCACGTCGTCATCGCGAGGCGCCCCTTCGCGAGGAAGATCGCCTCCTGGAGCAGGCGGGCCATCAGCCTGAGCGCGGCGGGGCGGCGCTCGACCAGCACCTTGAGCATGATGTGCGCATGATCGATGCCGGTCTCGAGCAGATCCGCGGCGAGCCGATGCGTGGAGGCCGCGGTGTTCGAATACCGGAACCCACCCGTGTCGAAAATGATGCCGACGTACAGGAGCGTGGCGAGATCCGCGTCGAGCGGCACCCCCCAGCCCTTGGCCAGGGCGCTGACCATGCCGCAGGTGCTCTCCGCCGCGGGATCGAACAAGGCCACGTCGTACCCGCCGAGATCCGTCGACCGGTGGTGGTCGACGATGCCGGTCCATCGGGCGCCGGCGAACGCCCGCTCGACATCGGGGCAGAGGCGGGTCTTGTCACCGTCGAGCACGACCACGCCGTCGTACGCTCCGACCCGCGAGTCCGGCACCATCGCCGCGGCCCCGGGGAGCCACCCGTACCGGTGCCCGGGCGACCCCGCCACATCGACGCGCACCCCCGGCGCGGCCACGGACAGGAGCCTCTGCAGGGCGAGGCAAGCGCCGATGCTGTCGCCATCGGGGCCCTCGGGCCCCGTCAGGAGCACAGCAGTGCTCTGCCGCACACGGTCGAGCAGCCCGGTTTCGACTGGCCCGACCACCTTCTCGACCACCTTCTCGACCATGGGGGTCCCCGCGAACCCACAAGCTTATTGCGAGCGCCCCTCCGCGCAAGCACGCCCGGTTGCGATGAGCCCAAATCGGGATAAATAGGCCCCCTTTGTCGTGCGCCCCGCGCGCGACCGTACTGGAGAGCCGTTGACCGCACCTGAAGATACCCTCGCCCCTTCCCTCGAGTCCCCTGCCGCACCCGCCCCCGGGGAGCCGGAGCAGGGCGCCGTGGAGGGCACCACGCCTACGCCGGAAGGGACTCCGGAGGCCGCCGTGGCCGCCGTGACCGCCCCCTCCCGCCGCTCCGACTACGTGAGCGACCGCCATTTCTCTGATTTCCCGATCTCCTCCGAGGTCCTTCAGGGCCTCACCGAGCTCGGCTACAGCATGGCCACCCCCGTGCAGGCGATGACCATCGATCCCGCGCTGGCCGGCAAGGACTTGCTGGTCCGCGCGAAGACCGGCACCGGAAAGACCGCGGCGTTCTGCGTCCCGGTCGTGGAGCGCATCCAGGCCGGGGACCGCAAGCCCCGCGCCATCATGCTCGCCCCCACGCGCGAGCTCGCCATCCAGATCGCCCAGGAGTGCACGGGCATCGCCAAGTACAAGGATCTCCGCATCGCGGCGATCTATGGCGGCGTCGGCTTCCCCCCGCAGGAGCAGGCGCTCCGTGACGGGTGCGAGATCGTCGTCGGCACGCCGGGTCGCATTCTCGACCATATCAAGCGCGGCAACCTCGACCTTTCGAACATCAGCTTCGCCGTCCTCGACGAGGCGGACGAGATGTTGTCCATGGGGTTCCTCGAGGACGTCCGCAAGATCCTCGACCGCACGCCCAAGAGCCGCCAGAACCTGTTCGTCAGCGCGACGATCAACGAGAGCATCAAGGGGCTCATCCGGAACTACCTGAAGGATCCGGAAGAGATCTACCTCTCGGTCGACGGGGAGAACGTCTCGAACATCGCCCACGTCCTGTACGAGACCAGCCCGGACTACCACAAGGCGCGCGCCCTGATCGATCTCATCGAGCTCGAGCGCCCCGCCTCCGCGCTGATCTTCTGCAACACGCGGGAGGACGTGAACACCGTCTACTCCTTCCTCGATCGCCAGGGCATCGGCGTCGAGATGATCAGCGGCGAGCTCGCGCAGGCGCGTCGCGAAAAGGTGATGGCCCGCGTCAAGGCCGGCGCCGTGCAGTACCTCGTCGCGACGGACGTGGCGGCCCGCGGCATCGACATCTCCGACCTCTCGCACGTCATCAACTACGCGCTGCCCGAGGATCCGAACGTGTACATGCACCGCTGCGGCCGCACCGGGCGCATCGGCAAGACCGGCATCGCGCTGACCCTCGCGGGCGGCGCCGACTTCTCGACGCGCCTGTCGCTCGAGCGGCAGCACAAGATCGTGTTCGACGTGAAGCACCTCCCCACGCCCGAGGAGAGCAAGAAGCTCCAAGCCGACCGCATCGCGCGCGCCCTGAAGACCGCTTCCGGCACGATGGCCTACGAGGCCTACATCGACGTGGTCAAGGCGATCAAGGAGCGTCCCGACGCCGACATGGTGCTCGCGGTCGCGCTCCGTGGCTTCTTCCAGTGGGACCAGGCCCGGCGCGCCCAGGCGGCCGAGGCGCTCGACAACGAGGGCGGCGCCCCCTCGGAGGCACGTACCGAGCAGCGTGACGATCGTGGCCGCGACGGTGGGCGGGATCGCGACCGCCCTCGGGATCGCGATCGCGATCGCCCCCGGGACGACCGCCCTCGGGATGACCGCCCCCGCGACCGCGATCGCGGCCCCCGGAGCGATGCCCGTTCGGACTCGCCCCGTGGTGACGCTCCTCGGAGCGACTTCGCGCGGAGCGATGCTCCTCGGGAAGCACGCGTCGATGGGCCCCGCCCGGCCCGTGCCGAAGGGGGTGACGCGCCCCGCGAGCTCCGCGGGGACCGCGGCGACGCCCCCCGGAATGACTCCCCCCGTGGCGAGCGCCGGCCCCGCGGCGAGCGCACCGACGCCCCGCGTGGCGAGCGCACCGACGCCCCGCGTGGCGAGCGCACCGACGCCCCGCGTGGCGAGCGCACCGACGCCCCGCGTGGCGAGCGCACCGACGCCCCCGCGGGCGAGCGCGGCGATGCGCCCCGCGGCGAGCGCAAG
>JAUXQH010000091.1 GCA_030685065.1 Pseudomonadota bacterium | reverse complement strand
GCCCCCCCGAGGCGAACGACGATGGCTCGTGGCGCATCCTGTTCGACAAGGAGGACGCGCCCGCGCAGATGGACGGCGTGACCGCCGCGGTGCTCGACGCCATCGAGGGGATGGACGACGTCGACTACGACGGGTGGGGATAGGGGGCGGAGGGTTGATTCGGTCCTGATGTAGAGAACCCGGAGACGAACCGCTCAAGGTACGGCGTCGCTGGCCGATGTCCTCGACCAACTGCTTGAGGCGGCGAGGTGCCGGCTCTCAGCTCTTTTGCCAAGTGAGGGCGTGTGACGACGAGACACAGAGCGGACATCCTCGTTGCTGACGACGGGGCGCCGCACCGCCTGCTCCTCGAGCCCGTGCTCGGCGAACGGCACACGGTCCACACGATCTCGAGCGGCGGCGAGGCCCTGGACAATGTCGACCCGGCGACGGGCCAAATGCCCGTGCTCTTCCTGACGAGCCTCACGGACGCCGCGGACGAGGCGCGCGGCCTGTCGCTGGGCGCACAGGACTTCATCCACGAGCCGTACTCGCGGCCGGTGGTGGCGGCCCGCGCGGAGAGCCACCCGCGATCGGGTCGTGCGCGCAAGGAGCCGAGCCTCCGCAAGGGGGAGCTCGAGCGCCTCGCGGCGGACCGCGAACGGCACATCGAGGCCCAGGCCGTCGAGCTGATCCGTCGGCAACAGGAGCTGATCGCCGCGCGCTCCGCGCTGATCTCCGGGTTCTGCGCGCTCGCCGAGGCGCGTGACAGCGAGACCGGGAACCACATTCGCCGCACCCAACAGTACGTGCGGGTGCTCGCCGGGGCGTTGGCCAAGAACCCGCGGTACCGCTCCGTCCTCGACGACGAGTCCATCCGCGTGCTCGTCCAGTCCGCGCCTCTGCACGACGTGGGAAAGGTCGCCATCCCCGACGAGATCCTCCTCAAGCCGGGGAGACTCACGGACGAGGAGCGGCGGCTGATGACGACGCACTGTGAGAAGGGGCGCCGCATCATCGCGGCGGCGGCGGCCGAGCTGGGGCCGGGCTCGAGCTTCCTGCGTTGCGCGGAGGATATGGCCGCTTTCCACCACGAGTGGTGGAACGGGGCCGGGTATCCGTCGGGGCTGGCCGGCGAGGCCATCCCCCTGTCCGCGCGCATCATGGCCGTCGCCGACGTCTACGATGCGCTCGTCTCGTGGCGTCCTTACAAACAGCCGCTCTCGCTCGACGCGACCGCGAGCGAGATCGTGCGTGAGCGAGGCACCCACTTCGACCCGGACGTCGTCGACGCATTCCAAGAGTGCAGGGACGAGTTCGCCGCCATCGCCTTGGTGTTCCAGGATCGCGCGGTCGTCGCGGCCTCGAGCCCCCGCATGGCCAGTTAGCGCACCATCGCGGCCCGCCGTGTAAACTATCTCGGGTGGTGCGCATGGCGTTGGACGATCTCCACGCCAGGCTCCGGCGGGCGCGGCAGCGCGCGCGGCCACAGGCCGACCGGCTACTCATCGCTGACGATCGAGCGGAGGTACAACCTACACGCTGGAGTTGGTTTCCAGGCGAGCGATCGCCGCGGCCTGGAGCGCGCCCATGCCGCGCGACCGCGGGCTCGACATCACGGACGCTGCGTGCGAGGGCTGACATTCGCGCCAAAAGTGTGGCGTCCCAACCTGGCACGGTTAGCGGAAGCAGGACTCTGGAGGGTCACCATGAAAATCGTTCGTTCCGGTCTCAAGGCCGGCGGTATCAACCTCAATCACGCCGTTCGTTCCGGCCTCAAGGCCGGCGGTCTCCGCCTCAACCACGCCGTCCGCTCCGGCGTGAAGGCCGGCGGTCTCCACCCCAATCACGCCGTCCGCGCCGGCAAGTAGCCACCGACCGTGACGCCCGCCGAGGAAGCCCGCTGGGACGCCGCGGCGGCGCGCCACGACGAGGGGATGGATCTGCTCGCATCGGGTGCGGTTGCCGATGCAGCGGTCGCGGTCGATGCGGCCCTGGCAGACCTGGCAGAGCTCCTCGGGCAGGACCACCCCGAGGTGGGGCACGTGCGGGTCTCGCGGGGCATGATCGCGGTGGCCGCGGGGCAGCTCGAGGTCGCCCGTGTGGACCTCGAGGCGGGCCTCGCGGTGCTCGACGCCTGGGAGGACGACGCCGGGCTCCCCCTGCGGGTCCGCGCGCGCGTCGCGTACGGGGATCTGCTCCGGCAGCTCGGCGCCTATGACGACGCCGTGGCCGTGCTTCGAAGGGCACGTACCGAGGTCGAGGCGCTCGACCCCGACGATCCGCAGGTCCCGATCGCGTCGAACGCGCTCGGCATCGCGCTGCGCTTCGCCGGTGACTACGACGCGTCGGCCGAGGTCTACGGCCGTGCGTTGGCCAGTTACACCCAGGACACGCCGGACGACCTCGCCGCGCGCGCCACCGTGCTCCACAACCTCGCGGGACTGGCGCACGGCCGCGGCGACATCGCGGGGGGAGAGGCGTGCATCCGCGAAGCCCTCGCGCTGCGCGCCCGCCTGGCCGACGGGGGGCCCGGCGTCGCGCTCGACCTCGGGCTGCTCGCCACGCTCCTCGACCAGGCCGGCCGTACGGAAGAGGCCCTCGCCACCTTCGAGCAGGCGGCCGCCGCCATCGCCGCGGGCTTCCCGCCCGACCACCCCGAGCACGGCTACCTCGCGCACAACCGGGGGGACGCCTTTCTGGGCGCCGGCCTCCTCCCGGATGCCGAGGCCGCGTATCGCTCGGCGTGGGCACTGAAGGCCGCGGCGCTGGGCGCTGGGCACCCCGAGGTGGCGCTCACCCAGGCGCGCCTGGCGCACGTCCTGGCCGCGTCGGAACGGCACGACGAAGCCGTCGCGCTCGCGACGATGGCGCGGGCAGCCGCCCGGGAAGGGCTCCCCGCGGGGCACCCCTTCCGCGAGACGATCGAGGACATCGCCGCGGCCCTGAACCTCTGAAGTGGGGGCCGTCGGGCCCGACGCCGCGTGCGTGCTCGTGACGCCCGCGGACCGCGGCCAGAAGATGATTGGCACGACGTTCGCGGTGTGCACCCCACCCCGAGCGGCTACGAGGAGCTCGGCCGGCGGTTGGCGGCCGCGCTGGTGGCGGCCGGCGGGTAGGTGACATCCAGGCGCCGCGCGCGCCAGCGCAGGAGCGGCACGAGCTTCCGCCCCAGGGTCATGCGGCGGAGGGCGGCGTGGGGGTCCACCAGGTGGGTGGTCGGGATCCGCTCCCCGGTGCGGCGCAGGAGCTCGCGGCCTCGACCTCGCTCCCTGCGAGACCACCTCCACCACGGGCGGTCTGCACTACACGATCGACGGGGGCGCGACCTGGCATCCGGTGACCTTCCTCGGGGGCACGGATACGACGACCGAGTGCCAGGACACCTCGGCCTTTGGCTGCGACCTGGCGTGCTACCCTCGACCCGATGTCGCTCCTCTTCGACACCCTCGACCGCGTGAAGGCGATCGAGGCGCCGCTGCGCCGCTGGGTCCTCCCGGATCGCTTCCATCGCGTGGAGATCGAGACCAACAGCCGCTGCAACCGCGGCTGTCACTACTGCCCCGTCGCGGTCGACCCTCGCGACGCCCACGAGATGTCCGAGGCGCTCTTCTGCTCGATCCTCGATCAGCTCGCGGCGATGGGCTTCCGCGGCCGCCTCTCCCCGCATTTCTTCGGCGAGCCGCTCGTGGATCCGCGCCTGCCGAAGCTCATGGCCGAGGCCCGCCGCCGCCTCCCCGGCGCGCGCATCGTCATCTACACCAACGGCGACGCCCTCACGCCGAACAAGGCCCGCGCGCTCCTCGACGCCGGGGTGAGCCTCTTCGTCGTCACCTTCGAGGGCGGGGAGTCCGAGGCCTTCCAGAAGACCCGGGCCGCGCTCCCGTGGTGGACGATGCGGCGCCGCTTCCTCGTGCGCCACTTCACCGACGACGTGAAGAGCCCCTACAACCGAGGCGGCTCCGTGCTCTTCGGGGAGAGCGAGCTCCACATGGAGAGCTGCCACGCCCCGTCGAGCACCCTCGTGGTGGACGCGTGGGGGAAGCTCAAGCTCTGCCCCAACGACTACTACGGGCGCGAGGACTGGGGCGACCTCAACGAGACCCCGCTCGGCGAGCTCTGGGACCTCCCCCGCTTCCGCCGCACGCGCCGGCAGCTCCTCCGCGGCGAATTCCGGAAGGACATCTGCCGCACGTGTGTCGGCAAGGCCAAGGCCGACCGCCCGCTCATGGACCACGGCAATGGCTGAATCCGCCGCGGGCCGGCCCCCCACGGGCCCAACCCCCAGGAGCCCCGCCCCGGCCGCCCCAACCCCCGCGAACCGCACCTCCGGCACCCCGCCCTCCGCGACCCCGCCCCCCGCGACCCCGACCGGCCCCGGCCTGCTCAAGCGCCTCGTCCTCCGCCACTACCGCCGCTTCGCCCCCGCCCTCGACATCGCCGGCGAGGCCTACGCCGCCGCGGTGGTCGGCTACGAGGCCTTCGATCGGCACAACGCGGATGTCCAGGACGCCCTCTCCGCCGAGCTCTCTCGCGTGCTCGCCGCGCGGAGCACCTTCGAGCTCTGGCGGCTCGGCAAGCGCTTCGAGGCGGACTTCGCCCGCTATTGCGGGCGGCGCGCCGCGATCGGCACCGCCTCGGGCACCGCCGCGCTCCAGATCGCGCTCGTGGCCGCGGGAGTCGGCCCCGGCGACGAGGTGATCACCTCCGCGCACACCTTCCTCGCGACCCTGCTCGCCATCCGCAACACCGGCGCGCGCCCCGTGCTCGTCGACCCCGATCCCGGCGACCTGTGCGTCCGCCCCGAAGCCGTTCGCCGCGCCATCACGACGCGCACCCGCGCGATCGTGCCCGTCCACATGCACGGCCACGTGGCGGACGTGGCGCCGCTGCTCGCGCTCGGCCTCCCCGTGATCGAGGACTGCGCCCAGGCCCACGGCGCCACACGCGACGGGCAGCGCGTGCCCATCGGGCCGACCGGCTGCTTCAGCTTCTTCGCGTCCAAGCCCCTCGGCGGGGCGGGCAACGGCGGCGCGATCGTGACGGACGACGAGGGCCTCGCCGAACGCGCCGAACGCGCGCGGGACCCCGAGGGCTCCGATCCCATCGTGCTCCGCGCGGCTCGCACCCCCTCCTACATCGATCCCCTCGAGGCCGCGGTGCTCACCGCGCGCCTGCCGAAGCTCGCGTCCTGGCGTGCCGCCCGCGCCGCCAACGCCGCCGCCTACCGCGCCGCCTTCGCGGAGCTCGCGCCGGTGCTGCCCGCCGCCGGGGTCGAGAGCGCGTGGTACAGCTTCGTCGTGCGCATCGACGATCGCGACGCAGTCAAGCGCCGCGTCCTCCTCGGCGGCGTCGAGACGAAGATCGAGTACGCCACCCCGGTGCACCTCTCGCCCACCTTCGCCGACGAAGGCTGGCGTCACGGCGATTTTCCCGTCGCGGAGGCCGCCGCCGCGCGTGGGCTCTCCCTGCCGTTACACCCCTTCCTCACGACGGCGGAGCGCGACCGCGTGATCACCGCCGTCCGGCGCGCGCTCCGGCGCTGAGGGTGCGCGGTGCACACCGGCGAGCCTCCCGAGCAAGCCGGCGCGAACGGGGCTCTCAGCGCCCGAGCCCCGGCACGCGATCGACCACGCCGAACACGCGCTCCATCGGGGCGTCCTCGTAGCGGCAGGACGCGCACACCTTGTCCGCGCAACGCTTCTCGCGGAGCGCGTGGCGGAACGCGCGCATGCGCTGGCCGTTCCAGATCTCCGCGAAGGGCTCGCGGAGCACGTTCCCGACGCTCACGCCGCGGATCGAGTGGTAACAGCAGGGGTACACCTCGCCGTCCGTCGAGATGAGGCAGGAGTACCAGGGGACGTAGCAGGGAGCGTCGGAGAGGTCCCGGGTGAGCTGGACGATGGCGGCGTCGATCGAGCCGAGCGTGCGGCGGAAGCCGTACTTCGTCGCGAGCACCCGCGCGCGTCCGAGCTCCGCGAGCGCGTCGACGTCATGGTCCGGGATGGATCGCTCCACGAACCCCGCCTGCTTGCCGTAGGTGAACATGACGAGCAGGTTCGGCTCCACCCCCGGCAGGCGTTGGTGACAGAGCTCGATGAGCTTGCACACCTGGTCGATGTTCTCGCGGAACAGCACGAATTGGATCTCGACGACCGGCGAGGGGAGGCGGAGCGCGTCCCGCATGAGCAGGAGCCGCTCGACGTTGTGGAGCACCTTCTCCAGATCGGCGCCCACGCGGTGCTTCGCGTAGACCTCGGGGTCCGCGCCGTCGATCGACACCTTGAGCTTGGCGAGCCCCGCGTCGAGCAGCGCCCGCGCGCGGGTCTCGTCGAGCAGGGTGCCGTTGCTGACGACGTTCACGCGCGATCCCGCCTTCGTGGCGTGCGCGATCATCGCGGGGAGCTCCTTGTTCAGGAGGGTCTCGCCGTAGCCGGAGAGCGAGAGGTACACCGGGCGGATCTGGTCGAAGATGTGCACGAAGTCGCGGAGCTTGAGGATGCTGGTGTGGCGCTTGTCCCAGTCGATCTCGCGCGAGCACACCGTGCACGCGATGTTGCACGCGTCGGAGACATCGAGCCCCACCGCGGAAGGATAGGCGTCGGCAACGTCCTTCGCGCGGTAGGAGCTCACGAGGGTGCGCCCCACCTTGCCGATGTTGGTCGGCGACAGCGGCACCACTGAGAACGGGACGAGATACCGCCCCCGCAGCCCGCTCATACCAGGTACGCATCCTGGTGGTAGTACACGTATTGGCTGATCGCGAGCTTGGCGTCGAGCCCGTCCTTGCGCGCCTCGGCCCAATACTTCGGGAACCCGGCCACCCAATCCACGGCGTTGGTCTGGAGGTGGCGCTTGATCGTACGTGCCAGGAAATAGCCGTTGGCACGGAAGAACAAGGCCTTCAACTTCGCCTTGCCGAGCCCGCTCGCCTCCTCGGTGAGCTCGCCACCCTGGTAGAAGGTCGCGCTCTTCTCGCGCTCCAGGTAGTTCACCGAGATGCCCGCCTTCTCCATGATCTGGAGGTTCCACAGCGGGGTGAAGTAGAAGAACGCGGCGCGGTCGAGCCCCCCCTCCTTCGCGAGCCTGAACGACGCGTCGGCCTGCTCGGCGGTTTCCCCCGGCGTGCCGATGAGGAAGTAGCCGAGCGTCTTGATGCCGGAGCGCTTGACCATCGCGAGCTTCTCGAGGAGCACCTCCTGATCGAGCTCCTTGTTGAGCAGGTTGTTGCGCACCGTGGGGTCTCCCGCCTCGATGCCGAGCCGGAGCTGCACACATCCGGCGGAGCGCGCGAGCTCGAGCTTCTCCTCCGTGATGTGGTCCACGCGCGAGTACACGGAGAACGGGAGCTTCGTGTGGAGCCCCCGCTCGCGGTAGGCGCGCACGAACTGGTCGAGCCACGAGCGGTGCATGAGGAAGTTCTGGTCGTAGAACGAGAGGTAGCGGAGCCCGTCCCGCGCGTGCCGCTCCCACTGGTACTCGGCCTCCTCCGCGACGCGCGTGGCGTCCCGCTTGCGGACGAAGGGGCCGGCGTCCTCGAGGCGCTGGGCGAGCACCGGCGAGGAGCAGAAGGAGCACTTGTACGGGCAGCCGCGAACGCCGATGATCGGCACGTAGCCCGCGTGGTAGATCATCCGCGGGTGCTGCTCCCACAACGTCCAGTCCATGTGGGGCACCTGGTCGAGCAGCGCGCCCTTCGGAAGCGGGGCGATACCCGTCTCCACGTACTCGTCCCCGTCGAGGAAGCCGACGCCGGGCACCGCGCGGACATCGCCGCCGTCCTCCAGCGTGTCGAGCAGGGCCTGGAAGGTGTACTCGCCCTCTCCGATGACAGCGTAGTCCACGGCGTCCTGGCGGACGGTGCCTTCGGAGTCGAGCGAGGCGTGGTGGCCGCCGAGGACGACGACGAGCTTTGGGTCCCACTGCTTCGCCGCGCGCGCGATGCGCAGGATCGACGGCATGCGCGGCGTGACGGTGGAGATGCCGAGCACCTGGGGCCGGAAGCGCTCGAGCCGCTCCCGCAGCACGTCCTCCCAGCGGTCCCACGCAAAGGTGAAGTCCACGACCTCCGCCCGGTGCCGCCCGACCGCGTTGAGGAAGCTCGCGATCCCCGCCGTGCCCAGGTGATAGAGCTCCAAGTCACGGTCGATGGTGGGGTTGACGATCAGTGCGCGCATGGCGCGTACTATAGCGAGCCGATGCGGTCCCTCTCTGTAGTCATTCCCCTCTACAACGAGGAACGACGCCTCGCGGAGGGCTTCGCCGGCGTGGCCGCGCTCCGGGCGCGCGTGGGGTTCCCGGTCGAGGTGGTGTGGGTGGACGACGGCTCGGGCGACGACACCCTGCACGCCCTGAAGCTGGCCGTGGAGGCCGGGGACCTCCTGCTCGCCGAGCCCCATCGTGGCAAAGGGGGCGCGGTGCGGGCGGGGGTGGCGCGGACCACGGGGGACCGCGTTCTCCTCGTCGACGTGGACTGGAGCGTGCCCGCGGCCGAGGTGGAGGCGCTCCTCGCCGTGGACGCCGACCTCGTCGTCGCCACCCGCGAGGGGCGCGGCGCCCGCCGCGTCGGCGAGCCGGCCTGGCGCCACTGGACCGGCCGCGCCTTCAACCACCTCGTGCAGCGCGCGGTGCTGCCGGGCCTCGAAGACACCCAGTGCGGGTGCAAGCTGCTCGCCGGACCCCTCGCCCGCGATCTGTTCGGCCGCATGCGCCTCGACGGCTGGGCCTTCGACGTGGAGCTCCTGGCCCTCGCCCGCGCCCGCGGCTGCTCCATCCGCGAGGTGGCGGTGGAGTGGCGGTACGGCGCCGACACCCGCGTGCGCCCGCTCCGGGACGGGGTCGCGATGGCCCGCGAGGTGTGGTGGGTGCGGCGCAACGTCGCGGCGGGGGAGTATCGGTAGGGTTCCGTGGAGGGGGGGGGCAGTGGCGGATGGGGGGTGACGCCGCGCTCGACCATGACGGGGACACCGGATAAGCCGGCGCCCATGCGTCACGAGAAGGTTGTCATCCTCGGCTCCGGCCCCGCCGGGCTCACCGCCGCGCTCTACGCGGCCCGCGCCAACCTCGATCCGCTGGTGTTGGAGGGGATGCAGCCCGGTGGGCAGCTCACCATCACCACTGATGTCGACAACTACCCCGGGTTCCCCGAGGGTGTGCTCGGCCCCGAGCTCATGGAGCGCATGCGCGCGCAGGTGGAGCGCTTCGGCACCCGCCTCGAGTTCGACGAGGTCGAGTCCTGCGATCTCTCGACCCGGCCGTTCCAGCTCACGACGGCGAACGGGCAGAAGATCGCCGCGGAGACCCTCATCGTCGCCACCGGCGCGTCCGCCAAGTACCTCGGCCTCGAGAGCGAGACCCGCCTGCGCGGCTACGGCGTCAGCGCCTGCGCCACCTGCGACGGCTTCTTCTTCAAGCAGCAGGAGATCGTGGTCGTGGGCGGGGGGGACACCGCGATGGAAGAGGCGACCTTCCTCACCAAGTTCGCGAGCAAGGTCTTCTGCATCGTCCGGCGCGACGTGTTGCGCGCCAGCAAGGCCATGCAGGACCGCGCCCTCCAGAACCCGAAGCTCGAGTTCATCTGGAACAGCGAGATCACCGAGGTGCTCGGGGAGAAGTCGGTCGAGGCCGTGCGGATCCGCAACGTCGTGACGGGTGAGGAGTACGTGAAGCCGGTGACGGGCATGTTCCTCGGCATCGGCCACCAACCGAACACCCGCGCGTTCATCGACTGGCTCGATCACGACGAGGCCGGCTACCTCATCACGACCCCCGGCCGCACCGCCACCAACGTGCCGGGCGTGTTCGCCTGCGGGGACGCGCAGGATCACTACTACCGGCAGGCGGTCACCGCCGCGGGCAGCGGGTGTCAGGCCGCGATCGAGGCCGAGCGCTGGCTGGAAGACCAAAAGCACGGCGGCGGCTCGACGCATTAGCGTACCGCGCATCGCGGCGCTGCATTAGACTCGGCGCTCCTTCTCCGGAGCGCCTTTGCTCTTGCTGCTCGCCTTCTTGTCCAGCGCCGGCTCCGCCCTCGCGCAGGACATCGCCTTCGAACGGTACGACCTCCCCAACGGGCTCCAGGTGATCCTGCACGAGGATCACAGCCTGCCGCAGGTGGTCGTCGACATCTGGTACCAGGTCGGCTCGAAGGACGAGTCGCCGGGCCGGTCGGGCTTCGCCCACCTGTTCGAGCACCTCATGTTCATGGGTACGGATCGGCTGCCGGGCAGCGGGTTCGACCAGGTGATGGAGGCCTACGGCGGCTCCAACAACGCCTGGACGATGGAGGACGCGACCAACTACTACGAGGTCGGCCCGCCCAACCTGCTCTCCACGTTCCTCTGGATGGAGGCCGATCGGATGGAGGCCCTCGGCAAGGCCATGACGCAGGAGAAGGTCGATCTCCAGCGCGAGGTGGTGCGGAACGAGCGGCGCCAGTCCTACGAGGACGAGCCCTACGGCGTCGCATGGCTCGAGGTCCCGACCCTGCTGTACCCGGCGGGGCACCCCTACGCGCACACCGTCATCGGCAGCCACGAGGACCTCCAGGCGGCCTCCCTCCAGGACGTGAAGGACTTCTTCGCCTCCTGGTACGTGCCCAACAACGCGTCGCTCGTCGTCGCGGGGGACTTCGATCCGGCCGCCGTCAAGCCGCTCATCGAGAAGTACTTCGGGCACATCCCCTCGCGGGAGCTCCCGGCCCGTCCGAACCCCGCGCTGGTCAGCGCCCCGCAGAAGGCGCGGGTCGAGGTGACCGACCAGGTGCAGTTCCCCCAGGTCAACCTCTTCTGGCACACCCCCGCGTCCTACGCGGCGGGGGACGCCGAGCTCCAGCTCGTCGCGTCGCTCCTCGGAGAGGGGGAGTCGAGCCGCCTGTACACCAAGCTGGTCGTGGCCGGGCTCGCCCAGGAGGTCACGGTGATGCAGAGCCCGACGCAGCTCGGCAGCGCCTTCATCGTGTCGGCCACGGCGATGGAGGGCGTGTCGCCCGAGCGCCTCGAGGCCGCGATCGTCAAGGAGATCGGCGCGGTCGCGGCCAGTCCGCCGAGCGCTTCGGAGATGGCGCGGCTCAAGAACCAATTCGAGTACGGCTTCCTCTCCGGGCTCGAGTCGCTCCTCCAGCGCGCGACGCAGCTCAACGAATACGACGCCTACACCGGCTCGCCCGACTACCTCGCGAAGGACCTCGCGCGCTTCCGCGGCGTCACCGCCGAGGGGCTCACCACCGCCACCGCCACCTACCTGAAGCCCGACCTCGCCGGCCGCATCGTCGTGCAGCCCGAGCCGGAGGCCAAGTGATGTTCCCCCTGTTCCCCATGTCACGCCTCGCGCAGCTCGCGCTCGCCAGTGTCGCCGTCGGCCTCCTCGCCTGCGGCCCGAAGGTGCCGGTCGCGCCGCCGCCCGTGGCCGCGCCGGTGGCCGCCCCCGTCGATCTGCTCGGCCCGCGGCCCGCGGTCGGGGCCGAAGTGCCCTTCGCGCTGCCGACGCCGGAGACGACGCGGCTCTCCAACGGGGCTGGCGTGTGGGTCATCCCCGCGCCGACCCTCCCGCTGGTGACCGTCTCGCTCTCCGTTCCCGGGGGCTCCTCGGTGGACGCGCCGGGCAAGGAGGGCACCGCAGCCATGGGGGATCGCCTCCTCACCCAGGGCGCCGGCAAGCGCGACGCGCGCGCGTTCGCCGCCGCGGTCGAGGAGCTCGGGGCGCAGCTCGACGTCGACACTGGCCGCGCCGCGTCGACCATCACCATGTCCTTCACCAAGGACAAGATGGGCCCCGCGCTCGATCTGCTCGCCGACATGGTGCTCCGCCCGCGGCTCACCGCGGTCGACTTCGCCCGGGAGAAGGGGATCCTCGCCTCCGACCTCCGGATGGAGCAGGACGAGCCGGTGGCCGTGGCCGCCAAGCAGGCTTGGGTCCAGTGGTTCGGCCCCGCGCACCCGTACAGCCGCTCGCCGGGCGGCACGGTCAAGGGGATGGACGCCGTGTCGTGGAAGGACGCGAAGGGCTACCACAAGCTCGCGTGGAACGCGGCGGGCGCCAAGTTCACGGTGGCCGGAGCCGTCACCAAGGACGAGCTGGTCGCGGCCCTCGAGCCCCGGTTCGGCGCGCCGTGGAAGGCGGGCAAGGCCGCCGTCGCGACGCTCCCGCCCGTGCCGGTGCACGAGTCCGCGCCCATCGTGCTCGTCGACAAGCCGGGCAGCTCGCAGACGATGTTCTACCTGGTGTTCGACGGGCCGGCCTTCGGGGATCCCTCGCTCGCGCCGGTGAAGAGCGGCACCGTAGTGCTGGGCGGCACGTTCACCTCGCGCCTCAACGCGCTGCTCCGGGAGAAGCGGGGCTACACCTACGGCGTGCGCGCGGGGGTGCAGGCCCTCCCCGGCGCCGGCGTCCGCACGATCACGACGCGCATCCGCACGGACGCGACGGCCCCCGCCATGACCGACCTGATGGGCGAGCTCACCGCGATCCGCGCGGGTGTCACCCCGGAGGAGGTCACCAAGGCCCGCGCCGCGTACCGTCAGGATCTCGTGGAGGCGATGGAGTCCCGCGCCGGCATGGCCGGCACCTTCGCGCCCTACCACTCCGCGGGCCTCGATGCCGGCACCCTGGCCGTAGAGCTCGGCGCGATGCAGGCGGTGACGCCCGACCAGGTCAAGGCCGCCATGAGCGCGTACGACCCGACCAAGGCGGTGATCGTGCTCGTCGGCGACAAGGCCGTGATCCAGGAGCCGCTCGCGAAGGCGGGGTTCGACAAGATCGTGGTGGTCGAGCCGCTCTAAGGGGCTCCAAGACCAGTGGGGGCACCCTCTCCCTCGAGGAAGAGGGTGCCGTCCGAGCTCAGTAGACGGTGATCTTGGTGATCGCGGCCTTCACGTTGAAGCCGTCCACGCCCTTGGCGGTGGTGAGCGTGTCGAGCCCGTCGGCGTGACCGATCTCGCCGAGCGCCCAGGCCGCGTTCTCCTGGAGGGCGTTCTTCGCCTTCTTGTCCTGGATGATGGCCTCGGCGACGGGGATCGTGCCGACAGCGCCGATCTTGCCGAGGTCGCGGAGGCGGTCGGTGCGATCGCCCACGTCGTTCGCCTCGTCCTTCACGAACGCGATCAGATCGTCCACCTGCTTCTGCAGCACGGGGCCGAAGGACTCGGTCTTGGCGGGGAGGAGGCTCGCCTTGTCCACGCCGTGCGGGGCCGCCGCGCTCATCGGGGGCAGGTTCTTGCCCTTCTTGATGCCGACGGCGGCGTCGATGAGGGTCGTGCGGAGGATGCCGCCGACCTCGGCGGTGGTCGCCGTGTAGTAGGCGAACTGGTCCTTGTCGTCGGGGATGGCGGACACCAGCCCGCCCACGCCGCCGGACATCGCGCCCATCACCATGCTCGCCGTGCCGCTGGTGCCCGCGAGGTACTGCAGCTTGAACACCGCGTTGCCCGACTTGTCCACGCCGACGGTCTCGACCAGGTACTCGACCGCGTTCGCGGTGTTGCTGAACAGGCGGAGGTTCGTGTAGACGACCAGGTCCGCTTCGGTGCCGGCCGTGACCTTCTTCTTCCACGCCTTGGTCACGCCCTGGAGGTAGGCGATCTGCATGTCCTGGACGAGCTTCTCGCCGGTCACCTTGTAGCGGCCCATCGAGTTGCGGGCGGGGGCCACGGCGACCGTCTTGTAGGTCTCGGGGACAAAGCCCTCGGCGACCCAGGCCCACTCGGCCTTGGAGAACTTCTGCATCCCGGCGGTGTCGCCGAGGAACGCGGAGGGGGCCACCATCTCCTTGGACTTCTTCAGGGAAGTGACGATGGCGTCCTTCGACCACGCGTCGCGCGCGGGATCCCACCAGCCGTCGGCGGGGAGGGCGACCCCGACCGTGCCGTCCGCGGTTTCGGCGGGGGCGTCACCCGCGAAGGCGGGTGAGCAGAACAGGGGGAAGGCGAGCAGGGCGAGGACGATCGACAGGCGCATGGGCGCTCCAGGGTGAGGGGGTGGGCTGGCTAACGCGCGAGCATACGCCCGGCCCCTGGGCTTTCTTCACCTCGTCCTCGTGCGTCAGGGAAGCCGGAGCACCGTCGCCGTCGCCTCCTTGGGCCCCCACACGACGATCTCGGCCCGGCCGTCCCCCGTGAGATCGTGCACGAAGAGCGTGTCGTCGCCGATGGGAACGCGCAGGAGGGCCTCCCATGCCACCGCGGTCTCCAGCCCGCCGGCCTTGCCGCGGTACACCCGCACGCGATCCTCGGCGTCGTTCGTGACCAGATCGATCCGGCCGTCTCCGTCGACATCCGCTTCGAGCGTGGCCTGAAAGCGGCCGGGCGACTCCAGCGGGTAGCCGAACGTGCGGATCGCCTCGGGGGCTTGATAATTGCCGCCCTCCATCCGAAACAGCGACAGGTCGACGCGCGCGCTCTTGGCGAGGAGGGCCCGCGCGATGGTGCCGATGCCGATGTCCACGAGCGGGGCGACGAAGTCCTTGTCGCCGTCTCCGTCGAGATCCACCAGCTCCACCCCGAACGCCGCCGCGTTCACCGGGACGACCTGGAGCGGCAGGAAGCCGTCGCCGCGCCCCTTCGCCCACACGAGCTCGGCGGTCGCGCCGAACCAACTCCCGGCGAGCACGAGGCGATGCACGGCGAGGTCGAGCTTGCCGTCGCCGTCGAGATCCTCGATCCACACGCCGCTGATGCGACGCCTGGTCTCGCCCGGCTTGGGATCCTCCTCCGGGGGCTCCAGATCGAGCGGCAGGACGAGCGAGGCCGCGCGTGCGCCAATCGTGTCCCCGGTGAAATAAGCGCCCAACTTGCTGCCGGACGGAAGGAGCAGATCCAACTTGCCATCGCCGTCGAGGTCAGCCACGGCGAGGGGGGGCGGCGAGAGCGTGGCGTTCGTGGCCGCGCCTCCGGTGGACCAGTCGAGGGCGAGCGCCCCCTCGGCCGGCGCGTTGATCCCCCCGAGCGCGGTGCCATCGGATCGGAAGGCGAGGTAACGTCCCGCGGACCACGCGATCAGCTCGGGCTTCTCGTCACCGTCGAGGTCGTGGGCGAGGGGGGCCCACGCGGGCGTGGTGGGCCCGAGCGCCGCGAGCACCGTGGGGAAGCGCGCGACGCGGGTGGGCGCGCCGCCCGCGGGGTCGAGCTTCACGAGGCCCTCGCGGTCGAGCCCCCACAGCCCCGCGTTCGCGTCCCACAACAACGGGCGGCTGCCCAGGTCGAGCTCCTTCCGCGCGGCGAGCGCGCCGGCCTCGGTGAAGAAGAGCACGGTGAGCTTCACCGTGTCGGGAATGCCGGGCCGCGCGGTGCGGCTGACCACGAGCAGCTCGTCGCGACCGTCCCCGTCTACGTCCCCCGCGCGGAGCTCGGCGGCATCGGGAGGCAGGGGTACAGGCAGCGAGACGAGCGGCATGGGGCAGTGTAGCCCGCGCCGCTCCCCCGGATCGCGGCCGCCTGCTACCCGAGCGTGAGGCTCAGGAGCCGGCTCCGATAGTTGGTCGTGGGCTGCCAATCGACGTGCTCGATGAACCGGTAGCCGCGCGCCTCGTACATCGCGAGCAGCTGGGTGGCCCCCTCGGCGGTGTCGAGGGCGAGCTCCCGGGCGCCACACTCTCGCGCGCGGCGCTCCACCAGGTCCATCATCATCGAGCCGATGCCACGCCGCCCGAGCTCGGGCTCCACCGCCATCTGCCCGAACTTCGCCACCTCCGGACGGTCGTACCAGGCGGCTCTCCCGTTGGCGCCGCGGCAGCGCTCGGGCGGGATGAGCGTGATCGTACACACGACGCGCCCCTCCAATTCTCCCACCCAACACTCGCCCGACTCTGCTCGCTCGCGCGTGGCCGAGGCCGGCTGGTGGGACGCGTAGAAGCGCAGCCCCTGGGCCGCGAGCGTGCCATAGGCGCGGTGGAGGAGCGCCGTGAGCGCCTCCCAATCCTCCGCGTCGGTGGCACGCCGGAGCACGAGGGGAGTGTCAGGCGAGGATGTCACGTCAGTCTCCCTTCCGCCAGAGCGCGAGCCCGAGCACCACCAACATCCATTCGTAGTGGTGCAACCCCATCAGGAGCGCGATGCCGACGTGCATCGCGGCCACGAGCGCGGCGAGGGGGAGCCGCGCCGGCGCCCAGACGAACGCGATCACCCCGGCCTCGATGATGAGGGTGCCGACCCCGAGCGCGCCGCACAGGGCAGGGGAGCCGGCCGCCGCCAGCCGCAGGGGCTGGAGCGCGGACCACCCCACGTAGCTCTGGGAGGCGATGTGCAGGGAGAGGTTGCCGGCGCCGGCCCACTCGAGCCCGGAGGACGTGACCTTGGAGAGCGCGGCGAGCGGATAGGCCGCCGCGACGATCCCGCACGCGGCCTCGCGCCCGGACGTGCCGCCGAACCGCCGCGCCAGCCACCACGCGCTGAGCGCGGCGCCCGGCAGCGTGAGGGCGCCGTTCGCCCCCACGCCGTCCGGCCATTGACACGCCTGGAGGTGGCCTCCCAGGGCGAGCAGCCCGATCAGCACGGCTGCCGCGACATCCGGCCGCCTGCCCAGGACGAACGCGGCGAGCGCGACGGCGTACACGATGCTCGATGCCCCGATCGCAACCGGGCTCACCAGCACGGACAGGTCCACCAGCGCGGCGAGCCCGCGCGGATGGGGAAGGCCCTCGACGCGCAGCACCTTGGCGAGGCTGGCCCACGCGAGCACGAGGGAGAGCCCCACGAGGACGCGGCCGGCGGGAGGCAGGCCCATGTCCTACTCGGGCCTCGGGTGCGCGGTGCCCGTGGCGTCCACGCGCTGGATCTCGATCAGCTCGCCGTGGGGATCGAGGTCGAGGATCCGCAGGCCGATCTGGACGACCACGGGCCCGGCGGGGCTACCGGCCGGCGCGCCGTGGCCGCGCAGCCAGTGCTGCTGCTCGTAGAGGCGGTGCTCCACGGAGCAGGCCACGCCGCGGTGCGCCACGTCGACCGCTTGCGGGTCGATCCCGACAAAATCGACGTAGGCCTCGATGTCGCCGGGCACACCGTCCGCCAGGAAGAGCGGGACGGCCGTGGCGCCCGCGGATCTAGGGAAGGTGAAGGCCGGGAAGCGCACGAAGGGCAGACCTGCGCCGAACGTGAGCGCGACTCCGACGTAGAGGGCGCAGGCGCCGACCGCCCACTTGTCGATCGAGGCGCCGCCGGCCGCCCGCAACGGGTGAGGGCGCCGGCCTTGTTCGTCGATCTGGTCCGCCATCCGGGCGCGTCTCCTGCGCGAGTGTACCGCGCGCGCGCCTCGCGACCCTCCGGGACCGGTCGGGTTCGAGCGGGATAGTACCGGAGCGATACACGTGAACGAACGCATCCCGATCTCCGTGCTCGACCTCTCTCCCATCGTCGTCGGGGGGTCGGCGTCCGACGCGCTCCGCAACACGCTCCATCTCGCCCAGCACGTGGAGAGGTTGGGGTATCGCCGGTTCTGGCTGGCCGAGCACCACAACATGCCCGGCATCGCCAGCGCCGCCACCGCGGTGCTGATCGGATACGTCGCCGGGGGCACGTCGCGGATTCGCGTGGGGGCGGGCGGCGTGATGTTGCCGAACCACGCCCCGCTCGTGGTCGCGGAACAATTCGGCACGCTCGAGGCGCTGTACCCCGGGCGGATCGATCTGGGCCTGGGGCGCGCCCCGGGGACCGACCAGCGCACCGCCCGCGCGCTGAGGCGGAACCACGCCGAGTCGGGCGAGCAGTTCTCGCGGGACGTGTTGGAGCTCCAGTCGTACTTCCGGCGGGCCGCGCCGGGGCAGGCCGTGCGCGCCGTCCCGGGGGCGGGGCTGAACGTCCCCCTCTGGCTGCTCGGGTCGAGCCTCTTCAGCGCCCGGCTCGCGGCGTCGCTCGGCCTTCCCTACGCGTTCGCGAGCCACTTCGCGCCCGACTACCTGATCCCGGCGCTCGAGATCTACCGGCACCAATTCAAGCCGTCGGCCTCCCGCTCCAGGCCCTACGCGATGGCCGCCATCAACATCTTCGCGGGCGACACCGACGCGGAGGCGGCGCGGCTCCCGACCTCGATGCAGCAACAGTTCGTCAACCTCGCGCGCGGCGAGCCGGGGCCGCTCGCCCCCCCGGTGGACTCGATGGAGGGCCGCTGGTCGGGGGCGGAGCAGGCCTACGTGGAGCGCGCGCTCCGGGAGTCGATCGTCGGTACGCGCGACGCGGTGCGGCTCGGCCTGGCGGCGTTCATCGAGCGCACCGGGGTGGAGGAGGTCATCGTGACGTCACACGTGCACGATCACGCCGCGCGCCTGCGATCCTTCGCGATCGTGGCCGAGGCGCACGGGATCCCCGGCCCGGCGTAGGCCCCCTACGATCCGTACTTCACGCCGCAGCCGTACGGCTTCGTGGTCGGCGTAGAGACGGCGCGGCCGGCGGCGATGTCGGCGAGGGCGGCGTTGACGTAGTTCACCGGGGCGCCGTCCGCCTTGCCGAGCGGCGCGTTGTCGAGCGCGCCGGCGTAGACGAGGGTGCCCTTGGGGTCGACCACGTACATGTTGGGGGTCGTCGTGGCGCCGTAGCTCTTGCCGACGGCCCCGGTCTCGTCGAGCAGCACGGGGTGGGTCATGCCCCAGCTGGCCGTCGCCTGTTGGTTGAGCTCGAGGCCGTTGCCCTGCTTGCCCGGCGCGCCCGAGTTGACCGCGAGCCACACCACGCCGCCGCCCGTCGCGGTCTTCGCCTGGTCCTTCAGCGGCCCCTCGCCGTGGGCGTAGACGACGAACGGGCAGCCGGGGTTGAACCACTCGATCACGACGGTCTTGCCCGCGAAGGACGAGAGCTTCACCTCCTTGCCGGTGAGGTCCTTCAGCGCGAAGTCCGGGGCCGGTTGGCCGACGGTCGCCTTGGGGAGAGCGGCGGGGGCGTCGCCCGCGGACGCGGGAGCGACGAGGAGGGAAGCGAGGAGGGGCAGCATCAGGGGGACTCCCGGAGGTCGAGGGTGTAGCCGCGGCGCGTCGCGCCCTCGCCGCGGGTGAGGACCAGGTGAAAGGGCCACGGGCTTCCGCCCGGGGCGCGGGGGAGGGGGCTCGAGAGGAGGAGCGCCCCGTCGGGCGAGACGGTGATCGTCGGCGCCCACTCAGCTTCCAACGGGACCGACGGAAACACGTCGAACGGCCCGGGCCCGGGGAGCGTCACCCGGAGCTGCCCACCCGAGAGAGAGACGGTGCCGCCGCTCTGTTCGAAGGGGGCCGCGAGCGCCTCGAGAAGAGGGGCCATGGCAGGGGGCTGGGCGGAAGACGCGTCGGCGTGGCCGCGCCCACGGACGGCGACCGAGGCGGTCGCGCTGCCGGACCCGGGCACGCATACGTCCTTGCACAGGAGCCAGCTGACCTGGGCCTCGAGGGGCAACCGGCTGGTGGCGGGGGCGTGCAGCTCGAACACGAAAGCGGTGACACCGTCGTACCCGTAGTTGACCAGGCCGTCGGCTTCGAAGCGCTTCGGCACCGGCCAACGCGGGCCGGTCACGACCCTCCCGGCGGGCGGCGTACAGTCCCCCGCGTGCGCCACGGTGAGCCGCGCATCGGTGGATAGCCCGCTCTGGCCCGGGTTCTCCCAGTAGATGTGCCAGCCCTTCGGGACGTCGAGCACCACGGCCACCTCCGCGGTGCCCCCGATGCGCATCTCAGCCGGAGCGACGATCGAGACGTGGACGGGCGGGGGCGGCTCGGCGGCTTCCGCCGTGGACCAGGGGAGGAGCATTCCCCCGAACGTAGGCGCCTCGTGCACGTCCGGCCGCGCACGAGGACATAGGGTGACACGGCGCAGGCACAGCCAGCCTCATCGTCGCCACGCGTCGGTCCACGGGCGGCAGGCGTCCTTCGGCGCTCCGGCGACCCAGGTCAGCCCCTCCGGCCCCGGGTTTCCATCGTCCGGTGCCCGCGGACGGCGCGCCGCGCCGAGGCTCCCCACCGCGACCCGCACCCCGCCCCCGGGCAGCCGGACGGGGTCGGGGTCGACGTAGATGCCCGACCCGCCGGAGACGACGAGCCGATCGGGCGAGCCCCCGGGGCTCCCCGCTCCGCCCGCGGAGACGACGAAGTCTCGCCCCTCGACGGTAGGGGTGGGGGTGCACGCACCGGGGACATCGGGAACGGAGCAGATCGACGCACCGGTCGGGAGGCCGGCCGCGCGCCACACCCCGTGCCCGCCCCAGGCCCCCCCTTCCGCGAAGGGGCCCGTCGCGTTGATGGCCGCGAGAAACAGCGAGGGGCGATCCGCGCAGGCGAACGGCGCGGGGTCGACGAGCCGCACGTCGGCGCCGTCGTAGGCCGTTTCGAGGGGCCTCGCCTCGCCCTCGCCGCCCGATGCGGCCCACACGCGCAGGCGGCCCAGGAGCTCGCCGGGGAGCGCGCCGGGAGCCTGCACTTCGGGGGGAGCGGGGGCGACGAGGTGGCCGAGCAGCGTGTCCCAGGCGAAGCGCTTCACGGCCACGCCGGAGGCCAGGCGGGCGGGGTCGGGCCCCTGCCGCGGGGCGGGCTCGTCGGGCTCCACCACGTAGTACACATCGACGCGGAGGCCCTCGCCCTCGCCGGTGACGATGGCCGCGGGCACGCCGAGCCAGGCAGGGCGGGCCTCGTCGGGGAGGGCATCCCGCCCGTCGACCAGCCAGTGGGGGCCGGTCAGCCCCTGGGTGAACGCGGGATCGAGGGCGCGCCACGCGATCACGTCGCCGATCGAACCGCCGGGGAAGGCCGGCAGCGGCGGGTCCGCGGCGAGGATCCGGTAGCGGGCCAACACCATCAGCCAGGTCTGGTCGGGCAACCGGAGGACCGACACGTCCTTGTAGGTCACGTCGACCGAGGGCGTCTGGAGGCCGCCCGTGCGGGTCTCCGAGTTGCCCTCCCGCGGCTGCTGGGGCCACGCCACCGCCCGGCGTTGGGACGGCACGCACGTGGACGAGAGGGGCGCCCCGCCGGGAGCGCCGATGGCGAACCGGAACGGCGCGAGCAGGCGCCGCATCCCCGACGCGACGCCCGAGTCGAGGTACGTGATGACGCGTTCCTTCATTCCGCACGGGTTGGGCCCCACGAGGCGGCCCCAGGCGCGGCGATCGGGCAGGGCGCGGCCGAGCGCCACGTCGTCCACGCCGAACATTCGTAGCCGCGCGGCGCCGCCGTCGAGGTCCCGGGGGCCGAGCCGCACCGTGCTGGTCGACGTGGCCTGGAGCGGCGCGCCTACCGACGCGTGGATCTCCACCGCGGGCCCCGCGAGCGTCCACCCCATCGGCTCCCCCTGGTTCCTGGTCGCCCATGATCGGGCCCCCCCCTCGTAACGTGAGCCGACCCGCAGAGTTCGCGCGAAGGAGGGCACGCCCTTCGCGTCGAGCTTCCCGGCGGATAAAGGAGCGCATGACCCTCCACGTCGTCGACGGCACCTTCGAGATCTTCCGCGCCCACTTCTCCAAGCGGCCGGAGCACACGCGCCCCGATGGCAAGCCGTTCAAGGCCACCAGCGGCCTCGTCTCGTCGTTGCTCGCCCTGCTCTCCGACAACAAGGAGCAGGTCACGCACATCGCCGTCGCCTTCGACAACCCGATCCGCTCGTTCCGCAACGATCTGTTCCCCGACTACAAGTCCGACGTCGGGGTCGATCCCATCCTGCGCGCCCAGTTCGACGACGCGGAGGAGGCCACGCGCGCGCTCGGCATCACGGTGTGGTCGATGGATCGCTGGGAGGCGGACGACGCGATGGCGACAGCGGCGTGGCGCTGGGGCCGCGAGGTCGCCGTGCGGATCCTCTCTCCCGACAAGGACCTGGGCCAGTGCCTCGCCTGGCCCGGCGTCACCCAGGTCGACCGTATCCGTGAGCGTGTCATCGACGCCGCCATGCTCCGGGCCACGCGTGGGGTGGAGCCCGCCAGCATCCCCGACCTGCTCGGCCTCATCGGGGATGACGCGGACGGCATCCCCGGCTTGCCGGGCTGGGGAGACAAGTCCGCCTCGACCGTGCTCGCCCGCTGGGGCCGCATCGACGCCATCCCCACCATCCCGTCGGCGTGGGACGTGAAGGTGCGCGGCGCCGACAAGCTCTGCGCCACCCTCAACGCCAACCGGCAGGAGGCGCTCCTGTACAAGGAGCTCGCCACGCTCGTGCACGACGTGCCGCTCGAGGAGTCCCTCGACGACCTCCGGTGGCGCGGGGCGCCGCGTGCCCGCTTCCACGCCTGGTGCGACACCGCGGGGCTCGGCCGCCTGAAGGAGCGTCCGACGGCGTGGACGTAGGCACGGCTGGCGCCGCCGCCACCCGTGGCGTTCGTCTAAAATCGGCATAGAATCATTGTTAAGCGAAAGATGATTCCCGCGGGGTGCGTAAAGTTTCGGTGTGGAACCGACGCTCTGCCCCCCTTCGGATGCCGAACCCTCCTCTCCCATCGGCGTCCTCACCGGGCGCTATGGCGGCCGGTATACGGTTGGCCGCGAGCCCATCGGAGCCGGCGCCCAGGCCGAGGTGTGGCCGGGCGTGCGGGACGATGGGTTTGCCGTCGCCATCAAGATCGCGCGGCCCCAGCGTGGGGCGATCGAGGCCCTCGAGGCCGAGGGCCGCTACCTCGAGGCGCTCGCGCTGGGCGGTACGGTGTGCACCGTTCCCTGCATGGATCACGTGCTCTGGGAGGGCCGGCCCGGCCTCGTCCTCCCGCGCCTGCCTCGCGACGTGGACGCGCTGGTGCGCGCGCGCATTGCCGCGGATCCGCAGCGTGCCATCGAGGGCGTGCTCCTCGTCGGGGTCGAGCTGGCGCGGGCCCTCGCGACGCTCCACCTCGCCGAGCTCGCCGGTCCGGGCGAGCCGGGGCAGCTCGTGCACCGGGACCTCAAGCCCGAGAACGTGCTGGTCGACGCGACGGGCAAGGTGCGCCTCGCCGATCTCGGCGGATCCCTGCTCGTGGACGGGGGGCGTGCCCCCCGCGAGCTCGGCGTGTTCGGATCGCCGCATTGGGCGCCGCCGGACCAGATGTTTCCGGGCATGGCGGAGCCGAACCCCACGTGGGACACCTACGCGGCGTGCGTGATGGTGTACCACTGGGTGTGCGGCTCGCGGCCGTCCTTCCAGGCGGATCCGGGCTCGCGGCTCCAGCCGCGCGGGTGCGAGATCCTCCGGCGGATGACCCAGATGGTGGTCGCCCGCCCGGCGGCGCGCGCGGAGGCCATCGAGGCCCTCTTCAACGCGCGAGAGGGGGCGCGGGTCGTGGACGTGATCGAGCCTTCCGCCTCGTCGCGCTTCGGCCGGGCGGATCGCGAGCAGCTCTGGCGCGGCATCGCCGCCCTCGGGGACGCCCAGGTGTACGGGGAGGAGGGCCTGATGGCGGCGCACGCGGCGCTCGCCGCCGTGCTCGAGCGGGGCACGTCGCCCCACGCCACGCCGTCGCCGCCGCATCGCTACTGGCGGGCCGCCGAGCTGGCCGACGAGCTCGAGGGGATCGTGCGATACCTGGGCGTGGCGCGGCGCGCGCGGGCGTCCCCCGCGGCTCCGCCCCCCCTGCGCATCGAGCGGACGGTGGTCGATCCCGCGCACGGGGCGCGTCGGGTGGTGCTCCCGGAGGTGGGCTCGCTCATCGTGACCGCCCCGTCGTGGCAGGGGTGGGAGGCCCGGACCCGGGCGAACCGGGGGCCCCCGATCGCCGCGCCGCGCCGGCTCTACCCTGGGCGCTTCGGGCCGCTCCTCGCCTTTGTCGCGCTGGTCATCGCCTGGCCGGTCGAGGTTTCCCGGGAGCCCGCGAAGGGGCCCCCGAACCTGCGCACCACGCGGACGGTGCGGGTCCTCACCGGTGCCCCGACCGGAGCGGTTGGCGCGGGTGCACCCGGCGCGGGCCGAGCGTTTCGGATCATGCGCACCGAGGTCACCAACGGCGAGTACGCGGCCTGCGTCGGGACCGGCGCGTGCGACCCGCTGGCATGGAGCGCGCCCGGCTCGCCCTGGCAGCTGGGCGTCGGGGCCAAGGGCGACGAGTTCCACCTCCTCGCCGGTGAGCGCCAGCCCGCGGTCGGGGTCACCTGGGAGCAGGCGTCGTCGTGGTGCAGGTGGGCGGGAGGACGCCTGCCCACGGAGGCCGAATGGGAACGCGGCGCGAGCGCCCCGAACGCGGTCGGCCTCGTCGCCCACGCCTGGGAGTGGACCGACGCGCCCACCGGCGAAGGGGGATCCGATCGGGTGCTCCGGGGCGGCGGGTTGGACGAGGGGGGCGACGCCGGGGGACGGATCGACGGGGGAGCCCGGCGCCGCGATCATGCGCTTCGGGTGTCTCCGACCTACTCGTTCCGGTGCGTCTTTCCGGATTGACCCCACCGGCTCCCATGGGCTACCCCGATGACATGACCCCCGCGCTGCACGTCTACGTCTACAAGGAGGGCTTCCTCGCGCGGTTCGGCCACGATCTGCGCGTCTCCGTGACCCGCTTCGAGGTCACGCTCCGGGGCGACCGCGTCACCGCCTCGTTCGACGTGGGCTCGGTTCGCGTGGACGGCGCGGCCACGGGCGACCAGGTCGACGCGAGCGCGATCTCCGACGCGGACAAGCTCGCCATCCGCGGGCGGATCACCGACGAGATCCTGCACGCCGCCCAGCATCCGACCGTCACGGTGGAAGGGGCCCTGTCCTGGGCCGACCCGCTGGGACCAGCGCTGCGCGCGCGCATCACGATGAATGGCCGCGCCGTCGACGAGGAGATCCCCATCGGCCGCATCCCGGGCGTCCTACGCGTCAACACCGTGATCGTGCCCTCCCGATGGGGCATCGCGCCCTATCGGACGCTCGCCGGCGCCATCCGGTTGCAGGACCGCTGGCGGATCCAGCTCTACCTCGGGTGGGCCCTCGCCCTCGACGCGCTGCGGGGGGCGGAGACCACGTGGGTGGCCAAGGGCTGACTACGCGCGCCGCCGCCGCCGCCGCCGCGCCACGCCGAGCAGCGCTCCGAGCACGGAGAGCGCGCCGGCCGATCCGACGCCCCCGCACGTCCCCGCCAGCGCCTCGTCTTCCGGCACCGGCTCGGCGGCTTCGGGCGCCCCGACCACCGTGAACGTGACCGCCGCGCTCGACGGGCCGAGCCCCCACGGGTCCACGGCGGCCACGCTCCAGGTCACGACGTCGCCCTCCTCGACCTCTTCGGCGAGGTCCAGGAGGGTCCCGGCCACGTCGTCGTCCTCCGGCTCGCTCCCGTTCACGGACCACGTCACGACGTAGGTCAGCGCGTCCGCGTCGGGGTCGACGGCGGGATCCCAGGCCAGGAGCACGCGCGGAAGCTCGGCCGTCTCGGCGACGAGGCGCGGCACGGGGGCCGCCGGCGCGCCGTTCGCGACCGCGGCGAGGGCCGCTCCGGCGTCGATCCGACCGCATCCGTAGTAGGGGCTCCGGCCGTCCGCGTCCCACTCCGCGAGCGACGCGTCGTTGCGCACGGCCGTGTCACACAACGCGTCGCGTGCTTGTTTGGCGGTGATGCGCGGGTTGGCCTCGAACATCAGCGCGAGCACGCCGCTCACGACGGGCGTGGCCGCGCTGGTGCCGGAGAACCCGTCCGCGAAGGCGTCATCGCCCTGGTAGGAGCCGTAGCCGCCGCTGACCATGTCGGTCGTGAGGAGCGAGGTGGGCGCGCTGATGTCGACCGAGTCGCCGTAGCTCGAGTACCAGGCGCGCTCGTCGTTCCACTCCAGCGCCGCGACGACCACCGCCTTGCGGTTGCGCAACATGCCGTCACCGGCGATGTCGCACGCGCCGTTGCCCGCCGCGAAGACCACGGCCGCCCCGAGCCCGCCGCGCCCGTAATCCTCGGCGTAGTTGAACATGTCGGCGAACACGTCGTCCGCGGGGATGGTCTCGCAGGAGGTGCCGTAGCCCCAGGAGTTGGACAGCACCGACGCCCCCGCGTCGACCGCTTCCGCGAACGCGTTGTACAGGTCGTCCAGGGTGGTCTCCCCGCCGATGAGGCGGATCGCGTAGATGTCCGCGTCGTACGCGACCCCGGCGACGCCGTAGCCGTTGTTCCCGACCGCGGCCGCGATCCCGGCGGCGCCCGTCCCGTGCGGCGCGGACGACAACGCCGCGTCGGGGGTCGGATCGTCGTCGCGGCCGATGTAGTCGTGACCCGCGATCACCGAGAGATCGGGGTGGTCGAGCTCGACGCCGGAGTCCAGCACCGCGATCAGCTGCCCGGCGCCCGTCGCATAGGCCCAGGCCTCCTCGGCGTCGATGTCCACGTCGACCGTGCGTCCGGACTGGCCGGTGTTCTCGAGGTGCCACTCGTCGCCCACCCAGGGGTCGTCGGGGAGGGTGGCGGGCACCAGCTCGAACGTGAGGTCCGGGAGGGCGTAGGTGACGCCGGGGTGCGCGTGGAGGGCGCGCGCGAGCGCCAGATCGTCGGTGCCGGCCGACGGCACGACGCGGAGCAGCCCACCCGGAAGCGTCGTGACGCTCGCGACACCCGGCATGGCTGCGACCACCGCGCGATCCCCCCGCACGAGCAGGCGCCCCGTGCGCCCCTTCACCGTGCCGGCGGACACGAGCGCGTCGAACGAGACCGGGTCGAGCCCGGCGCCGGGGGAGAACGTGTCATCCGCGAGCGCGCCGGAGAGGAAGCAGAGGACGAGCATGCGCGGGAGGATACCGGACGGCGTAGACTCGTGCGCGATGCGCTCGCCCCTCCCAACGCTCCTGCTCGCCCTCCTCCTCGCCTGCGATGGGGGTGCTTCCGACTCCGAGGCCCCGGTCACCGAGGTGCCGTCTGCCCGTTGTGGAGACGGCACGCTCGACTCCGACGAGGCCTGTGACGACGGCGCCGACAACGACGATCTGCTGCCCGACGCCTGCCGCACCACCTGCCTGCTCCCGAGCTGTGGCGACGCGGTGGTCGACGCGGGCGAGGGCTGCGACGACGGCGGCGCTCTGGGTGACGCCGGGGGCGACACCTCGGGCGACACCGGCGAGACCGGCGGCGCCCCGGAGACGGGGCCCCTCGGCGGCGACGGCTGCAGCGACGTGTGCGCGGTCGAGCCCGGCGCGCTCGAGGTCGAGCCGAACGACGCTCCCGCCGAGGCGACCCCCCTGGGGGACCTCGGCCACGGCGCGCTCCCCGCGGACGACGTGGACTGCTGGTCCTTTTCCGTGGCGCAGTGTGGCGCCCTCCGCGTCACCGAGGCGGGTCCGTGTGGGTCTGCGCTCACGATGGCCCTCTACGCGCCGGACGGCTCGCGTGTCGCCGCGGGTGCGCCCGGGGCGGACGGCTGCGCGGTGGTCGATCCGGTCGACCAGCCGGGCGCCCGCTGGGTGGAGGGCGGGGACTGGGCGGTGTGTGTCCAAGCCGTCAACGGCGGGGGCGTGCCCGGCTACACCCTGGACGTCGCGTTCGTGGCGTCGGCGGACCTCGATGCGCCGCTCGGCGACGATCTCGACGCGGACGGCGAGCCCGACTCGTGCGACGCGGACCGCGACGGGGACGGCGTCCTCGACCTCGACGACACCTGCCCCGACGTGTCCAACGGGCCGGACACCGTGCTGGCCCTCGGATCGACCGGCTACGTCCGCACGTGGCTCGCCGCCGGGCCCTTCACCGGGGATCCCTCGGCCGACACGTGCCGCCCCGCCGAGGAGGTTCGCGTCGGGGAGGACGCCGCCGACTTCGCTCCCACGGTCGGCGATCCGGCCGGCGTGGACACCGGCGCCGACATCGCGTGGCGCGCCCACCTGCTCACGACGGACGCCTTCGACTTCAACGTGGACTACGCGACCGTCGACGCGCCGCGCGAAGGCTACGCGATGGTCTACCTCTGGAGCGACACGGCGCGGGCGCTCACGCTCGCCGTGGGCGCGGACGACGGGGTGTTCGCGTGGTGGAACGACACCCTGGTGCTCGATGTGGCGAGCTGCCAGGGCGTCAACGCCGATCAGTTCCAGGCCCCCGTCGACGTGATCGCCGGGTGGAACACCCTGCTCCTCAAGGTGCGCGACCAGGGGGGCGGCTGGGGGCACAGCGCGCGGCTCCTCGACGAAGCGGGCGGCGCGGTCACCGATCTGGCGCCGGCGCTGGATCCGGCAGGGCTCTGGCGGCCCGATCAGACCGACACGGACGGGGATGGGGTGGGCGACGCGTGTGACGACGACTGAGGTCGTTGGTGTATCAGATGTGTCGATGTATCGGATGTGTCGATGTATCAGATGTGTCGATGTATCACGCGGATCGATGTGTCGGATGTGTCAGCGACGGACCGCCGGCCGCTTGCGCGTGCCGCATCCGCGCGTGTACAAGCGGGGGATGTCCGAGCTCTACTCGTCGCGCGCCGACCTCTACGACACCATCTACGCCTGGAAGGACTACGTCCTCGAGGCGTCCCAACTGCACGTCCTCCTCCTCGCCGAGGGCGTGCCGGACGGCGCCCGCGTCGTCGAGGCGGCGTGTGGCACGGGCAAGCACCTCGAGCAGCTCCGGCGGTGGTACGCGGTCGAGGGCTACGATCTGAGCGCGGACATGTTGGCGATCGCGAGGCAGCGGTTGCCGGACGCGCTCCTCACCGTACGTGACATGCGGGAGCCCCACGCGGCCCCACCTGCCGATGTGTTGCTCTGCCTGTTCTCGTCGATTGGCTACCTGCCCGACCGCGCCGCGCTCGACGCTGCCCTCCGTGCGTTCGCCGCCGGTCTTCAGCCCGGCGGGCTCGTGCTCATCGAGCCCTGGCTCGCCCCCGAGGACTTCACCTCGGGCAAGGTCACGATGCAACACACCGATACACCGAAGCTCAAGGTGTGTCGGATGAGCACCGCGAGCCGAGAGGGCGACGCCTCGGTCCTCGACTTCGCCTGGCTGGTCGGACGCCCCGGTGCGCCGATCGAACACTTCACCGAGCGCCACGAGCTGTGGTTGTGCCCGCGTCCGACCTTCGCCGCCGCGCTCGACGCCGCGGGGTTCGACGCCCGGTTCGAGCCCGACGGCCTGATGAAGCAGCGAGGGCTCTGGATCGGGCGGAAGCGATAGGGCTCCTATGCCGCTCGCCGCCCTCGCCATGGTCCTCGTGGCCGCCTGCACCCACGCCTGCTGGAACCTGCTCGCCAAGCGCGCCGCGGTCTGCGAGCGCTTCGTGTGGCTCTACTCGTTCATGGCGGTGGTGCTCTGGGCGCCCGCGGTGGCCGGCGTCCTGGTCGCCCTTGCCCACGAGGGGCCACTCGAAGGCTCGTTCGGCCCCGTCGAGGGCGGGGCGCTCGTCGGCACTGCCGTGCTCCACGCCGCGTACTCCATCGGGCTCCAGCGCGCCTACCGCGTGGGCGATCTCTCGCTGGTGTACCCGATCGTGCGGGGCGTGGGGCCGCTCCTCTCCTTCTTCGGCGCGGTCGCGCTGCTTGGGGAGAAGCCATCGATCTACGCGGCGATGGGCGCCTTCGCGGTGGTGGCGGGGGTGTTCCTCCTCGCGGGTGGGCCCCGCGTCCTCCGCGCGGGCGCGGATCGCCGGGGCGTGAGCGAGGCGCTGGTCGCGGGGGTGTTCGTGGCGGCCTACACCCTGTGGGACGGGTGGGCGGTCAAGGTGCTCGCGCTCTCCCCGATCGTCATCGACTACACGGGAAACGCCTTCCGGTTCGCGCTCCTGACTCCCGACGCGTGGCGGGAGCGGGCGAGCCTTCGCGCCGAGCTCTCGCGCTGGTGGCGGGAGGCGCTCGGCGTCGCCGTGCTCGGACCCCTCGGCTACATCCTCATCTTGTCGGCGATGCGGCTGGCGCCGGTGAGCCACGTCGCACCGGCGCGAGAGGTCTCGATGTTGGTCGGCGCCTGGCTCGGCGCGCGGATGTTGAAGGAGGGCGAGGGGCCGCGGCGCATCGCGGCCTCGGCGCTGCTGGTGGCCGGCGTGTTCGCGCTGGCCCTCGGCGGATGAGCCCGCGCCGGTTGCCGCCGGCGGAGCTACAGTCGCCGGATGGTCCTCCTCCTCTCCCTCCTGGCCTGTGACGAAAGCAAGATCACGATCGGGGAGCCCCCGGTCGAAGTGCCGCCACCGAGCCTCTCCGTGGCCGGGCCCATCGCGATCGATCCCGTGTACGGCATCGCGGCGTCCTTCGAGCTGGTCCAGGCGGGCGGCGGCGCGCGCCCGGTCGTGGCGGTGGACGTGCGGGACGCGTCGGGCGTGGTCGTCCGGGTCCTCTCCGACGGCACCTCCTGGGAGCACACCGCCCCGTGGGACGGCCGCGACGATGCAGGCGCCGCCGTGCCCGTCGGGGCCTACACCGTACACGCCGACCTCACGATCGACGGCGCGGTCGTCGCGTCGGACGAAGCCTCGATCGATGTCGTGCGGGTCGGCGTGAGCGCAGGTACGCTCGGCGGCGACCGCATCCCGCTGATGTGGCACGCCGCGGGCGGCGCCGGCATCTATTGGGACGACGGCGGCACCGGCGGCACGTTCGCGCTCTCGGCCATCGACATCGACGGCGTCGTCACGCCCATCCCGGCGCCGTGGGAGGACCTGTACGAGCCACCCGAGGATCCGCTCGGCCAGAACCTCCCCGCCGCCTACGCCTGGGACGCGCGGCCCACCCTCTCGCTCCTCGTCGCCGGGGATGTCGGGGGCGCCGCCCTCACGCCCGCCATCGAGGGCTGGACGCTGACCACCGGCATCGTCGCCCCGGGCGAGACGGTCGTGTTCATGGCGGACGCGCCGCTCACGACGGGCCCCGGCGTATTCGAGGCCTCGCTCGCGCTGCGCTGGATGGCGGGGGAGAACATCGTCGGCGCCCAGGACGTGCCGCTGCGCATCTACGCGCTGCTCGGGCCACCGGCCTTCGAGGAGACGGGCGCGCCCTACGCGCCGTGGGTGGCGGTCATCGATCCGGCCCTCCGCGCCATCGCGGGCGTGGAGCCGACCCAGGTCGCCGTGCTCTCCGCGCTGGTCGAGCACATCTACTTCGACCTCGGGCTGTCCTACGACACGCGTTGGGGCGCGAGCGCGTACACCCAGTACGAGGGCAGCTCGTTCGACAACGCGAACCTCGACCTGTCCGGCTTTCTCGCTCGCCGTCGCGGCTCGATCGTCAACTGTACGGACTGCGCCGCGATCCTGGAGGCCTTCGCCAACATGGTCGGCGCGACGCTCTCGTACACCATCCTCACGCCCGGCTTCGATCTCAACTACATCAAGGCCATCGGCGGCGACAGCTTCGACCATTGCCCGTTCGGCACCAACGGCTGCGGCTTCAGCTACCACGCGGTCACGACGCCGGACGGCGCGGACACCATCTACGACGCCACCCTCGCGCTCGACGGAGACGACGACCCGGGGAGCTACCCCGGCGAGGAATTGCTCGTCCAGGCCATCAGCGGCGACGAATACCTCGACCGGCTCGTCGAGAGCGGCCGCGTCAACTACCGCTACACGCAGAAGGAGACCCTCCAGTGATCGCCCTCTTTTTCGGTATGGCCTTCGCCGGCGGGCTCCACGGCGGGATCCCCGTGAGCGGCGTGCCCGGGATCGGCGAGCCCTCCTTCCTCACCCCCGCGACCGGGTGGACCGCCGCGGTCGACGGCGGCTGGGTCCGCGTGTTCGTGGGCCCCACCGAGGCCGCGGGCGCCGAGTGGTACGACCGCATGCTCGAGTCGATCGGCGCGCCCCCGCCGGTCCTCGCGGACCTCGCGGCCGTCACCGACGCCGCCCACGGTGACGGTGCCACGCTCGTCTCCTTCCGGGACGGCAACGTCGCGGTGCTCGTGCGCGTGCAACACGATGCACGCGCGGTCGCCGACACGCTTCGTGCCGCGATCGTGGACGACGCGCCGGCGCTCGCCACGCCCACGCTCTCGGCGGTGGCCGGCCAGTGGCGGGTGGACGCCCCGGGCGCCGTGCACCTGCGGTATACCGGGGGGCGCGGCGTGCCGTTCCAGCGCGGCGTGTTCACCGAGCCGCCCACCGAGATCGTGGTGTGGGACGCGTTGGGGCGCGCCACCGCTATCATGCGGTGATGCTGCTCCTCCTCGCTCTCGCGTGCACCGGCGTCGCCCCAAAGGACGGCGACACCTCCCTCGAAGCCCCCCCGGTCGATCTGGTCGACGCGCTCGCCGCTCCCGGCCCGTGGTCGGTCGGCCACCAGGACGCTTCCGTCGTCTATGCGGACACCATCGGCGGCGGCGAACGTACGCTCCACCTCTCGGTCTGGTACCCCACCACCGCCACCAGCGGTGACGACGCCACCTACTTCAGCGGCGCCCTCACGGCCGAGGGCGTGTGGCAGGACGCGCCGGTGGCCGACGGCCCCTTTCCGTTGGCGGTGTTCTCCCACGGGCACCAGGCGTACGCCGAGGCGTCGGGCTTCCTCATGGAGCACCTCGCGTCGCACGGGTGGGTGGTGGCCGCGCCCGATCACACGGGCAACACGACGTTCGACGGCTCGGATCGCGCCACCGAGATCTACGCGCAGCGGCCGCGCGACCTCTCCGCGGTGCTCGATTGGATGGGCACGAGCGCCTACCCCCTGACCGAGACCCGCGTCGTGATGGGGCACTCGTTCGGCGGGTACACGGTGCTCGCCACCATCGGCGCCACGTTCGCCTCCGCCGCGCTCGATTGTCCCGACCCGACCACCGGCTTCTGCTCCACGATGACGCCCGCGCTCCGGACGGTCTTCGAGGGAGGCCTCGCCGACACCCGCTTCGGCGCGGCGCTGCTGATGGCCCCGGGCGACTTCCGCCTCTTCGAGTCCGCCGGCATCGGAGCGATCACGCTCCCGACGATGTTGATGACGGGCACCGAGGACCAGCCGCCGGGCTCCGAGGTCGACGAGATATGGGCCGCGCTCCGGGACGCTCCGGGCGACAGCGCGCGCCGCGTCACGCTCGACGGCGCCGGCCACCAGTCGTTCACCGACTTTGCCGACACCATGGAGGACGTGACGATGTCGGCCGAGGCGAGCACCCGCATCGTCGACGTGTACGCGCTCGCGTGGGCCAGGCGTGCGGACGGGGATGCCGACGTGGCGCCGGTGCTGGACGGCGAGCGCGAGGTTGCGCCCGAGGCCGTGCTCGCCCAGTGAGCGGCAGGTGAATCACCTCGGCGGCGTGATCAGCCTGGGGGCGGTCCGAGCAGCGTCGTGTCCGTGAGGCGCGCGCGCACCGCCGCCATGAAGTCAGCGCCGGGATCGGGCTTGGTGGTGCGGTAGGTCGGATCCCGCTCCTCGAACAGGGGGGTGACCTCCAGGCTTCGGTATTCGAGGTGGCCGATCACGTGGGTGATCGGCTGGCGCGCCGCGATCCACCGCACGAGCGCCACGTTCGCGTCCACCTGGGCCTCCGTGAGCGGCCACTCCTTCCCGCCGCCGACGTTCTCGATGCCGATGGCGACGTGGTTCAGGCCGATCGTGTGGCGAAGGATCTGGTCTTCCGGGGCGAGGCGCTCGATCGTGCCGTCGCGATCGACGAGGTAGTGGGCGCCCACGTTGAGCGCGCCGGCGCCCGCGATGTCCGCGCGGCCCGAGAGCGTCGCGCCCGAAAAGGTGCTCCAGGCGCTCGCGGCGGTGGGGCCGGCCGTCCAGTGCAGGACGATCACGCGCGGCACCATGCGGGTATCCTTCGCGGCATCGCCGGTGAGCGCGGCGGTGCGGTGGGCCTGGAGGTAGGCGACGGTGAGGCGCTCGCGCTCGGGTCCGTACGGGAGGGGGTGGTCGACGATGACGGGGGCGACGATGCTCGGGGCTTCGGCGGGTGCGGGGAGGGGGAGTCCGGATTTGGGCGCCGCCGGCGGCGGTGACGCGGCCGTGGGCGCTCCGTCGGCGGCGCGGCAGGCCAGGAGCAGCGTCGTGAGCGTGATGGCCCTGATCATGGCTGTGGGGATCGCCGGATGTGGCGACCGGGCCGCGGTTGTGAGCGAAGTGGTCGCGCCGGCCGCGCTCTGGTTCGGCGGGGACGTACACCTGGGCGCGACGGCGCGGGGGGGGGTTGAGGGCATCGCGGGCATCCTGGGCGGCGCGGCCGGGATCGTCAACCTCGAGGGGCCCGTGGGGGAGGGGCTCGGCGGGGCGCGTATCGAGGGGAGCCGGGTGTGGCTCACCAATCCGGCCGAGGCGCCCGCCTGGCTGCGGGGGCAGGGGATCGTGGCGGCCTCCATCGCCAACAACCACGCCGCGGACGCCGGGCCCGAGGGGGCGGCGCGCACGGCGGCGCGGCTGCGTGACGGTGGGGTGGTCGCGTCCGGAGGGGTGGCGGGGCCGGCGCGGCTCGATGTCGGGGGCACCGTCGTGACGCTGCTCTCGCACGAGCTCGAGGAGCCGGGGCTCGACGAGGCGCTCGCCGCCGAGCTTCGCGCGGGGGAGGGGACCTTTCGCGCGGTGGCGTTCCACGTCAGCGGGGCGCGGTCCTACCTGCCCTCCCCGGCGCTGCGGAGCGCGGTCGACGGCGCGGTGGCGGCGGGGGCGAACGTCATCGTGGTGCACGGCACGCACGTGCTCGGGCCGGTCGAGCGCCGCGGGAACGTCGTCATCGCGTGGGGGCTCGGCAACCTGCTCTTCGATTGTGTGTGTACCGGCGAGACCGAGGCGCTGGTGCTACGGGTGGCGCTCGCGGGACCGGAGGGGGCGGCGAGCGTGGCTGAGGTTTTTCCCGTGACCGCGGGCCTCGGGGGCGTGGGCGTCACCCCGGCGGCCGACGCGGAGGGGATCTTTACGCTGCTCGACGCGATCGGGAGCAGTCCGTTGACGCGGTTGGGGGAGGGGGCGGGGTTTTGATTGCCGCGATCGCGAGGCCTGAAACGATCGGAGGAGCTTGACCGCAGCGTCGCCGTGGGCCGTGTTCGCGCGCGACCAAGGTCGGGGGGACCTCGGCGTCCCCCCGGAGTTCGGTCGCGGTTCGGCTCCAGAATGCGACCAAGGTCGGGGGGGACCTCGGCGTCCCCCCCGAGTTCGGTCGCGGTTCGGGTCCAGATTGCGACCAAGGTCGGGGGGGACCTCGGCGTCCCCCCGCGTTCGGTCGCGCTTCTG
>JAUXQH010000083.1 GCA_030685065.1 Pseudomonadota bacterium | reverse complement strand
TCGACCGCGGGGGCGCCGCCGACCGCCAGCGCGTCGACGACCACCCAGGCCCCCGGCTCCGCGTGGAGGGTGAGCTCCCAAGGCCCGGTCGGAGCGGGCCCGACGATCGAAGCCATGTGCACCCGGCCCGCGGGCAGGAGGCCCACCCGGCTCCCGCCGGCTTCGAGCGTAGCCCCGCCGCTCCCGAGGATGCGCGCGCGCACGCGGGCCATCCATGGGCCCGGTTCCCAGGCCGAATCGAACGAGAACGTGAGCGACGAGCCCGGATAGACCCACCACGTCGGCACCCCCGTCGCGCTCGAGAGCGGGAGGGAGTCCGCGAGGCCCAGGGTGAATCGGGGGCTCTGCAGCTGGCGGGCGGGAGAGAGGAACAACCCGTCGGGGGCGTGCGAGAAGCTCTGGGTGCAGGCGCGAGGGTCCGGATCGCGGTGCGCCCGCATCGGCGTGTCCCCCAGGCTCGCGGTCACCGGGCTGACGGGGCCGAGCCCGAGCGTGGTGAGGGCTTCATCGGAGAGGAACCCGAGCGCCGGAGCCGCCTGGAACCACAGGCACCCGTACCCGGGGACCGGCGTGAGCGGCCCGAGCGGCCCGAGCTCCACGGCCGGGCCCTCCCGCCGGGCCCGGAACGCGAGCGGGAGCACAGGTGGCGGCAGGGCGCCGTGCTCCAGGACCTTCGCGTCCCGAAGCGCGGTCGCGAGCTGGCGGCTCGCGGCGGCCCGCCCGCTGCCCGACAGGTGGACGAAGTCCCGGAACGCCCCAGGGGGGAGCGGCTGGTCATGCAGATCGATCCAGCCCGCGCCGAGGCTGTCCAGGAGGAGGAGCGCCGCGCGCTCGCGGTCGGGCGAGACCATGTCGAGGTGCCGCGAGCCGATGGGGAGCGGCGCGCGGACGAAGACGACGGCGGCGCCGTGGGAGCGCACGAGCGCCACGATGTCCGGGATCAGGCTCGCCTCGGGATCGGTCCCCACCTCCATCTGGGGGCCGGAGGCAGGCTCGGCCACCGGGCCCGCGTGCTCGGTCCCCGCGCCCCGGAGCGTGGCGTCCGAGCCGAACACCGCTTCCAACGCTGGCTCGGCCAGTCTCCGCCCGCTCGCCCGCCATCCCACCCCGGCCGGCGCGAACAGGCCCCCCACCACCAGATCTCTCACCCCTTCGATGGCTCCGGTTCGCAGTGCGCTTCCGCGCGCGCGCGCCCGGGCGAGCTGGGCGCTCACCTTCCCGCCGAGCAGCTTTCGCTGAAGCAGCTCCGTGTCGGTCAGCTGTTGGTTGTCGGCACGGGACCGGCTCCACCAGTCACCCGACGCGACCTCGAGCATCCCCGCGAGCGTGCCGTACACGATGACCAGGTCGGGTTGGTAGCCGGCGGCGAACACACGCTGCTGCAAGAACGCGTACCAGGCCGGCGCGGCCGACGCCTGGATCTCCGCCTGGACGATCGGCCGCGGGTAGCCCAACACCCCCTTGATCGCTGCCGGGTCGAGGTCGGTCTCCGCCTTGGAGCTCCCGACGATGAGGATCCCGGGGGGGGCGGCGGCCAGGCGTGCATCCATGGCACGGGCGGCTTTCTCGCGGCCCGGCGGAAGATTGGTCGTCAGGGTCGGCCCGTCCAGACCACGCGCCGCCACCGCCACGATCAGGGCCGGCCCCAGGATCGCGAGCGCCAGCGCGGCGGCGAGACGGGTGGTCTCCCTGGGCGTGCGGCGACCGGGAGGCGACGCGGGCGGAGAGGAGGGTCTCAACAAGGAGCCGGTCACCTGGGCGCACTCTACCGCCTGCCCGCGGGCAGGGTCAAGCGCGCCCGGGACCACCCCGAGTAGGTGTGGAGGGGGTCGTGTAGACTGCCGCGATGCGCACCCTCCTGCTCTCGCTCCTCCTCGCGTCGGGCTGTGACGCGGGCTCCGTGGACGACAAAACCGACGTTCGGGAAGGAGAGACGGGGAGCGACGGGGTGGACGGCTGTGGCGATGCCGACGGGGCGAGCCACACGGGCGCGACCGAGCTCTGCGACGGGATCGACAACAACTGCGACGGCGTGGTGGACGAGGGCCTGACACGGTCGTTCTACCAGGACGTCGATCGCGACGGCTTCGGAGACCCTGGCACCACCGACGACGCGTGCTCGGCCCAGGCCGGCTATGTCGAGAACGCCGCCGATTGCGACGATGGCGAGATCGAGGTGCACCCCGGCGCCGCCGAGGCGTGCAACGGGATCGACGACAACTGCGACGGCGCGGTGGACGAGGGCGTCGTGCTCATTGTCTACACCGATGCCGATGACGACGGCTACGGCGAGCTTCCCGTGGAGGCCTGCGTCCTCGAGGATGGCTTCGCCGAGGTCGGGGAGGACTGCGACGACTCCGATCCCGAGGCGTTTCCCGGAAATCCGGAGGTGTGCGACGAGGTCGACAACGACTGTGACGGCACCGTCGACGAGGGGGTCACGACCACGTACTACGCCGACCGGGACGGCGACGCCTGGGGCGACGTGTCGCTCCTCGCCGAGGCCTGCGCGCTTCCGACCGGGTATGCCGAACAGGCGGATGATTGCGACGACGCCGACGCCTCGGTGAACCCGGCCGCGCCCGAGGTGTGTGACGGCGCCGATCAGAACTGTGACGGCGTGCTCGACGAGGGGTTCGACGGCGACGGGGACTGGATCGCCGACTGCTTCGACGTCGAGGAGTGCGACGGTCTCGACAACGACGGGGACGGAGAGGTCGACGAGTCGGACGCGGTCGACGCCCGCACCTGGTACCTCGACTACGACGGCGACGGATGGGGCGGGGCGCGCTTTTCGGCCATCGCCTGCTACGCGCCGCCCGAGTACGTGACGACCGCCTCGGATTGTGACGACGAGGATCCCGCCCGATCTCCCGACGCGACGGAGGTGTGTGACGGCATCGACCAGGACTGCGACGGAGCGGTCGACGAGGGGCTCGACGCCGACGGCGACAGCCTCGCCGATTGTGAGGACACCGAGGAGTGTGACGGTGTGGACAACGACGGGGACGGGGATGTGGACGACGGGTTCGACAGCGACGGCGACACCCTCGCCGACTGCTACGACCAGGAGGAGTGCGACGGGGTGGACAACGACGGCGACGGCCGGGTCGACGACGCCGACACCGAGGTGCTCGGCACCTCCACCTGGTACGCGGACGACGACGCGGACGGCTTCGGCGACCCCTCGCGGCGGGCGGAGGCGTGCGAGGAGCCCAGCGGCTACGTCAGCGACGCGACCGACTGCGGCGACGCCGACGAGCACGTGTTCCCCGGCGCGCCCGAGCGGTGCAACGGCGTCGATGACGACTGCGACGGTGCGATCGACGACGACGCGGCTGACGCCGACGGGGACGGCACCTGTGATGCGTACGACAGCGAAGGGTGTGACGGGCTCGACAACGACGGCGACGGCAGCGCGGACGAGGGCTTGTCCTGCAGCTACCGGCTCGTCCGGAGCGACTTGTCGACCGGCCTGTGCGTGGACGACGACCTGTACGTGAACCTCAACGGCTCCCGCATCTACACGGACCCCTGGTGGGGCGCGCAGTGCGGCCACGTCGTGAGCTTCACCGCGACGCCCGGCGACACCCTGACGATCTGGGCGGTGGACAGCGTGGGGTCGTGCCGCGCCATCGACGACGTCTACATCGTGAACGTCGCGGGCGGCGTGGGCAGGCTCCTCACGGCCGGGGTCCCGAACTCTTGCGGGCATTCGGCGTCGACCGCGGCGTTCTGGTCGGCAACCGTCGCGGTGCCCGGGGCGTTCTGATCGGCCAGGGGCAAGGTTACAGGGTTACAGGGCCACAGGGCTACTCCCGACGTTACTCCCAAACCCGCTTGTTCACCTGGACGCGGTCCACCCACATGACCTCGCAGGCGCCGCCACCGGTGTCCGTGCGGACGGTGGACGAGCGCGCCAGGACGTTGGTGCCCGCGTCCTGGATCACCACCAGGAACCCCTCCAGCGCCACGAGATCCCCCTCCCGCACCGACCGGAGCGCGCGCCCGACGTTCGCCTTCCCCTCTGCCGGGAGCGTGTGCACGTTGGCGATGTGCGTCGTGATGTAGTCCCGCTCGCCGGCCGCCACGGGGCCGGACGACCGCCAGAACAGGAAGCGGGCGTCCTGGTGGAAGCTGTACTCGTCCGTGAGCCGGCTCACCTGGTCCCCCCACGCCACGCCCAGATCGACGTCGAAGAACTCGTTGGTCCACGCCCAGTCGTAGGCGTGCGCGGCGAGGACCTGCGCGGTGAACGAATAGCGGTGCGTCTTGATGAGGAAGAACGTCCGCTCGCCCCGGTGCACGGTGACCGGGAGCGGCTCGTCCAGGGCCTCTTGGAGGGGATCCTCTCCCAGCGCCAGCGGGGCGGCGCCGCGGCCGCCCCGTGGGTAGTCGCGGAGCGTCACGTACCCGAGGTAGACCCCGACGAGGACGGCGGCGACTTGGATCCAGCGGGGCACGGGGTCGGTCTATCCTGTCGGCCCCGGTGCGCGCCTACCTGAGCGAGTCCCACGTAAGCTGCTCGGCGATGTACGCCGGGCGCCCCTCGATGTAGGCCAGGACGAAGGCGCGAGCCGCGTCCACGTCAGCGTCGCTGTACTCCTTCTTGAGGTCGGCGTCTCCGTAGGCGTCGATCTCGGCGGCGACGTCGTGGAGGTAGGCGCCGAGGTTCAGCGCCGCGCTCGCCTCGTTCGTGGCGGCCAGCCGGGTGCGCCAGTCGGCCTTGCACACGGGCTCGCCCATGCACGCGGTGGCGAGGATGCCGTGCATGACGAACTCCACGCCCGCGTCGTCGAGGAAGGTCTCGTCCAGGCCGTGCGGGATGAAGTGGAACAAGCCGTCCGTCGGGTCGAGGTACAGATGGGCGTCGTCCCCGGGCTCGGAGAAGGGGTACCCGTCGAGGTTTCCGATCCACGCCATCGTCGTGAAGTACGCGTACCAGGCATCCTGGTGGACGTAGTCGAACATGCGGACCGTGGAGTCCGCTCCCTGCAGGGCGAGCGTGAGCGCGGCGATCTGGGTGCGATCGTCCTCGCCCTCCTCGTTCTCGAAGCCGGCATCCAAACCGGGCCGGAAGTCGGCGTCGTGGATCTCCCACATCGGGCCCTCCCAATCCGCGAACCACTCCTGGAGCAGCTCCTCGTCGGTGTTCTCGACGTTGGCGTACAGCCCGTAGGGGATGTCGTTGAGGGTGACCGTGGCGTGGTTGCAGCGCGGCGCGGGCGAGCCGTGCTCGCGAAACACCTTGTACGCCATCCGCTCGCGCAACATCGACGGGTCCGAGACCATGTTGTTCAACGTGAGCGCGCGCAGGCCCATGAAGCGCCCGTCCTCCTGGTACTCGCTGAACTTGACCTTCAGCGAGGGCTTCTCGTCGATGCCGCGGAGGCTGTTCTCCCCCTTGATCCGCACGCCGACGGGGCCGTAGCGGCGGCCCTCCCAGATGAACTCCGCCTCGACCCAGGTGCCCGGATCGTCCCGCAGCGCCTGCATGCCCACTTCCGAGATCACCAGCTGGATGGCCTGCACGGTGCCGTCGGCGTAGAAGTCTCCTTCGCTCCCCTCGATGATCGGCGGGTGGAGCGATCCATCGTCGATCGTGTCGGTGTCCGTATCCGTGTCCGTATCGGTATCCGCGTCGGTGTCGGTGTCGGTGTCGGCGGCGGTGTCACCGTCGGACTTGTCGGGGACGCCACAGGCGGTCGCGAGGAGGAGGAACAGCAATTGGTTTCGCATGCCGGGTCGTAACGTGACACGCTCGGCGCCTCGCCCGGGAGGTCAAGGCCCGCCATATCGTTGGACGGAGCGTCAGGGACCAACAAAATGATGCAAACGGAACCAAGCGCCGACCTGATCGCCGCGCGGGCTCATCCGCAGGCGCCGATCCGGTAGAACCCGACCTCCAGCGGGCCCGGCGGGAGCACGATCCAGCCGTCCGTGAGGGAGGTGACCGTCGTGACCAGGATCGGCTCGAACACGCAGGGGGCGGGGGGCCAGACCCCGGCCGCTCCATCCGGGAAGCCGCGCCAGTACCAGGCTCCGGGCTCGATGGGGCCGCCGCCGAGCGGCCGCCATCGGCCGGGAGAGACGGCGTCCACCCAGGCGCCGAATTGGTGGTGAGGGTCCTGGTCGGGGCGGTAGAACACAAGGGTGTCCGCCGGCATGTCGCCCAGGTGCGCGCGCAGGAACAGGTGCTCGTGCGCCCACGCCCACCCGCCGTCCAAGGGGCGCCTCGCGACAATTCCGGTGAGGAGCAGCCCGCCGCCCCACGCGAGAAGGGCCGCGCGGCGCCACGCCTGGGGCCGGGCTCCCAGAGGCCGCGCTTCCACGAGAGGCGCGAGCGCGATGCCGGCCAGCACGGCCGCGAACGCGAAGCCGGGGAGCTGGAAGCGCACCGGATCGGCGAGGGGGGACGTCTTCGGGAGCACGACGGCGAGCGGCAGGAGCAGGGCCGCGAGGGGGACCAGGAGCCGATGGCCCTCCGGCCGCCGGACGCCCAGCGCGCCGATGCCCGCCAGCAGGGCGAACGCGAACGGGCTGCGCGTGAAGTCGAGGAGGAGGGCCGGGTGATGAGGACCCACGTGGAGAAAGCTGCCCAGGAAGTCGGGGTCGGTCCAGCGGCTCCAGCCGAGGATCCCCGCGCCCCTGCCGATCGCGCCGTCCGCGCCCACGATCTCCGCCCAGCGCCAGAAACACAAAGCCAGCGCCACCGCGAGCGGGCTCCAGGCACGCCGCCACGCGAGGATCGCGAGCGGTACCAGGGAGAAGGCCGCCTGCTCGGGCCGGAGGTGCACGAGGAGCCCCACGGCGAGCGCCGCGGCCCACGCTTCGAGGGGGCGGGCCCTGCGGGCGGAGGCGTCGTTGCGCCGCCGCACGTCCGGGCCCACCGCGGCCATCACCGCCACCACCTGCAGGAGCCCGACGAGCACGAACAGGTCCTCCATTCCGGCGACCGCGACGGCGAGCGGATGTACGGCCAACAACAGGCCTGCGGCCGTCGCCCCGATCCCGGAGGCCCCCACGCGTCGCGCGAGCGCAACCGTGTACACGACGGTCAAGGCGGAGAAGCCGATGTTCGCGGCGTGGACGAAGTGGTCGGGGCTCCCGGCGGCGCGCCAGGCGAGGCCCATCAGCGCGGGCCAGGTCTCGCCGTAGTAGGGATCCGGATCCCAGAGCCCGCGGGCACGGAGGAGCCGCTCGTACGCGGCGTCTCCGCCGAGGAGCACGGTCGGGGGGGACAAGCCGATCCGCACGAGCAGCGCGAGCAGTCCGACGCCGAGCGCCGCGCGGTCACGCGGGATCAGCCAGATCGCGAGCGCCAGGAACGGGACCAGGACCGCGTGCAGGGGCCTCCAGCGCCAGGCGGGGAGGGGATCCCAGGGGGCGTCCGTGGCCTCGGGGGCCTTCTTCGGCGCCGTCGCGGCGACCGGAGGTGCGAAGACGGGGGGGTGCGCGGGGAGGCGCTCGCACATCTGCGTCACGATGGCGGGGAGGGGATCCCACACGAAGCTCTCGGCGGCGTCGGACAGGTCCATGCGGACCCACAGATCGGCCCCCCCGCCCGCGCAGATCGCGCTGCCACCGCGTTGGGGGGTGAGCTCGACGACGAAGGCGCGGTCGGTTCGGAGGTGGTAGCGGAGGTACTCCGCGTGGGTCTCGACGCGGTCGAGGGTCGTGTCGGCGGGCAGGGGGCCGAGCACGTCCACGGCGATGCTGGCCGCGACCCCACCGCCCCCGAGCGGATCGGCGAACGCGAGGGTCGGAAGGAGGGCCACGAGCATGCAGCCTGCTATGCCGGCGAGGGGTCGAACCGGCCGGCGCGGACCTGGCGGCGCGGAGCGACATCCGCGAAGTTACCCACCGGCGTGAGGCGGGGCGTCCTGCGCTCCCGCGAAAAAGATTCTGCCTCAGCGCTGCGGACGTGGCACATTCTCGCCCGCGGAGACATCCCATGCGCACGCTGTCCGGCTCCTCCCTCCTCCTGGTCCTCCCGCTGCTCGCGCTGTTCGGCTGCGGCGCGGCGGCCATCTCGCTCGACGACAAGGCGGACACCGCGAGCGAGGGAGACAGTGACACGGACGCGGACAGCGATGCGGACAGCGATGCCGACAGTGACGCCGACAGTGACGCCGACAGCGATGCCGACACCGACGCCGACGCCAGCGCGTGGGCCGGCTCCTACTCCGGCACCAGCGGCATCACCGTCGTGAGCCCCGACGGCGCCGCGTTTCAGCTCTGCATGGGGGAGGCCACCCTCACCGTGGACGCCGCGGGGGATGCGATCGGGGAGGGCAACTGCGCCTCCGAGGGGGGGCCCGACGGCGGCGAGGTTCCCCCTGCTCCCGACGGTCCGGGCGATCCGGGGCCCCCGGGCGAGGTGGTCCTGACCCTCAGCGGGACCGTCGCGGCGGACAACTCGTTCACCGGGACGATCGGCCAGACCGCCCCCGACGGCGGGATCGAGACGTTCGAGCTGCTGGGGGAGTTCACCACGCGCGGCGTCACCCTGCTGTGGCGGGGATCGGTCGTCGATCCTCGCGGCGAGGAGATCGAGTTCGACGGAACGGTCCAGCTCATGGCCGAGTGATCGGATGCGCTCGATCCTCGCCGTCCTCCCCCTCCTCGCCGGTTGTTGCCTCCCCGGTGGGGCATCGTCCGAGCCTCCCCCCTTCGGCTGGACGCTCGTCCTCGCGGAAGAACCCCAGAGCGCGGAGGGGCGCGGCGGGACCCTCTTCGCGATCGGCGAGACCACCGCCTACGCGGTGAAGGACGGCAAGCTCCTGTGGGAGCACGCCACGGCCGGCACCGGCGGATGGCACGCCTTCCTGCCCAGCGGCTGCCTGCTCATCGGCAATGGCGACGGGCTGGTCTGTCTGGATCCGGCGAGCGGGGAGCCTCGCTGGGACGTGTCGCCCGTCGTCACCTGGCCGCGTGAGGAGTCGGGCGCCGCCCTCACGGGGCCGGGCAACGCGACCCCGCGCGGCGCCGAGGTCTACCTCGACAGCTCCCGGCTCTTCGTGTTGGACGAGGCGGCCTGCGCCGCTCGCGCCCCGGGATGCCTCACCCCCTCGAGCGAGCTGGACGCCTGGTACCACCCCTCCGCCTTTGTCGTCACGAAGGGCGGATACCGCGTCATCGCGGCCGCCAAGGGCTACGACCGGGTCATCCGGGTCGAGGCGCCCGACGGGACCGTGCGCGCCCAGTTCGCCGCCGAAGAGCCGAGCGGGCCCACGTTGCAGGGCGACCATCCGCTGATCCTCGACGCCGGGCGCCTCTATCGCATGGATCCCGCGGCCTGCTCTCCGAGCGCGGCTGGGCTCGCCCCGCCGTGCGCGACGGAGGTAGCTGTCCCCGCGGGCTCCGCGAGCTGGCGTGATTTTGCGATCCTGCCGGGCGGCGGCGCCGTCCTGACCAACGGCCTCGAAGTCGCGGTCATGGGCCCCAACGCCTGGCTGCAGAAGCCCGCGGGGAGCATCGTTGCCATCGCCGGGGATCACGAGCGCGTGTACACCACCCTCTCCGGGGGCGGACTGCTCGGCGGGGGCGCCGATCCGCTCGAGGCGCGCTCGCTGCTCGATGGCGAGGTGTCGTGGCGCCGCGAGATCGAGCACACCGCGTCGGCGGGCCTCCACTCGGGCACCCGGGCCATCGTGGACGGCGCGCACGTGTACGTGCTCTACGAGCGCTTCGTCGGTGAGCTCGCGGGCCTCGGAGTCGGGCGGCCGTAGGGTTGCCCGCTCCCGCGCGCGGTCCTGACGAATCCCTCACAGCATTGGGTGTGGCATCGGGCATTGAACAAGCGATGCTCACCCTTCTGTTGGCCTGCGCCGGACCGTCCGACCCTCCCTCCGACGTTGACACCGAGGTCGACACGGATGTGGCGGTCGTGGAGAACAGCCTCACCGTGGACGGCGTCCATCTCGAGCCGGCGGTCATCGCGACCGTACTGAACGTCCGCTGGACCACCGCGGAGCCCTCGCGGGCGCGGGTGACCGCCTCGTTCGCGGACGGGACCGTGGTCGTGGAGGAGGCGGTCGAGGACGTGGACCATGCGGTCCAGCTCGTCGGCCTGCCGGCGCTGACGGAGGTGCGGGTGCTGGTGGAGGGCCTCACGGGCGGCGTCGGCTCCGACGAGGCCGTGACGACGACCGCGGCGAGCCCCTCCTGGGTGCCCGACCTGACGTGGTCCGCCGAGTCCCCCGAGGCCGCCGAGCCGGGCTTCACCGTCCTCCCGATCTTCGTGACGGGGGGCGTCGGCGTGGTCGCGCTCGACCGCCGCGGGCGCGTCGTCTGGGCGTGGCCGACCTCGGACGGCGTGCTCCCGGCGCCGCTCTCGCGGGCGCGCCTCTCGCTCGACGGGAAGGCCATCCTCTACAACCGGGGGGCGTCGATGGTGGGGCAGACGGGGGTGGTGTTCCGGGTGTCGCTCGACGGCGGCACGGTCGAAGAGGGCGGTGTCACCGAGGGCCACATCGATTTTGTCGAGTACACCCCGGGCGGCTACGCCTCCTTCGGGTACGACCTGCGCGAGATCGACGGACGCAAGCTGATGGGTGACAGGCTGATCGAGCGGGCCCCGGACGGCACCGAGCGTGTGGTGTGGAACGCGTGGGATCACTTCACGCCCGATCTCACCAAGGAGTACAATCGTTACTACGCGCCCGATCCCGAGGTCGAGGACTGGAGCCACATCAACGGCCTGGCCTACGACGAGGTGGAGGATGTGTATTACCTGACAATGACGTATCAGAGCACGGTGGTGAAGATCGACCGCCGTACCGGGGACCAACTCTGGTCGTTGACCGACGGCGGGACGGGGGACTTCGCGAACCCGCAAGCGGACGAATTTCTCGAGCTCCCCCACAGCGTCCAGCCGCTAGAGGGCGGGCTGCTGGTCTTCAACCGCGGGACGTTCGACGAGGAGAGCGGGTGCTCCTCCGCGGACGAGATCCAACTGGACGAGGCGAGCTGGGAGGCGTCGCTCCGCTGGCACCACACCTCCGACGGGTGCCTGCTCGTGCCCTACCTGGGCGGCGCCGAGCGCCTCCCAGGGGGGAACACGCTCGTCTCCTGGACCACCGCCGGCCAGCTCGACGAGGTGACACCCGACGGCACCTCCGCCTGGAGGGTGAACACGGCGTTCGGCGCGGGGGTGGGCTTCTCCACCCGGGTGCCCACGCTCACCCCCCCGTGAGGTCAGCTCACGCCGGCTCCCACGCTCCGCCGATCACGCCGCACGCCGTCTCCGCGCTCGCGGCGTCGAAGCCGGGGGTGTAGTAGGCGTAGATGATGGACGGCTCCTGGCCGTCGAGGGTCGGCGACGGGCACGTGCCGAGGAACGCATCGTCCCGCGGGCACTCGCCCGCGGCGTACTCGTAGATGCAGCTGGCGCGGACGGTGAACGCGTCGAAGGTCGGTGTCGTGTACTCGAGGCACAGGTCCGTGTCCGGGTTCAGACAGGAGCCGGCGTAGGGGCTCGTGGCGCAGCCGGAGACGAGCAGGAGCAAGAGCTGGAGCAAGGACACCTCGAGCCCAACTTGGCCCGCGGGACCATCCTTCGCAAGGCGGCCTCGACACACCGCGTGATCGGCCATCGCCGGTGACAAAACCTGTGCCTATCCACTCCCTCATGCCCAACCTCTTCCCCCTCCAGGATGCGCTCCTGGCCGAAGTACGATGACGCGCGGTCCCGAGCGCTCGCAGCCGCGCGAGGAGGTCCTCTGCGCCCCCCGGGGCATCGGGCCGGACGGGGACTACCCCGCGCCCGAGCAGCCCGAGGCGTTCCGGAGCTGGTTCGAGCGCGAGGGCTTCGTGGTCGTCCGCCGCGCGGTCCCCGCCGCAGCCTGCCAGCGGGCTGTGCAGGCGTTCCGCGAGGAGGTCCTTCCCGACAGAGACGCCTGGTTCGAGCGCCACGCGACGGGCAAGTTCGAGCGTCATGTGTACACGGACGCCGGATTCATGAAGTTCCCCATCATGAACCTGCAGGATCTCTCCTCGAGGCGCCACCCGCGCTTCAAGGCGCTCGGGCTCGATGTGCTCACCCAGCCAACGATCCAGCGGGCCCTCGAGGTCCTCTTGGGGGAGCCGGGGCGGGCCGTCTATACGATGTACTTCGATGGCAACCAGGCGACCTGGGCCCATCGGGACGGCTCCTACTTCGACGCGCAGCGGCCGGGGACGATGATCGGGGTCTGGGTCGCGGCGGAAGACATCCATCCGGGGGCGGGGCGGTTCTACGTCGTCCCCGGCAGCCATCGGATCGCGGTGGCCGGGGAGAGAGCCGAGCCCCACGGTGTGGCCTACAAGGCCCGCATGGCGGAGTTCGTGCGGAACGGTCCGCTCGACTGTGTGGCTCCCGGGCTCCGACAGGGGGATGCGATCCTGTGGACGTCGCTCACCATTCATGGGAGCCTGCCGACCACGGAGCCGCGGTTCTCGCGCCGCTCGTTCACCGCCCACTACGTGCCCCGCTCCCAGTCCTGGCAGTGGAACACGGGCGCCCGTACCGGATCGCGCAGCACGGTCGTGAACGATGTGGAGATCGTGCTGCAACGGGATGAGAGCACCCTCCTGCGCAAGGCGTGGAATACGCTCCGATTGGATCTGCCACGGCTCTACCGTGTCGCGAACGGCGCGCGGGAGGCCCTCGCCCGCGGGAGGACGGAATGACGTCCGTCACGGTCGCGACGCGCGTGGACGAGCTCTTGCGCGGGGTTCCCGAGTGGGCGGAGCTCGCGGCGGACACGGCCGAGCCCAACGTGTTCTATGAGCCCTTCGTGCTCCTCCCCGCCATGGAGCAGCTCGCCCTCGGGAGTGACGTCCGGATCCTCTTCATCCGGTCGGATGATGACCGGCTGATCGGAGTCGTGCCGCTCGAGCGCCACCGTTGGTCGCTCGCCATCCCGTCCCCCCACTTCAGCATGTGGCGGCACCGCTACTGCTTCCTGTCGACACCGATCCTGCGAAGCGGGTTCGCCGACGCCGCGGTCGCGGCGCTGTTCGGCTGGCTCGACGCCGCTGGAGGGGCCGGGCGGTTCCTGCAGCTCCCCGGTCACGTCGGCGGCGGTGCGTTCGATCGCGCGGTCGAGGCGTCTTGTGGGGAGAACAATCGCTTTCTTCGGACGACCGGCGGCTATGATCGTCCGTTCGTGGTCGCCGGCCTCCCCCCTGCTCGCTACCTCGAAGCCACGGTCCCAGCGAAGCGTCGGAGCGAGCTCCGCCGGAAGCGGAAGCGCCTGGGCGACCTCGGCGAGGTCGCTGTCGTCGGGGCGAGCACCCAAGCCGAGCTGGACCTCTGGCTCCCGCGGTTCCTTCAGCTCGAGGACCGTGGTTGGAAGGGAGAGGCGGGCACGTCGATCGCTTCGGGCGCGAAGGATCGGGCCTTTCTGCAGGCCGTGGCGCGACGCAACGGGGAGCGGCACCGGCTCGAGCTGCTCGCGCTCACCCTGAACGGAGCCCCCATCGCCATGGCCATCAGCCTGCGCTCGGCGGGCGCGGTGTTCGCGTTCAAGATCGCATACGATGAGGATTACAGCGCGTACTCGCCCGGCGTGCAGGTGGAGCTCGAGGTCCTTCAGCGGCTCCTCGCGGATCCGACCACGACCTGGGCGGACAGCTGCGCCGCGTCCGACTACGCGGCCGCGCCCAGCACGCTCTGGGCCGAGCGCCGTGTCATCCGGGAGGCCGAGCTGGTGCACGCGTCCCGGTTTGGGAGGGGGCTGGTCGCCATCGGGGCGCCTCTTCAGGGGCTCGCGGCGGCCACGCGCGCGTGGATGCGGGGCCTACCCCCGTCCGTCCAGCGCCCACTCCGGCAGCTGGGCGCGGCGCTCCGAGGCTGAAGGAGCGTGCCGTGACCCTCCGCCTCGTGCGGCTCGTCAGGTGCCGGGCGTCTGGAGGACCTGAAAGCGGTGGTCGGCGGCGAAGCTGTGTAGCGGCGACGGCGCGAGCTCCGGCAGCAGGCGGGGGGTGACGACGAGCGCCTCCGCCGCACCGTCGGCGAGCCGAGGGATGACACGAAGCAGGCTGGCGAGATCGCGGTCGGCGGTGGCGACCGGATGGTAGAAAACGGGGACCTTCGCCGGGACCTCGAGCCCTCCCGTGACGAGCGCATGGCGTCCCGCGCTCGCGCGCCAGGCCACGCCCACCGGACGTTCATCCTCGGAGAGCGCCACCAGCTCATCGCCCCGAAAACCACGATCCATCGCGAGATCGAGCAGCCGTGGCGACAGTCGTCGGGACATCTCCTCGTAGGACAGGGTTCGATGTGAAACATGCGCATCCGCCGTGTTTGCCGCTGCCACACGGTAGACGTGCCAGGTCGAGCCGTTCCCCGCCGCGAGGCCGGGTACATCGGGGAGGGACGGAGTCCCCGAGGTGGGCAGGATCAGCTGGCGGAGCCCCTCGCGGCGCAGATCCCGCAGCCAGCTGACCGAGCGGGCGGCGGTCCAGGCGCGCGTCCCGGCCGCGTGGGCGCGCGCGACGAGGGCCGCGCGCGTGTGATGGCGCCAGCGCAGCACGCGGAACACCCGGCGTGACTCGGTTGCCCACCGGTCCTTGTAGGCTTCGACGCCGATGGAGAAGTCGTACTCCTGGTCGCCCCGGGCGCAGGCGCTCTGGAGCACGCGGAGCAGGAGGAGGGCGCCCGGCGAGTAGACGTTCAGACGATCGTCGTGAGCCAGGACGTAGCTTGTCGTGCCGGCGGCACCCCACACGCCATACGAGAACGCGATCACCCGGGCGTCCAACTCGAGGACCGAGAGGCGGAGGTGACCGGCCTCGGCGAGCGCGCCGATCGCCCGCTCCTGGAAGCGCCGGCGTCGGCCCGCGAAGCCGCCCGACTCGTGGCGGCCCTGCCACCGCCCCGCGAACAGGTCGAAGAGGGCCGGCAGCCTCGCGATCGCGTCCGACGGGTGCGACACCTCGACATACGCGAGCCTCCCGAGCCGTTCGAGCGCGTCCCACTTGCGGGCGAAGTTGGCCCGCTGTTTGCCCTTGCGGCGGGCGTAGAGCGCGTCCCAACCCGGCGAGAGATCGAGGGAGGGGCAGACCGCCGTCTGGACCTCGGTCGCGGAGCTCCAACCGGGAAGCTCGTGGCCGCAGAGCGCGGTGAGGAAGGGCGATCCCTCTCGCAGCCCGCCGAGATCGAGCAGCGACACCCGGCGCTCCGACCAAACGAACCCGGCGCACGCCGACGCGAACCCGGCCACGTGTTCGGGGGCGTACACGGGCCCGGAGTAGTTGCTGACGGTCTCGCCCACAAAGCGAAGCCCCCCTCCGCGCCCGAGCTCGGTTGGGAGGATGCCGATGACCTCCGACCCGGCGCGCACGACCAGCGCGAAGAGGGCGCCGTCCCCGTCCGCGGGGATGGCTCGACAGGACTCGAGCCACGCGAGGGACTGAAACGCGGACGCCAGGGGCGTGACCGCGAGCAGGCGATCGAAATCCGCCCGCAACGCGACGAGGGCTCGAAGCTCCGTGACCAGCTCGACGTGGACCCGGGGCCTCACCCGCCGCTCCGGCCGTCGCCTCGCCGAACAGCAGCGGCCCAACCGTAGGCTCCGCAGCCGATTCGTCGAGTGATTGTCCCATAAATATCCGGATTTACCTGATGAGGATTCGGTTTTCGATTGCTCGGGGAGGTCGGTTGCCTGGTGTTCTGTTGGTCATCACGCGTGGGGAGCCCGGCGGAGCTCAGGTTCATGTTCTCGATCTGGTTCGGGGGCTGAGAGACCGGATCGCCTTCCACGTCGTCGTCGGTGACGACGAGTACCTCGCACGCGAGGTTCGTCGCTTGGGTGTTCCGGTGGACGTGGTGCCGGACCTCCGGCGGAGTGTGTCGCCCACGGCCGACCGACGCGCCCTTCGCGCGCTGCGGGCCATCGTCGCGAAGGTCCGGCCGGACCTGGTGCACACACACAGCTCCAAGGCCGGGCTGCTCGGCCGCCTCGCTGCGCGCGCCGAGGGCGTCCCCGCGATCCACACCGCGCACGCCTGGTCGTTTTCCGACGGCCTCTCCTGGCCCCGAAAGGTGATGGCCATCCCGGTCGAGGCGGTCGCATCCCGCTGGACACGCCGCTTCATCGTGGTCTCCGAGGCCGACCGGGAGATCGCGGTGCGCTACCGCGTGGCCCGGGACTCCCAGGTGCGCGTGGTGCACAACGGGGTGGTCGACGGCCCCGAGCGGGCCCAGCCCGACGCCGACGGCCCGCCGATCCTGACGATGGTCGCCCGGATGGCGGCTCCCAAGGATCATCTCCTCCTGCTGCGGGCGCTGACGGGCATCGACGCCCCGTTCTCGGTGCGCCTCGTCGGGGACGGCCCCGACCGCCCCCAGATCGCGGCCGCCGTACGCGAGTTGGGGCTGGCCGGCCGCGTGACGCTGCTCGGGGCACGCGGCGACGTCCCCGCGTTGCTCGCGACCTCCCATGTGTTCGCGCTGATCAGCCGCCAGGAGGGCTTTCCGCTCGCGATCCTCGAGGCGATGCGGGCGGGCCTGCCCGTCGTCGCGTCGGACGTGGGCGGAGTGCGGGAGGCCGTCGTCCCCGAAACCACGGGCCTCCTCGTGGCCCGCGGCGACGAAGCCGGCCTGCGCCGCGCGTTGCGCCGGCTCCTCGGCGCCCCCCACCTGCGGAGAACCCTGGGCGCGGCGGGCCGGAGCGCCTACGAAAAGCGGTTCACGGCCGAACACATGCTGGCGGGGACCGCGGAGGTGTACCGGGAGCTCGCCCTCGCCGGTCATGCGTGCGTCCGATGAGGATCTTTGGAATTCCGTACACCCCGCGGCAGCTCCACTCCGCGCTCGGTGACATGCTCGTGGCGTTGGTCGTGGTCTACCTGACACACGCGGCGGTCTCCGCGCTCGGCGCCGATCCGCCCGGCTTCGGCGTCTGGAATGCCCTGAGCCCCTGCCTCCTCGTCGGCTCGACGCTGATCGCCTTGTACGTCATGGACGCCTACAACTCCTCGCTCGACTTCCGCCGCATGCGTCAGCTCCTGCGGCTGTGGACCGCCGTGGTCCTGGCGATGCTCTTCCAGTGCGCAATCTACGCGGTGGTGCCCGCGGGATCGTGGGGCCGCGACCTGTCGGGCCTCACGGCGTTGGGCCTCGTCGTGCTCCTGCCCGCCTGGCGCGCGGCGCTGGGCCAGCTGAGCCCGCGGCCGCCGTTCCGTGTCAAGACGCTGGTGATCGGCACGGGCCGGGCCGCCCACCAATTCGTCGCCGCCGTCCGGGCCCACCCGGACCACGATCGTGTCTACGACGTCGCCGGCTTCGTCGACCACCCACGCGGCGAGGGCCTCCAGGTCGCGCCGTCGGCGCCGCTCCTCGGGACCGCCGCCGAGCTCGAGGCGGTGGTGAGTGCCCACGGCATCGAGCTCATCGTCGTGGCGCTCCCGGGTGACGCGAGCAGCGAGATCGCCAGGCAGCTCCTCGCCTGCAAGGCGCGCGGCGTCCGCATCGAGGACATGCCGACCATCTACACCCGGCTCATGGGAAAGGTTCCCATCCTCCATCTTCCCGAGAGGTGGTTGATCTTCGGCCCCGAATTCGTCGGCACGCGCCGGCTGGCGGCCGCCGCCTTCCGGTTGGCCGACATCGTCATCGGCCTGGTAGGCGTGGTCCTCTCCGCGCCCGTCGTGGCCATCGCCGCGGCGGCGGTGCGGCTCGAATCGAAGGGGCCGGCCTTCTACCTGCAAGAGCGGCTTGGTCAGGGCGAGCGGCCCTTCGCGATCATCAAGCTCCGGACGATGCGACAGGACGCCGAGGCGAGCTCCGGCGCGGTGTGGTCGCAAGGAAGCGGCGACCCCCGCGTGACCCGCGTGGGGCGGTTCCTGCGCCGCTCTCGCATCGACGAGCTCCCCCAGTTCTACAACGTCCTGCGCGGCGACATGTCCATCGTCGGCCCCCGGCCGGAGCGGGAGCACTTCGTGCGGCAGCTCAAGGAGCGCATCCCCTTCTACGCGCTCCGCTTCTCCGTCAAGCCGGGCGTCACCGGCTGGGCCCAGGTCGAGTACCGATACGGAGCCACCGACGAGGACGCCGCCGAGAAGCTCTGCTACGAGCTCTACGCGATCCAGGAGATGAGCCCCGCGTTGTACGGGCTCATCCTGCTCAAGACGGTACAGACGGTACTGCTCCGGCCGGGCTCGTAGGATGGAGTGTCTCATTCGGCCGCCATGCGCGCCATCAGCCCCATCAGCTCCCGCGCCATCCGGTCGTGGCCGAAGGAGGCGAGGGCACGCTGCCGGGACGCGGCCCCCATGCGCGTACGCAGCGCGCCGTCCGCGGCGAGCCGATCGAGGGCGTGCGCGATCTCCGCGGTGCCACCGACGGGGACGAGCACGGCGCATTCTTCTGTCAACAGCTGCGCGGTCCCCTCGGTTGCCGTGGCGACGATGGGCAGCCCCGACGCCATGGCCTCGATCGTAGACAGCGGCATGCCCTCCCAATCGGAGCAGGACAGGTAGATGTCCGCCGAGCCGAGCAGATCCGCGATGTCCGAGCGAAAGCCCAGCAAGCGCACGTGGTTCGTCAGGTCCGCCGCGCGAACGCTCGCCTCGAGCTCCTCCGCGCGTGGGCCGGGCCCGACGATCGCGTAGCGGAGCCGAGGGTGGCGCTCGCGCAGGTCGGAGGCCACCGCGAGGATGTGCTGATGGGCCTTCTGGGCGACCAGGCGCCCGAGGTTGACCACCAGGACGTCCGCGGGGCCCGCGCCCATCGCCGCCCGGGCGGCCGCTCGTGTGTCGCCGCTCCGGGCGCCGAACGGGGCACAATCCACGCCGTTGGAGATGACCTCGCAACGCGCGTCGTCGAGCCCCGCCGCGACCAGCTTCGCCTTCACCGCGGGCGACACCGCCACCACCTTGTCCGCGGCCCGGATGAGCGGCCCGACGAAGCGGTAACGGCGATCGGGCCACCCGTGCGCGATCGCGATGACCGGCGCGCCTCCGCGGCCCCGCACCGCGCGTGCCACCCACGTCACGACCAATGAGTTGGTCAGGATCGCGGCGGGGCGCCGGGCGCGTACGAGGGCCCGCACCTGCACCGCGGCGCGGGGGACGCTGGAGCGGAAGCCCACGTACGAGATGGGGACGAACGAGACGAGGGGCGAGAGATCGGCCGCGAGCACGCCGGGCGCCGCGGCGATCACGACGTCACCGCCGCGGTCGGCGACCCAATTCGACACCGTGACGGCGTAGCGCTCCGCGCCGCCCGACCCGAGGGCGTTGGTGAGCACGAGGAGCGGGGAGGGGACGTGCTCGGCGGGCGGCGGCGCGGGCGCCCACGCGTGGAGGCGAGCCAGGAGATCGGCGCACAAGGCCCGGATCTCGGGGCTCGCGCGAGGCGGCTCCTTCCGCCCCACGGAGGAGGCGTGGACACGCTCGAGGAACGCGTGCTCGAACGGGGCGCCGACGTGCGCGAACACCTCCGCGAACGCGGCCTCGGGGCGCGACACGAGGTCTTCGTAGTTGACGAGCCGCACGCGCGGATGCCGGTCGAGCCCCAGCTCGAAGAAGAACGCGTTGCGCAGGTACCAGAAGAGCAGCGCACCCTCGTCCGCGCCCAGGTCCGCGCGGTGGACCCGACGGATGTCCGCGACGACCGACGCGGGGACACGCTCGGTGCGCCATCCCCACGCGCCGAGATCCCCGGCGGCGACCGCGGTGACCACATCACACTGATGTTGCCCCCACTTCTCCGAGGCCGAGTTGGCAACGTCGTCATAGTGACGGTACACCCAGAGCCCGCGCGCGGTGGGGAAGCGGCTCAACAAGCGGTCGGCCTGGTGGCTGTCGCAGATCGGCTTGAAGATCTGGCTCGGGGCCGGGTTCAGCCGCACCAGCGCGCGCAGGACGTAGTCGGACCGGAGCTGGAAGTCGTGAAAGGCGGTGATGTGATTTTCGTGGAAGATGCGGGTGGCCGGGCTCCGGTCCAGGATCCGCATCAGCATCTTGGTTCCCGAGCGTTGGCACCCGAACACGAAGCTCACCTGCTTCGGATGCGCCCAGCCGAACTCGACCTGTCCGATGGTCTTCGCCTGGCGACGAATGAAGCCCGGCGCGGCGTCCCGCCACGCGCGGAGTGCCGCCAGGTTCATGACACGCTCGCGGCCGCGCGCGCGGCGACCGTTGCCATCGGGAGGATCTCGAGCGAGCCGCCGTCGCGAAGCTGCGCCGCACGGGCCAGCACGGTCCGGAGCCCGCCGAGCATCCGTTCGGGGTCGCCTTCGGCCGTGCCCGCGAGGTTGATCGGGTGGAGCCAGAGGTGACAGATCCGCCGCTCCCGCGCGGCCCGTTCGAGCCCGACGAGGCAGCGCTCCACCCGGCGGGAGACGGGGATCAAGCGCCGCGAACCGTCGATGGGGAGGAACGAGGCCGACGCGGGGATGCACCAGAGCCCGTGAGGGTCCCGGAACGGCATCACCGTGGGGGGCGGGGCCGCCCGCGCCACGTCCGCGAGGTGGGCGAGACGGCCGACGACGCCCGGAACGGCGCGATGCCGATACCAGGCGGGCTCGAGGCCCCGCCAGCACGTGAAGCCGTGCTGGGCCAGGAGGTCGCCGTGGCCTTGGACGTTTCGAGGAAATACGAACGAGCGCAGCGAGATGCCGAGCTCCGCGGCCTCGGCCACGCACCGCGCGAGCTCGGTCCGGGCGGTCTCGCGCGAGCAGCCGGGGTCGCCGAAGATGACGTGGGAAAAGCTGTGGCTCCCGATCTCCTGCCCCGCGTCCCGCAGGCGGAGGACCAGGCTCCGAGCGTAGAACTCGGGGTGCTCCGCCTCCGTGCCTTCGGGGACGCCGTCGAACCAGGGGGCGGCGCGCCAGGCGTGCCGAGGCGGCACGACATCGGGGTGCAGCACGCCGCGCACCCGTGTGGCTCCGGCGCGGAACAGGCTCCCCACGGTCGCCCAGGTCGCGACGATCGAGTGCTCGTCGAGCAGCGCGAGCAGCGCGTCGAACACCCGTTGGCGCGTGACCCGGGCCGCCCGGAGCAGCGCGGGGAGGTCACGGGCGATGTCGCGGGAGCCCCAGGCCAGCTCGAAGTCGAGGCTGAGGGTGAACACGCCGCTGTCGAAGGCGGGGTCGGTGAAGGCCCGGTCGGAGAAGGCCCGGTCGGTGGAGGCCGTCTGGGGAGAGGCAGGCATCCGCCCACCTATTGCGGGATCCGCCTGGCTGATTGGCAATAGTTCAGGTGCTTCCAATAAAAATAGATGATGGTTGACCTCCTGGACCGCGGCGAACACGTAGGGCCGCTCCCGGGGCATCTGTGCGATTCCAGCCTTTGTTTCCGAATGGTTCGTGATCGTGCCGTGACGGGCTCACGTGGCGGTCTGGCGCGCACCCCCGGAGTTGGCTCCGCCGGCCTCGGCGTCCTCGTCGGGCTCGCCGTCTCGTTGCAGCCCGCCATCGCCCTCCTGTCGGTGGTGTGTGTCGGCGTCGCGTTCCTCGGCGCGGCCCAACCCTGGTTGCTCGTCGTCGGAATGTGGGCGGGCATCTTGTTCGACCGCATCGGGGCGACGGGGATGGACGTGGGCCGGCTCCCCGTGACCGCCTCCAAGTTGAGCGTCGTGGCCGGCGTGGCGCTGTGGGCGGTGCACGCGGCCGTGAGCGGGGCCCGCCCCGTCCGTTGGCACCCCGTGTTGGGTGCGATGGTCGGAATGGTGGCGACGATGGCGTTCTGCATCGCCTGGGCGGGCTCGATCGAGGTCGGGCAGTTCGACCTCGCCGGACTGGCGATGATGACCGTGATGGTGGCGCTGGTGTACGCCGTGCTCAGGGAGGCCCCGCTGCGGCCGCTGTACCGCGTCCTGGGCCTCGGGCTCGTCCTGGTGCTGCTCTCCTCTCTCCGGAGCGCTGGCGCCGTGCCTGCGGGCGCGCGCGCGTCCGGCACGATGGGGGATCCCAACGAATGGGCGACCACGGTGCTCCTCGTCGGCCCTTTCGTCCTCGGCGGCCTCGCCGACGACCCGGGGCGGGGGGTGGGTCCCCTCCGGATGGCCCTCCTCCTCCTCGTCCCCGCGGCGGTCCTGGCGAGCGGCTCCCGATCCGCCCTGGTGGTGGGGGCGCTGATCGCACCGGCTTGCCTCTACCTGCTGCGCCGCCGCTTCCGGGAGCTGGTGCTGTGCGCGGCCGTGGCCGCCGCCGGCGCGCCGCTCGTCCTCGACGTCGAGGTCGCGATGTCGCGCTTCGGCCTCCTGATGCAGCGGCTCTTCGGCGGAGGATCGGCCGAAGACGCGAGCTTCACCGAGCGGACGGAGCTCCTGCACCAGGGGGTACAGCTGTTCTACGATCACTGGTTCATCGGCGCGGGCCCGGGCATGTTCCCGATCGCCACGGGGTTCGTGTCCCAGGCCGGCACGCTCCGCCCCGCGCACAACACCTACCTTCAAATCGCCAGCGAGCAGGGCGTCGTGGGCCTCGTGCCGCTCGCGATCTTCCTCGTGACGGTGATGGCGACCCTGCGACGAGGCTTCGTGGGGGCCCGCGATGCCGAAGGCCGGAGCCGGGTGCTGGGGATCGCGGTCGGCCTCGCGGCCCTCGCGTTGATGGCGGCCACGCTCGGGCTGCTGACGTTCGCGATGGCCTGGCTGGTGCTCGGGATCGGCCTCGCGGTGGTGGGGCAGGCCACGGATGCTCGTGTCGTCGCTCGCTGAGCCCGTCGCGGGGCAGCCGGAGGCTCGGGGAGGCAACCTCGCCTCCCTGGCGTCGATCCAGGTCTTTCGAATGGGGTCGGGGGTCGCCGTGAACCTCGTGCTGATGCGCTCCCTCGGAGTGGAGGGCTTCGGCGTGTATGGGTATGTCACGACCCTGGTCGGCCTGGCGTCGTTTGGATCCAGCCTGGGAATGGACCGGCTCATCAAGCGCGAGATCGCGCGGGACGAGGCTTCCGCGGGCCGATACGTCGCGACCGCGCTCGCCGCCTCGACGTTGCTCTCCTTGGTGACGGGCGTCGCGATCGGCGGGTGGGTCTGGCTCGCGGACGGGCGCGCCGAGGTCGTGGTGGCCGCGGCGCTGGCGACGCTCGCGGTCGGCCTGCACTCGCTCGCCACCATGCCGATCTCCTACTTCCACGCGATCCGACGCATGGGGCTCTCGGTTCACGGCAACCTCGCCGGCCGCGCCGTGCTGGTCCTGGCCACGGTGCTGCTGTTGTGGCTCGAGCTCGGCGTCCTCGCGGTGTTCGTGGCCCAGGTCCTCGATGCGGCCGTGATGCTGCTGTTCGTCGGGCTCCGCTACCGTCGCATGAGCGCGCCGCCCCTCACGACGGGTTGGACGGAGGTCCGCGGGTTGATCGGCGCCGCCGTCCCGTTCGGCCTCAACTCCCTGTTCGTCCAGATCTACCTCGGCGTGGACGTGCTGCTCCTCGCGTGGATCCGGGGGGACGCGGAGGTCGGCGTGTACCGGGGCGCGGTGATGCTGCTCGCGTTGTTCCCGATCGTGGCGGACACCTTGTCGACCGGGCTCTACCCGCGCATGGCCCGGCACGTCGGGCGAGCCGATCTTGCCGGAAGCGAGGTCCGTTTCGCCGCTCGCATCCTGCTCGCGATCAGCGTCCCGGCGGCGGTGGGAGGGGTGCTCACGGCCGGCCCGCTGATGGTGTTCCTGGGTGGGCCCGCGTTCGCCTCCAGCGCCTTGCCGTTCGCCGTGCTGGCTCCCCTGTTGCCGCTGCGCTTCCTCAACAACAGCTACGGGATGACGTTGTCCGCGCTCGATCGCCAGGGCCACGGCACCCGCGGGGCGTTCTACGCCGCGGCGTTGAACGTGTGTGTAAACCTGTTCGTGATCCCGAGGTGGGGGGCCGTGGGCGCGGCCGCTACCACTGTTTTCACCGAGGCGATGCTCCTCGTGTGGATGTACGCCCAGGTCGCGCCGCTCGTGAACGGGATGCGGCTGCGACACACCCTGATGCGGGTCGCCATCCCCGCCGCGGCGATGGCCGCGGGGCTGCTCCTGCTCCCCCCCGTGCACGTGCTCGTGCAGATCGGGCTCGGTGCCACCCTCTACGTCGCGTGCGGCTTGTCGACCGGGGCCTTCCACCCGCGCGATCTCGGTCGCCTCCGGAGCGTGTAACGTGCGCATCGTCCAGCTCCTCCCCTCGCTCGCCGTTGGTGGCGCGGAGCGGCTCGCCGCGCTGCTCGCGCGAGGCCTCGCGCAGCTGGGACACAGCGTCGCGATGGTCTCCCTCTTCGATCCGGCCGGCACCTGGATCGAGGACGACGTGCGCGCGGCCGGGATTCCCCTCCATTTCCTGGGAAAGCGGCCTGGGGGCGACGCTCGCATCGTTCCGCGGCTGGCGCGCGCGTTGGCCGAGCTGCGGCCACAGGTCGTCCACACCCACCTGCACACGCTGAAGTACGCCTTGCTGGCACGAGCGGTCGGGCGCATGGGGGTCCGCGGCCCCTCTCGCTACGCCATGGTCCACACGCTCCACAACCTCGCCGAACACGAGGTGGAGGCCCACAGTCGCCTCCTTCACACGCTCGCCTTCCGCACGGGGGTCGAGCCCGTGGCGATCGGTGACGCCGTGGCGGCCAGCATCCGGCGTGTGTACGGCATCGAGCCCCGGCACACGATCCCGAACGGCATCCCGGTGGCCGCCTTCCGGGCCCCGCCCGGCGCGCGCGCGGACATCCGGGCCGCGCTCGGACTCCCGGCGAACGCGCCCACGTTCCTCACCGTCGGGCGGCTGACCCCCCAGAAGGACCACGCCAGCCTGCTCGCCGCGTTCGCGGCGCCCACCTTGCGACGGCTCGATGCCCGGCTCCTCGTCGCCGGCGATGGGGAGCTCCGCCTCTCGCTCGAGCGCCAGGCGAAAGACCTGGGCCTGGGCCAGCAGGTTCATTTCCTCGGCCTCCGCCCCGACATCGTCCGGCTGCTCGCCGCCGCCGACATCTTCGTGCTCGCGTCGCGCTGGGAGGGGAACCCGTTGGTCGTCATGGAGGCGATGGCGGCGGGCCTCCCCGTGGTCGCGACCGCGGTGGGCAGCGTGCCCGAGCTGGTGTCGAGCGCCAGCGGACGCCTCGCGACCCCCGGCAGCCGGCCCTCGTTGACGCGAGCCATGCGGGAGCTGGCGGGTGACCTCCCGCTTGCCCGCGCCCTGGGCGCCGCCGGCGCGGCGGTGGCGGACGCGCGGTTCGACGCGGCGATCATGGCGCGTTCGTATGCTGGTCTGTTTGCCACGATGCTGCGTACGTGACACCGGTGCGCGGCGTGCCGCTCGCCGTCTTCGTCCCTATGCTCTTCGAATGATCACGGTTCGCCTCGCCGCGCTCCTGCCGTTGGCCGGAGTCCTCGTATGCGTACCGGGTTGTTCCGGGTCGGACGCTCGACCCAGCTCCCGCGACACCCTCGCCTCGTCGCGTACCGACGGTGGCCCGAGGGGATCCGCGAGCGGCTTCCGTTCGCCGGGAGCTCCGCCGTCGCTCCCGTCGCACGGGCGGCTCTACGGCTTCTGGGGCCTCAACGGCTTCGTGAACCCCTCGGGGCTAGGCTACGTCCATCAGACGTTCGGGCTCACCGTCTTCCAGATGGCGAGCGACAATCCGACCTGGGCCGTCGGCACGCTCCTGCCCATGGTCAAGGCCGCGGGGGTGAGGATCACCCTCCGGATGACCCCCGATCACGGCGCCTACACGACCCACGGTGACTTCGACCTCGGGGCATGGAAGGCGCATGTCGCCGACTGGGAAGGCTCGGGCGTGCAGCTGTTCATCGATGACGGCACGCTGGTCGGCCACATGCTCCTGGACGACATCGCCAACTTTGCCGGTCAGAATCCCACCGCCGCGGAGCTGGACGAGATGGCGCGGTACAGCAACGAGCTGCTGCCCGGCCTGATGACCTACGTGCGGGAGAAGGCCACCGCCATGCCCGTCCCATCGGACGGTCGCTACCGATACGTGGACGCCATCGTCAACCAATACACGGCGGCCGACGGCGACGTGGAGGTCTACGCCGCCGCGCAAGCCGCACGCGCGGCCGCCCTCGACCTCGGTGTCATCAACGGGCTGAACATCGCGGATGGTGGCGACGGCTCGAGCGGACAGCCCGGCTGGCGCCCCGGCCGCCACGCGATGTCGGCGGCGGAGATCACCACCTACGGAGCGGTGCTCGCCACCGTGCCGACGTGCGGGATGTTCCTCAATTGGGAGTACGACGGCGAGGAGCGGTGGGCGGATGGCTCGGTCGGCAGCGCGTGGTTCGATCGACCCCCCCTCCGAACCGCGCTCGCAACGCTCGCGGACCTGGTTGCGAGCCAGCCATACGTGCGCCTGCGGAGGCGTGACGTCCGGACGACGGCCCCCGTCGCTCCGTAGGCTGCCGTGGCCTGGCGCCAGGGAGCCGGCCGCGGGGCGCCGCCCCCGCCGCGCTACTCGACAGTCACGCTCTTCGCGAGGTTGCGCGGGCGGTCGATGTCGCGATCCAACATGATCCCGGCGCGGTAGGCGATGAGCTGGAGGGGGAGCACGGTCACCAACGGGCTGATGAGCGAGGAGTGGGTGCGGGGCACCGGGATGGACACATCCGCCAACGCCGCCGCGTACACGTCGCCCTCGGTGTGCACGATGATGATTCGGGCGCCGCGCGCCTTGACCTCCTGGACGTTGGAGAGCGTCTTGTCACGCATCGTGTCGTCCGGCACCACCGCCACCACGGGGGTGTTGGCGTCGATCAGCGCGATGGGGCCGTGCTTCATCTCGGCCGCCGGGTAGGACATGCACGGGACGTAGGCGACCTCCTTCAGCTTGAGCGCGCCCTCCATCGCCACCGCGTGCGAAACGCCGCGGCCGAAGAAGAACACATACTTGCCTCCCGACACGAGCTCGGCGGCGGCGTCGATCGCGCCCGGGGCGTCGAGGTAGCGCTCCACCAGCTCGGGCACGCCGAGGAGCTCGCGGCCGAAGCTCTGACCCTCGTGCAAGCCGAGGATGCGCGTGCGCCCGAACATGAGCCCGGCCACGAGCAACGCGGCGACCTGCGACGTGAACGCCTTGGTGCTCGCCACCGCGATTTCGGGGCCCGAATGGACGTACACCCCGTGCCCGCAGGTGCGCGCGATCGAGGAGCCGACGGAGTTCACCACCCCCATCACCCGGCCTCCCTTCAGCTGCACCTCGCGGATCGCGCCGAGGGTATCCGCCGTTTCGCCGCTCTGGCTCACGGCGAGGAACAATGCGCCCTGATCGATCACCGGATTTCGATGGCGGAATTCGCTGGCGACCTCGGCAAAGGCGGGAATCCGCGCGAGGTTCTCCATCGCCGCGGCGCCCACGAGGCTCGCGTGGAAGCTCGTGCCACACCCGAGGAGGCCGACCCGGGTGATGTTCGCGATCTCGCTGGGCGGGAGGTCGAGCCCCCCGAGCTTCGCCCCCCCCTGATCGAGGACGACGCGCCCCGAGAGGCACCGACGCAGGCTCTCCGGCTGCTCGTGGATCTCCTTGAGCATGTGGTGCGCGTAGCTGCCCTTGCCGGACCACACCAGCTCGGTCGCGAGCTCCTCGAGCGCGTGGGTGATCCGCACGCCGTCGAGCCGGGTGATGTCCCAGGCTTCGGCCGTGATCAGCACGATCTCGCGGTCCTCCAGGTACATCACCTGGCGCGCGTGCCCGGCGAGGGCTTGCGGGTCGGAGGCCAGGAAGGTCTCTCCCTCTCCTTTTCCGAGCACGAGCGGCGAGCCGTTTCGGGCCGCGATGAGCACGTCGGGGTGGTCCGCAAAGGCCACCGCGATTCCGTACGTTCCCTGTACCAGGAGGAGCGCGGCGCGCACGGCCTCGACGGGGTCACCCTGGTAGAACTTTCGGATCAGGTGAGGCAGCACCTCGGTGTCGGTCTCCGAGCGGAATTGGATTCCTTCCTGCTCGAGCAGCGCGAGGATGGCCGCGTGGTTCTCGATGATGGCGTTGTGCACCACCGCGATGCGGCTCGTCGAATCGAGGTGCGGATGGGCGTTCGGCTCGGCGACCACGCCATGCGTGGCCCACCGGGTATGCCCGATGCCCGTGCCCCCGGGCGGCTCGACCGCGACAGCCTTCGCCAGGTTCGCTACCGGGCCCACCCGGCGGACGAGGTGAAGGCCGTCCCGGACGACGGCGACCCCGGCGCTGTCGTACCCCCGGTATTCGAGCCGACGCAGGCCCTCCAACAACAACGGCACGGCCTGCCGCGAACCGACGTATCCCACGATTCCGCACATCCCTCCTTCTACCCTGGGGTGCGAAGTCATGTAGGTGAATCCTACATTTTTTGCGATGGTGACTAAACATTGATCCGGGCGCGCCGCGAACTCCCTCGGCGTTGGCCTTTCCTTCCGCGACCCTCGGGTTGCTCCCACCCCTGTTCCCGGAGCACTCGTGAACGAGCCACTCCTTCGAGCCCTTCGCCGACGTTTGGGGCGCGTGCCGTTGATCGACGCCGCAATCCGGCAGCGCAGGGTGTTCCTGTCGTTCTGCGGCGCGTCGGTCCTCACCGCGCTTGTCGTGAGCCTGCTCGCCCCCCGCACCTACCAGGCGGTCGCGCTCGTTCAGCTCCTCCCGCGCGCGGGTCGCGAGATGCCGGCCGCCGATGTCGTCGAGGACGGAGGTTCCGGCTACCTCGAGGCGCGGGACCGCGCGCGGACGCAGATGCAGATCATCCTGAGCCGCGCGGTGCGCGAGGAGGTGGTGGTTCGGTACAACGCGCTTGGTTACGACGACCTCCAACTGACCGTCGATGCGTTGGATCGGCTCGGGGAGTCGATGTCCGTGGCCCCGCGCGAGGACACCCAACTCGTGGAGATCGGGGTGCGTCACTCCAACCCGGAGCGCGCCGCGCTCCTCGCGAACCTGGTCGCCGAGGTCTACGGCACCGACACGCTCGCGGCAAGGACGGGGGCCGCGCGACAGACGCGGACCTGGCTCGATGGGCAGGCCGAGACCGCGCGCGCCGCGCTGGTGGAGGAAACCGCGAAGGTGATGGCGTTCAAACAGGCGCACGCCCTGATCGACATCGAGGAGGAGACCGACGGCATCTCCGCGCGGATGGGGGCCCTGCAGGCGGCCCTCGGTGCGGCGACGACGGAGCGCGTCCTGCTCCAGGGCAAGCTGGAAGAGCACGAGCGCCTCCTCGACGAAGGCCAGACCGATGCCCTGGTCGGAATGTTCGCGGACGCGACGGTGGAGACGGTGGCGAGGGAGCACGCCACGGTGATCGCGCAGACCGCGGAGGTGCTCTCGCGGTACGGGAAACGCCACCCCGAGTACCGGCTGGCGGTCGAGCGGCGCGGGCGCGTGAAGGCCGTCCTCGCCGGCGCGGTGAGCACCTGCATCGACACCGAGCGCCTCCAGCTCGAGACGCTTCTCCGGCAGGAGCAGGACATTCGCGGCGAGCTCGCGCTCACCAAGGGGGACCTGCTGGAGAAGCAGCGCCTGCAGGGGGAGTATGCGGAGCTCGAGCTCCAGGAGGAGCGGGCCCGGCGGTTGTATGCTTCGCTCGGGGACCGCGGCGCCGAAGTGGAGCTCCAGGCCGATTCGCGCCTCAACGACGTGCGGGTCATCGACCGGGCGCTCCCACCCAGGCGGCCCGTGTCGCCGAACCTGGCGTTGAACCTGGCCGTCGCGCTCGGCCTCGGCCTCGTGGGTGGATTGGGTCTGGCGGTCCTTTGTGAGCGGCTGAGGGCCGGCTCGGCGGGGCCCGTCGCCGTGGACGATGTCGACCCGACCCCCCCGGACGACTGGCGCGCACGGCGGGTGCATTGACACGCCGATGTCTCCGCGTTTCTCATCTCGTCGATTCTTGTTGATTCGAGGGCGACAGTACCTAGCCTTGGATCAGAGGACGCCAGACCGATGCTGCTCGCCGCCTTGCTCCTGCCCCTCGTCGCCGGCAACCTGGCTTGGGGGGCGGAGCCGCCGCGCACGGACGTCTACCGGGTCGGTGCGGGGGACGCCCTGACGGTGGAGGTATACGGAGAGCCCGGCCTTAGCGGCGCCTTTCCTGTCGATGCCGCCGGTGCGCTCGATTTCCCGTTGCTGGGGCCCGTCGCTGTGCAAGGGCGCACGGCGACCGAGGTCGCGGCGCAGCTCCGGTCCCTCCTGTCACCGAGCTACCTCGTGCACCCAAATGTCACGGTGGCGGTGTCCAGTTGGCAGAGCCAACCGGTCCAGGTGCTCGGGGCCGTCGTGCGCCCCGGAACGTATTTCCTCCGCGGCCCCACCACGGTGCTGCAGATCCTGAGCGAGGGCGGGGGGGTGAGCGGCGAGGGGGTGGGCGAGGTGCGAATCACGCGGGGCGCCGCGGACGAGGTCGTGGTCCTGCCCTACCAACAGCTCCTCGCCCAGGGTGGAGACGACTTCGCCCTGGCCGCCGGGGACACCGTTTTTGTGCCCCAGAGCATGGTGTCCGTGCTCGGTCAGGTCGGGCAGCCGGGAGAGGTGCCGTTTCGTGATGGGATCACGATCTCCCAGTGCATCGCCTCGGTGGGGGGGGCCCAGCCGACGGCAGACCTCGCTCGGGTCTACATCCTGCGGGGGGACCAACGCATTCGTGTCAACCTGCGGAAGGTCCTGAACGGGCGCGCGATCGACGCGACGCTGCAGCCGGGCGATCGGATCTACGTCCGGGAGTCGGCGATTTAGTACCAAGGCGACGCCCAATCCAAGGAGAGAGGATGCGATTTCTGCTGACAGGCGGGGCTGGCTATATCGGTACCCAGATCCTCGTGGAGCTGCTCCAGGCCGGCCACGATGTCGCGGTGATCGACAACCTGAGCTCGGGCCACCTGGAGGCGTTGCAGCGTGCGCAGGCCCTGGCGGGCCGCACGTTCAGCTTCTTCCGGGGCGACATCGCCGACCGGGAGCTGGTGTCCCGGGCGTTGTGCGGCGTGGACGTGGTGTTCCACCTCGCGGCCTACAAGCTCTCCGGCGAGTCGATGCTCCGCCCGGAGCGCTACTTCCAGAACAATGTCGGCGGGATGTGCGCGCTCCTCTCCGCGATGGAGGCCGCGGGAGTGCGGCGGATCGTGTACTCGTCCAGCGCGGCGGTGTACGGAGCGCAGCGTGAAATGCCCGTCCACGAGGACGCGCCCCTGCGGCCGGAGAGCCCGTATGGCGCCTCCAAGGCCCAAGGCGAGCAGATGTTGGAGTGGATGGTCCGCTGTCACCAGTGGTCGGCGGTGTCGCTGCGGTACTTCAACCCGGTGGGCGCCCATGCCTCGGGCCACATCGGGGAGCCGCTCGAGAGCGCCGCGAGCCTCGTGCCCCGCGCGCTGTACGCGCTCACGCGTGAGGACTCTCGCCTCACGATCATGGGCACGGACTACCCGACACCCGACGGCACCTGCCTGCGTGACTACGTCCACGTGAAGGACCTCGCGCGCGCCCACCTCCTTGCGTTGGGAGCCCTGGAGGAGCCGCGCCACGCGATCTTCAACGTCGGGACGGGCCGCCCCTACAGCGTCCGCGAGGTGCTCTCCGCCTGCGCGCGGGTCACGGGGCGGGAGGTTCGCTTCAGCGAGGGAGCGCGCCGCCCGGGAGATGTCCCCTGCGCGGCGGCCAACCCGGGGCGATTTCAGCGAAAGGTCGGGTTCGAGGCGCAGCTCGGGCTCGACGAGATGGTCGCGTCGGCGTGGAACTGGTGCCAACTCAACCCGTTCGGATACCAGGAGGCTCCCGGCAACGTGGACGGGCTGGCGTTGTCCGGGATCCTCCCGGCCGAGGCACAGCGGGCGGGCGCACCCCCGGGCCCTGTGTAGGGCACCGGCGGCGCTCGGCAGCCTCCTGCCCGTCAGCGACGGGGCGGAGGCTGCCGTGTCAGGCCGCTCGTCCTCGGAGCCGCGGTCCCTAGTAGATCGCCAGCGAGTAGTCGCCGGTCTCGTCGGCGTACCCGTCGATCCCGATGATGACGAGCTGGCCGGCGTCGAGAGAGACCGTCTCGAGCGACAGGTACCCCGTACCGCTGTCGTCGTCGCAGCCGAGCGAGCTGCCGTCGGCCGCGTAGAGGCCGAGGACGGAGTCGCTCATGCTGGACGCGGAGAGGTCGAAGGTCCACGTCCCCGCGTAGGGGGCCACCCACGCGTAGGCGATGTCCTCCGCATAGCTGACGCCGCAGGACGGAGTCAGATCGTCGCCGCCGCCCGACGTCGAGCCGGTGGCGATCGCGTAGCCGGTGGTCGACCCGAGGTCGTAGTCGGCCAGCTCCGTGTCACACACCGCGTCTACCGCGCAGTCGCTGTCGAGGCAGTCGATGTTGCCGTCGCCTTCGTCGTCGGCGCCGTCGTCGCAGGCCTCCTCCGCGCCCGCCCAGATGTTGAGCGTGTACGCGCCCGCGGTGTAGCCGTCGACCTGGATCACCAGCTCTTCGCCCTCGAGCACGTAGACGGTCAGCTCGGAGAGCAAGCCGTGGGTGTCGTCGTCGCACTCGATCAACGTGTCGGAGCAGTCGCCCTGCTCCACCGAGAGGACCGTGTCGAAGGTCGAGCCCAGCGTGTCGAAGGTGTAGAGTCCCTCGGACGGGGCGGTCCACAGCCACGCCACGTCATCGCTCTCGGCGAACGCGCACTCCGAGTAGTAGTCGTCTCCCGCGCCGGTGGTGTCGCCGGTGGCCACCGCCGCCCCGAGCGCGCTGCCGAGGTCGTCGTCCGCGCAGGGATTGGTGCACAGCAGGAGGTCCGCGCAGTCGGAGTCGTCGCAGTCGAAGAGGCCGTCCGCGTCGCTGTCTCCTCCGTCGTCACACACCAGCTCGAAGCACCTGTCGTCCGCGGCGCAGTCGGAGTCGTCGCAGTCCGCGTAGGAGTCGCCGTCTTCGTCGAGGCCGTCCACACAGTCGAGCTCTGCGCTGGAGTAGACCGCGAGGGTGTAGGCGCCGGTGCTGGCGTAGCCGTCGACCACGAACACCATCCGCTCGCCCGCGACCGCGGAGAAGGTCTCCAGGGACTGCGTGCTGTCGCCGTCGTCGTCGTCGCAGGTGGCCTCGGCCGAGCAGTCCGAGCTCCAGATCGACAGCACGGTGTCGAAGGACGAGCCGTTCGTCGTCACCGTGTAGGTGCCGTCCGCCGGCGCGGTCCAGGACCAGGACTCGTCCTCGGGGGAGTAGCTGCCATCGCTGCAGGTCGACTCGTACTCGGACCCGGCGCCCGTCGTGTCACCCGTGACGAGCCCGGCGCCGAGGTCGGACCCCAGGCTCCCATCGGCGCAGTTGCACGCCGCATCTTCGACACAATCCGAGTCGTCGCAGTCGGTCGCGGTGTCGCCGTCGTCGTCCGCGCCGTCGTCGCAGTCGGCCTCGGCGCTGCCGTAGAGCGAGAGCACGTAGGCGCCGCCGCTGCTGAAGCCGTCCATGACGATCACGACCTGATCGCCCGCGAGCGCGGTGAAGCTCGCCTCGGAGATCGGGTAGCCGCCGCCGTCGTCGTCGCACGCCAGCTCGCTGGCGCAGCCCTCGGTGTAGACCTGGACCAGCGTGTCGTAATCGGAGCCGGCCGCGCTCACCGTGAAGGTGCCGTCGGAGGGAGCGGTCCAGGTGAAGGAGCGGTCCTCCGCGGGGAAGTCGGCGTCGCTGCACGAGCCGGTGAAGTCGTCTCCGCCGGCCGTCGTGCTGCCGGTCGCGATCGCGTAGCCGAGCTCGGAGCCGAGGTCGCCGTCGCCGCCGCACACCGGAGCCGCGCAGGCGGTGTCCGCGGCGCAGTCGCTGTCGGCGCAGTCGGTGGCGCCGTCGAGGTCGTCGTCCAGGCCGTCGGCGCAGAGCGCCTCGGGCTCGGGGGAGACGACGCAGTCCGCGTCCGCGGCGCAGTCGGCGTCGGCGCAGTCGATGGTGCCGTCGCTGTCGTTGTCCAGGCCGTCGGCGCAGAACATCTCGACCGCCGGCCCGAGGCAGGCGGCGTCGCCCACGCAGTCGGTGTCGAGGCAGTCGATCGCGCTGTCACCGTCGTCGTCCAATCCGTCCGCGCAGAGCGTCTCGGTGGCGGGGGCCACGCAGGCGGCGTCGGCGACGCAGTCGGTGTCGAGGCAGTCGATGGCGCCGTCGGCATCGTCGTCCAATCCGTCCGCGCAGAGCAGCTCGGTGGCGGGGGCGACGCAGGCCGCGTCCGCCGCGCACTCGGAGTCGTCACAGTCGATGGCGCCGTCGCCGTCGTCGTCCAGGCCGTCCGCGCAGCGCGTCTCGCTCGCCGGGCCCACGCAGGCGGGGTCTGCTACGCAGTCGGTGTCGACGCAGTCGATGTCGCCGTCGCCGTCGTCGTCCAGGCCGTCGGCGCAGAGGGTCTCGGTGGAGGGAAGCTCTTCGCAGGCCGTCGCGTCGGCGCAGTCCGTGTCGTCGCAGTCGGTGGCGCCGTCCTCGTCTTCGTCCTCACCGTCCTCGCAGTTGGTCTCCGACGTGGGCGTGGTGTCACAGTCGGCGCTCTCCGCGCAGTCCGAGTCGTCGCAATCGGTGTCGCCGTCGCCGTCGTCGTCGGCGTCGTTATCGCAGATCTCGCTGTCGACGTCGGGTTCGGCTGTGTCCTTCCCGTCGTCCACGACGGAGGTGCAGCCGGTGAGGGCTCCGAACATCGCGAGTCCGCAGAGCAGGGAAAGTGAGCGCAGGACCATGGGGGTCTCCTTGTAGGGGCCCCACCGTAGTCGTCACCGGCCCGTAACGTCAACCCTTGACGCGTCAGAGCCTACGCAATCAAGCCCCGCAGCTCCCCCAACCACGCGCCCTCGGCCCCCCCGGGGAGCGGCCTCCCATCGAGCAGATCGCGGATGACGCCCGCGCCGAGCCCCTCGAGGGCGGCCCGAATGCCAGCGCCCGGCCCGAGCGGCATCGTGAGCGGCGCGATCGTGGCCGGCACCCCGAGCGCGTTGATCGCATCGGCGATGACGCGGCGCCGATCCGCGTAGGGGATGGCGGCGAGCGTCTCGGGGAGGATGGGCGCGCCGATGTGGTGAACCTGGGCGGCCGCGGGCACGTCGTGCCGACTCACGCCATCGAGGCCACCCCGGAAGGCGACCGGCACGATGGGGAGCCCGCGCTCGAGCGCGATGTCGACCCACAAGGAGCTGATCTTGTCGACCGGCTGGCCCGGGGTGATCTGGCGGGTGCCCTCTACGTGCACGAGCAGACTCCGGTCGGTCGCGCCGCGTGCGAGCGCGGGCAGGGATGCCGGATCCTTCTGGTCGAACCAGACGATGAAGGGGTCCTGCTCCTGGCCCGGATACGTGGTGAGCAGCCGCTCGAGGGCGCCGAGCCACCGGTCGCGGTGCTCGACCTTGGCCAGGGCGCGGGTGGGCGTCCCGAACAAGGCGGGCGCGACGCACGTGAAGAGGACGCTCTCGAGGTAGTTCTCATGGTTGCCCAGGAACAGGCACGGGCGGCCACGCACGGACTCCATCGCGACCGGATCGTGCACGACCAGGTCCGCGAGGTAGCGGCGCGCGAGCGCCCCGACGATGTCCTCGCCGGGCCAGGCGCCGCGGCCGAGATGCGCGCGCCACCAGCCGGTGACGCGGGACATGTCGGGAAACAGGCCTCCATCGACACGCGCCCCGCCGGGGGTCGGGGCCCAGGACACCGTCGCGAGGGGGCGAACCGCCGCGAAGGCGAGGCCTCCGGCGAGCGTGATGTCGCGCGGATGCACGCCCAGCCGCGCCGCGGCGAGCTCCTTGGCGGCGATCTCCGTGGCGTCGCTGCTCCCGAACACGCGCGCGATGGTGCCGGGGAGCCAGTCGGAGCCCTTCACTTCGAGCGGGGTGAGGTGCGCGGTGTCACCGTCGATCCGGGAGAGCGCCACCCCGGTGCCCGGCTTCCCTTGGAGGAAGTCCCGGCGCGCGGCGGGGGAGGCCTCCCCGATGCGGCCCTTCGGGAGGAGCACCTCCTGGAGGACGAGGGAGGCGAGGAGGGTGTCGGTCGCTGTGTAGAGGTGGGCCCCGATGCGCGGGCGCCCGCTCACGAGGCCGAGGAACCGGACCTCGCAGCGCACGGGTCCGGCCGGGGGCGCCCCGTAGAGCGAGAGGGACTCGATGCGAGAGGGGTACCCGACCTGGCCGGGCGCGATCTCGGGGCACCACGTCTCCAGGCGGTCGTGGGGCACGCCGTGCGTGATCCCGTCGAGCAGCACGTCCGGAGCCGCCGCCCGTAGGAGCAGCGTGGCGCCGTTGCTCCCGCGGGCGATGACGCGCTCGACCACGTGGAAGCTCGGCCCGTGGAACAGCTCGCCGCTCGCGTAGAGATCGGCGCCCAGGGGCCCCGGCACCGCGTCGAGGAGGGGGGGGAGCTCGACGGGCGGCTGGGGGGCGCACGCGGTCGCGACGAAGAAGGGCTCGGGCGCGCCGAGCACCACCTTGTCGCCGACGACGGTGGCCGTGACGTCGCGGGGGCCCTCCGGGAAGGACAGCCACCGCGTGACCGACGCGTCCTTGAGCGCGGGCGCGCCCGTGGCCTGCAACGCGAGCATGACCATCGTCATCGCCGGGAGGGCCGGGAGCACGTAGGTCGGGCAGTGGTCGACGGGGACCGGGACGGTCATCGTCGTCCCGGGGGGGGCGTTGCGGGGGCCCCCCCCCGCCCCAGGAGAACCAGCACCCGACGACGCACCCCGGGTGGGAGTCGCGCCGCCGGGCCCGTCAAAAGGGAAGGTCGGACCGCCCGCGCCCTCCACCACTCGCATGCCGAGGCCCCACGCCGAGTAGATCCGCTTGCCGTCGACCCAGAGGTGGGCGTCGCACGTCACGGTGTCGCCGTCGACCTTCGTGATCTCGACCTCGGTCTGGATGAGCTTGTTCCTGGGGACGACCTGCCCGCGGTACTTCCACTTCAGCTCGCTGCCGATCGCGATGGGCTCGAAGCGCGGCTCCGTGAACCGGGCGCCGTAGCCCTCGTGGATCATCACGAACTGGAGGAGCTGGATCATCGCCTCGATGCCGAGGCTGCCCGGCTGGACCGGATCCATGTAGAAGTGTGCCTTGAAGAACCACTCCTTCGGATCGACGTCCTTGTCGGCGCGCCACTTTCCGAGGCCCGCCTTGCCGCCCTGGGGCCACGCGCCGGTGACCCGGTCGATCATGCACAACATGTCGCCCGGCATGCGGAGCTTGCCGTCGAAGTAGCGCGCGGGGTGCGTCGCGAGGTCGACCTGAAAATCGTTCGGGGAGGCGAGCCAGGCGCGGTCGGCCTCTTCGGACCCGACGCCCACCTGGTTCTCGAAGGCGGCGGGCGGGAAGAAGCCGAAGACGGTCTTCATCTCGTAGAGCGGCGTCTGCTTGCCCGATGCGTCGGTCATGAGCATCGTGACGTCGAAGCCCTCGATGATCATGCCGGCCGAGCGGTTGACGGAGTTGATCTTCACCTTCGTCGTGAGCGTGCCGCTGGTCGGGAGGATCTCGGCGAGCAGCTTGCCGGTGCCGTCGAGGTTTCGGAACAGCAGGTCCGTCTCGCTGGTCGTGGCCGATCCGACGTAGCTGGCGAGCCAGCCGCAGGGCTGCAGGGCCGCTTCGAGCAGCACCGCGAAGGGCATCGTCGGGGTGCCGTTCTCGCGGAAGTACCAGTCGCGCGGCGGCACGTCGTACTCGATCTCGATGACGGTGCCGGCCTTGCAGCTCCCGATGTCGCCGTCGGTACGGGTGACGCGGGACATGAAGTGGTACGGCGGCCCCGGCAGGCGGGCCACGGCGCGCGTGGTGTCGAACACCTTGTACATCGGGCCGAACGCGTGCGAGGGCTGGCCCCACGCGCACGCGAGGAGCGAGGCGTAGTCCCACACGCACGGCTTCGGCTCGCGGTAGTCGGCGAGCAGCTGCGGCATCCGCGTGAGCGGCCAATCCGGCACCATGACGAGCGTGAGCGGGTCGGCGTGGAAACACTTCAGGCCGTCGACCGTGCACATGACCTGGGCCTTTACGTAGGGCACCGGATCGAGGCCGACCTCCTGCACGAAGATCTCGTAGGTGAGGAGCTTGGAGCTGGGGATCACCTGCCCGCGGCAGCGCAGGTGGAACGTCTCGCCCTGCCTCGGCTCGAACCGCCAACCGTCCCGCTTCAGCGTGTGGCCGAGGCCGGTCATGTAGACCTGGAGGGCCTGGAGGCACCCCTCGAACATCAGGGTGCCGGGCATGCACGGGTCGTTGTGGAAGTGCCCGTCGAAGAACCAATTGTTCCCGGTGATGTCACATTCGGCGGCGAGGTACCCGCGCTTCCACGGGCCGCCGGCCGGGTCGAATTGGGTGACACGGTCGAAGAACAACATCCGCCCGCCGGCGATCTTGGGCGTCCACGTGTGGGTGTGGGCGCGCTCGAAGCCGGGGCCGAAGGCCTCGGCGACGCGGCCTTCGGTGAAGGCGAGGAGGTCTTCCTTCGAGAACGAGCGCTTCGTGCAGGCGACGAAGGGAGCCGCGACGGGACCGGTGAGATCGACCTCGGCGGTCTCGGCATCCCAGAGGACGCCGCCCGACTTGTCGAGGTCGGCCTGGGAGAAGAACCCGGCCTGGCCTTCCTTGACGGTGAGGCGGACCCCCTCTTGACCCCCGGCGTCGCCCACGCGGCAGTCGTAGTGGAAGAAGAACATCCGGATGTCGCCGAGCTTCGCGTGCCCGTCGACCTGGATCTCGTACTTCAGGGTGTCCCCGACCTGCGGGAGGCCGCCCTCGTAGCGGAGATCGCAGCCGAGGAGGCGGTACATCCGCTCGCCGCGGTTGTAGTTCACGTCGACGCCCTGCCAGCTCACGAGCAAGAGGTCAGCCTGGCCGGCCTCGATCATGACGCCCGCGGGGATGTGGCGCTCGTGGAGGTACCAGCTCTCCTCGGTGATGTCGGTCTCGGTCCAGATCGTGCCCTTGCCGAGAGCCCCGGGGGGCCCGTCGATGCCGGTCACGCGATCACACAGCAGCAGCGGGGGCTCGGGCATGCGGACGACGCGCGCGTACGCGTCCTGTGGGGCGAACTGGGGGCCGAAGTGCCTGGAGATCGGGCCCCGCGACATGTCCTCGAGGTCCTGGCGGGAGAGCTTGGGGCCGGGCCGGGCGGACGAGGCGGGGCGTGGTGGGGCGGGGACGGGAGACGCGGGGACTGCCGGCGCCGGGATCGCGGCGGGGACCGGCGCGCGGGGCGCCGTCGGCTGCGGTGCGGCCGCCTGTGCCGTGATCGCCTGTGTCGTAGGCGCCTGTGCCGTGATCGCCTGTGTCGTAGGCGCCTTCGCCACCGGCAGCGGCTCGGCGTAGGGGGGAGCCGCCTGTCCGAAGGCGGCGCCGAGCATCATCCGCGTCGTGGACGCGCGGGCGGCAGCAAAGCGCGCCTGGACGGCGGACTGCTGCTCGAGGAAGGCGCGGTGCACCTGCGTGACGCGGGCCTGCTGCGCGACGAAGGCGGCGAGCGTCGCGTCGGCGCCGGCCGGGGCCGCGTAGGCCGGGGCGGGCGTCGCGACCGTGGCGGAGGGCGTCGCGACCGGGGCGGCGGGCGTCGCCGCGACAGGCGCCGGGGCCTGCCGTACGACCGGGGAGGGCTGCGCCGGCGCGGCGGGCTCGTAGCCCCCGAGGATCGGCGCGAGCTGCGGGGCGGCCGGCATGCGGAGGCCGGAGCGGGGCTGGCCGGAGGGCTGGCCGGAGGGACGGTCGGATGGAAGCACGATGGGCTCCTCATGCGCGGGGAAGGTGAGGAGGGGCCCGGAGAGCGGCGCGGGGGCGTCGTCGAGCGGGATCGGAGCGCCGATGGACGAGAGGAGGACGGTCGACGAGGCGCCGCCGAGGCTCCGCGCGGCGACCGAGGCGCGGCGTACGCCGTCTGCCGGGGACCACGGGCTTGGCGCGCCGCCGGCCACCGGGAGGAGGCCGTGGCCACAGGCGAGTACGGCGGCGGCTACGTCCACGAGGCCCGCGGCGGCGTGGGCTCGCCCGAGGGCGGGCGGGGCTACGATCGGCTCCCCATGGCCCTTGTCGAGGGGAGCGGCGGCGGCGCCGGTGGTCTCGATGCTGTCGAGGACCGCCCACACGCGATGGCCGGCAGCCACGGCATCGTCGAGGCGGACCAGCACGAGGGCCACCGCCGCGTCGCCCGGGATCGTGCCGGGCGCGAGCGCCTCGATCGCCGCGGCGTGGCGCGGATCACAGGCGAGGTCGACCGCGCCGACCAGGGCTACCTGCACGCTGCCGTTGGCGAGCGCGTCCATCGCGGCGGTGAGCGCGTGGACGCCGGAGAGCTCCTCCGCGGACAGCGTAAACCCGGGGCCCCCTGCGTCGAGCTGGACGCTGAGGCGGTTTGCCGGGATGTTCGGCATGGTGCCGACGACGTTCTCGGCGCGGAGGGCGGGGATGACGGCGTCCCTCAGGGTGTCGAGCGCCGCGCCGGTCGCGCCGGTGCGCGCGCCGATCCGCCACCGCAGGCCGTAGCCGGACACCGCCACGTCCGCGCCCAGGCCCACGTAGATGCCGGTGCCCTCGCGCGGGAGCGGCACCGCGGCCTCGGCCACCGCGTCGAGCGCCACGCGGAGGAGGAGCGTCTGCTGGGGGAGGGAGAGGCCGAGATCCTTGGGCGGAAAGCGGAGCCCGGCGAGGCCGAGCTGAACCTGTTCCCTGCGCGGCTTCGAGGCGAGGTCCGCGCCCGCAAAGAGATCCCGGGCAAAGGCGGCCCGATCGTCTCCGCTGCCGGCGGACACCGCGATGCCGACGATCGCGATCCCCAAGGAGGCGGCGCGTGCGGGGGCGGCGCGCAGGCCGCTCACGGCCACGGACACCGGCGCCCCGGGCGCGTGCTCTTCCACGATCAAATGGGCGTTGTTCCCACCAAAGCCGAAGGCGCTCACGCCGGCGCGCCGCACGTTCGCGTCCCACGGCTCCGGGCTCGCCAGCAGCCGGAAGTTGGGCCGCTCGACCATCGCGGAGATGGGGGCGTCGGCGTGCAGCGTCGGCGGCATCGCCTGGCGGGCAAAGCCGGCGAGCACCTTCTGGAGCCCGGCGACGCCCGCCGCCGTGATGAGGTGGCCCACCATCGACTTGAGCGAGCCGATCGGCAGCGCGTTGTGGCCGAACACCTCGGCGAGCGTGGCGATCTCGGTGCGATCGCCGGTGGGGGTGCCGGTGGCGTGGCACTCCACGAGCTGGATGTCGCTCGGCGCCACGCCGGACGTGGCGTAGGCGGCCCGGAGCGCGCGCACCTGGCCCTCTGCGGAGGGGGCGAGCAGG
>JAUXQH010000074.1 GCA_030685065.1 Pseudomonadota bacterium | reverse complement strand
CTCGACGGCCTCGCGCAGCGACGCCCTCGCCCCCTCCCACGCCGTCAGCCGCACCGCCCCGCCCGCCGGGCCCGCCGGACCCACTTCGCCATGATCCTCGACGTCGCCAGCGCCATCCGGCTCTCGCTCCTCGTGGGCCTCGGCGCCGCCGCCCTGGGGTTCGTGCCGGCCACGGCCGTCGCCTGGCTCCTCGCGCGCGGCACGTTCCGCGGGAAGTCGCTCCTCTCGGCGCTCGTGCTCGCCCCGCTCGTGCTCCCCCCCGTCGTGACCGGTCTGCTGCTCCTGCGCGTGTTCGGGCGCGCATCGCCCCTCGGCGCCGCGCTCGACGCGATCGGCCTCCCCGTGCCGTTCACCCTGCTCGGCGCCGTACTCGCGGCGCTCGTCGTGGGCTTTCCCATCTACGTCATGACCATCCGCGGCGCGATCGAGGCGGTCGACCGCCGCTACGAGGAGGTGTCCCTCTCGCTCGGCGTGCCCCCGGCGCGGACGGCGTGGCGCGTGACCCTCCCGCTCGCCCTCCCCGGGGTCGTGGCGGGCGTCGTCCTCGCGTTCGCGCGGGGACTCGGCGAGTTCGGCGCCACCGCCATCATCGCGGGCAACATGGAAGGGCGCACGCGCACGATCGCGCTCGCCGTGTACGCGCTCCTCGACGCCCCCCGCGACGATCCGCGCACGGCCTGGCTCGTCGCGGCGAGCGTGGCGCTCGCGTTCGTGGCGCTGGTCGGCTTCGAGGGGCTCACGCGCTGGCAACGGCGCCGCCTGGAGCTCGATGGGCGCTGACCGCACGCTCCGCGTGGCGGTGACGCTCGCGATCGGCGCGAGCCCCCTCACGCTCGACCTCGCGAGCGACGCCGCCACCATCGGCCTCGTCGGGCCCTCTGGCGTGGGAAAGAGCACGCTGCTGCGGGTCGTGGCGGGGCTGGAGCGCCGCGCGGTGGGGACGGTGGGGTTCGCGGGAGAGGTCTGGCAGGACTCCAGCCCACGTCGAACGCCCACCTTCCTGCCCCCCCACCTCCGTCGCGTGGGGTGGGTGCCGCAGGACGGCGTGTTGTTCCCCCACCTGTCGGTGCGTGAAAACCTCGCCTACGCCGCGCGCGCGCCGGTCGAGCCCGTCGCGGAGCTGCTCGGGGTGGCGCACCTCTACGATCGGCGCCCCCGGCACCTCTCCGGGGGGGAGCGTCAACGGGTGGCGCTCGGGCGGGCCTTGTGCGCGGCGCCTCGCCTCCTCCTCCTCGACGAGCCCTTCTCGGCGCTCGACCGCCCCCTGCGCGCCCGGCTCGCGGCCGACGTGGCGGGGTGGGCGCGCACCCACGCGCTCTCGATCCTCCTCGTGACGCACGACGAGCGGGATCTTTCGGCCTTCGAGGCGGAGGTGTGGGAGATCGAGGGGGAGCGTGGGGACCTCGCGACGAGGAGCGTGCGGAGAGCGCCCGCGCGAGGTGCCTGAAGGGCGGCCGGCTCAGAGGCCGGTCCGGCGCGGGCGCTCGTTCCCCCGAAGGCCCCGCCCCCGCGCGCGCCGACCAAGCGAAGCGCGCCCGCAAGGGACCGCCGCCGGCGTCTTCGCCGGGGGCGCGCCCCGCTGGCGTCCAAGCGGATACGTGGCGACCGTGACTGTCGACGCCGCCGTCTCCATCCTCATCGACGACATGCTCGATCCCTTGGGGAAGGGTCTCGATCCTGTCTTTCTCGCGGGCGCCACGCAGGACATGAAGGGTCGGGTGCGCGGCATGCCGAAGTACATGGGCGCCGGGATGACGGCGCTCACGGTGCTGTTCGTCGCGAGCGGGTACACCTTGCTACCGAAGGCGCGTCGCGTCGCCCGCATCGAGAGATGGCGTCGATCGCCGGTTTCCCTGCAGCGCGACTTCGTGGAGTTCTGGGAGAAGATGAGCACCTTCACCTACTTCTCGCGCGTCGAGCAGGCGGCCCATGCCGCCCCGTAGCGCCCCCGCCCAGGCGCCATCCCGTCTCGACGCGAAGGTGCTGGTCATCGGCTCGGGCCCCGGCGGTGCCATGACCGCGTGCACGCTGGCCGAGGCCGGCCACGAGGTGCTGCTGGTCGAGGAGGGGGACCACGTTCCCGTCGGCGCCACCGAGCCCTATTCGCTCGACGACATGGAGCGGAAGTGGCGCAACGGCGGGCTCACGCCGTCGTTCGGCCCGGTGAAGGTCACCTACGTGGAGGGCAAGTGCGTCGGCGGTGCGAGCGAGATCAACGCCGCGCTCTACCACCCGCCCGTGCCGTCCGTGCTCGACCAGTGGGCGCGCGACTACGGCATCGCCGACTTCGGGGGGGACGTGCTCGCCCGCCACATCGAGGCCATCGAGCGCGAGGCGTCGGTGTCGCCGTTTCCGGGCAGCCCCGGCATCGCGTCGGAGCGGCTCGCGGCGGGCGCGGCGTCGCTCGGATGGAAGAGCGTCGCGGTCAAGCGCTTCTGGAAGTACGACGGGACCGAGGTCCTGGGCCGCCGCCAGTCCATGACGGAGACGTACATCCCCCGCGCCCGTGCGGCCGGCGCGCGCCTGCAGGACGGCTTGAAGGTGAAGCGGCTGCTGCTCGAGGGGCGGCGCGCGGTGGGGGCCATCGCCACCGATCGGGACGGCCGCCGCGTCGAAATCCGTGCGGACCGCGTGATCGTTTGTGGCGGCGCGGTCCAGACCGCCCTGATCTTGCGGCGCAGCGGGATCACCCGCGGTGTCGGCAACACCCTGTCGATGAACCCGATGATCCGCGTCGCGGCCGAGTTCGACGATTGCATCAACGAGCCCGCGATCGGCGTGCCGGTGCTGCAGATCGAGGCGTTCAAGCCGGAGATGACCCTTGGGTGCTCGAACGGCACGCTCGCGCACCTCGCGCTCTGGCTCGTGGGCGCCCCCGAGAACAGGGAGCAGCTCCTCGCCGAGTGGTGGCGCCTCGGCGTCTTCTACGCGAAGGTGATGGCGAAGGCGCGCGGTTTCGTGCGCAACGTGCCGCTCGTGGACGAAGCGTTCGTTTCCTTTCGCTTGGGAAAGAGCGATCTGGCGCTGCTCGGCCTCGCCGCGGAGCGCCTGGCCACCTTGCTCCTCGCGTCGGGCGCGCGCGCGATCATCAGCCCCGTGCCCGGCATGCCGGCGGTGCGCTCGCTGAACGACATCCCCGCGCTCCGCGCGGGCGTGGAGGCCGGAAAGGCCCAGGTCACGGCGATCCACCTGCACAGCACGGTGCCGATGGGCTCCGAACAGAAGGGCTGCCCGGCGGACGCTTTCGGCAAGCTCCGCGGCCTGGAGAACGTGTGGGTGAACGACGCGAGCCTCCTCCCCGACACGCCCGGCATCAACCCGCAGGGCACGATCCTCGCGATCGCGCGTCGGAACGCGGAGCGGATGCTGGGGTAGCCCTCCCGACGGGGCTGGCTACCCAGACGGCTCAGCGCTCGTAGTCGGCGATCGCGTCCATGATCGAGGAAGAGTCGTACAGGTAGTACTCCCGCGGGTGGTCCACCCCCGACCAGATGACCGTCATGTCGGGGGCGAGCAGGAGCGTGGCGGGAATGCCGCCGCTGGCGTTGAGGTAGTTGATCCACGCGGCCGTGTTGTCAGCGGGGGCGACCACGGGGATACCCTGCAGGTCGAACGCCCGGTTCCAGCTCCGAAGCACGTCCTCGTCCGGCTCCGCGCCGTAGTTGTCCTGGTACAGGAACTCGTAGAAGGTGAAGTTCGGGTACTCGGCCCGCACGTCCTCGGTCTCCGCCGCCATCGATCCCGCGAGGTCCTGGCAGGGGCCGCACCACTCGGCGGCCATCGTGACCAGCGTGTAATTGCCACAGAAGGTGTAGGGGGTCACTTCCTGGCCGAAGCGATCCGTGGCCTCGAAGTTGTCGAAGATGTCGCCCTCCTGGTATGCGTCCCACGTGGAGGTGTCGTAGCTGCCCGTCCCCGTCGGCCCGGCGGAGCGGGCGTCCGGTGGGGTGGGGCAGTCACCGACCAGGTAGTCCCCCTCGGCGTACACGTGGGACCACTCCCAAGTCGGGTTGGTTCCCGCCTCGAGCTCCGCGCCGTCCTCCTCGCCGTCGCCGTCACTGTCCGCCTCGTCGGCGTCCGTGCCGAGCTCCGCCTCCTCGGCGTTCGTGAGGCCGTCGCCGTCGTCGTCGCGGTCGGTGTCGGCGTCGGTGTCCGCGTCGGCGTCGGCGTCCGAATCGGCGTCCGAATCGGCGTCCGAGTCGGCGTCCGAGTCGGCGTCCGAATCGGCATCGGTGTCGGTGTCGGCGTCGGCGTCGGCGCGCGGGGCGGCGTCCTTCTCTTCGCCCTCACCGAGGGCGCAGCCGAGGGAGAAGGCGAGAAGGGAGGAGACGGCGAGGAACAGGCGCATGGGGCCTCCGAGGGGGGGGAGTGTAGCGCGGGCGGGAGGGGAGCGATCGCGGGCGGGGCCGAGCGTCGCAGGGCAGGCGCGAGCGGCGCGGGCGCGAGCAGGCGGTGGCGGGCGGTGGCGGGCGGCGTGGGTGGTGGCGCGCGGCGGGGGTGGTGGCGCGCGGCGCGCGGCGGTGGCGGTGGCGCGCGGCGTAGGTGGTGGTGGCGTAGGTGG
>JAUXQH010000072.1 GCA_030685065.1 Pseudomonadota bacterium | reverse complement strand
GTCGACGGGCGCGTCATCGCCAACCGGCCGGGCGAGCGCGGCGCGACCGCGATCGAGCTCGCGGGCGGCAACCACCGCGTGCAGGTCTTCGACCCGCAGGACCGCCTCGTCACCTCGGCCACCGTGTCGGTCATCGTGTCGGAGCAGGCCCGCTTCGAGCTCCGCCGGGGGCAGCTCACCGAGCTCGGCCGCGGGCCGCTCGCGAGCCAGGGCGCCCCGTGCACACCGGTCCCGCCGACCAAGCCGGCGCCCGCCGTCATCGTGGTGAAGCCCCCTCCGCCGGTGACGCCGGTGGCGCCGGTGGCGCCGGTGGGCCCCCTGGCGATGCGCGACGGCGACTTCACCGGCTTCATCTCCGCGGTCAAGGCCGAGGCCTTCTCCTCCGACCAGCTGGGCATCATCACGGGCGTCGCGCGCACCCAACACTTCACCATCGCGCAGGTCGGCGTGGTGCTCGACCAGCTCGCCCACTCGAGCGACAAGGTGGCGGCCGCCACGGTGCTGGCCCCGAGGGTGATCGACCGGGAGAACGCCTGGAAGCTCAACGAGCACCTGACGTTCTCGAGCGACAAGGACGCGGTGCGGGCGCTGTTCCAGTAGGATCCGCGGGGGGCTACCCGGCGCGCGCTACTCCGCGCAATTCGACGCGGCGACGCAGTCCGGGTCGGCGCAGTCGATGAGGCCGTCCCTGTCCTCATCGGCACCGTCGGCGCACGCGAGCTCGACGGGCTCTTTCACACAGTTCGGCTCGCTGGCGCAGTCGGGGTCGTCGCAATCCACCAGGCCGTCGACGTCATTGTCGTTGCCGTCCAGACAGGCGCCCTCGGTGCCCGTCAATTGGCACTCGGGCGCGCTCGCGCAGTCCGTATCCGCGCAGTCGAGGGCGCCATCCTCGTCGTCGTCGACCTTGTTGGCACACTCCGTTTCGGTCGTGGGCGTGGCGCACGTGGCGTGGGCGGCGCAATCCGCGTCGTCGCAGTCGACAGCGCCGTCCGCATCGTCATCCGTGGTGTTCGTACAGTTTTCGGTGGCGGGTACGTCCGTGTCGTCCCCGGTCTCCGCCCCCGTCTCCCCCGTATCCGGCTTGCCCGTGCACCCGACCGGCGCCGCCGCGAGGAGGCCCGCCGTCATGGCGAGCGCGAGGACCGAGGAAAGGGAACGCAACGACATGCGCAGACTCCACATCGGAGGGACCGTAACCAAATGGTCGGGGTCCGTCATCGATGGCGCTGAGGACGATCCCCGCTGGCTCAGAAGACGAAGCCGCCCCGCAACGAGCCCGACACGGTGGGGGTCATGCCCACGGTCATGGCGGACTCCATGAACCACCGCTCGCCGACGTGCTGGTAGGCGAACGACGCGCCGCCGCTGCTGACTCCGCCGCGCAGCCGGTTGGCGTGGGAGCCGCCCATGCGGATGGTCATGCCGACGTTCCAATGGTCGAACCCCGGCAGGCGGTCCGCGGGGCTGAGCGGCCCCTGGCCGGAGGTGACGACCACGAGCGGCACGAAGGTGTCGAAGCGCACCCGGCTGAAGCCGCTCTCGACCGCGAGGCCGAGGCCCCCGCCGATTGCCTGGCTCGCCTCGTTCTCGGTGTGGTCCCACGCGGCGCCGAACGCCACCGGCCCGCCCCGGAACCACTTGGACTCGATGATGTTGAAGCGCACCCCGGCGGCCGCCACGGTGGAGCCGACGGCCACGAGGCCGGTGCCGCTGACGGAGAGGCGCTTGGTCGGCGCCCAGGCAGCGGTCGCCCCGACCCAGGTGCCCGCGTAGTCGGGGCCAGCCGCCATCAGCACGGTGGTGCCGACGTAGGAGAAGCCCTTCTCCATGCCCCCCGCGCCTGGGTGCCAGAGGCTCGACGTGAGGTCGGAAGCGAGGGCGGGGGTGGCGAGGGCGGCGAGGGCGAGCGTCGTCAACATGGGGACTCCGGGGGGCGCCAGACAGAACAGCAAGGACGGTGCCACGCCCGAAAGCGCGCGGCCGGCGCCTTCCTTCTACACCCCAGTCTCCACCGGCACGACATTTAAGTACCGATCGTGAACGATCAGAACCACGCCTCGGCTTCGAGCGAGACCAGGTGGTGCCACCGCGCGTCTCCGCCCGTCGGCGGGGCGCCCGGCCACGCGCTGGGGAGGCTGCAGTGCTGCGCCCCGTAGAGCGCCCGGAGGGCGGGCCGGGCGCCGAGCCCGGGGCCGGCCGGAGACACCACCACGCCCACCTTGCCCTGCCAGGTGTCCTTCCGCGCCGGGCCGTCGGTCGCTGCGCCGTCCGTAGAGACGCCCTGCGCGCCGCGCGCCACCTCCCTCGCCAGGCTCGTCTCGCCCAGCAGGCTGAACGCGGGCGTCAGCGCGACCTGCACCCGCAGCACGCCGGAGAGCGCCGTGCGGTTCGTGGGGCTCTCGCCGCCGGTCCCCTCCGGGCCGAGCTGGTCCGGATCGTAGTGATGCTCGAACACCGCCGCCGCCGCGACCTCGAGGTGGTCGGGCACCAGCTCGAGCTCCACCTCGTCGCCGATGAGCAGCTCGTGGCGCTGATCCGTTTGCCGCGACACCCCGACGCGCACCTCCTCGCCGTCGACGACGGTCAGCCTCGGCGCATCGGGCAGCCGCCGGCGCAGGACCACCTGGAGGCGGTTCCAGCGCACCGGACCGAGGTCCCCGAAGCCCACCGTACCGGCCACCTTCCAGGCTCGCGCGTCCCTGTCCTCCGGCCCTTCGGGATCCCCGTCCGCGGGCTCGAACCACGCCTGGCCGCCCAACCCGACCTCCACGTGGTCGCTCCGATGGCGCACCGAGCCGCCCGCGCTCCCCACCACGTGGTACCGCGCGCCGTGGATCGACCAGCCAGCGTCACCGAGGCCCAGCATCACCTCGGTCCCGTCGCGCGCCCAGGTGCCGGAGGCGCCGAGCACGTCGACGAGCATCTGGGTTGGGCGCGCATCGAAGAGCCAGAGGTCACCGAACGTGGTCTCGAGCGTGCCGACACGAAAGGTCACGTCGCGGAAGCCCACGTTCCCGGCGGAGAGGTACAGCTGGGAGAGCCGAAAGCCGAGGAGCCCGCCGTTGGTCGGATCGCCCCCGCCGACCGTGCCCCCCTCGACGCGCAGCGCGAGCGAGCCCCATGGCGCACCCCCGCCCGCTTGCGACGCGTCCCCGACGAGCGGCTGACGGAGGTCCAGCAACCCCCACGGCCCCTCGTTGAGCAGGCGGCCGTAGAAGGCGGACGTGCCGAGCCGCCCATCACCCCCGACGAGATCGGGACGGGCGGAGAGGCGGAAGTAGCCGCTGACTTCAGCGGCCTGGGCGTGCGCGAACAGGAGGAGCGTCAACATGGGCGCTCCCAACGCCTGACCCGGGGCCCGATATTCCCCTACGACATCGGCGTGGAGGGCTTCGTGGAGGGGTCCGACGCCGCGCCGTCCGTGGTCGGCTGCTCGTCCGACTCCCGCACGGGCAGCGAGAAATGGAACGACGCGCCCACGTCCGTTTCCCCCTCGGCCCACACCCGGCCGCCGTGCCGATGCACGATCCGCCGCACGATGGCGAGCCCGATCCCGGTGCCCTCGAACTCCTCCGCGCTGTGCAGCCGTTGGAAGGGCTGGAACAGGCGACGGGCGTACGCCATGTCGAAGCCGGCGCCGTTGTCCGCGACCGTCACGACGACCTCGTCCGGGCCCGCGGCGCAGGACACCGTGACCTGCGCGCTGGCTCGGTTCCGCGTGAACTTCCACGCGTTTCCCAACAGGTTCTCCATTACGATGCGCAACAAGCGTGGGTCGCCACGCACGCGCATCCGCTCGGGGATCTTGAGCTGGACATCCCGGCTCGGGTCGCGGGCGCGCAGGTCGTGCTCCACGTCGGCCGCGATCCGCGCGAGGTCGACCGGCCCGGGCTCGAGGGACACACGGGTGCTGCGGGAGAGCTGGAGCATGTCGTCGATCAGCTGCCGCATTCGGCTCACGCCCACGCGAACGCGGTGCAAGTGGCCCGTTCCGGTCTCGTCGAGCACGTCCGCGTAGTCGACGAGGAGGGCCTGGCTGAAGCCGTCGATCGCGCGCAACGGCGCGCGGAGGTCGTGCGAGACGCTGTAGGAGAACGCCTCGAGCTCCTCGTTCGCCGCGGCCAATTCCCGCGTCCGCGCCTCCAGCAGCTCGTTCAGCTCCTGCATCGCCTGTGCCTCGCGGCTGGCCGTCAGATCGCGGGTGATCACCGTGAACCCGAGGAGCTTGCCCTCGCTCGACCGGATGGCGCTCACCACCGTGTTGGCCCAGAATTGGGTGTCGTCACAGCGCGCCTCCCACCCCTCGACCTCCGCGCGCCCCTGCGCCTTCGCGAGGTCGAGCACGCTGGCCATCGAGGGGGCTCCGCGCTTCGTCAAGAGGGCCCCGACATGGCGGTTGATCACCTCGGGCTCGGCCCAGCCGTAGATCCGCTGGGCGCCGGCGTTCCAGGAGGCGATCCTCCCCTCGCGATCGAGTAGGAAGATGGCGTAGTCCACCACCGACTGCACCAGCAGATGGAGCCGTTCGTCACTCTCCCGCCGCAGCTCCTGGGCGCGGAGACGCTGCGCGAGCTCGGCGCGGAGCGCGTCCTCGGCGTCCTCCGCGCGGGTGCGGGCAGCGCGCTCGGCGGCGTACAGCCTGGCATTGTCGATGGCGAGGGCGGCACGGTCGCCCAGATCGCGCAGGAGGGCCACCTCCTCCTCCGGATGGGCCTCCGCTCGGGTGCAGCGCACGACCATCACCCCGCCGATCACCCTCCCCCTCGCGACGAGCGGGACGGCCAACAGGTGGGTGACCGGCGTGCTCGAGAAGAGCGCCACCTGCTCGCGGGTGAGCCCGGACGGCAGGCGATCCGGCCCGATGGCGAGCCGCACGAGGCGCCGCTCGGCGAGCAGGGTGTGCCAGATGCCGAGGTTCGGATCGGGTTGGGTGGCGAGCGAGACCACCCGCATCCGCTGGAGCAGCTTGGCGTCGCTGTGATGCTGAGCCGCGGATCGGAGCACGCCGTTCTCGTCGAGGAGGCGGACCACGCACGCGTCCCCGGTGAGCGTGCTCACGCGCTCGACCAGGAGCTGGAGCAGCTTCTGCTCGTCGGTCACCACCTCGGCGAACGCCGCCGTGAGGTCGGCGAGCACCTGGGCTCGCGTCAGCGTCTCGGGCGCGAAACACACGGACATGGCCACAATGTGCACACGGGGCACGCCATGGCAGAAAACCCCGCCCGCTACGCCGCTCGATCCTCCGACAAGCGCGCTAGAATCTGCGCTCCAGGTTGTCGGACGACAGATCGTGGAACCGCTGGGCGAGCCCGCGCACCAACGCGCCCATCCACCGGTCGCGGCCCAGCTCGGCCTCGAGCGCCTCGCGCGTGATGACCCGGGTGACCACCTCGGTGAGCGCGACGACAGAGGCCACGCGGGGCCCGCCCGCGAGCAGCGCGGCCTCCCCGAAGACCTCTCCCGGACCGAGCTCCGCGATCGGGCCGCCGTTCTGGCACACCTCGCAGCGGCCTTGCACGAGGATGTAGGCGGTGTCGGCCTCATCCCCCTCCCGGACGATCTCGCTTCCCGCCTCGAACACCTTGAGCTCGAACCACCACGCGCCGGCGTTCACCGCGCGGAGGTCGGCGAGGAGCGCCGCGATGTCGGGATACCGACTCTCCGGATCGGGCTGGAGCGCCTTCATCGCGATGCGCACCAGCTCGTAGGGCAGGTTCCGGGAGGGCGCCACGGCGACGGGCGCGAGCGGGCGGCGCCCGGCACGTGCGCTGGCGACGCGGTCCTCCGGGGTCGGCCCCTGGTTTGGGCGGGCCCCGCACAGCGCGTAGTACAGCAGGCCTCCCACGCCCCACACGTCGGTGCGCGCGTCGCAGGTCTCTCCGCGGGCCTGCTCCGGCGCCACCCACGCGGTGGTGCCCGCGAAGGGCGCATCCGACACGCCCTCCACCTGGGCGATGCCCCAGTCCATCAGGTACACCTGCCCGAACCGACCGACCATCACGTTCTCGGGCTTCAGGTCCCGGTGCACCACGCGCCGATCGTGGGCGAACGCGAGCGCATCACACACCTTGATCAGGATGTCGAGCACCTTGCCGAGCATCAGGACGCTGTACGGCTCCCCGCGCACGAGCGCGGCGAGCGTGGCGCCCTCGACCCGCTTCATGGTGAACCAGGTGTCCCCCAGATCGTGGACCGGCACGATGTTGGGGTGCTCGAGCTGCGCGGTGATGCACGCCTCCCTGCGGAAGCGGTCCAGCTGCACCGGATCGGCGGACTTTGCGATCTTGGTCGCGACGGCCCGACCGAGCACGCGGTCGACGGTGAGGTGCACCGCGGCGGTGCCGCCCTGCGCGAAGGCCCCGCGATCGTCGTACCGGTCGGCGGGGGGGATGGGCTCTGGGGTACCGGCGTCGGACATGCGGCGCAACATAACGGGGGGCGGGGTAAAGCACGCCACCCGCCCGGATCTGCGCGCGAGGGGCGGGCGGGACGTCAGCGGCACGTTCCCGCCCGTCTCGGTCAGGCGGGCGTCTTCTGCCCCACGCGCGCCTCGATCCACGCGAGGTGGCGCCGCTCGTCCTCGCGGTTGCGCGCGATGAGGTTCCGGACCTCGTCCGGGAGGCCCGGCGTCTCGAGCGCCTTGACGTAGTGGCGGTTCGTGAACCGCTCGTTGTCGCGCATGGCGCGCAGCGCGGGCCCCTCTCCCATCGCGGAGCGGAGGGCCGTCATCCCCTCGAGGAAGACCCCCTTGAGGTCGGGGCGCTCCGCGGGCTCGCCCCCGTAGTTTCGCACCATCGCCGAGAGGTCGGTCACATGCCGCTCGTGGTCCTCGCGGAAGCCCACCAGCGTCTGCCGAGCCGTCGGATCCTTGACGTTGTCGATGGCCTGCCCGTAGGCGCGCACCGCGTCGATGTCGAGGTGCACCAGCTCGTTGAGCAGATCGACGACTTCAGTTCGGTCCATGTGGGTTTTCCTCCCACGCCGAAGATAGGCACCCCGCTGGCCGCTTCTACGTGCCCCCCCCTCTTGCCCGCCTGGGCCGCTGCGCGTCGAGGATCGCCTCGCGGACCTCCCGGTGCGCCTCCACGCCCTCCTCGCCGCCCTCCCAGCCGCGCCGCCGCAGCATCTCCCGCACGTGCTCGATGCGGGAGGTGGTCGTGGGGTGCGAATAGAGCCACGCGAGCACCGCCGGCGGATCGGCCGACAGGTCCTTGATGCGCCGGAAAAAGCGGACCATCCCGCGGGGGTCGTAGCCGGCGCGGTGGAGCCACGTGAGCCCCAGGCGATCGGCCTCGTTCTCCTCACCCCGCCCGTGGGCCGCGAGCACGCCTCCCCCGAGCAGGACGGCCGCGAGCTGCTGGAGCTGGCCCGGGTCCTTGCCGAGCGCCAGGTTCGCAAGGGCCTCGTAGCCCATGGCCAGCGCGATGCGCTTCGCCGGGTGCTTGGCGACGATGTGGCCGAGCTCGTGCCCGATGACGCCCGCGACCTCCGCCTCATCCTCGGCCGTGAGGAGCAGCCCCGAAAAGACGTACAGGCGGCCGCCGGGGGTGGCGAACGCGTTCACCATCTCCGGATCGTCGATGACGTACACCTTGATTCGATCCGGCGCGCCCTCGCGCTTCACCTCGGTGGCGAGCCGCTCGGTGATCTCCTCGACGTATTGGGTGACCAGGGCCTGCTTCACATAGGTCACGCCCTGCTTTTCGAGCTCCTTGTGCACCTGCCGGCCGATCTCCCGCTCCTCGGCCTCGGAGACGAGCGCGGTCGCCAGCGTCGTCTCGAGCTTCGAGCGTTGCCGTTGGCTGCAGGCAGGGACGGAAGCCCCCACCGTGAGCGCGAGCGCTGCCACGACAAATCTGCGCATGCGGACCCCTCCCTCGGTCGGAAGGTAGTCCCCACCCCGCGACTACTCGCCGCGGCCGTAGAACAGCCAGGACCCGCCGGCGTTCAGGAACCCGAAGGAGTCCCAGCTCGGGGCGCTCGTCATGAAGTCCGCGTAGCCGTCGCCATCCACGTCACCACCGCCGCCGACCGCGTACCCGACGGCGTCGGAGGTGTTCGCGCCGACAAAGCGCGCTCCGTAGGTCGTGGCCGAGGAGGTGCCCGCCACCACCGGCCCGTACACGACGTACATCGCGCCCGCGCCCGAGAGCGAGCCCACGTCGTACCCGGTGGCGCCGACCGAGAGGTCGTCGTAGCCGTCCCCGTTGGTGTCCCCGACGCCACCCACGGAGCGACCGAAGAAGTCGTTCGCGACCTCACCGGTGATCATGGAGGACGCCGCGGACGCCCCGGTCGCAGCGCCGGTCGGGGTGCTGGTGTAGAGGTACACGGCGCCCGCGTCGGTGGCGGAGGTGTCTTCCTTGTCGGCGGACACCGCGAAGTCTCCCGCGCCGTCGTTGTCGATGTCGCCGAGGCTCGCCACGGAGAGGCCGAAGCGATCGCCGTTCACGGAGCCGGTGAGCGTGGCGTCCGCCGTGGAGGCGCTGATGGTGCCGGTCAGCGTGTCCACGCCGTAGAACACGTAGGCCTTGCCCGGCGTGGTGGTCGTGCCCGCCGCGGGCGCGCCGAGGATCAGGTCCGCCATGCCGTCCCCATCGAGGTCCGGCGCCATCGCGGCGGAGTACCCGAGGTAGTCCCCCGCGGTGGCCCCGGTGATGAACAACGTCGCATCGGTCGAGATGATCTCGGCGCCGCCGCCGATGGCGCTGGAGTTCCACACGCCGACCGCGCCCGCGGAGGACGCCCGCCCGTAGGCGCTCGTCAGCACGTCCGCGAGGCCGTCCCCATCGATGTCGCCGCCGTCGACCGCGGTGCCCGTGAAGTTGTTGGTGCCGGTCGACCCGAAGGAGGCAAACGCGCTCGCCACGGTCGCGGGGGTGGTGCCGCCCAGGAACAGGTAGGCCTTCCCCCCGTTGGTCGTGCCCGCGAGCCACGCGGAGGAGAGCAGGTCGTCGATGCCGTCCCCATCTACGTCGCCCGCGAAGCGGCTGGCCCAGCCGAACTGGTCGGAGCCGACCGTGCTGTCCCCGTCGACCGTGAGGTCGGCGGTCGAGAGGGCGTCGCTCGCGTCGACCGTGCCGTACCACATGTGGAAGCGGCCGGCGTCCACCACCGTCGTGTCGTGGTAGGCCTGCCCCACCACCACGTCGTCCAGACCGTCACCGTTGAAGTCACCGTTGTTGGCGATGGAGTGCCCGACCGAGAAGCTCGCCGCGGTGCCGTAGCCGCGGAAGTCGTACTCGTCCTTCACGCCGCGGCTGCCGGACCACTCGCAGCTCGTCGGGTCGGGATCGCAGTCGTTGTCGACGTAGTCGTCGCAAACCTCGGCCGCGCCGGGGTTGGTGGTGGAGGCCGCGTCGTCGCAATCGGTCGCGTCGGCGACGAAGCCGGAGGGCGCCACGCACGAGAGGGTGGTGGTCGCGGCGTCCCCGTAGGTGTCGCCGTCGGCGTCCGCGTAGAACGTGTCCGCGCCCGGCGCGCCGTCGTCGATCGTGGCGTCACAGTCTTCGTCGACGCCGTCGCACGTCTCGGTGGCGGCGGGGTTGATGGCGGGATCGGCGTCGTCGCAGTCGCCGCCGTCGGCGAGGTAGCCGGTGGGCTGATCGCAGGTCACCGAGGTGTCGGCGTCGGCCCCGTAGGTGTCCCCGTCGAGGTCGTTGTACCAGGTGGGGGCGTCGATCGCGCTCTCGTCGATCGCGACGTCGCAGTCGTCGTCGATGTCGTTGCAGACCTCGTCCGCGCCGGGGTTGGTCGAGGCGGTCGCGTCGTCGCAGTCGGTCGCATCGGCGACGTAGGCGGCGGGCTGGTCGCACGCGAGGTCGACCACGAGGGGATCCCCGAACTCGTCCCCGTCGGCGTCCGCATACCAGAGCGGCTCGTCGATGGCGTCCTCGTCGATGACGCTGTCACAGTCGTCGTCGATGTCGTTGCAGGTCTCCGGGGCGCCCGGGTAGATCGTCGCGTCCGCCTCGTTGCAGTCGGTGGCGCCGGTGACGCCGTCGCCGTCGAGATCCGGGTCGTTCAGGCAGTCGTAGTTGGCCGAGCCGGGGGTGCCGTGCTCGTCGTTCGCGGTCGTGAGGTTGTCGAACCAGCGCCAGGCGGTGTTGTTGGTCACCGTGCCCGTCGCGCTCGACGCCGTGGAGCACCAGGCGGTGCGCTGGTCGTTCAGCGTGTCGTCGACGTAGGCGGCGTCCAGGCTGATGGAGAAGCCGGCGTTGCGCGGCCAGTAGCCGTTCGTCGCGTCGTAGGTCCAGGTCACGGAGTCGACCTTGGTGCCGGTCGTGCGGTTGCCCGCTACGTACAGCCCGACCGTGTCCGTGTCGCGACGGAGGTAGAAGACGTTGTTGTGGTACGCGCCCTGGTAGGAGGCGGCCTGGGTCTCGTCACCCCAGACGTAGTCGCACGCCATCGGCCAGGCGGCGGTGGCCGAGCCCTGGTAGTTGTCGGTGTCGCAGAACACGGCGTACTCGCCGGGGGCCAGCACGGGGGCGGAGGCCGGATCGAGCGCGATCTGCTGGCCGGACGTCGAGGTGCCACGCGCGAGGGTCCAGTTCGAGAGGTCGACCGTGCGCGCGGAGTCGTTGTAGACCTCGAGCCACGCGCCGTCGTTCACGACGACTGCGCCGCCGAAGCGGGCCTGGCGGTTGATCTCGGTGAAGACGAGGTCACCCACGGCGACGAAGTCCTCGTCGACCCAGCCGTCACAATCGTTGTCGAACGAGTCGTCCGCCTCGACGCCGTCGGGCGAGATGGTCGCGTCGGAGTCGTCACAGTCGGCGTCATCGACCGAGTAGCCCGCGGGCACGAGGCAGCTGGTGGTGGTGCTGTCCGGGTCGCCGTAGCTGTCGCCGTCGGCATCCGCGTAGAACACGTTGGAGCCGGAGAGCCCGCCGTCGTCCACGCTGCCGTTGCAATCGTTGTCGAGATCGTCGCAGACCTCGGTCCCGCCGGGGAGGGCCGCGGCGGAGGAGTCGTCACAGTCGGTGTTGTCGAGCACGTAGCCGGCGGGGGTGGCGCAGGTGCTGAGCAGGCCGCCCGGGTCCCCGAAGGTGTCCCCGTCGAGGTCGGCGTACCAGTCGCTGCTGCCGGGGGCGCCGTTGTCGATGTCGCCGTCACAATCCTGGTCGATGCCGTCACAATCCTCGGCCACGCCGGGGTGGATCGAGGGGTCGTCGTCGTCACAATCGTCGACGCCGGTGTAGCCGTCGGCGTCGAGGTCGGGCAGGTTCTGGCAGGCATAGTTCGCCGCGCCGGGCGTGCCGTGCTCGTCGCGCGTGCTCGAGAGGTTGTCGTACCAGCGCCAGGCGGAGCTCGCGGAGACCACGCCCGTGGCGCTGCTCGAGGTGGAGCACCACACGTCCCGGTTGTCGTTGTCGACGCTGTTGAGGTACCCGGCGTCGAGGCTCAATGAATAGCTGGCGTCACGCGGCCAGTAGCCGTTCGTCGCGTCGTAGGTCCAATGGACGGAGTCGATGAGGGTGCCGGTGGTGCGGCCGCCGCCGAGGTAGAGCGCCACGGTTTCCGCGTCACGACGGAGGTAGAGCGTGTTGTCGTGGTTGACGCCCACGTAGGAGGAGGGCTGAGCCTCGTCGCCCCAGACGTAGTCGCACGTGAGCGGGAACGCGACCGACGAGCCCTGGTAGTTGTCGGTGTCGCACAGCACCGCGTAGTCGCCGGGGGCGAGCAGGGGGGCGGAGGCCGCGTCGAGCGTGATCTCGTTGTATGGGGCGGAGGCGCCGCGGGAGAAGGCCCAATTCGCCAGGTCGATCGTACGGCCGGAGGCGTTGTAGACCTCGACCCACGATCCGTCGTTCACGATGATGGAGCCGCCGAACCGCGCCCCGCGGTTCACCTCGGAGACCACCACGTCCCCCACGGCGACGAAGTCCTCGTCGACCCAGCCGTCACAATCGTCATCCGCCAGGTCGTCCGCCTCTGCGGCGCCGGGAAACGCGGTGGCATCGGCATCGTCGCAGTCGAGGCTGGTCGCGTACCCGTCCGCGTCGAGGTCGGGCCCGGTGCCGAGCACGACGGCCTGCCGGCTGTCCGACCCGCTGATCACGAGGTCCGAGCTGCCCGAATCCGCGCCGGTCTCGAGGGCGGCGACCGTCGCCGTGTCCGCCGTCTCCAGCGCCGTGCTGTCGGGCGCCGGGACGGCCCCGCAGGCCGCGAGGGCCAGGAGCGTGGAGGGGCCGAAGACCGCGAGGAGGGAGCTCGAACGGGACATGTGAACCTCGGTGGACGGTCGGGCTCGACGAGGGACGAGACGGACGACCGGTGCCTGCCGGGGAGCGTATGCAGGCGGGCCCGCGACGGTCAATGACGAACCGTGACCCGTCTCCCAAAACCTGCCTCACGACCCCACCTGTACCTCGAACTGCACAGGATCTTCGGCCGTCTCGTGATGCAACGGCGCCGATGCGCCCGCCGCCCCGATGCTACAGGGTGGGCCACTCGGGAGCCCCGTGGCGAACGACCTGCCCCTCTACACCGAGCGGCGATCCGCCCCGCGCAGGGGGCCGGCCCACACAGCCGTGATCAGCGACCTCCACCTCTCCGACATCGAAGCCCCCGATCCGCGTAGGCCGGCATGGCGACGCTACAAACACGCCGACGTGGTCGACGACGGCCCCCTGCTCCGGCTCCTCGTACACCTGCGCGACCTGTCCGCCGGACAGCCGGTCGAGCTCGTGCTCGCGGGGGACATCTTCGACTTCGACACCGTCGTGGGTGCGCCCGAGCCCGCCCCCTACAAGGTTTCCTGGCTGGAGCGGTGCCGCGGATTGGTGGCGGAAGAGGAGCGTTCGGCCTGGAAGATGCGCCGCATCCTCGCGGACCACCCGGAGCTCTGCGGCGCGCTCGCGCAATGGATGGCCGACGGGAACCTGCTCGTCTTCATCATCGGCAACCACGACCTCGAGCTCCATTGGCCGGCCGTCCAGGCTGAGCTCCGGGCCGCTCTGGCGCAGCCCCCTGCCGGGGCGCCCGCGGAGATCCGTCGTGACGCGCTCACGATCTGCGAATTCTTCCGCATCTCGGGCGGGGACACCCTCGTCATGCACGGGAATCAGCTCGACGCCTACTGCGTGTGCCACGACCCGCTGCACCCCTTCATCGAGGTGAAGGGGAGGCTGCGCGTGCGCATGCCGTTCGGGAACATCGCCGGCAAGGTGATGCTCAACGGGATGGGGTTGTTCAACCCCCATGTCGAGGACAGCTTCATCCGGCCGTTCAAAGACTACGTCCGGTTCTTCTTCCGCTATGTCGCCCGGCAGGACCCGCTTCTCGCGTTCACCTGGTTCTGGACCGCGCTCGTCACCCTGTGGGTGTCCGTGGATGAGGGGCTGCGCCCCGCCCAGCGAGATCCCGCCCGACTCGAGGAGCGCGTGCGCGACGCGGCGCGCCGGGCCCGGGGCACCCCGGCCATGGTGCGTGCGCTCCGCGACGTGGCCGTGCACCCCGCCGTGTACTCCCCGCTCAAGGTGGCACGGGAGCTCTGGCTCGATCGTGTCGGCCTGCTGGCCCTGCTCGTCGTCTTCGTGTTCCAGCTCACCTCCGCGCTTCGGTGGATGTTCGACCGGGGGAGCGCCGACCTCGGGGTTGGCTGGGCGGTCGCGCTATTTCTGGCCTTGCTCCCCTTCTACGTCGCCTATGCGCGGAGCTGCCGCTCGGATGTCGGGAACACCCAGGCGAACATCCGGAAGCGCGTCGGCGAGCTCGGCCGGATCGCCCACGTGACACGGGTGGTGATGGGCCACACCCACCGCGCCGCCGTGCGCCGCCACGACGGCATCGATTTTCTCAACACCGGGCACTGGTCGCCCGCGTTCGACGATGTGGAGTGCACGAAGAAGGTGGGAATCAACGCGTTTGCGTGGATTCGACCGGGGCGGGTGACACGCGAGGCCGAGCTCCGGGTGTTCGACGGGCAAGGCTCCGCGCAGCTCTCGCACGCGACGCCCGCGGCACCGACGGGGGAGGAGGCGGTGACCGCGGCGTGACGCCCCCCGGAGCTCCCGCAGGTCGCCACCGGTCCGTGCTTGGATCCCGACGTTCGGAGCCTACTCTTGTCTCTCCGACATCTCTCCGATGTCGCTCCGAGAGATTCCGTGAAGAGGAGGTTCCATGCTCGCGACCGCGCTCTACATGTTGGCCACGGCGTCCGCCGCCGAGGTCGAGCCCCGAAACAACCTGAACGTGACCGGCGTAGGTGAGGTGTACGTCGCGCCGGACGAAGCCGTGCTCTCCCTCGGGGTGCGCTCGCAGGCGAACACCGCCGCGGCCGCGTTCGACAAGGCCGCCCAGAAGATGACGGCAGTCACCCAAGCTCTCGGCCAACAGGTGACGCCCGAGAACATCCGCACCTCCCAACTCTCGCTCCAGCCGCGCTACGAGTACAACGAAAAAACCGGACCGCGGCTGGTCGGGTACGAGGCGAGCGCGATCCTCGACATCCGCGTGGATGACCCGACAAAGGCCGGGAGCGTGCTGGACGCCGCGGTCGGCGCGGGAGCCAACGAGGTGCTCGCGGTCGTCTGGAAGGTGGAGGACGAGGCCGCCGCGCAGCAGGAGGCGCTCGACGCGGCGGTGACCGATGCCCGGGAGAACGCGGCCCTCGTCGCGATCAACCTCGGGGTCGAGCTGGGCGAGCCGATGAACGTCTCCATCCGCACGCAGGACACCACGCCGCCGGGCCCGATCTACATGGAGCGCGCGGGCACGGCGGACGCGGACATCTCGGCGATGCCCGTGCTCGCGGGAGAGCAGATCTACCGGGCGGAGGTGGATGTCACCTTCGCGCTCGCCGGCGCGGTGACGCCGAAGGAGGAGCCGGGGCCCGAGGAGGAGCCGGGGACGTAGCGCGCGCCTCCTGGATGCTGAGGGCGCGCCGGGTGCTACAACACCCGGCCATGCTCGAGCCGCTCTCGGTCCTGTTCAACACCGCCTCCGTGGTGGCGGCCAACCGCAACTCGGCCCACACCTGGTGGACCGGCGTCGTGGGGTCCGTTTTGCTCGGCTTCGTGTTCGCGGAGGTGCGGCTCTACGCCGACGTCACGCTCATGGCCTTCTTCGTGGCCACGAGCCTCGCGGGTTGGTGGCGCTGGCGCTTCGGGGGCGCGGCGCGCACCGAGCTCCCGGTCACCCATGCGAACGGGGCGGATGCCGTCGCGACCGTGATCTTCGTGACGGTGACCGCGGGCGCGTACGGCACCCTGCTCCACCTGTTCACGGCGGCGGCCGCTCCGTTCGTCGACTCGGCGATCCTCGCGCTGAGCATCGCCGCGACGTGGCTGCTGATGCAACGCAAGGTCGAGAGCTGGTGGCTCTGGATCGCGGCGGACGTGCTCTCGGTACCGCTCTACGCGTCGAAGGGAATCCCGTTCACCGCGCTCCTCTACACCGGCTACCTGCTCAACGCCGGATGGGGCCTCTACCACTGGCGCACGCTCGCGCGTCACGATGATCGGGCCGCCGCGGCATGACCCGCCCGCGCGCGCTCGTCGTCGGGAAGTTCTCGCCGCTCCACCGCGGGCACCAGCTGGTGCTCGATACCGCGCTGGCCGAGTGCGCGGAGGTGCGCGTCCTGTCCTGGTCGCTCCCCGAGCTCCCGGGCTGTGACGCCCCACGGCGCCGACGCTGGCTCGAGGCGCTGTATGGGGAGAGGCTCGCCGGCCTCGCGGTGCTCGATCCGCGGGCCCGCGCCGGCCTCCCCGCGAACGACGCCCCCGACGACGAGCCCCGCGCCTTCGTCGCGGCGTTCGTGCGCGACAGCGGCTGGCCGGTCGACGTGGTCTACACGAGCGAACCCTACGGGGACGGGTTCGCCGCCTCCCTCGGCCGCGCCCTCGGGCACCCCGTGGCGCACCGCCTCGTCGACCTCGCCCGGGTCGCCCTCCCGGTCTGCGGGACCGCCCTGCGCGCCGATCCCCACGGGCTCCGGGGCTTCCTCGATCCGTCGGTCTACGCCGACTTCGTCCAGACCGTCGCCTTCATCGGGGCCGAATCCACCGGGAAGAGCACCCTCACCGAGCGGCTCGCGGTCGAGCTCGGCACGCGCTTCGTCCCCGAGTACGGGCGCACGCTGTGGGAGGCCCAGGGCGGCCTCGCGGAGGCAGACTTTGTCGGGATCGGGCGAACGCACGTCGCGCGGACGGCGGCCGAGCGGCGCGATGCCCACCGCTGGCTGTTCGTGGACACGACACCGCTCACGACGGCGCTGTTCGCGGCGATGTGGCACGGACGGGTCGATCCGGAGCTCGCGACGCTCGCGCGAGAGACCCGCTACGACCACCTGTTCCTGTGCGAGGACGACTTCGGGTTCGTGCAGGACGGGACCCGGAGCGATCCCGACTTCCAGCGGCGCATGCAGGCGCGGTACCGCGTGGTGCTCGGGATCCTCGACGTGCCGTACACCTCGCTCCGAGGAACGCTGGAGCAACGGGTGCAACGGGTGCGGCACCTCATCGGGGCGTAGGAGGTTTCCCGATCCACAACCACGTGTTGCCGCGCGGCCGTTGGCGGGCCGGGGCGGCCGATCGTAGGAAGGAGGCATCCATCGGAGCCCGCTTGTCCTCTCCCCGAATGCCCGTGCTCTTCATCGGACACGGCGCCCCGCCGCTGGTCGACTTTCCGGATTGGGTTGCGGCGCTGGCGGCCTGGGCCAAGGCGCTCCCGCGGCCGCGTGCCATCCTCATGGTCTCCGCGCATTGGGAGGGCGCGCCCGTGACGCTCGGCGCCACGCGCACCGTGCCGCTCGTGTACGACTTCTACAACTTTCCCGCCCGCTACTACCAGACGAAGTACCCCGCGCCCGGCGCCCCCGAGCTGGCCGCGCGCGTGCGCACGCTCCTGTCCGAAGCGGGCGAGCGCACGGTGGACGACCCCTCGCGTGGCCTCGATCACGGCGCGTACGTGCCGCTCCTCGTCATGTACCCGCAAGCCGACGTCCCGGTGCTCCAGATCTCGATGCCGACGCTCGACCCGGCGCGCCTCTACGAGCTCGGCCGGCGCCTCGCGCCCCTGCGTGACGAGGGCGTGCTGATCATCGGGAGCGGGTTCATCACGCACAACCTCGGCGCGGGGTTTGGTGACACCACGCCGGCCTGGGCGTCGGAGTTCGACGCGTGGACCGCCCACACGCTGACCCGTCGCGACGACGACACGCTGATCGACTTCATGAAGCGGGCGCCCGCGGCCCGGATGGCCCACCCGCGCACCGAGCACTTCGTCCCGCTGCTCCTCTCCGCCGGCGCCGCGGACCAGGGCGAGGTGCCCACGTTCCCGGTGGACGGGTTCTGGTTCGGCAACTTCAGCAAGCGGTCGGTCCAATTCGGATAGCGGCCGCCTGCTCTCCCCTCACCCGGCGGGAGGCAAGGTGAAGTGACACGCGCTATCCACAGACCGCATCCCCATTCACACAGTCCTGATCGATGCCGTCTCCACACACGTCCACGGCAGAGGGATTGATGGTCGGGTCGGCGTCGGCGCAATCGCCCCGCTCGAGGCTGTAACCGTCGGGAAGGGTGCAGCCGACATTGTCGACATCGGAGTTGCCGTACCCGTCGCCGTCGAGATCCTCGAACGACTGGATGATGTCCGTGGCGCCCTCGTCGGCGCGCCCGTCGCAGTCATTGTCGATGCCGTCGCAGACCTCCGGGTTGTCGGGGAACGAGGCCGCCTCGGCGTCGTTGCAGTCCGTCGAGTCGGCCACCGTGCCCGGCGGCTGCTCGCAGGCGAGCACGCCCGCGTACAAATCCCCGTAGGTGTCTCCGTCGACATCCGCGTACCAGGCGCCCACGCCCTCCCCATCGTCGTCCGTGGCACCGTCACAATTGTTGTCGATCCCGTCACACTCCTCGTCGGCGCCCGGGTTCACCAGCGGGTCGCTGTCGTCACAATCGTCGGCGGCCTCGTAGCCGTCCTCGTCGACGTCGACGCCGTCTTCGGAGGCGGTGTCGGGCTTGTCGTCAGGAGTGCAGGCGGGGAGGAGGAGCGCGAGGAGCAGCACGAACACGGGTTCTCCGGGGAGCCCCAACGATGCCACGGCCGCGCCGGGTCGGCCACTGCGTCGGCCGGCTCAAACCGCTCAGCCGCGCGATCCTGGCCCCGATCGCGTCCAGCTTGCGCTATTCTCTCCGGACCTCCGGATGTCCCCGATGCCCCTGCGCCCCTGTGTCCTGTTTGCCCTCTTGTCCGCGTGTGGGCCCGCCCAGTTCACCATCGGCGACAAGGACAGCGGAGCGCCCGACACCGGGATGGGCGCGGACGACGCCGACGGTGACGGCTTCGCGGCGCTCGACAAGGGCGGGGAGGACTGCGACGACGCCGACGCGCTGGTGAACCCGGACGCGACGGAGAGTTGGTACGACAGCATCGACCAGGATTGCGACGGCTGGTCCGACTTCGACCAGGATCGGGACGGCGAGGACATCACCGGCTTCGGTGCCGACTGCGACGACACCGATCCGGCGATCCGGACCACCGCCACGGAGACGCGTGACCTGGTGGACCAGGACTGCGACGGCCTCGTGGACGAGGACTACATCGTCGCCGGGGCCATCGTGGTCTCCGAGGTGATGCAGCACCCCCTGGCCGCGAGCGACAGCGACGGCGAGTGGATCGAGCTCCAGAACACCGACTCCTCGTCCATCGACCTCCGGGGTTGGGTGTTGGCGGGTGACGACGGCGACAGCTTCACGATCTCCCGCTCCCTGGTCATCCCCGCGGGCGGGCACGTCGTGCTGGGCGCGAACGACGACGCCGGGCTCAACGGCGGCATCGACGTGGACTACGTGTACGACCGCGCCACCTTCTCCCTCTCGGCGGCGGACAACGTCTTCGTCCTGCTGGGCGGCGCCACGGTCTTCGACGTGGAGTGGACCGCGGCGTGGGGCACTGCGGACGGCGCAAGCTGGTCGCTCGATCCCGACCACACCGGCGTCGCCGACGCGCGCCAGTTCGACTACTGGTGCGTCGCGACCTCCGCGCTGCCCTCCGGCGACTTCGGCAGCCCCGGCTCCCGTAACGACGACTGCGGCAAGATCGACGAGGACGGCGACGGCTACACGGTCGACGAGGGTGACTGTGACGATGACGACGCCGCTGTCAGCCCTGGCGCCGACGACACCTGGGACGGACTGGACAACGACTGCTCCGGCAGCGTGGACGACGGCGTCATCGGGGACGTGACCACCGGCTACGTCGACGGCGCCTCCCCGAACACCTACCTCGCCCTGCACAGCGGCCTGGGCCTCGGCGCGGTTCGCAGCGGGGGCTCCCCCGACCTCCTCATCGGCGGCGCGTTCCAGGGCAACTATGCCGGCGCCGTCTACATCATCCCCGGCAGCGACCACGACGCGCTCGGCGGCACCGTCACATCGTTCGACGCGGCGGCGTTCGCGGGGGCCGGCTACGCGTACTTCGGCGCCACCAGCCCGCTCGCCGGAGACAACACGGGCGACGGCCAGGCCGACTTCGTGGCCGCCGGCCAGGCATACGGCGCCGGCGGTACCGCGGTGGTGATGTTCGAGGGCGGGCGGGGAGTGACCGGAACGCTCGACCCCGCGGACGCCGATCTCCACGTCACGACCGCGATCGCGCAGACCTACAGCACGGGCACGAACCGGGTGATCTCCTACGTGGACATGGATGGCGACGGTGTCGACGAGGTCGTCTACAGCCAGCCGGAGATGTCCTCGGGCACCCGGTACTACCTCGGCCGGGTGTCGGTGTACGACGCCGGCAGCGTGCGCGGCGAGGTCGACGTCGCGGACGCGGCGCTCATCATCGACGGCGACTCGACCCAGGACTACTTCGGCTTCGGGCTCGGCGGCGGCGACATCGACGGGGACGGCTACGACGACCTCCTCGTGGGCGCGCCCGGCGCGGACGACAACGCGACGGACGGAGGTGCCTGGTACCAGATCGACGGGGGTACCGCCTGGGGAGGCTCGGTCGACGTCGGGGACGCCGAAGCGCGCACGATCGCGGGGGACATCACCTCGGGCGGCATCGGCTTCGGCGCCCCCGCCCTGGGGGACTACGATGACGACGGCCGCCTGGACCTCGCCTTCGGTGGCCTCGCCACCAACACGGTCTCCGTGTTCTTCGCGCTGAACCGCCTGTCGGGCTCGCTCGACGCGGAAGACGCCGACGTGCAGATCGAAGGGGACGGCCCCGGCCGCTTCGGCTTCACCGTCGCCTCCGGCGACTTCGACGGAGACGGCGTGACCGATCTCATGGCGGGGGCCCCCGCGGTCAATTCGGCCTACGCCCAGCCGAGCTACTGGTACTACGCCCCCGGCAACGACGTGGGCCGGCTGTACCTGTTCCCGGGAAGCTCGCTCACGGGGGGCTCGAGCGAGGCCTCCATGGCCAGCGCCACGGTGGACGGCGAGACCCGCGGGGACCTGTTCGGCTCCGTGCTCTCGGGCGCGGCCGACATCAACGGAGACGGCACGGACGATCTGCTGGTCGGCGCCCCCCGCGGCGGCACCAACGTGGCGGGTCGGGTGTACGTGGTGCTCGGGGAGTAGCCGAGCCGCCCCGCGCGGCCGGAGCTACGAGGACCCCTCGCGGTCGGCCAGGAGCCGCGCGGCCGCGTGCTTGCCGCTGTTGAGCGCACCGGAGACCCCATGCCCGGCGCGCGTGTTGGCACCCGCGAAGTACAGGCCCGGGACCGGCCCGCGGTAGCCCGGCCGCGACGCCATGAACTGGCCCGGGGTCGCGGCGAGGCCGTACCCCGTACCGTCGGACGCGCGCGTGTAGCGGCTGTGCGTGATCGGCGTGGCGCTCTCCCGGAACACGATGTGCTCCTTGGTGCCGGGGAACTGGGCTTCGAGGTGGTCGATGAGCCGATCCTCCACCTCGCGCTTCTTCGCCTCGTACACGTCCTGCTTGCGGTACACGCCGCTGAGGACCTCCCCGGGCTCGACGCCCCACGCCTCGGGCCGGCCGGAGGCGATGGTCATGACCTCGACCCCCATCACGCCGGGCGGCGTGTGGCCGTGGCTGTCCGGGTCCTTGAGCGAGGCGCTGGTGATGTACGCGCAGCTCGCGGTGGTCTCCCCGCGATCGATCTCGTCGTAGATGGACTCCGCGTCCGTCGTGTTGAATCGCCACACGTTCTTGGCGGCCATCCCCAGCGTGCGCAGGTCGGCCTTGATGCCCAGGCAGGTGATGAAGATGGCGGCGCCCATCTCCAGCTTCTCGCGGCGCACGCGCCACTCCGCGGGCACCGCGGCCTCCGGGAGGAGCTCCGTGTACGTGCGCTTCAGGTCGGCGTTGCTGATGACACAGCCCGCGCGCACGTCCCGCGCCGGCTCGCGCCCCTCGGCGATGCGCACGCCCACCGCGCGCCCGCCCTCGACCAGGATGCTCTCCACCGTGCGGCGCAGGCAGATGACGCCGCCGTTCGCCTCCACCACGTCGGCCAGCTCGTCCGCGATCCGCTGCCCACCCCCCTTCGGATAGTAGGCCCCCTTCAGATAGTGCGCCTGCAGACCGAGGTGCATCATCGCGCTCGCCTTGCTGGGCGCCACCCCGTAGTCGCCGCTCTGGCCGAGGAGCACGGCGCGGAGCGTCTCGTCCTTCGTGCAGTCGTCCAGGAGCTCCTTCACCGTGGCGTTCTGATAGGTGGACACCAAGCGGGCCCGCGTCGCGACCTGCCAGAGCGTCGCCAGCTTGCCCGTGGTGCCGCCCGCGCGCGTCTGCTCCAGCCAGGCGCCCATGTGGGACACCTCGCCGAGCACCCGGGTGTAGCGGTCGATGCCGCGCTTCTCGCGCGGGAAGTGCTCCACGAGGCGATCGCGGAACCGCCCCAGATCGGCCGGGATGGGAAAGGTGAGCCCCGGGACGACGATGGTGTCGAACCCGTCGTCATCCATCCGGACGTACTCGAGGTCGACGCCGACGTCGCGGAGCAGCGTCGGGATCTTTCCGGTGGGCTCGCAGTCGCCGATGTAGTGGAGACCGATGTCGAACTGGTAGCTCCCCTCTCGCGTGGCCCGGTGGAACATCGTGCAGCAGCCGCCCGCCACGTAATGCCCGTCGAACAACGCCACCGAGAGCCCCTTCCGCGCGAGCCGCGCGGCGCTCATCAATCCGCCGAGGCCCGCCCCGATGATGGCGACGTCGACCCGATCGGGTACGGGCGTCTTCACGCGGTCCTTGGTGTGGGCGGTGGGGAGGGCGAGCTTGGTCATGGGTCTCCAGGTGGGGAACCGCTGCGGATCCGCCGTGAAGAGTAGTCCAATCGGGGCGGCCGTGGGGTGGTGGGCGCCGGGCCAGTGTTGTACGGTGGCAGCCGATGGACCTCCCCCTCGCGTTGCCGACCCTGATGCAGCCCCCGTTCGTGGCGATCTGCGCGGCGCTCGTGTACGGCCTCGTCAGCTGGCGCGTGGGAGAGCGATTCCCGTTCTCGCGATACGCCATGTACGCGGACCTCGAGGATCGTCGTGAGGGCGCTGTGCTCGTGGTCCACGCGGACGGGCGGGAGGTCGAGTTCCAGGATGTCACCGCGTGGTACGGCATCACGCCGGAGGCCATCGAGCCCTTCTCCGTCCCCTGCTCCTTGCATTGGGTCGTGTTCGAGGCACAGCGGTGGATCCGCGATCGCACCGCGGCGAGCCCGGACGGGCTCACCGTTCGCGTCGAGGTAGGGTATCGAATCTTCCGTGTCACCCCCGAAGGCGACGTGGTGGAGCGGATCGCGCCGCGCGCATCGGGTCTGGGGCGGCTCCGCGCATGATCGGTGAGTCGCTGTTCGGCCTGGCGTTGTGCTTCTCCTGGGCGAACTCGGCGGGGCACGTACTGCTCGCGGATCGCCCCATCTACGCCGCGTCTTCTCACCAAATCGTCCGGGGCGTCGCGGCGCGGCGGATCGCGCTCTTTGTGCTCGCCTCCCTCGGGTTCGCCGGCACGCTGTGGGTGTGGATGGCCTCGGGGTGGCCGCGGCTCGGCGCGATCGCGGTGCTCCTCGTCTTGCTGGCCGTACGCCAGATCGAGAAGCGTCAGTGGCCAGCCGGGATGGTGGTCCGCCTGGGTAAATACGTACCCGCGGCGGCCTGCCTGCTCGGGTGGGTCACCGCGGCGACCCTCGTCGGCGCCCTCGGCTATTCGGAGCCCGCGTCACGCGCGGCCGGATGGGAGGCCGCGGCCGGCGTCATGGCGGCGCTCTATCCGCTGGCCGCGCTCTCGAAGATCAAGCTCACCGGGTGGCGGTGGATGAAGCCGCACCACCAGGCGCTGCTGATCGCCGAGCGTGCCTACTCGGGCCCTCGTTGGGTGCGCGCGTTGCGACGGATCGCGGGCCGATCGCCACGGTTCAGCGCCTTCGTCGGAACCTTCGGGCTGCTCGCGGAGGTGGCGTGTGTGCTCTATGTCGTGCCCGATTTGCGCGTGCTGCTGACCGCGACGGTGATCGCGCTGCACGCCGGGATCGGGATCCTGCTCGGCTACATGGAGCCCGAGTGGCTGTTGGTGATGGTCGCCATCACGTGGATCACGGGCGCTGCCGGATGAGCCGGCCGCTGCGCCAGAGCCGGAAGAACCCCGCGCTCGCGAGCACCACCCCGACGACGCTGACGGCGCAGCCCACGCCGAACCAGAACAGCGCGCCCCCCTCGCTCACCGTGCCCGGGGCGGCTGTCCACGCCGCGCTGCGCCCCGCGGCGACCGCGGCCTGCTGAACCTGGGCCACGCTCCCGGTCATGCCGAGGGGGAGCCCCGCGAGCGCGAGCATGACGCCGAGGGCGATGAGGAGGCGGGTTCCACGGTCGGGGGCAGACATGCCCGGCCGAGTAGCGTCCGCGAACGGTCGGGGCAAACGGAGACGGCGACGGGATGCCGGGGAGCAGCTGGAGCATGCTCGCGGGTCCCGATGGAGTCCTACCGTTCGCGCGGCGTGCGGCCGACCTCGATCACCGCCGCGGCAAACGCTTCGGCCGCGGCCTGGCACGCCGCGAGCTCGCCGCCGAGCCACGCGGCCGCGAAGTTGGTCTCGGTCGGCGGGGGGAACACCTTCACCGCCCGGACATGCGCCGCCTTCAACGCCGCGTCGAGGCCGATCGTGGCCTCCATCGGCGGGGCCACGAGGTACGCCATGGGCTCGCCCGGCGCGAGGCCCGACTGGGCCGACAGATAGCGCCCGAGCGAGGCGATGACGTGCGGAAACACGGTGATCGTGCCCTGGTCGTCCGCCTTGTAGAAGCAGGCGTCGTGCTCGAGGCAGCGGATGAGCGCGGCCAGGCCCTCGTCGATCTCGTCGGCGTCCGCGCCCGCGATCACCCCGAGGATCTCGCCCGAGAGCCGCCCCGAGGCGTGCCCCGAGCCCGCGTAGAACGAGCGCGCGAACACCACGTCCACCGGGGAGTGCTTGGTGGCCTCGTCGAGCGCGACATAGGTCGAATCGTCCTGATCGCAGGTCACCAGGCCGAGGGCACGGTGGCGGTCGGGATCGGCGCCGTACGCACGCAGGAGCGCGGGGTCCGCCCCTGGGATGCGGCGGACGGAGAGGATGCGGGGCACGATCGGATCGAGGATCATCCGGCCTCTCCAGACGGGGTTCCGGCGGGCGCCGCAGCCCCGACCGACACGAGGCGCACGCGCGGATCGGGCGCGCGATACCCGACGCCGACCGAGTCTCCGAGCTGGGAGCGCACCGGCCCCAGGTCGAGCGGCACGCCCGACGTGCGCTGCGTCAACATCGCCCCGGCGAGCGAGGCCAGCCGCTTGCCGGCCTGCTCGGGCGGGGCGCCGCGCGCGTGAATGTTGGACATCATGTTTCGGTCGCCGTCGGTGCGGCCGACCTTCGGATCGTAGACCAGGTAGGCGGACAGGCCGTCTCCCGTGCCGAGCCCGGGACGCTCGCCGAGCAGGATGGCCGACACGCGCGCGCCGACGAGCTCGCCGATCTCGTCCTCGAGCCACACCCGCGCATACCGCGCGCACATCGGCGTGCCGACGCTGAACCCCAGCGCCTCGCAGGCCTTCACGAAGTGCTCGAGCAGCGCCAGCCCCGAGCCCATGCATGCGACCGCGGAGAGGCCGTCCGCCAGGATGGGCTGGATGTCGACGTTCTTGCGCGCGCCCTCCCGGAGGCGCGCCACGCTCGCCTCGTCCAGGCGACGCCCGAGATCCGGCCGGAGGAGGAACTCGCGGTGGTCGCGCACCCGCGAGTGAAGCGGGAGGAGACTGTTCTTCTCCGCCCAGTCCGTGGGGAGCTCGGTGGAGACGGCGGCGTGGGCGACCGCGAGCTCCGCCTGAAACTGGAGCACCACGTCCGTGGCGTAGCGCGTGCCGACGTGGCCGATGCCGACCAGCGCCGTGGTGTGGCGCGCGGCGGCCGCGGCGAACGGTGTGCGGCGCTTGGGCGAGGGGAACACCCGGGCCGGCGGGAGCGGGATCTCGGGGACGGGAGGCGGTGGCGGCAGCGGGTCCGCGCCGGCGAGGCGGACGCGCAGGTCCTGCACGAGCGTGCGGGTCAGGCTCACTGGATCACCGTCGGATCGCCAAATCGCTCGCCCGGCACCGAACCGTCGAGGATCCCCTTCTCGCAGAGCCACGCGTCGAACTCGGGCGTGGGGCGCTTGCCGAGCAGGCCGCGCACGGACGGGATGTCGTGGAACGAGGTGCTCTGGTAGTTGAGCATGATGTCGTCCCCGACCGGCAGGGACATCAGGTAGGTGCAGCCGGCCGCGGCGAGCAGCACCTTGAGGTTCTCCAGCTCGTCCTGACTCATGCGCGCATGGTAGGTGAAGCAGGCGTCGCACCCCATCGGAAGCCCGAGGAGCTTCCCCATGAAGTGGTCTTCCAAGCCGGCGCGCGTGATCTGCGGGCCGTCCTCCAGGTACTCGGGGCCGATGAAGCCGACCACGGTGTTGACCAGGAAGGGCTTGTACCGCCGCGCGAATCCGTAGCAACGCGCTTCCAACGTCACCTGGTCGGCGCCGTGGTGGGCGTCCGAAGAGAGCGCGCTCCCCTGCCCCGTCTCGAAGTACATGACGTTCGGGCCGCGGTTGCTCGTGAGCCGCCGCATCTTGTCGTAAGCCTCGTCGATGAGCGCCACGGAGATGCCGAACGCGCGGTTGCCCCGCTCGCTGCCCGAGAGCGACTGGAACATCAGATCCATCGGGCAGCCGAGATCGAGCGCCTTCATCTGCACGGTCACGTGCGAGAGCACGCAATGTTGGGTGGGGATGCCGTTCTTGACACGCAGGTCGTGGAGGCGCGTGAGGATCTGCGCGGTGGACTCGGGCGTGTCGGTGGCCGGGTTCACGCCGATGACGGCGTCCCCACAGCCGTAGGAGAGGCCCTCCTTCGCGGAGAACAGGATGCCGTCGATGTCGTCCGTCGGGTGGTTCGGCTGGAGCCGGGAGGAGAGCCGGCCCGGGAGCCCGAGCGTGTTGTTGGCGCGCACGACCACTTGCGCCTTGCTGCCGACCACCATGAGATCCATGTTGGACATGAGCTTGCAGGTGGCGGCGGCCATCTCCGGCGTGAGGCCGGGGGCCACCGCGCGCATCGTCGGGCCGGTGGTGCGCGTGTCCAGCAGCCACTCGCGGAACTGCCCGACCGAGAGGTGCTTGACCGCGGCGAACGCGGCGTCGTCCAGGGAGTCCTCGACGAGGCGCGTGATCTCGTCGAGCTCGTAGGGCACGACCGGGTGCTGACGCAGCTCCGCCAGCGTGATCTCGGAGAGCACGGCGCGCGCGGCGACGCGCTCGACGGGGTCACGCGCGGATACGCCGGCCAGATCGTCCCCGCTCTTGGGGGGGTTCGCCTTGGCGAGCACCTCCTTGACGGAGCCGAAGCGGAACGTGGCGCCGCGGATGGTGGCGGAGAGGTTCATGGTGCGACGTTCATGAGGGCAGGGTCGGGAGGCTCACGCGCGGGAGCTTACCTCAACGCGGCCCGGGTAGGGACGACGTAGCGCGCGCGCGGCCGCGGAGGAGTATCCTCCGCCGGATGAACCCCCAGGCCGCCGTCTCGCCCCCGGTCTCCCCGCTGTCCCCGCTCACCCGCCAGTGGCGATGGCGGGTGTTCGCGGCCACCTGGCTCTGCTACGCAGGGTATTACTTCTGTCGCAAGCCGTTCTACCTGGCAAAGGCGAGCCTCGCGACCGAGCTTAGCTTCGACGCGACGCAGCTCGGCACCATCGGCACCGCCTTCCTGCTGGCGTACGCGATCGGGCAGTTCGTGTCGGGCGCCCTGGGCGACAAGCGCGGGCCGCGCGTCCTGCTGCTCGGCGGCATGGCCGTGTCCATCGGGGCAAACATCGGCTTCGGGCTCGGAAACTCGTTTGGCACCTTCCTGGGGCTGATGGTGCTGAACGGGCTCGCCCAGGCCACGGGATGGTCGGGCACGGTCGGCACCATGGCGAGCTGGTTCCACCGCCGCGAGCGCGGCACCGTGATGGGGCTCTGGGCGACCAACTTCCAGGTCGGCGGGGTGCTCGCGAACACGTTCGCCGCCTGGCTCCTCGGGGCCTACGGGTGGCGCTACAGCTTCGTGGGCGGGGCCGCGGTGCTCGTCGTGGTCTGGGCCTTCGTCCTCTTCAACCAGCGCAACCGGCCCGAGGATCTCGGCCTCCCCGCGATCGACGATCCGGAGGGCGCCCCCGAGCCGACCACGGACGCCCCCTGGTCGCGCGACGTGATGATCAACGTGGCCCTCATCGGGGCCTTCTACTTCTTCCTCAAGCTCATCCGCTACGCCCTGTGGTCGTGGGCTCCCTTCTTCCTCGAGAAGAACTTCGGCCTCAAAGGGGACGAGGCGGGCTACCTCTCGACCGTCTTCGACGTGACGGGCATCGCGGGCGTCGTCGTGGCCGGAGTGCTCTCCGACCGCCTGTTCCGTGGGCGCCGGGCCACGATCAGCTTCCTCTTCCTCATCGCGCTCGTGCTCGCGACCGTGGCGCTCTACACGATCGGCAGCTCGTCCGTGATGGCCTTCGCCGTGTGCCTCGGGCTCGCCGGCTTCGCGCTCTACGGCCCCGACGCCCTCATGACGGGCGCGGGCGCCGCCGATGTGGGCTCCCGCCGACGCGCGGCGTTGGCCGCCGGGATCATCAACGGGTGCGGGTCGCTCGGGCCCATCGTCCAGGAGCTGGTGATCGGGCGCCTCTACGACACCGGGGGCGGCGATCTCGGGCCCATCCTCGGCCTGCTCGTGGGCTCGGCGGCGGTGTCGCTCGCGTTCATGGCGGTGATCCTCCTTCGGAACCGCGCCGGCAAGGCCGACTTGTAGTGGCATCGCCCGGCCCCGTTGAAGGAACGTGACAGGCCCAAACCGTTGAAGCGGCGCTTCGTGGCCAGATTCCCTGGCGAACGGAGGCTGGACATGAAGAGCTGGACCATCCTCGTGGCCCTGATGGCCGCGGGCTGCCGACCCACTGTCGACGACACCAACGGCAGCAAGGACACCGATCCCACCGTGGACGACACGGACGTCGCCGATACGGACAGCGGGACCGACACCGACACGGCGACCGACACGGACACGGCGACCGACACGGATACCGCCGCCGACACCGACACCGCCGTCGATACGGCGGCGAGCACGTGTACGCCCGAGGACCTGGAGTTCCGGGTCGAGGTGCGCAACGCCGACGGCGACCTCGCCGACACCTTCACGACCACCGACACGCCGATGCTGGCGGGGGTCATGCAGAACACGTGCGCCGACGGCGTGGTCTCCGTGGAGACCGACACGAGCTGCCTGGTCTCCTTGTGGACCATCGAGGGCCCCGACGGCGCCGCCGTCGAGGTGAGGCCGATGTGCGCGCCGAAGACGACGCGATGGACGGTCGACGCGAACGCCAAGGAGGAGGCGACGTACCAGATGGAGCCGCTCGTGGCGGGCTCCTACGACGTGACCGTGCGGTTCACCCTCGGCAAGGAGACCGCGACGACCACGTTCACGGTCGAGGAGCCGGCGGCGCCCTGACGCCGAGGGGGACCGGGGGGTTGCCGCGTCGATGCGCGGTGGCCCTCCGCGCCGCGCGGTGTGTCATGCGATGATGGACACGCCATGCTGCTGTTCCTCCTCGCCTGCACCTCCCCTTCGGATCTGGCCGATTCCGCCACGCCCGACCCCGTGGACCCCTGCGTCTTCGGGGATCTCCGCGTCGAAGGCGACGCCGTCCCCGGCGCCACGGTGGCCCTCACCGCGTCCTCGGAGGCCACCTGGGTCGTCTCCCTCGGCAGCGTCTCTCCCGCGTCCGGCGCCGCGGTCGAGTGGACGCTCCCCACCGACATCGCCCTCGACGAGGCCCAGACGCTCACGGCCACCGGCACCGGGTGCCAGGGATCCTCTCCGATCACCGCCTCCGTCGATCTGATCGTGGACTGGCCCCTCGCCCGACGGGCCGTAGTCCTCTACAACCCCAGCATCGAGGGCTCCGAGGCGGTAGCGGACTACTACGCGGATTTTCGTGGCATCGACGCGCGCTGCCCGGTGCAGGCCGCCGACTCGACCACGCTCGCCGCGGCCGAGGCCGACACGTTTCTCGACACCGTCCAGGCGTGTATCGACGCGGTCGGGCCGCACGTCCACTACGTCATCCCCGTGTACGGCGTGCCCTACAAGGTCGCCGATCGCGTGCACGACCTCTACTACACCGACACCCTGGTCACCGTGAGCCTCGACGCCCTCCTGGTCTACGGGGCCGCGGCCAAGGCGTTCACCGAGCCGTTCGACAACCGGGTGTACCGCCGTGGGGACAGCCAGACCGGCGAGTACAACCCCTACAAGGCGTTCGGGGCCATCCGGAAGAACCTCACCGAGCCCTACTACCTGGTCGCCCGCATCGACGGCGCGGACGCCCAGGCCGCCATGGACCTGGTCGATCGGACCGCGGCGGCCGAGGCGCTCGTGGCCGCCGACGCGCTCGCGGGCATCGTGTACGTAGACGGCAACCGCGGCGACACGCCGCCCACCACGGACACGCCCGGCAGCTACGAAGCCGGCGAGTGGAACATGTGGGGCACGCGGCGGATCTTCGAAGAGCTCGGCGCGTACGAAGTGGTGTGGGACGGCAACGAGGCCGAGTTCGGCACGGATCCGGCGCCGCTCACCTGCCCAGACGCGCTCTACTACGCGGGTTGGTACTCCTACAACCACTACAATGACGCGTTCACCTGGGCCCCCGGCGCGATCGGCGGGCACCTCGACTCGTGCTCGGCGTGCGATCTGCGGGGCGGGAGCTGGTCCGGAGAGGCGCTCGCCCGCGGGATCACCGCCACCTTCGGCGCGGTGAACGAGCCCTACGTGACAGGGATGCCCGAATACGACCAACTGTTCCTCTACCTGGCCCAGGGCGCCACCTTTGGCGAAGCGGCTTACGAATCCACCATCGTCGGGGCCTGGATGATGGTGTTCGTCGGGGATCCGCTGTACCGGCCCTCTCCGGAGTGATGTCCGCCACCGTGAAGCTCGTCGCCCTGCTGGTGCTCGCCCTGCCCCTCTCCGGCCTCGCCGTGCCGGGGCTCCCGCTCATCGGCAGGGCCGCGGCCGCGGATCGCGCGCCCCTGGCCTGGGCCCTGGCGGTGGAGGGGCGTGTCGTCCGGAACGACGGCACCTCCCTCGACGCCGGCGAGGCCCTGGAGCCCGGCGCCCAGCTGACCCTCCCCGTGGGAGCGGTCGTGACCGCGGCGCAAAACGGACGGATCGTGCGGTGGGAAGGCCCGAGCAGCGTGCGGGTGACCCCCACGGCGGTTCGGCTGAGCCCGGCCGAGGGCGGCGGCGAGGTGGTCCGACGGCCGCACATCGAGCCCGGACCCACCATGCTCGCGGGCGACACCCAGGCCCCGGCTGGCGCGGCCCAGTGGACCAGCGCCCTCGGCGTCCCGCTGAACGCCGGCGCCTGGGCACGCCAGGACGCGATCGACGGCGGGACCCTGCACGCGCTGTATCGCGACGCGCTGGCAGGGCGGCTGGCGGAGGCCGGCATCGACCGCGCGCTCGTCACGAAGATGGGCGTGGAGGACGCGCTGCCGGGCAATCGGAGCGAGCAGATCGCGCTCGTCGGCGGCTACCTCGACCTCGCGGGGGCCACGCCGGGGGCGACGGTGGTGTTCGAGGTGCCGCCCACGTTCGCGCCGGACCTCGCGACGGGAAGCGCCGGCGGCGCCGTGCTGCGCGGCATCTTCGCGAAGCCGAAGACCTTCCGCGCGGATCGCGAGCTCGACGAGGCCCGCCAATACGGGCTCGCCGTCGCCGGCGTGCTCCGCGCGCGCGGCAGCAGCGTCTTCGCCCTCGTCGTCCCCTACGCGAACACGGTCGAGAACATCATCGCCCGCGACGCCCGGCCCGCGGACGGCGTGGAGAACCTGCACCACCTGCTCGTGCGGGCTGGCGGGCTCGAGGGCTCCCTGCGGACCCTGGCGGTCGGCTACGGCCAGGGCGCCGCGGTCGTGCGCGAATACCTGGCGCGCTACGGCGACTCGGACGGGCTCGACTACGCCGTGCCCCTGGCCGCCATGGGCGGTGCGGACGGCGAGGGGGCCGACGGCGTGTGGTCCGGTCGGGTCGGACCCCTGCGCGCCGACGGGGTCCCGGTCCTGTCGGTGGTCCACGCCAGCGATCCCGCGCGCCGCGTCCATGGAGGCTCTCTCGTGGCGCTGACACCAGGGCTCCTTCACCTGGCCCACGAAGCCCGGCCCAACGGCGGCGACCTCCCGCTGCTCACGCGCTACCACGGGTACCCCACCGCGTACCTCGCGACGCTGATCGACGACCTGCTGATGGGCCGCCACAGCGGCACGTGGGCCCGTCGCGGCGACTGGGCGTTCGACACGCGCCTGGAGCTCGGCCCGCGCCTGGACCCGCGCGTGGTGGCGGACGGGTACCTTCCCGCGCCGACGGTCACGACGGCCACCCGTCCCGATTGAGCTCGGATAAGGGGGCGCATGCTGACCCTCCTGCTCGCCTGCTCCGAACCCGCTCCCGACGCCCCGACCCCCGAGCCGCTGATCCTGCCGGCCGATCCCGCCGAGACCGGGGCCCCCGTGGGCGTCACCACCATCGTCACCGACGATGTCACGCTCGAGGTGTGGTACCCCGCGAGTGACAGCACGCAGGGGGACACCGAGTCGCCGGACTTCGACGTGTTCCTGCCGGCGGTGTTCCTCGACGCCGTGGGAGACGTGTCGTTTCCGACGTTCGACAGCGGCGCGGTCCGGGATGCGCCCCTGCGGGTGCCGGAGGCCCCCTACCCGGTGGTCCTGTTCTCCCACGGGTTCGGCGGTATGCGCCTCCAGTCCCTCGACTACACCGTGCACCTCGCGTCGCGCGGCTACGTCGTCGTCGCCGCCGACCATCCAGGCCGCATGATGGGCGACATCCTGCCCTGCCTTTTCTCGCCGCCGCTCGAGGGGTGTGACCTCTCCGCGTTCGGGGGCGCGGACCCCGCGACGGACGACGTAGAGGCCGCCGTCGCGTGGGTCGACGCCGCCGCGAAAGAGGGCTTCTTCGCCGGCGCGCTCGACACGGCGCAGCTCGGCCTCTCCGGGCATTCGGCTGGCGCGGGCACCACCATCGGCGTCGGGGACGCGAACGCGCGGTTCTCCGCGCTCCTCCCCATGGCGGGCTACGGCGCGCCCGAACGCAACGTGCCGACCCTGCTCCTCGGCGGCACGTGCGACACGTTCGCCCTCGACGCGGACTCGATCGTAGCGAGCGAAGCCCTCCAGGACGGCGCCCTGGTGCGCGTGCTCGGGGCCGGACACCTGGCGTTCTCCGACCTGTGCCAGCTCGACCTCGCCGGGAGCGCCGAGGTCTGGCTCTCGGGCCGGGAAGACCTGAACGACACCGTCTACGGGCTCCTGCTCCAGCTCGCGACCGACGGGTGCCCCGGCTTCACGCCCGCGCCCGAGGCGTGCGAGGAGACGAGCTTCCTCCCCCTGGAGACCTCCGCCCCGATCATCCGGCACTACAGCACCGTCTTCTTCGACGAGACACTCCGGAGCACGGGAGCCGGTGTCGAAGGTGGAGTATACGCCGAGGCGGACGTGCGGTAGGCCTCGCTCCCGCGCAGGCTTCACACTACTTCACACCGTTCTCCCTTGCCTGGGTTCGCGGTCGAGATAGTTGCACGCTTCGAACTATTCGACCCTTCGAATAGTCCCAGGTGCCATGTCTTCGCCGCCTACCCACGATCACGCCATCGCCCGCCTGGGCGGCATGGTCCATCAGCTGATGGGCCTGATCAACAAGGCCGCGGGCGCGGGCACGCTCGAGATGATGAACACCCATCAGCTCACCCTGCCGCAGATGGTGGCGTTGCAGGTGCTCCGCTACGAAGGTCCGCTCTCCACGTTGCGCCTGATGGACGACCTGCGCCTGTCGGCCAGCGCCACGAGCCACCTGGTGGACCGCCTGGTCGAGAAGGGGTGGGTCACGCGTCGGGAAAACGCCGACGATCGTCGCCAGCGCCAGCTCGAGGTCACGCCCGCCGCCATCGAGATGCTCGACGCGATGGCGGAGCAGCGCGCAATCGAATTCCAGGTGGCGTTCGCCAAGGTCGATCCCGACGTGCGGGACCGCCTGGCGGACGCATTTGAAGAAGTGATCACCCAATTGAAGTCCGGAGGCTCGTCATGAGCGGGATCGTTCGTCTGCTGGATGTCGTGAAGGACTACCCGCTCGGGAAGGTCACGGTACACGCCCTGCGCAAGGTCAACCTGACCATCGACAAGGGCGAGTTCACCGTCATCGCCGGGCCCTCCGGGAGCGGCAAGACCACGCTGCTGAACCTCATCGGGTGCATCGACGTCGCGACCGCCGGCGAGGTGCTGGTGGATGGCAAGTCGACCGGCAAGCTCACCGACAAGCAGCTCACCGCCCTGCGGCTGAACAGCATCGGGTTCATCTTTCAGAGCTTCAACCTAATCAACGTGCTCGACATCAAGCAGAACGTCGAGTTCCCGCTGCTCTTGCAGGGCGGGCTGACGAAGGCCGAGCGCGCCGCCCGCGTGGATGACGTGGTCGACAAGGTGGGCCTGCGCCAGTTCGCGGCGCAGCGGCCGAACGAGCTCTCCGGCGGCCAACGTCAGCGCGTCGCGATCGCACGGGCGCTGGTCACCCGGCCCGCCATCGTGCTGGCGGACGAGCCGACGGCCAACCTCGACTCGGTGACCGGCACCCAGATCATCGAGCTGATGCGCGACATCAACCACACCGACCACACCACCTTCATCTTCTCGACTCACGACGAAAAGGTGATGGCCCGGGCCGACCGCGTCGTGCGCATCCTCGACGGGATGCTCGACGCCGCCGGCCTGTCCGAGTCGCGCGTGCCCGGGGCCTCGGGCAGCGGCGGCGAGAGCACCGGCGGCGTGCACGCATGAACGGGCTGGCCGCGCTCGGCGTCCTGATGCGGATGGCGCTCCGCAACCTCGTGGTTCACCGCGTCAAGTCCGGCGTGGTCGGGCTCATCATGTTCTTCGGCACCTTCCTCGTCGTGAGCGGCACCGCGATGCTCGACAGCATCCGGGGCTCGATGGAGAAGAGCATCACGTCGAGCCTGTCGGGCAACATCCAGGTGTACTCCTCCGAGGCTGAGGATCCCCTCGCGCTCTTCGGGGGGATGGGGATGAGCACGCCGGACATCGGCGAGATCGACGAGTACAAGCCGCTGCGCGAGGCGCTCCTCGAGATCGAGGGCGTCAAGTCGGTGACGCCGATGGGCATCGCGACGGCGACCGTGTTCGGCGGCACCGAGATCGACCGCGTCCTCGGTGACCTCCGCGTGGCTACGCAAACCGGCGACGCGGACGGCACGGGCATGCGCCTGTTGCAGCTCGTACAGATCGCCGGGCGGATGCGCAAGGACGTGGCGATGGCCGCCGCCTCCACCTCCGAGCCCGAGAAGGTGCAGGCCAACCTCGACTCCCTCGATCGCGTGCTCGCCCCCGGCTTCGCCGACGAGCTCGCGGCCGATCCCTCGGGCACGCTCGACTGGTTGGACAACAAGGTGGCGCCCATCGCGGCCGACGGCCGGATGCTCTACCTCCGCACGATCGGCACCAACCTCGACACGTTTCCCCAGAGCTTCGACCGCTTCCGCCTCGTGGATGGCGAGCTGGTGCCCCCCGGGCAGCGGGGAATCCTGCTCTCGAAGGCGTTCTACGAGAAGCAGGCCAAGAACTTCGTCGCGCGCGAGCTCGACAAGGTCAAGAAGGCACTCGACCAGGGCAAGACCATCGCGACCGACGCGGTCACCTCCGAGCTGGTCGCCCGCACCGCCACCCAGTACCAACGGATCCAGTTCCAGCTCTCCCCGAACGACGCCCGCGTCGTCGGCGATCGGCTGCGGACCAAGCTCGGCTCGACCGAGCCGGATCTCGCGGTGCTGCTCCAGTCCTTCCTCAAGATGGACGACACGAACTTCACCGACCGCTACACCTGGTTCTACCAGGAGATCGCTCCCCGGGTACGCCTCTACGAGGTGCCGGTGGGCGAGCAGGTGACCCTCCGGTCGTTCACGAAGAGCGGCTACATCCGCGCGGTGAACGTCAAGGTGTACGGCACCTTCGAGTTCTCCGGCCTGGAGACCTCCGATCTCGCCGGCGCCAACAACCTCGTCGACATGCTCACCTTCCGGTCGCTCTACGGGAAGATGACGGACGACCAGCTCAACGAGCTCGCCGACATCAAGGCGGCGTCGGGCGTCAAGGCGGTCACCCGCGACAACGCGGAGGACGCCCTCTTCGGCGGCGGCAGCACGATCGAGGCGGAGACCACGACCACGGGCGCGGGCTTCGACGAGTTCGCGGGCGTGACGCTCGGCGCCGGCGCCACCGCCGCGACACCGGACTCCACCACGTACACCACCGCCCAGATGGAGGACGGCCTCGCGCTGACCGCCGCGGTCATCCTGGACAACCCTGGTGACGTTCCCGCCATGATCGAGAAGATCGAGGCGAGCGCCCGGCAGAAGGGCCTGTCCGTGCAGGCGGTCGACTGGCAGACCGCGTCCGGGATCGTCGGGCAGCTCGTGATGGTGCTCCAGGTGGTGCTCTACACCGCCATCTTCATCATCTTCCTCGTCGCCCTGGTCATCATCAACAACACGATGGTGATGGCGACGATGGAGCGCACCACCGAGATCGGGACCATGCGCGCGATCGGGGCGCAGCGCCCGTTCGTCATCCTCTTGTTCCTGGTGGAGACCATGCTGCTCGGCGCCATCGCGGGCGGCCTCGGCGCCGGAACCGGCGCCCTGTTCATCACCTGGCTCAACCACGTCGGCGTTCCCGCGGTGGCGGACGCCCTGGTGCTGCTCTTCGCGGGGCCGCGGCTCTACCCCGTGTTCACCGCGAGCAACATCGCCTTCGGGATGGGCAGCATCCTCGCGATCAGCGCGCTCTCCACGCTGTACCCCTCGGTGCTCGCCGCGCGCGTGCCGCCGGTCGTCGCCATGCAGGCCAAGGACTAGAACCATGGGCGTCCTCTTCTCGATCGCGCTCCGGAACCTGTTCCAGTCGCCCCGCCGCACCGCGCTCCTCTCGCTCGCCATCGGCCTGGTGACGACGTTCCTCGTGCTCCTCATGTCGCTCTCGCGCGGGATCAACGAGAACCTGATCAACTCGGCCACCACGATGTCCGCGGGGCACGTCAACGTGGCCGGGTTCTGGAAGCCCACCACCGGCACGGCGTTCCCCATCGTCACCGGGGTCGCCAAGGTGCGCGAGGTGGTGGAGAAGAGCACCCCGGGGCTCGACTACATCGTCGAGCGGCACCGCGGCTGGGGCAAGATCGTCAGCGAGACCGGGACCGTGCAGAGCGGGCTCACCGGCCTCGTCGCCGCGGACGAGAGCCGCTTTTTCGACCGTTTGATCCTCGCGGAAGAGAAGGAGTACAAGGACGGCGGGAGCGAGCAGGTCTTCGGGGACGCGCGGCGCCTCGCCGAGAACGGCACCATCGTGCTCTTCGCAGGGCAGGCCAAGCGCCTCGGCGTCGGCGTGGGCGACATGATCACCATCAAGACCGAGACGATGAGCGGCGCGTCCAACACCGCCGACGCCACCGTGGTGGCCATCGCGCGGGACCTGGGGCTCCTCTCCAGCTTCTCGGTGTTCGTCCCCAAGTCGCTCGTCCTCGACCTGTACCAACTGAACGACGACACCACCGGGGCGCTCTGGGTGTACCTGGACGACATCGAGAAGTCGGAAGCGACCATGTCTGTCGTGAGCGGCGCGCTGCTCGACGCGGGCTTCCTGGTCCGCGATCACGAGTCCAACCCCTTCTTCTTCAAGTTCGAAGCGGTGCAGGGAGAGGACTGGACCGGCCAGAAGTTGGATGTCACCTGGTGGCAGGACGAGGTGTCGTTCCTCACCTGGGTGCTCACCGCCTTCGACACGGTCACCTGGTTCCTCACCCTCATCCTGGTCATCATCATCGCCGTCGGGATCATGAACGCGATGTGGAGCGCCGTGCGCGAGCGCACGCGCGAAGTCGGCACGATGCGGGCGATCGGGATGTCCCAGCGCAAGGTGTTGATCCTGTTCCTGCTCGAGTCCCTGTTCCTCGGGCTCGGGGCCACCGTGGCGGGCGCGACGTTGGGCGGGGGCATCGCGTTGGCGGTCGACGCCGCGCGGATTCCCGTGCCGTCCGACGCGGTGCGGATGATCCTGCTCTCGAACGAGCTGCACCTGGCCGTGCATCCCCAATCGCTGCTCACCGCCATCGCCTTTCTGACTGTCTTCACCAGCCTCTCCGCGCTCTGGCCCGCCATCCGCGCCTCGCGCCTGCAGCCCGTCAAGGCCCTCACGCACACGGAGTGATCTCATGAAGATGCAGATGAAGATGCCCTCGCGGCTCGCCCTCCTCGCCTGGCTCGCCGTCGGTACCGCGGGCACGCTCGCCGCGCTCCCATTCCTCCCCGGGATCATCCCGGTGGCGCACGCCGCGCCCGCCGCGGCCGAGCTCGTGAAGATGCTCCAGATCGTCGACGATCGGCAGCGCAACAGCGGCGACTACAAGTCGCTCGTCTACATCGAGCAGAAGGAGCGGGACAAGTCGGACCTGGTGTACCAGGCCGTGGTCTACCGCCGCGACGAGACGGACAAGCTCGTGATCATGTTCCTCAAGCCCCAGAGCGAGGCCGGAAAGGGCTACCTCCGGGTGGACAAGAACCTGTTCATGTACGATCCCTCGGTTGGGCGTTGGGAGCGCCGCACCGAGCGCGAGCGCATCGGCGGGACCGATTCCCAACGCGCCGACTTCGACGAGTCGCGCCTCGCCGAGGAGTACACCCCCGTCTACGTGGGCGAGGAGACCTTGGGCAAGTACAAGGTGAACCACCTGAAGCTCACCGCGAACACCGGCTTCGACGTGTCCTATCCCGTGGTCGACCTGTGGCTCGACCAGGCCACGACCAACGTGCTCAAGCGCCAGGACTACGCGCTCTCGGGCCGCCTCATGCGCACGACCTACTACCCCGAGTGGAACAAGCAATTCTCGCCGTCCAAGAAGGCGGACGTGTACACACCCAAGGAGATCCGCATCTTCGACGAGGTGGAGAAGGGCAACACCACGACCATCGTGATGCAGAGCGTCGATCTGAACAGCCTGGACGACAGCATCTTCACCAAGGCCTGGCTCGAGAGCAAGAGCCGATGATCGCGGTCATCGGTTGGGCGCTCGCAGAAGAACCGACGGCCGAGCCCACGGCCCCTCCAGAATCGGAGCCCACGGAAGAACCCGCCCAGGAAAATCGGGACGACGACATCTTCGGTGGCCAATCCGAGGTGCCGGCGGCCGATGCGCCCACCCCCAACGAAACCGTCCCGGAGACCGGGGATCGTGACGCAGACCTGATGTCCGGCGGCGACGTTTCGCGGGCCACCGGCATCTTCGCGACGCTCGAGGCGCTCGATCAGCGCGTCACCATCGGCGGGCGGCTCTACCTGCGGCTGAACGCCTCGATCCCGGAAGAGGCGGAGCCCGCCGACGTCACGCTCTCCAGCCCCAACTTCCTCGATCTGTTCGTGGATGCCCGGCCGAACGAGCGCATCCGCGGCTACGTCCAGGGCCGGCTGTCGCAGAGCCTCTCCAGCCAAGCCGGAGACACCACCGCGTTGGGAGAGGCCGTGGAGCCCACCAAGGTCATCCTCGACCAGATGTGGCTCAATTTCGATGTCGGCCGCAAGGTGTTCCTCACCGTGGGCCGCCAGCGCGTGAAGTGGGGCGCCGGGCGCTTCTGGAACCCGACCGACTTTCTCCAGCCCTCCCGCCTCGATCCCCTCGCCTTCTTCGACGAGCGCACGGGCGTCGGCCTGGTGAAGGTTCACGTGCCCTTCGAGAAGGCCGGCACCAACCTCTACGTGTTCGCTGACATCGAGGGCGCCGACGCCATCGACCAGGTGGGCGCGGCCTGGCGCGTCGAGCAGGTGGTCGGGACCACGGAGCTGGCGGTGTCCGGCAGCGTCGGAAAGGATCGCCCCACGCGCCTCGGCGCGCAGGTGTCGACCGCGGTGTGGTTGTTCGATTTGAAGGCGGAGGCGGCGATCACGCACGGCCTCCAGACCGAGTTCTACCGTGGCGGCTTCGATTGGGGCCCCCTCGATGACGACGGTGCCGCGAGCTTCCTCACCATCGAGACCCCCGAGGCCTACACCCGCGAGGACGAGTGGATCCCCCAGGTGGTGGCCGGCCTCGAGGTGCCCATCCAGTACAACGACGAGGACAGCATCATCATCGGCGCGGAGTACTTCTACAACGACGCCGGCTATGACGACGCGTCGCTCTACCCGTGGCTGGTGTTCAACGACGCGTTCACGCCGTTCTACCTGGGCCGCCACTACGCGGGCGCCTATGTCTACGTCCCCGGGCCCGGGGAGTGGGACGACCACAGCTTCACCGTCTCCACGATCGGGAACCTGTCGGACCAGAGCTACACCTCGCGCCTCGACTACAGCGTGCGGGCGCTCACGTTCCTCTCGATCAACGCGTACGTGGCCGGCCACTACGGGAACGTCGGGGAGCTCCGGTTCGGGCTCGATGTGCCGCCGATCCTCGGGCTCACCGAGGATCCGATCTCGGTGAAGCCTCCGGTTGTGGATGTGGGGATCGGGGCGATGATCAACTTCTGAGGCCCACCCCCGATCAGGCCCAACAAACCGCAACCAGCCGGTCTCCGGTGTAGGGCATCCGCCCGTGCGCCACGGCGCGATTGTCGATCGCGGTCACGTCCCCGCGCTCCCACCGCGGGAACACCATGTTCTTCCAGATCGCGTCGCGTACGGCCTCCAGGTCGGCCTCGGGGATCGCGCCGCCATCCCCGAACGTGACGTGCATCGCGGCGTCCTCCGGGTCGGCGCCGAGCCGCTGCCACATCCCCAGGACCGTGGCGGCCAGCTGCCACCCCCGCCACGGCCACGCCCCCATGCGCGTCGCGATGCGTGCATATTCGCCGGGCGCGACGGAAGCGTGGAACACGTGCGCGTGGTTGAACCACACCGGCTCCCCCGTGGTCGGGTGCGGGCGTGCCGCGGGCTGGGCGCTGACGAGCTGAAGGCGCCCGTCGTCGCGCCACTTCGGCGTGAAGGCGTGGGCCGCGCAGATGCGCTCGATCTGCTCGCGGTCGGTCGTGCCGAACATCTGATCCCAGCGCTTGAGCTGCCGGGGATCGCGCCGCCCCTGCCCCTCCGGCCCGCCGTAGTTGCGCACGATCCGGATCCCGCGCGCCTCCCAGCGCGCCCGTACGTCGGGAGCAAGATCCCGGTAGACCGCCCGGAAGTCGGCCAGGGGCGTCTCCCCGCCGGGGCCGACGTTGGGGCGCAACGCGCAGAAGAACAGGCGCCGCGGCGGCTCCGGGAGGAACGTCATCTCGGCGTGTTGCGGGATGGGGTAGTGGCCGGGGAGCTCGCTCGCGGTGAAGACGTAGGGGGTGAGCGCGTCCCGCGGCGAGGTGCCCAGGTAGTCGTTCTGGAGGTCCGGATCGACGGCCCGGCACACGCGCTCGAACGCATCGGGGGCGTCCACGGCGAAGCCGCGGAACAGCAACGCGCCGTGGCGCGTCAGCAGGGCCTCGGTCGCCTCCCGGTCGGCCGTGAGCCAAGCCACGAGGGCGTCCACGGAGGGGTCCCCGTCGGGCTCGACGAGGAGGGGCACCAGGGAGCGGGTGTCGAACGGGCGCGTGCGCATGGGGCGATGGTACCCGAGCGCACGGGAGAGCGGGAGGGGCCCTGCGCGCGGCCCCGCGGACGGGCGCCTACGGGAGGGTGCCGTCCAGCTTGAACCACCACGCGACCGCGACGACGACGCTCGCGACGACGCCCAGGGCAGCCCCGACGGTGCCCCACCGCCACACCATCATGGAGAGGCTCGCGGACGCCTGCCTGGACTCGGCGGAGGCCCCGCGGGCCGCCGCTTCCGCCGCGAGCGCCGACAACGGACGCACGGAATTCGCGGGAACGGGAAACGACGCGGGGTCCCCACCGGGCAGCGCGAGGAGGGCGGCGCGACGCTCGGGGGGGAGGAGCGCGAGCAGCGCGGCCGCCATCGACCGTGCATCGGGCCAACGCTCGGCGGGCGTGGCGCGGGTGGCCCGAAACACGAGGGGGCGGAGCACCTCCGGGAGCGCCTCCCAGCGCACGCTGCCCGCGTCGGCGGTGAACAGGTCCGCCGGGTTCTCATCCGTCGCGAGGCGGAAAAGCAGGGTTCCGACGCCGTACAGATCGACGGTCAGATCGGAGGTCCGGGGGTCGAGCCGCTGCTCGGGCGCCATGTAGAGGAGGGTGCCGAGGGCGTAGCCGGTGCAGGTCAGCCGATCTCGCTGGGCAGCGTCGTACCGGGCGATGCCGAAGTCACAGAGCCGGGCGTTGCCCGCGTCGTCCACGAGCACGTTCCCGGGCTTCACGTCGCGGTGGACGATGCCGTGCCTGTGAGCCTCGGCCAAGGCCGAGAGCACCTGGATCGCGAGGACGCACACGTCCTCGAGGAGCAGCGGCCCGTCGTCGTTGCGGAGCTCGAGCACGCTGCCGCCCTCGACCAGATCCATCACCATGAACGGCAGGCCCTCGATGACCCCGACGGCGTGCACCGGCACGATGTAGGGGTGATGGAGCCCCGAGAGCAGCGCCATCTCGCCACGGAACCGGGCGTGCACGTCGTCCGCGGCGGCGTCCACCAGCACCTTGACCGCGCGCTTGGCGCCCGTCCGGGTGTCCTCCGCGCGGTAGACCCACGCGGTCGCGCCGCCGGCGAAGCGTTCGGTCACCCGAAACCGGGAATCGAGGAGCGCGCCGATGAGGTTCGCCGACATGGTCACAACATAGCGCTGGCTTTGAACCACGCGAGGGCGTCGGCAACGGCAGGCTCGATGGGCCCGTGGGTGTAACCCAGCTCATTTTCAGCCTTTGCGGATGAGAACTGGAAAGACTTACAGTACCCGTACCGCACCGTGACGCTGTTCAGCAAGGGCTCGTTGCCGGAGAGCATCTCCTGAAGATCGCCCGCGAGGCCGACGGCCCGCGCGGCCCACGCCGGAAGCACGCGCGTGGGCGGCGCGACCCCCATCACCTTTGCCATCCGGGCAAAGGCCACGGCGTAGGGCATGTTCTCGCCCCCGAGGATGTAGCGTTCGCCGGAGCGGCCGTGCTCCGCGGCGAGGAGCATGCCGCGCACCACGTCCCGCACGTCGACGAAGTTGTTGGCGCCCGGGGTCAGGCCGGGGATCTTGCCGCGCGCGAGCTCGATCAACATCTTCCCCGAGCTCGGCTTGCTGTCGTAGGGGCCGAGCATGTAGGTCGGGTTGACGATGACCGCGTCGAGGCCGCCCCGAACGGCCTCGTGCACGAGGGCCTCGGACTGGTGCTTCGTGGTGACGTATCCATCGTCGAGATCGTGCTCGGCGAAGTTCCACCGCGCCGTCTCGGTGCACGGAGCGCCGTCCTCCGAGAGCCCGACGGCGCCGACCGTGGACGTGTGCACGAGGCGGCGGACCCCCGCGGCGCGAACCGCGTCCAGCACGTTCCGCGTCCCGTCCACGTTGGCGGCCACCAACGCCGGGGTCGGCCGACGGCGCACGCTCACCATCGCGGCGACGTGGAACACGAGCTCCGCGCCGGCGAACGCGCGGGCCAGCTTCTCGGGCTCGCCGAGGTCGGCGTCGACCCACTCGATCGGGTAGCCGTCGAGGTGCTTGACGCGGCTCGTGCCTCGACGGGTGGCCACAACGGTGTCGCCGCGCGCGCAGAGGGCGATGGCGAGGTTTCCGCCGAGCAGCCCGCTGGCTCCGGTGATCGCGACGCGCATGAAGGGCTCCGACGCAGGGGAGGATCGCCTAACCGGACCCGCGCCGCCATGGCGCGTGGAAGCGCACCTTGCGCCACCGGTTAGGGGCGTCGCCAATGTCATTCCTGCCCTGGCTCCTCGTCCCCCTCGCGCTCTGGCTGGTCGCGGAGTTCAAGACCTCCCGCCCGGACGGCACGTACCAACGGATCCACCCCTTCCGGCGGATCCTCCTGTACCTGCTGCCGCGGCGGAACGAGGCGGTGGTCTACTTCGACGCCTACGCCGACGGCGAGCAGCTCTCCGCGTGGCTGGCCCGCCGCAAGGAGGCCGGCGTCAACATGACGCACCTGACCGTGGCGGCCGCCAACATCGCGCTCGCCGCGACGCCGAAGATGAACCGCTTCGTCGTCGGGCGGCGGCTGTACCAGCGGAACGCGCGGTGGTTGAGCTTCTCCATGAAGCGCGCCCGTATGGACCGGGAGGCCCAGATCTCCACGGTCAAGCTCGAGATGCCGGACGGCGAGCCCTTCATGGACCTGGTCGGCCGCATGAACGGCGGCATCGTGCAGGAGCGGAGCGGCAAGAAGACGCGCACCGACAAGGAGGTCGACATCTTCAACCTCCTGCCCCGGCCGATCCTGCGTGCTGGCGCCTGGGCGCTCAAGGCGGCGGACTACTACAACCTGCTCCCCCGCTGGTATGTCGACGGCGACCCCCTCTTCACCAGCATCTTCATCGCGAACCTCGGCTCGCTCGGGATGGGCGCCGGCTACCACCACCTGTTCGAGTACGGCAATTGCCCGCTCTTCATCATGATCGGCAAGCTCGAGGATCGCGTCGTCGCGCGCGACGGGCTGCCGGTCGTGCGGCCGATGCTCCACCTGCGCTTCACCTACGAGGAGCGCATCGAGGACGGCCTGAACGCGCGCTTCGGCATCGACAAGTTCGTGGAGGTGCTCGAGGATCCGGCGAAGTGGCTGGACTCCGGGCCGATGTGGCCGCGGGCGGAGGTCACCGCCGCCGCGAAGTGACCTCCCGAGGGATCATCACTCGTCGCAGACGTTGCGGGTGACCGTGAGCGCGTCGATGAGGTGGTAGTTCGTCACGCTGCCGGTGGCGGCGGTGAAGCCGACGTAGGCCGGAAACGCCGTGAAGCCGGGCAGGTTCTGGTCGATGTAGGTCACGCCGTCGATCGAGACCGTGACATGGCGTGCGAGTACGGTCACCGCCATGTCGTGCCAGGCGCCATCCTCCATCTCCGGGAGGGCCGCCCAGGCGCCGGGGTTGAAGGGCTGCCCGTCGAAGTGGATGGAGACATGGTCCTCCTGCGTCGGGTCGCCGTACTCGGAGTTGTACCAGGTATCGACCTCGATGCTCCAGCCGGGGAGCCCGCCGTAGCCCATGCCCCCGCCCGCCTCGCCGACGAAGCTGGTCATCCGCGAGGAGTCGAGCGCGGTCACCGAGATGCCGTCCGCGCCCGTGCCGCCGCTGACGTAGAAGCGGAACTCGATCGAGACGTTGTCGGCGCTCACCGTGGTGGCGGTCTGGAACGCCGTGCCGCTCTGGTTCCCGAGGGGCTGGGTGAGCTCGACCCAGCCGTTCGTGGCGTCCCACGCCGCGCTGCCCTCGAAGTTCCACGTGGCGAGATCGAGGTTGTCGGCGGTGTAGCCTTGGTCCTGGCAGATCGTCACCGCGTCGCTCACGGTCTGCCCGCAGGAGTCGGTCGCGGAGAGGGTGACGACGTGCGAGCCGGCGGTCCGAACGGTCGGATCCCACGCGATCGACGTGTCCCCCGAGGCGGCGGCGGGCCCGGCGCCGACCACGCCGTCGATGTCCGAGGCCCAGGCCACCGTGAGGAGCTCGGCGGGATCGGCGTCATCGGAGACGAGCCCGGCGAAGACGGCGCTCACGTCCCCCGCGAGGACGTCCCCACCCACGGGGGTGGTGATCGTGGCGGTCGGCGGTGCGTCGAGCGCGGCGCGCAGCGGGACCTCGATCTCGGGCGAGTCCGGGTCATCCGTGTGGAGCGTGAGGGTGGCGAGCCCCGGGCCGCCCGTGAGGGGGATCGCGAGCACCTCGCCCGGCTGGAGGGTGGCGGGCAAGGCCACCTCACCCACGGCCCAACCCTCCCCCTCGACGTCGGCCCCGGTCACGCTGAGCGCCTCCGTGCCCACGTTGCTGACCTCGACCTGCGCCTCTGCGACCGTGCCGGCACAGAGCACGCCGAGATCGAGCGCCAACGGCGTGACCGCCACGTCCGGAACGCCGGCGGTGTCCTCGAGGACGGGGGGTTCTTCCTTCTGCCCCTCGATGCCGTACTCGGTGCACGCCGCGAGGAACAGAAACAGGGAGGTGCGCATGCCCGTACTGTACCGCAACCGTAGGCCGGGAGTGGCGCTATGCTGGCGCGGTCGAGGTGCGGATGGTTCGAGTCTTCTGGTGGCTGCTGGTGGGGTTGACGGCGTGCGAAGGCCCGGCGGCGGACACCGACAAAGACGTGGAGGAGGTGCCCCCCGACGAGACGGTGTGGGAGTGCGTCCTCGCCGAGGGCGACAGCCCGGACTTTGCCCAGCAGCTCGGATGCCAGGGGGACTACGACATCCTCTCCAGCGAGCCGGCGGACGCGAGCATTCCGGGCGCCACGTCGGTCAAGACCGTCATCGACCGGGTGGACGGGAACGCCCTCTACTTCCAGAACTCCAAGCGCTACTGCATCCATTGGGACTTCGCGTCCAGCCACCTGTCGGGGGACGGCCTGCCGCCCGTGCCCGCGATGGACCAGTTCAACGAGACCGAGTACTACAGCCCCGATCGCCGCTTCATCCTCGGGGCCGTGTCCTACTATTCGGGGCCGGCGAAGTGGGTGTACGAGATCTCGCCCTACGACACGGCGGACGCCGAGATGATCGCGACCGCGTACCGCCTGATCCGCGACGCGTCGTGGATGGGCGAGGAGCTCTACTTCCACCCCACCAGCGTGGCCGTGGAAGCCGTGGCGCTCTCGCTGCCGGAAGACGTGAAGATCGTCTCGACCGACGATCTGTACGCGGGCGTCGACTACCAGCCGCTCAACCTCGGCACGACCACCGGGCTGCTGCGCTTCTACGCGGACGGTGAGCTCGACGGCTCGTACACCCCCTATCGAGAGCTGGTGGTGCTCGACTCGGTGCCGAACGACATCTCCATCGTGGCCGGGATCATCACCTCGCAATTCCAGACCCCGCTCGCCCACATCAACGTGCTCTCCGTCAACCGGGGCACGCCCAACATGGGCCTGCGGAGCGCGCAGGAGAACCCCGAATTGGTCGCGCTCGAGGGGAAGTGGGTAGAGCTGAGCGTCGGCGCCTTCGACTGGAGCATCCGCGAGATCACCGAGGTCGAGGCGGACGCGTGGTGGGACGCCAACAAGCCCGAGCCGTTGACGGTCCAGCCGATGAACCTCGCGGTCTCGGACCTCCGGGATGTCGGGGAGATGCTCGATCTCGACGCCATGCCCCTTGGCGAGGCGATCTCCGCTTCGATCCCCGCGTTCGGTGCGAAGGCCACCAACTACGGCGCCTTGGCGGACGCCGCCGCGCTCGGCGAGCCCATTCCGGTGCAGCCGGGCTTCGGCATCCCGATGTACTACTACGACCAGTTCATGACGGACAACGGGCTGTGGGACCGCATCCACGCGATCGTGTCACAGCCCGAGTGGGACGATCCGACCTTCCGCTCGGAGCAGCTCGAGGCCTTCAAGGAGGAGATGCGCGCCGCGCCGATGCGCCCCGAGGTGGTCGCGATGATCGTGGCGAAGGCCGCCGCGGTTTTCCCCGGAGAGAATGCGCGGTTCCGATCGAGCACCAACGCGGAGGATCTCGGCGCGTTCACTGGGGCCGGCCTGTACAACTCGGAGACCGGCCACCCCGACATCGCGGGCGACCAACGCGACAGCATCGAGTGGGCCGTGAAGAAGGTCTGGTCCCAGGTCTGGAATCCCCGCGCCTACGAGGAGCGCGAGTACTACTCGATGAACCACTTCGACGTGGGGATGGGGCTGCTCGTGCATGCCAACTTCCCGGAGGAGGAGGCAAACGGCGTGGCGCTCACGAACAACCCCTACGACACGACGGGGCTGGAGCCCGCGTTCTACGTCAACGGGCAGGAGGGCAGCGAGGACGTGGTCGCGCCCGAACCCGGCGTCCTCTCGGACGCATGGCTGCACTACTACTACAGCCCCGGGCAGCCCATCGTGTACATCCAACACAGCTCGCTCCTTCCGGAGGGAGAGACCGTCCTGACCACGGACGAGGCCTATGAGCTGGCGGTGGCGCTCGACGCCATCCACCGGTTCTTCCAGGAGCCCTACGGCGACGACGGTTGGTACGCGCTCGACGTCGAGTGGAAATTCGACGACAAGGCCACCCCCGGCACCCCCACGCTCTACATCAAGCAGGCGCGGCCCTACCCCGGGTGGTCCAGCGACACGTCCCTGGCCTGCACCGAGGGGTAGGCCGTCCGCGCGCTCGCTCCCGTCACCTCCGACGCAAGCGCAGCGCGTTCGCCCGTCGGGGATCGTGTGTAGGTTCGTCCAAAGGAGGCGAACATGTTGTCGATGTTGCTGGTCCTCGTCGGGCTCGCGAATGCCCAGGCCGGTCCCTTTCGCTCCGCCCAGCCGGGTCCGTTCGGAGCGGGAGTCATCCTCGGGCCGACCACCGGCGTGTCGCTCGCCTGGCGGCCGAACGGATGGAACGCCGTGCAGAGCGCGATCGGCTGGGATCTGGGCGCCGAGCGGGTCGATCTTAGCGCCGACTATCTCCAGTCGCTGCGGGTGCTCGAGCCGACGGGCGGGACGAGGATGCCGCTCTATATCGGGCTCGGCGCGGGCGTGGTCTCGGCGGCGCCGGGGATGTTCGGGGAGAACGCGGGCGTGTCGGCGCGCGTGCCCGTCGGGGCCTCCTTGTTCTTCGAGCGGCTCCCCATCGAGCTTTTCGCGCAGGTGGTGCCACGCGTGCAGGTGATCCCGAGCACCGGGTTCGGGGTAGATGCGGGCATCGGCGGGCGGTTCTACTTCTGACGGCCCCCGCGCCCCGCGATAGCCGGGCCCATGACGAAGGTGTTGGTCGTGCTCGGCGTGCTCGTGGCCCTCGTGCCGGGCTGCCCCCCTGCGGCCGCGCTGGTGGCCGGCGTCGCGGTCGGGCTCCTCCGGGGCAACCCCTGGCCCACCGTCACGCCCCGCCTCGTCAAGAACGGCCTCGCGATCTGCGTCGTCGGGCTCGGCTTCGGAGTGGATCTCGGGGTGGTGGCGCGCGTAGGCGCCGAGGGAATCGCGGTGACGGCGCTGGGCATCCTCGTCACGCTCACCCTCGGCGTCGCCCTCGGCAAGCTGCTCGGCGTCGATCGCGTCCTCACCTTGCTCATCGCCGTGGGCACCGCGATCTGCGGCGGCAGCGCCATCGCGGCGGCGGCCCCCGCGCTCGACGCGAAGGATGAGCACGTCGGGGTCGCGATCGGGACCGTGTTCCTCCTCAACGCCGCGGCGCTCGTGCTGTTTCCGCCCATCGGCCACGCCCTCGGGATGGAGCCGGAGATGTTCGGCCGCTGGGCCGCGCTCGCCATTCACGACACGAGCTCGGTCGTCGGCGCCGCGAGCGCCTATGGCGGGGGCGCCCTCGCCATCGCGACCACGACCAAGTTGGCGCGTGCCCTGTGGATCGCCCCCCTCACGCTCGCCCTCTCCTGGCGCGAGGGCCGGGGTGGCAAGGCATCGATCCCCTGGTTCATCCCCGCCTTCCTGCTCGCGGCCGCGCTCGTCACCCTGATCCCGGCGCTGGTCGAGCCGGGTCACTTCGCCTCGGCGGCGGCCAAGCAGGCGCTGGGCGCGGTGTTGTTCCTCACGGGGCTGGGCGTCTCGCGCAAGGCGCTGGCCACCGTAGGCCCACGGCCCCTGGTGCTGGGGGTGGTCCTCTGGGCCTTCGTCTCGGTGATGGGGCTCCTGGTCGTGCGCGCGGGGTGATCCTGGGGCGGCCCCGGAGTGTTCGGTGCGCCGCCGCGCCCGATATACTGCGCTCCCCTTCCCCCGAGCTCCATGCCGCCGTCCGCTCTGCCTCCCGCGTCCCCGGATGTGCGCCCGCCGCCGGCCGCGGGGGCGCCAAAGCAGAGCGCCGTCGGCCCGGGGGACGTGGCGCGGTGGCTGTTCTGGGTCCAGGCCCGGCGGGTCCTCCCGGTACAACGCCCCGACGTGGTGCGTAGCGTCCTCCCGTTGTGGCGCCTCCAACACCTCGCGGCCGGCGCGGGGAGGGAGCTCATGGCGGACGAGTACCGGCGCTCCTTCGGGGAGGTCGGCGCGAACGCGGTGCGCGACGCCTACCGCGTGGCGTTCCGCGCCCACTACGAAGAGCTCCTGCTCGGCAAGCTCACCTTGGACAACTGGCGGAGCTACCTCCGCTTCGAGCACCAACCGCACCTCGACGCCGCCCTCGCGCGAAAGAAGGGCGCGATCATCCTGTTTCCGCACGCCGGGAACTTCATGATGATGATCGCCGCGGTTTCGCTCGCCGGGTACCCCTACACCCAGTACGCGGCGCGGGGGCTCGCCCCGGCCGACGTCGCCGCGGAGCACCCGGAGCTGTTCGGCCACAATTGGTTCCGGGCGGAGACCCGGCGGGTGCGCGAGGAGAGCGAGGATCGGCTGCCCGCGCGTTTTCTCACCATGGAGACGCCGCTCCGGCAGCTGTTCCGCCGGCTGGCCGACAACGAGATCGTCGGCATCGCGTTCGACGGGCGGATCGGCAACAAGTTCATGAAGGTGCCCTACCTGGGGCGTGAGGCGCTGATCAACCCGGGGCCGTATCGGATGGCCATCGCGACAGGCGCCGCGATCGTGCCGACGATGGTGGAGTGCCCCGCCGAGGGGCCCGACATCTGTCACTTCGGCGAGCCCATCGATCCGTCCGGCCACACCCCGGAGTCGCTCGGCCAGGCCTACGTCACCGTGGTGGAGCGGTGGCTGCGCGCCCACCCCGAACAGTACGGCACCTGGCTCCTCCACTGCCGCCTCCGCAACGCGGTGGACGATCATCCCCTGTTCGTGGACTACGCCCCCGACGATCGCTGGCGCCGGCATGACCGCGCGCCGAGCGGGGGGGCCACGAAATGACGCCCCCCGAGCTCACCCGCCTCACGCTCGACGCCACGCTCCGCCTCCACGCCGAGCGGCGGCCCGATCACGTCGCCATCCTCGACCGGGACCGTCGCATCACCTGGGCGGAGCTCGAGACCACCGTCGCGCGGATGGCGTCGGGCTTGCGGGCCCAGGGGCTCACGCCGGGCGGCCACGTCCTCGCGTTTCCGCAGCGCACCTGGGAGCTGCCCGCGTTGTTCCTCGCCACCGCCCGCGCCGGCGGGCTCTACACGCCGATCGACGGCGCCGATCCCGCGCGGATCGAGCACGTGATCCGCCGCGGCGGGGTCGACCTGGTGTTCGCCCCGAAGGACGCCGAGGCCGACGTCGCCGCCCGCATCCTCGGGGACGCGGGGCGCGTCATCCGCGGCGAGGCCGCCCTCCTCCAGCTGACACACGGGGCCCCCGGCGCGCTCCCACCGTCCGCGGACCCCGACCGCCCCTGCTACGTGAACTTCACGAGCGGCAGCACGTCGATGCCGAAGGGGGCGCCGACCACCCACGCGAACATCCAATGGAACACGCGCGCGGTGCTCGACGTGTTCCCGTTCACGGAGGACGAGCGGTTCCTCTGCCTGTTCGCCCCGTACTCCCACCCGCACGAGCACTTCGCCCGCACCCTCGCCACGGGCGGGACCACGGTGATGCTCGACACCCTGCGCCCGCGCACGGTGATCCGCACCCTCCAGGACCACGCCGTCAGCTGGGTGTTCGCGATCCCGAGCGTGTTCGATCTGCTCCTCACGCAGGTCCAGCCCGGCGAATCGTTTCCCGCCCTCCGCTTCTGCGAAGCCGGCGGCGCCGTCGTCGCGCCCGAGTTGGTTCGTCGCGTCGAAGCGGCGCTCGGCTGCCAATTCATCCCGATCTGGGGATGTACGGAGACAACCGGCGTCGTGTTGCACGTGCCGCCTTGGGACCCCGAGCGCCGCCTCGAGATGCTCGGCAAGCCGGTGGCCCACTACGACGTGAAGGTCATCGACACGGACCCGAGCACCGGCGTCGGCGAGCTGTGCGTGCGCGGCGGGGCCGTGGTGAGCGGCTACCCGGAGCGCCCCGACGCCACCGCCGAGAAGTTCAAGGACGGCTGGTACCACACCGGGGATCTGGTGCGCGAGGAGGAGGGCGGCTACCTGCGCTTCCTCGGCCGTCGCGAGGAGATGATCAAGGTCGGCGGCGTGAAGGTGTACCTGCTCGACATCGAGCGGGCGATCGCCGCGCTCCCGGGCGTAAAACAGGTCGTCGTCGTGCCCGCCCGGGATCCGCTCCGCGGCGAGGTGCCCCGCGCGGTGATCGTGCCGATGCCGGGCGCGGCGCTCTCGCGCGAGGACATCCTCTCCCACTGTCGCAAGGCCCTGCCGCCCTCGATGCTGCCGCGCGTCGTGGAATTCCGGGACGAGCTCCCGGCCTTCCCCTCCGGCAAGCTCAACAAGCGCGCCATCGTCGAGCAGGTGCCCGTGCCCGTCGCGATGGCCGTCAACTCGATGCTCATCGCCGATCGCCCGATCGACGAGGTGTTCCGCCTCGCGCGCACGGCGGCGGACAAGGCCGGCTTTCCCGTCTTCGTCGACCTGCGCTCGCGCCGCTCCGCGGCGTCCGACCCGGATCGCACCTGGGCCGTGGCCCACACCAATTCCGACTTCGACCTGGGTGACCCGACCTCCGTGGACCGCGCGGTCGCGCTCTCCTGGGAGCACGGCGTGCCGATCGCGATGACCAGCGCCTACATGGGCGCCTGTGTCCCCGGCGACCGCGCGTATGGCCGCCACGTGATCGAGCAGGCCTATCGGCTCGCCGAGGCGGCCCCCGACGGCACGCTCATCCTGCGGGTCCTGGGGGGTGATCTCTACGCTCGCGCCCGGAGCCTTCCCGGGCGGTGGCAGGACATCCGCAAGCTGCTCCGCGACGAGTGCCTCGCCACCATCCAATATTGGGAGGGCTGCACCCGCGAGCTGTCCGCGCGCACCGGAAAAAAGGTGGTCCTCGGCCTCGAGATCCACCACGGCCAGTACCTCTCCGATCTGCACGACGTGCACCACTGTTGCCGCGGCCTGCGCGCGACCGGTTGGGATCTGGTCGGCTTCATCGACGATCCCGCCAACCGGTTCATCGCGAGCGAGGGCGATCTGCTCGGCGCGATGGACTTCGCGCGCATGGTGCGCGCCTGGGGGGGGCGGGTGATCGCCTACCACCTCAAGGACGTGCGCTACCTCTCCCCGTGGAACCAATTCCACCCCCAGCCGATGCAGCGGGTGGGCGAGCGCATCTTCGTGTGGGGGACCAACAAGTACGAGTGGGTGGCGCTCGGAGAGGGCGAGGTCGATCTGTCCCAGACGCTCATGGCGGCCTCGACCCTGGCGCAACCGCCGCACCCGTACTGCCTCGTCAGCACCGAATACGTCGCCGCGTCGGCGGACGAGGCGGATGCGGCGCGAATCGTGGACGGCTACCGGGCGCTCCTTCGGGACGGCCGCCCGTGAACCTCGTCCTCCTCGAACCCGCCGAGCTCGGCGCCCCGCTCCCCCGCGTCGACCCGCGCGCGCGTCACATCCTCGACGTGCTCCGCCGCCGCGAGGGTGACACCTTCCATGCCGGCGTGGTGGACGGGCCGATCGGCACCGCCACCCTCGACCACATCGCGACGGACGCGCTGATCGTGTCGTTCGTGCCGATCCGCGAGCCGCCGCCGCTCCCGCCCATCACCCTGATCGTCGGCCTGCCGCGCCCCCCGACCGCACGGGACATCCTCCGCGACGCGACCACCTGCGGCGTGGCAGCCATTCACTTCGTCGCGACCGAGCGCACGGACCCGAACTACGCCACCAGCACCATCTGGCGGGACGGCGAGTGGCGTCGGCACCTCCTCGTGGGCGCGGCCCAGGCGTTCGACACGCGGCTCCCCGTCGTCACGTGGACACACACGCTGGGCCAGGCGCTCACCTCGTTTGGATCGGGCGCGGGCGGGGAGCCCGCTGTCTGCCTGGCGCTCGACAACTACGAGGCCGAGGCCCATCTCGGCCGCTGGAAGCCCGACGATCCGGGTGTCACCACGCCGATCGTGCTCGCCCTCGGCCCCGAGCGCGGCTGGGGCCCTGCCGACCGGGCGCGCCTCCGCAACCACGGCGCCACGCTCCTCCACCTCGGAAAGCGAGTGTTGCGCGTGGAGATGGCGGTCGTGGCGGCGCTGGCGATCCTTCAGGCGCGGCTCGGCGAGTAGCCGCGCCCGTCAGGATGCGCGAACGCTGAACCCGCTGGCTACCAGACCTCGCACGCGTTGGCCGGCCGCATCGCCGTGCCCTCCGCGCATCCGAACGCCGCCGCGAACTCGGGGAGGTTCGCGAGGGGGCCGTTGACGCGGTAGCGGGGCGGGCTGTGGGGGTCCGACAGGGCGCGCATCTTCTGGATCTCGGGGCTCGCGACGACGCACCAGGACTGCGCGGCGGCCACGAAGAAGAGCTGATCGTCCGTGAGGCCGGGCACGTTGGCCGAGGGCGCCTTCTGGGCCTGGTAGGCGCGGTAGGCGGCGCGGTAGCCGCCAATGTCCGCGATGTTCTCGCCGAGCGTCAGCGCGCCGTTGACGTTGATGCCCTCGGCCACGTTGTAGCCGCTGTACTGCTTCTCGACGCAAGCGGCGCGCTCTTCGAAGCGGGCGCTCACCTCGGGCGCCCACCACTCCACCATCTTGCCGTCGCCGTCGAACTTGCGGCCCGAGTCGTCAAAACCGTGGGTGAGCTCGTGGCCCATCACCATGCCGATCGAGCCGTAGTTCATCGCGGCGGGGTAGTCGCGATGGAAGAACGGCGCCTGGAGGATCCCGGCGGGGAACGCCATCTCGTTCATGGAGGGGTCGTAGTAGGCGTTGACCGTGGGGGGCGACATGTACCACTCGCCCTTCGACACCGGCTGGCCGATCTTGGCGCTGGTGCGCGCGGACTCGAACGACGTCGCCGCGAGCACGTTGGACGTGTGGGTGCCCGGCGTGATGGCGAGGGCGGTGTAGTCCTTCCACACGTCGGGGTAGCCGATCTTGTTGTTGATCTTCTTCATCTTCTCGACGGCGCGGGCGCGGGTCGGGTCATCCATCCACGTGAGGCCCGGGAGGCCGCCCTCGAACGCGGTCTCGATGTCGCGGATCATCGTGAGCGACTTTTCCTTGCTGTCGCCGGCGAACTGGGTCTCGACGAAGGACTTGCCCGTGAGCTCGCCAATCAGCGCGTCCGCCGCGCCCACGCACCGCTTCCACCGCGGCTCCTGCTCCTTCTGGCCCATCACCTTCTGGTTGTAGAAGGCGAAGTGGGCGTCATAGGTCGACTTCCCCATGTGGGGCGCGACGCCGTGGACGAGCTGCCACTTCAGGTAGGCGCGGAGCGTCTTGACGTCCGCCTTGACGAGGATGCCCTCCAGCTTCTTGAACACGCCGGGGGTCTCGACGTTGATGTCGACCGCGGTCGGGGCGACGCCCGCGCCGACCAGCCATTGGTCCCAAGCGAGCTTGGGCGTGAGCTTCTTGAGGCCCGCGCGATCGAGCTTGTTGTACACCTTCTCCGGGTCGCGCAGCTCGGCGCGGGGCACCCAGGCGTCCGCGATGGCGGTCTCGAGCGCGACGATGCCGGTGGCCTGCTTCGCGGCGTCCGCGGCGGGCACGCCCGCGACCACGAGCATCTCGGCCACGTGGGCCTCGTACGCGACGAGGAGGGCCTTGGTGTCGTCATCCGTCTTGAGGTAGTAGTCGCGGTCGGGCAGGCCCAGGCCGCCCTCCGTCAGGTGGAGGATGTTCTTGGTCGGGTCCTTGAAGTCGTTGTAGACGCCCGCGCCCACGAAGGGGGCCACGCCCACCGTGGTGAGGCGGCCGGCGACGCCCATCACGCCCTTCAGGTCCTTCGCACCGTCGATCTCCTTCAGGTACGGCGCGAGCGCGGCGGTCGCGGTGGCGTCGACGGCGGGCTCGTCCATGCACGCGCCGTAGAAGTTCCCCATCTTCGCCCAGTCGGCGTCCCCCGCCGTCGGGGTGGCCGCGGCCTTCTCGAGGGTGGCCTTCTGGACGGAGAGGTTCGCGTCGCGGATCGACGAGAAGCTCTTGCCCCAGAGCGGCTTGTCGGCCGGGAGCGGCGTGGCGTCCATCCAGCCGCCGCAGGCGTACCGGTAGAAGTCGTCACAGGCGTTCGCCTTGGGATCCATCGCGGAGACCAACGCCTTCGCGTAGTCGGGGATGACCGGCGCGGCCGGGGCTACGTCGACCGCGACGGGGGGCGGGGCCACCGCGCGGGGCGCGCAAGAGGCGAGGAGGACGAGGGCAAAGAAGCGGGAGGTAGGCATCGCGCGGGTTTAGCGCGCCCGCGCCCCGCACGCATCAGGAGGGCGCATCAGGCCGCAGCATCAGGAGGGCGCATCAACCCGCCGCCCACCAGGGAGAAGATGGTGTCCACCAGGCCGTCCGCGTCGAACACGCGACGGCGGAGGAGGCCCTGGTAGACCGGCTCCTTGAGCAGGCCGAGCAGGCAGCTCGCCATCAGCCCCACGTCGCACTCGCGCACGAGCCCCAGGTCCTGCCCCGTGCGCAGGGCCCGCTCGATCCGCCCCGTAGCGGCGCCGTAGAACTCTCCCAGCGTCTCCATCCCCTCAGCGTCGATGCCCGCCGCGTCCGTGAACAGGATTCGCGCGCCATCCCCCATCTCGAGGAGCATCGAGACCACGCCGTGCAGGTTGTCACGCACTTGCGGCGCCACCGGCCGGGTCACGTCGATCGGCGCGACGGCATCGACGACGCCCTCCATCAGCTCGTTGAGGACGGCCTGGAAGATGGCGCGCTTGCTCTCGAAGTAGTTGTAGAAGGTGCCGCGCGCGACCCCGGCGCCGTCGATTATGTCGGCCACGCCGGCCGCGTGGTAGCCCTTCGTGGCGAACACCTGGCGCGCGGCGCTCACGAGCTGGGCTCGGCGGGAGTCGGGATCGATCGGGCGGGCGCGGGCCATGGGGGTCCGGGCCTATCCGATCCGGGGCCTCGCCGCGTCACGACCGGGCCGCCCACGAAACATCTTGTCTCGATCTGCTCGGCCGGTAGCGTCTCGCGGTCTGGATCCCAGCGTTGGTCCAACGTTCCGCCGAGGCCCCGCTCGTCGCAGAAAATGACGGATGCGGCTTGCCCGCGCCCGGGGTGCTGGAGTAGCTTCAGCTACGCCGGAAGTAGACTGACGTGTCAGTCCACCTCCGCCCCGCGCCGCCCCGGAGATCCTCGTGCCCGCTCGCATCGCCATCGGAATGGACGTCGGCTCGACCACGGTCAAGGCCGTCGTCATCAACCCCGACACCCTCGAGATCCTCTGGTCGGACTACCAGCGCCACGAGACGCGCCAGCCCGAGAAGGTCATGGAGTTCATGGTGCGGATCGGGGAGGCCTACCCCGACGCGACCGAGATCCAGATCTTCGGCACCGGCTCCGGCTCCGGTCCGCTCATCGCGCCCCTCGGCGGTCGCTTCGTGCAGGAGGTCAACGCGGTCACGATCGCGGTCGAGCACATGCACCCCGACGTGAACGCGGTGATCGAGCTCGGCGGCCAGGACGCCAAGATCATCATGTTCCGCGAGACCGAGGGCGAGGACGGCAAGAAGCAGCGCACCGCGCTCACGTCGATGAACGACAAGTGCGCGTCCGGCACCGGCGCCACCATCGACAAGTGCATGATCAAGGTCGGGATGAGCAACGAGGAGCTCCAGATGCTCCCGTTCGACCCGAGCAAGCTCCACCACGTGGCGGCCAAGTGTGGCGTGTTCGCCGAGACGGACATCGTCAACCTCGTGAAGAGCGGCATTCCCAGCGGCGAGATCATGAACTCGCTCGCGGACGCGATCGTCCACCAGAACCTCTCCGTGCTGACGCGTGGCAACACGCTTCGGCCGAAGGTCCTGCTCCTGGGCGGACCCAATTGTTATCTGCCGTTTCTGGTCGAGTGCTGGCGCATGCGCATCCCCGAGACGTGGGAGCAGCGCGGTTTTGACTGGCCGAAGAACATCCCGATCGAGGAGCTGGTGTTCACCCCGAAGAACGCCCAGTACTACGCCGCCGTGGGCGCGGTCATGTACGGCCTCATCGAGGCGAAGGACAAGGGCGAGTCCCTCTACAAGGGCCTCGACGGGATGAAGGACTACCTGCTCAACGGCCGCAGCGCGCGCATGGCCGGGGCCGCGGCGGGCCCCCTCGTCAAGGATGACGCAGAGCTCCAGGCCTTCCTCAAGCAGTACACGATCCCCACCTTCATGCCCCGCGTGTTCGGCAAGGGTGACATCGTCCGTGGCTACATCGGCCTCGACGGCGGCTCCACCTCTTCCAAGGCCGTCGTGGTCGACGAGGACGGCGAGATCCTCTACAAGTCCTACCGCCTGTCCAAGGGCAATCCCATCCAGGACACCAAGGACATCCTCGCGGACATCAAGGGCTACTACGAGCACACCGGCTCGACGTTCATGTGCCTCGGTTTTGGCGCCACCGGCTACGCGGCCGCGGTGCTCGAGGAGTCCGTCAAGGCGGACGTGAACATCGTCGAGACCGTCGCCCACATGCAATCGGCGGTCAGCGTGTTCCCCAACGTCGACGTCATCTGTGACATCGGCGGCCAGGACATCAAGGTGGTGTTCCTCCGCGAGACGCCGGACGGCCAGCGCGACGTCAAGGACTTCCGCCTCTCGAACCAGTGCTCCGCCGGCAACGGCATGTTGCTCCAGGCGATGGCCGATCAGTTCGGCGTGCCGCTCACCGAGTACTCGAACGTCGCGTTCTCCGCGGACATGTCGCCCAAGTTCTCCTACGGCTGCGCGGTGTTCCTCGACGCGGACCGCGTCAACTTCCAGAAGGAGGGCTTCACCGCCCCGGAGATGCTCTCCGGCCTCGCCCAGGTGCTCCCGAAGAACGTGTGGCAGTACGTCGTGCAGGTGCCGCGCCTCGCCCAATTCGGAAAGGTGTTCGTGCTCCAGGGCGGCACCCAGCGCAACCTCGCCGCGGTCAAGGCGCAGGTGGACTACATCGCCGCCCGCGTGCCGGACGCCGAGATCCACGTGCACCCGCACTGCGGCGAAGCCGGGGCGCTGGGCGCCGCGATGGAGACGCTCCGCACGGTGAAGCGCCGCGGCCACTCCACGTTCATCGGCATCGACCAGGCGATCAACCTGCGGTACGTCTCGCGCAACGACGAGACCACCCAGTGCCACTTCTGCCCGAACAACTGCTCGCGCACGTTCATCGACACCGAGACGCCCGACGGCCGCACCAGCCGCTACATCAGCGGGTTCTCGTGTGAGAAGGGCACGGTCGAGAGCAAGGAGGCCCTGAAGATCCTCGCGAAGGAGCGCTCGGCCATCCGTGGCAAGTTCCCGAACCTCGTACACGACGAGGCCACGCTCGCGTTCCGGCACTTCTACGTACCGAATCCGCTCCCGCCCGCCGGCAGCTCCAAGTCCGACGTCCAGGTCAAGAAGCTCGCCTTCCTCCGCGTCGCGCGCCGCGCCTTCAACCGCGGCTTCCAGCGCTCGTACGCCGATCTCTCGCAGACGCGCATCGGCCTCCCGCGCGTGCTGAACATGTACTCGACGGGCCCCTTCTTCCGCACCTTCTTCGAGACGCTCGGCGTGCCGAAGGAGAACATCGTGTGGAGCAACGCCACCACCGAGGAGAGCTGGGCGGAGGGCGGCCGCTACGGCTCGATCGACCCGTGCTTCCCCAGCAAGGTGACGCAGTCGCACATCCACGAGCTGCTCAACCACGCGCACACCGATCCGAAGCGCGGCCCGCTCAACTACATCTACTACCCGTGCCTCACGCACGTCCCCAACTGGGTGACCGGCACGCAGGACAACACGTCCTGCCCGATCGTGGCGGGCAACCCCAACGTGCTCAAGGCCGCGTTCACCAAGGAGACGGACTTCTTCGCGAAGGCTGGCATCGAGTACCTCGACGCCGCGCTCTCCTTCTCCGAACCCAACTTGATGAAGCGCCGCCTCTTCGAGATCTGGGGCCCGCGCCTCGGTGTCACAGAGGACGAGGTGGAGTTCGCGGCGGACGAGGGGCACGTGGCGCTCGCCGAGTTCGACCGCCTGCTGCAGGTCAAGGGCCAGGCGATCCTCGAGCAGGTGGAGCGGGAGCACCGCCTCGCCGTCCTCGTGATCGGCCGGCCCTACCACAACGATCCGGGCCTGAACCACGGCATCCCCGAGGAGTTCCAGGTCCTCGGCTACCCCATCCTCTCGATGCGCAGCATCCCCAAGGATCCGGCCTGGCTGGGCAGGTTTTTCGCGAAGGGAGAGGACCCGCTCGGCGTCACCGATGTGTGGCCGGAGAACTTCTCCGCCAATTCGGCGCAGCGCGTGTGGGCGGTCAAGTTCGCGTCGCGACACCCCAACGTCGCGATCCTCGATCTGTCCTCCTTCAAATGTGGGCATGACGCGCCCACCTACGGCATCGTCGAGAAGATCGTCAGCGTGGCCAAGGTGCCCTACTCGGCGCTCCACGACATCGACGCGAACAAGCCCGGCGGCTCGATCGCCATCCGCGTGAAGACCTACGTGTACCGACTCAAGCGCATCGAGGAGGACCTGAAGGATCAGTCCTACAAGCGCGTGGAGCTGGCCCGGCGCGTCGCCGAGAAGCGTCGCGAGCTCGAGGCCCGCCGCTCCGGCACGGCCGACGTCGGCATGGTCGCCAAGTAGCCGTCTCTTCTACAGACAAGCTCCACTTTCAGCCTCTCCCCCCTTCCGACACGTCCAGGAGTGTTCATGCCCCCCATCAACGAAGATCAGGACATCGAGCAGGAGCTCGCCGAATTCGCCGCCCAGGAGGCCAAGAGCCTCGGCATCGGCCGCGAACAATGGGTGGAGCCCGTCCACTCCAACTCCGAGTTCAGGGCCTCCGACCGTCCGCACACGACCATGCTCGTGAGCGGCCTCACCCTCGCCCACGATCAGTTCGTCGGCGCGGCCCTCTCCGGCCTCGGCTACACGGTCGAGCTGCTCGACCCCTGTGACAATGCCTCGCTCCAATTCGGCAAGGAGTTCGGCAACCGCGGCCAGTGCAACCCGACGTACTACACGGTCGGCAACCTCGTGAAGCACCTCGTCGGCCTGCGTGACGACAAGGGCCTCTCGACCGAGGACATCATCAAGAACTACGTGTTCATCACCGCTGGCGCGTGCGGCCCGTGCCGCTTCGGCATGTACACCACCGAGTACCGCAAGGCGCTCCGCGACGCGGGCTTCGATGGCTTCCGCGTGCTCCTGTTCCAGCAGCAGGGCGGCATCAAGCAGGCCACGGGCGACGAGGCGGGCCTGCTCATCGACCAGAAGTTCGTGTTCGGCATCGTCCGCGCCATCATCGCGGGCGATGTGCTCAACCTCACCGGGTACCGCATGCGCCCGTACGAGGTGTCCGAGGGCGCCACGGATCGCGCGCTCGGCGAGAGCAAGGCCCTCCTGATGAAGGCCTTCCGCGAGCACACCAGCGTCTCGGCCGCGCTGTACAAGTGCCGTCGCATCCTCGGCAAGGTGCAGGTCGACCGCACCCAGCCCAAGCCGGTGGTGAGCGTCATCGGCGAGTTCTGGGCCATGACCACCGAGGGCGACGGCAACTACGGGCTCCAGCGCTTCCTCGAGCAGGAGGGCGCCGAGGTGGATGTCCAGGGCATCACCAACTGGCTCCTGTTCATGGTCTGGGAGAACCGCCATGACACCCTCCTGCGCATGACGCTCAAGGAGGACGACGCGTCGAAGAAGGGCCTCGCCGACAAGGACGCCACCAAGAAGCTGTGGATGCTCAAGGCCGCCGAGGCCGCCGTCCGCGGCATCTTCCAGACCTACGCCAACATCCTCGGGCTGCACGGCTACGAGCTGCCCAACATGGACCACGTGGCCGAGCTGGCTGCCAAGCACTACGACAACAACGTGCGCGGGGGCGAGGGCCACATGGAGGTGGGCAAGCTCATCCACTTCGTCCAGGATCGCGTCAACCACATGACGATCTCGGTCAAGCCGTTCGGGTGCATGCCCTCGTCGGGCGTCAGCGACGGCGTCCAGACCATCGTGCAGACGATGTACCCGGAGTCGATCTTCCTCCCCATCGAGACCACGGGGGACGGCAAGGTCAACGTGCAGAGCCGCGTGCAGATGATGCTGTTCAAGGCACGCCAGCGCGCCAAGGAGGAGCTCGCCGCCGCGCTCGAGGAGACCGGCCTCGACGTCGAGACCTACAAGGCGCGTGTGAAGGGCAGCCGCCGCTGGAACAGCCCGTTCATCCGCCCGGCCCACAAGTACGCGGGCGTCGCGGCGAACCTGGCGTACGCGGTCTCGTAGCGCGCCAGGCTTGTTTGGGGTCAGTGAGCGTCGGCCCAGCTGTGGCCGACGCCCACGTTGACCACCAGCGGCACCGACAGCTCGCACGGGTGCTCCATCGCCTCGCGCACGATGGCGACCACGCGGTCCACCTCGTCGTCGGGCGCCTCGAACACGAGCTCGTCGTGGATCTGGAGGAGCATGCGCGTCCGCATGCCCGAGAGCCTACCCGCGATCTCGAGCATGGCGAGCTTGCACAGGTCGGCCGCGGAGCCCTGGATGGGCGTATTGGCAGCGATACGCTCGCCCGCGGTGCGGTCCTGGGCATTCAACCGGGAGAGCTCCGGGACGTACCGGCGGCGCCCCAGGAGCGTCGTGACGTAGCCACACGCGGTCGCGTCGGCGATGGTGCGATCGAGCCACCTGCGGACGCCGCCGTAGGTGATGAAGTAGCGCTCGATCGCGGTCTGGGCCTCCTTCCGCGGGATCCCGAGGATCGACGCGAGCGCGGTGGCGCCCTGGCCGTAGATGGTGGCGAAGTTGATGGTCTTGCCCATGTTGCGTTGGGCGGGGGTCACCTGGTCGGCGGGTACGCCGAAGATCTCGCTCGCGGTGCGCCGGTGTACGTCCGAGCCGGTACGGAAGGCCTCGATCAGCGCGGGATCACCGGAGAAGTGGGCCAGGACCCGCAGCTCGATCTGACTCCAGTCGGCCGACACGATGGAGTGGCCCGGCGAGGCGACGAATGCGGCACGGATACGACGCCCCTCGGGCGTACGCACGGGGGTGCGCTGCAGATCCGGGTCCGTGGTGATGAGGCGTCCGGAGACCCCCGTTGTCTGTTGGAGGGTGGCGTGCACGCGGCCCGTCCGCGGATCCACCGCTTTCTGGAGCACGTCGGTGTAGGTGTTGATGAGCTTGGCCAGCATCCGCTGCTCGAGGAGGAGCGCCGCGATGGGGTGCTTGGGTACGAGCGCCTCCAACACCTCCGCGTCGGTCGACCAACCCGTCTTGGTCTTCTTGATGACAGGGAGCTTCAGCTCCTCGAACAACACGGCGCCGAGCTGGGCGGTGCTCCCAACGTTGAACGGGTGCCCCGCGAGCGCATAGATGCGCCCCTCCACCTCTTCGCGCCGCGCGGTGAAGTCGACGCCGAGCCGCGCGAGGTCCTCCCGATCGACGGGGATGCCCGCGGTCTCCATGTCTCCGAGCACGAACGCCAGCGGCAGCTCCACGTCGAAGTAGTGGTCGAGCTGCCCGGCCTCCTCCATCTTCGCTTCCAACAACGGCCACAACCGCGCGATCACGTCCGCCGCGATCTCGGGCGGAGGATCGGCCGGTAGCGCCTGTTGGAGGTAGGCACGGCTCACCTGGTCGAGCCGGTGCGGGACGTTGGCCGTGGGGTCCACGAGGAACGAGGCGAGCATCGTGTCATCGCACCCGCGGAGGGGAATCCCAATCCGCCCGAGCGCCTTCGCGAGCGCCTTCGCGTCGTGTGTAACCTTCGGTCGATTGGGATTGGACAGCCACGCGGCGATCGGCGCGGGGTCGGTCACGATGTGGGCGCTGCCGGGCTCCCGGCACAGGGCCAGCCTGAGCAATACCCCCGCCCCACCCTCGGCGGGCCCCAGGACCGGCGCAATCGCGACGAGCGCGGTGAGGTCGGGCAGGCCGTCGACGAGGGTGACAGAGTCGACCTCGGGCCCACCCTCGGTGAGGAGCGAGTGGAACTCGAGCGCCCGATACAACGTGTTCAGGGCCGCCGGATCCAACGTGGGGATGGCGAGCCCCTCGACCGTCACGTCGATGGGGGCGCGCTGATTGATCGTGGCGAGATCGCGGGAGAGGTAGGCGAGGGCGCGGTGCTCCGTGAGCGCGGAGCGGGCGCGGCCGGGAACCTCGTCGAGGTGCGCATAGATCTCGTCCAGCGCGCCGTAGGTGGTGATGAGCTGGGTCGCGCCCTTCTCGCCGAGCCCGGGAACGCCGGGGATGTTGTCGACCGTATCCCCCAGGATCGCGAGCAGATCCACGATGCGCTCGGGGGCCACACCCCACTTTTTGCGCACCATCTCCGAGTCGTACGTCACGTCCCGCATCGGGTCGAAGAGCCGCACGCCATCCCCGACGAGCTGGGCGAAGTCCTTGTCCCCCGACACCACGACCACCTCGTACCCGGCCTCCTTCGCCTCGCGGGCGAGGGTGCCAATCACGTCGTCGGCCTCCCACCCGGGCACGCGCAGGATCGGAAAACCGTGGGCGGCCACCAGGCGGTCGATCCAGGCGAGCTGGGACCTCAGCAGATCGGCCATGGCGGGGCGCTGGGCCTTGTAGGCGGGGTAGGCAACCTCGCGCTGGGTCGGACCGGGGGGATCGAACACGACCGCGCCGTAGGTCGGCCGCTTGCCCGAAAAGAGCTTGCGAAACATCGTCGCGAAGCCGTAGATCGCGTTCGTCGGCTGTCCATCCGCCGTACGGAAATTGGACGGGATGGCGAAGAACGCACGGTAGGTGAGCCAGGTGCCGTCGATGAGCACCATTCGGGCGGATCTGGGATCGGAGCGGGTAGCCATACGCCCCGTTATCCGGGCCGAAGCGCCGCCGCGAACGACCCTGATCGCGCGTTCGGGGAGGTCGCCGCTGTGCTATTCTCCGCCCATGGGCACCACCTCCAAGCGTAGCCAGAGCCAGATCCCCACTCCGCGGCCCGACCCGAGAAAGGAGGAGCGTGCACCGGACGTGTTCTTCGACCCCGAGCTGCGCCCCTCCCTCAAGGGCATGCAGAAGGCGGGCGGGGGGGGCAATTCCATGGTGCGCGACTGGGTGTCCCAGCAGCACCAGGGCACCTACGATCGGCAGTTCGGCACGAAGGACCAGGGCGAGAACTACAGTGTCTCGCGCGGCCAGCTCACGTTCGACGCGGAGGGGACCGAGGGCGGGCGCTACCACTCGCGCACCGCCCACCGCCCGCCGGGCGCGTCGGGTGTGACCATCGGGCGCGGGTACGACGTGGGGCAGCACACCCACGACAAGACGGTCGCGGACTTCGTCGCGGCGGGAATCGATCCGGAGCAGGCCGAGGCCTACGCGCAGGCGGCGGGAAAGAAAGGAGAGAGCGCCGCGACGTGGCTCACCGACAACAAGGACGCGCTGGCGGGGATCTCGCCCGAGCAACAGAAGTCCCTGTTCGAGACGACGTACGGCGAGATGTCGACCGATGTGCAGCGCATCTCCGACAAGCCCGACACCCAGGAGGCGTATGGGGACGTCGACCTGGCAAAGGCCGATCCCAGCGTGCGCGACACCCTGGTCGACCTCCGCTACCGCGGCGACTACACGACCTCGTCCCGGAAGCGCGTGCAGGGGCTCGCCGCCGAGAACGATGTCGCGGGGCTCGCCACCGTGATGAACGACCGCGAGCAGTGGGCCGGCGTGCCCGAAGATCGCTTCGCGCGCCGCGCCGCGTATGCGACCCAGGGCGCCGAGGAGGTCGAGGCCGAGCGGAAGCTCCCCTACTTCTTCGCGGCGCCGATGGACCAGCTCGGAAACCCCGACCTCGGGCTCGACGGGCGGCCGATCAAGAAGCCGGAGGAGAACACGGAGCCGTAGGCAGGGGTCGATCCCGTGTTCCAACCGCCGGCAGAGGTGTCCGCTGATCTTTCCCGCGCTCCCGTTCTCGATCGGAATGAAGATCTCGACCACGTTCGTGCTGCTGGTGCCGCTCTGGCTCCTCGTCGTGTCCCTCGCGGCGCCCGACGCCCGGTGGGGGCTCGCGCTCGGCGCCCTGGTCCTCGGCCCGGTGTTCCTCTGGGCCGTGCGTCAGAGCCCGATCGCCTACGAGGTGCGCGGCGGGCGCCTCGTCGTGCACGCTCGCCTCGGCGCGACCCACACCGTCCGGCTCGACGGCACCGCGCGCTTCCCCGCGCCGCCGCCTCGCCTGCGCCTGTTCGGCTCCTCCGGCTTCTTCGGCCACACGGGCTGGTTCCTCGACGCGGACTGGACGATGGTCCGCGCGTTCGTCACCCGCGCCGACAACATGGTCGTCGTGGGAACGGACGTACGGCCCGTGCTCGTGTCACCGGTGGATCCCGAGGGGTTTGCGGCGGCGGTGCGGGGCGGGGTGGTGCGGTAGCCCGCCGCCCGGCATCGACGCGGTGTGACAGGGAAAAGGGGCAAGGATACGCGGCGACATGCTGCTGACGCTCGTCGCCTACGCGCTCGCCTACTCTGTCGACGATCTCGCGATCGCCGCGCAACGAGGCATGTCACCCAGCGCGCTCGAGGCCATCGCTCGGGATGTGGGGCCGCTCCCCGCGACGGAGATCGTTCGACTCCTGCGCTCGGGAGTGCCCGCGTCGCTCATCGGTGCCCTCAGCGAGGGCGCTTTCCCGACCGCAGAAGACGTGGAGGCGGCGCGTGTGGCCGGCCCGCTCGTATTCGTCCCGCCGCCGCCGCCGCCCGTAGATTACCGGGGCCTGACCGATCGCGCCTGGCGGATGCTCGTCGGCAAGGAAATCGTGGTGACGACGCGCGCGGGGGCGCTGACGGGCGTGTTGCGGCAGGCGCCCCTGTCGTCCGAACTGTCGAACGCGCTCACCCTCGAAGCCTCCGGTGGCACGACCGCCGTCGAATTGTTCCAGGTGGTCTCGGTCCGGCGAACGGACGGCACGCCGATCTCCGTCGTGACCGAGCGGGACTATGAGGAGAACGAGCACGACGTCCTCCCAGACCGCGTAATGGCTTCCGAGGGGGCGATCGATCCGACGCTACGCCCTCTCCGACGCACGGGGAACGGCCTCCTGGCTGGGGGCGCAGGTGCCCTGGCCCTTGGCGTCCTCTCGATGGTGGTCTGGCAGAACGAGCTGAAGGGTGCCCAGTCGGCCGCATTGGAGGGCGACGTGGTCGCCACCTCGGCGCACGCGAGCGCCGCGACGCCGTGGCTCGTGATGGGGTCCGCCACCCTCGCATCGGCGGGCCCCATGATCATCGGAGGGTTCGTGTGCATCACGCTCTCCGGGCGGCCACGCGACAAGGGTGCCCGCCTGCCTACGCTCGACGACCTGCCCGAGGAGTGACCCGAGCGCCGGGGCGCCGCTCCGCGCGCGAGGTGCCTGGAGGGCCGCCGCGCGTCCGCGCGCGGCGGGTCCGTCCGCGCGCTTCGCGCGGACGACCGAGGCCGCAGGCCGAGCCCGCAAGGGACCGGGCCCGGCGTCCGCCGGGCCGCGCCCGAACCCTCGGTGCGGCTCACCCTCCAAACCGCCCGAGCGCCTCGCCCCGCGCGTCCCGCTCCGAGAGGACCGGCGCCACCCCCGGCGCGAGCGGCCACTGGATGCCGACCGTCGGATCATCCCACGCCAGCACGCGCTCGGCCCCGGGGACGTAGGGGGCGTCGACCTTGTAGGCGACGATGGACCGCTCCGAGAGCGTGAGGAAGCCGTGCGCGAAGCCCGCGGGGATCCAGAGCGCCTCGGGCCGCGCGTCGGAGAGCGTGAGGCCGACCCACCGCCCGAACGAGGGGGACGCCGGCCGCAGGTCGACCGCGACGTCGTACACGTCCCCCACCACGACCCGAACGAGCTTCCCTTGCGCCGACGGGCGCTGGAGGTGCAGACCGCGGAGCACACCGCGGGTGGACACCGACTCGTTGTCCTGCACGAACGCGGCCCGAATGCCCGCGGCGGCCAACGCGCGCGCGCTCCACGTCTCCGCGAAGCTGCCCCGGGCATCGTCGTGACGCGCCAGCGACAGGCGCACGACCTCGGGGAGCGCGAGGGGCTCGTGGAGCGCTTCGGTCATGCGGCCGATCCTATGGCTGCCCCGGCCGCGCCGCTACTCATGGGGCAGCTCCCTTCGAGGACGCGGCGCCCGCGCGGGCTCCGGCACGTACAGCCGGGCCATGCGATCCGGATCGCGGATCCCGTGCTCCTCCATGGCGGCGCGCGCCGCGCGAGACGGCAGTCCCGCCCACTCCGCGGCCCGCAGGCGGGCGGCCATCGCGTGGAGCCGCATGCCGACCGCGTCCAGCCGCTCGGCGGCGAGGGTGAGGGAGACGGGCGCCTCGGGACGGCCGGCGATCCGGGCGCGGGAGGCCTCGAGGAGCGACGCGAGCGCGGAAGCCCAGGCAACGTCCTCGTCGCGCAGCGCGCGGATCTCGGCGTCGGCGATGGCCAGGAGCTCGGCGCGGCGCGGATCCGCACGGGGCAGGGAGGCCTGCGCCGCGAGGGAGCAGCGGCCCCGCAGGAAGGCGCCCTCCACGCGGGACACCTGCTCGCGCAGCAGCCTCGCCTTCACGATCCCGGGCCACGCCCGGGCGACGCGGTTCCACGCCTCGGCGGGCCGGCCCTCGTACAGATCGACCTCGGCGGTCGCCAGCAGGTGCGCGAGGGGTTGGTCACCCGCCCCCGCGCCGCAGGGCCCCGGCTGGGCGAGAAGGCGCGCGTCGAGATCGTCGATCAGCCCCTCGGGCGCGTCGTCACTCAGCGCCACGAGGGGGTGGGCCCGGGTGAGCGGGAGGATCGCGCGGAGGTCTCCGAGGGAGGCCAGCACGCGGAGGTAGGCGCGGTCGAGGGTGGCACGCTCCCAGGTGCCGCCGACGCAGCGCGCACGGAGCTCCTCGTCCGCGCGCTCGAGCAGGGCCCTCGCCTCGAGGAATTCGCCGCACAGGAACGAGGCGATACCCCGGTGAAGGAGGGAGCCCGCGGTGGTGCGCGGATCGTCGAGCTCGGCGGCGAGGGCCTCCGACTCGCACGCGAGGCGGCGCGTCCGCGCCTGGGCGCGGCTCCCACCGGCGGCGCTGCGGAGGAGCTCCATCGCGAAGGCGCGGGCGATGCGGGCGCGGTCCCCCGCCCGGAGCGCGAGCAGGAGCCCGCGCGCGTGGAAGTCGGCCGAGCGAAGCGGATCCACGGTCGCGAGCCCCGCGGCGGCGGACCAGGCCGCGTCGATGCGGGCGGAGACGCTCGGCTCGATCGCGCGGGCCGCCCGCCGCCGGAGCGCATCGCCCCGAATCCAAAGCCAGGCGCGCCGCCACAGGACGGACACCAGCGACTGCCACGGGCTCTCCGGCCAGGCCAACCCCGCGCGGCCGAGGGCGTCGATCAGGGCGGCCCTGCCCTCCTCGATCTGCCCGTGGAGGAGGAGCTCGAGCGAGGCCTCCGCCCGGAGCCCGTACGCCTCCGCGGGCGGGGCCAACGGGGCCGCCGCGAGCTGGACGCGCGCGGATTCGACGCCCCGCCCGGCTGCCGCGAGCGCCCCGGCCAGGCGACGCTGAAGCTCGAGCGGAGTCGCGGTGCCCGGGCTCGGGGCACCCTGGCCGTGGCGACCGTGGAGGAGGGCGTCACGGTAGTGGCCGACGGCGCGTTCGAAGGCCAGCGCGGCCATGGCGGCGTCCCCCGCACGCACGCACCAGGGCGCGGCGCGCGCGACGTCCCCCGCGGCCACGAGGTGCGCGGAGAGGGCCGCGGCGTCGGGCTCGGCCGCCTGCTCCATCGCGGCGGCGAGGCGGAGGTGACACGCATCCCGCGCGGATCGCTCCTGCTCCCCGAGCACGGACGCGCGCACCCGGTCGTGCCAGATCTCGAGGCAACCGGCGTCCGTCCGCGCGAGGTGCGCCCGCGCGAGCGCGTCGAGGTCGAGCGGCCCGGCGCCTCCGGAGTCGAGCCCGGAATCGAACCCGGAGTCGAGCCCCGGATCGAGCCCCGGATCGAGCCCAGCGGCGCGATGGGCAATCGAGCGCGCGATCGGGCCGCTCGCGACGGCCAGGGTCAGGAGCAGGCGTCGCGCGGGCGGGGAGAGCGTCGTGACGCGTTCACGAACAACGGCGTCGAGCGTGCCGCCGGACCCCAGGGTCGGCCCGGGTCCCCCGGCCCGATCGAGCGCGCGCGGAGCGAGCGCGAGCTGATCGATCTGGTACGGGTCGCCCCCGGCCTCGGCCACGATGTGCTCGGCGTGCTCGGCCGCGCCCTGCGACGGCGCCAACGCGCGCGCCAGCGTGCGGGCATCCTCCGCCGAGAGCTCGTCCACGTGGACAAAACCGATGTCGAGGGGATCCTGCTCGTCGCGCGCGAGCTCGAGCATGCGGGCGAGGAGCGGGCTGCACGAGAGGTCCTCCCGTCGGCACGCGAGCACGAGCAGCATCGGCGGCGCCTGGGGCGGGCGCAGCACCTCCGCCCAGAGCGCCGCGGTGTCCGCGTCGCTCCAGTGCACGTCATCGATGAACAGCACCAGCGGCCAGCGTTCGCCCACCCGCACGAGGAGCTCCCGCAGGGCCCCGATCACGCGCCGCCGTTGCTCGGCGGGGTCCGCGAGCACCGCGCCGGGGGCCCCGCACCGGAAGGCGATCCGCTCGACGCCCCCGAGCACGGGGAAGTGGTGGAGCAGGGCGTCGGCATGCCGCGGGACGACGGCCTCCTGGACCTGCGCGGGCTGGGTACGGAGGAAGCGGGCCAGCGAATCGACCAGGCTGTCCAGCGCGCTCGACCGCGCCTCGCGGCGCGGGAGACACCGCCCGAACAGGGCGATGACGGCCGGATCCTCGCGCGTCACACCGCGCAGGAACGTGTGTACGAGCGTGGACTTGCCGACGCCGGAGCGGCCGTCGACGATACGCACCACCGGTTCACGCCGCGCGCCGCCGAGGGCCGCGCCGAGCGAGGCGAGCTGCCCGCAACGCCCCACGAACGGTGCGGCGGAACCCGACGCCGGGCCGACGGCTGAACCCGATACGGAGGCGCGCCCGCCCTCGTGCGGACGAGCGTCGGGGCTGACACGGGGGGCGGATCGATCCATCGCGTCCCAGGCCTACCCCGTCCGCAGGCGCGCCGCCCAGGCGCCTGGGAGCCCGTCCCCATCGGATGTGCCAGCCCGAGGCGGGCCGCGGGTTAGCCGCAACGCAGAGGCCCCTCATGCCAACCGACCGCGTATTTCGAGACTTCGAAGAGTTCTGGCCCTATTACCTGGGTGAGCACGCCCTCGCGCTGAACCGGTGGCTGCATTTTGGTGGCACCACGGCCGTGCTCCTCACCGCAGCCGCGGCCGTGCTCACGCTCAACCCGTACCTGTTCCTGGCCCTGCCGATCGTCGGATACGGCCCGGCCTGGATCGGACACTTCATCATCGAGCGCAACCGGCCCGCCACGTTCCAGCACCCGTTGTGGTCGCTGCGGGGCGATTTCCGGATGTACGGGATGATGTGGCGCGGCCGGCTTCGGCGCGGCAACAGCGTAGTAACTACCCCCGCTGATCGCGCGGGATGAGGGCGTCGAGCGCGCGCACCACGTCCTGCAGGTGTGTGCGCTGCGCCGCCACGTCGGGGGCCGCCCCGACCAGTGTGCTGTCGACGAGCAGGCGCGCGGCCTCCAACGCCCCGCGGTCCACCCCGATCAGCTCGGGCTCCACCTGGGCGAGCGCTACGTTCACGTAGCTGAGCTGCTCGCGGGAGAGCCCGAAGTTGGCACGCTCGAGCTCGGCCAACGCGAGATCCGCGGCGATGCGCGCGCGGAGCAGTGCATCGGTGGAGCGCGCGGCGTCGAGCTGTTGCTGGATGGATTTGACCGCCTCGTCCACCTCCCGAGCGTCCGCCGCGCGGCTCGCGTCCAATGCGGCGAGGCGCTCGCGCCCGTCGACATACACGAAGCCGGCGAACAGGCCGCCGATCACGAGGCCGATGAGGAGGCCCAGGCCCCCGTCGCGAAGCTTCCTCCAACGCCCCGGCGCCTTGGTCTGTGTCCCCTCCGACATGGGGCCTCCCCGCTGTTCCCTGGGAAGGTGCGCCCCGGGCTGTCGCGGTCAAGCACGGGCCGGGCGGGGCCGCGCGCGATCGACCGCTGCGCCGGCGGTGGGCGCGAACGCACGAACGGCGCCGGTCTCTGTCAGAGACCGGCGCCGCTCGATTCGGGCGCTTGGGATTTTCCCCGCGGAAGACCCTTAGCTCAGCGCGTCACAGAGGCGACGCACCGACTGAATCACCCAGGGGCCGTCGGCCCGCGCGTCGAGGGAGGACATCCCGCGGGTGAGCGCGTCGCGGATATCCACGCCGATGGCGACGAAGCGACGGCTCTCGTCCCCGTGGTGGGCGATGACACTGTAGGCAACGCTCGACGAGGCGGCGGACGCCGCGGGGGCGACCACCGCCGCGGGGGCGACACGGGCGACCGGCGCGACCGGTGCGACCACGGCGATCGGCGCGGCGACCGCGCTGGTGACGGGCGCGGACTCATCGCCCGGGGCGCGGCTGCCCGCGGCGATGATCCCGTGACGGCGGCGGTACTGACGGACCCCCTCCGACGACACATTCGCCAGCAACGCCACCTCGGCATCCGACAACTTGCCCACCAGGTGCGCGTGCGCGTCGAGCTTGGAGCGACGGTGACGCACGTCCTTGGAGGAGGATTGCGCCGCGGACGGGGAGACGGCGGCCTTCGCCACCGCCTTGGACGGAGAGGACGCCGCCGCCTTCGCGGCGGAGGGAACCCGACCGGCCGCCGGGATTCCACGGCGGATCCGGTATTGGGTCACGGCCGCCACCGAGACGTTCGCCTTCGCGGCGACCTCCGCGTCGGTCTGCTTGCCGACGAGGCTGAAGAACGCGTCGATCGCGGATCGACGGCCCGGCTTGCCCTTGGCTGCGGGCGCTTCCGCGCGGGAGGGCGCGGCGGCCTTGGTGACCGCGGGCTTGGCGGGCTCCACCGGCTGGAGCGGGGCGATGCCCGGCTCGGGCGTCACCACGAGCTTGGAAGGGGCCTCGGGGGCGGCCTTGGGGGCGGCCTTGGGGGCCGCCGCCTTGGTGGCCACCGGGGGTGCCTCGTCACCCGACTTGCGCTTACGGAATCCGTCATACGCGGGGACGCCCAGCTTGCGACGCCAGGCGCCGACAACCGTGCGGTCGACGTTTGCCTGGAGGGCGATGACATGGTCTGCCACCTTCCCCAGCTGATCCCGAAAGGACTCCAACGGATTGGACGCATCGGCGACCACCGGGGCCGAAACGACGACCGGCTCCGCGGCGGGGGTGCGCACGACCACCTCCTTCATTCCCTCGTCCGTGGTGCGGCGGCGACGCACCACCGAATCCGAATCGCTCGCCTTGGCGCGAGGAGCCACCGGCGCACCCACCGCGACGGCGCCGGTGCGTGCCGGGGGCGCGCTACGGTAGGCCGGAATCTGGCGCTCACGACGGTAGGCTTTCACTTCGTCGACGGAGACGCCCGCGCGCGCGGCGACATCGGCGTCCGGCGCATTCCCGAGCTGCGCGCGGAAAGGCGCGAGGGCATCCGCGGGGCCGGTGACCGCCTTCTTGGAGGCCGTGGGCTTGGCAACCGCTGCCGGCTTGGCCGGCTTGGCGGCGGCAGCCTGGCGGGCCGGGGCGGACTTTGCGCTCGACGCGCCAGAAGAGCCGCGGGCGGCTCCCGAAGGCGAGGAGGCGGCGGACGAGCCCTTCCGCTTGCGTCCGGGTGCCATCGGAGCTTTCGATTGTCCCACGGACGCGAGCGCGCTCCGGAGAGTGTTCGCGCTCGCTCCGAATCGAGCGGAGAGCGCTGCCCAGCTCAACGAGTCCTTTACGGACAGGAGTTCGGGCCACCAAGATGCGGAGAGGGTGTCATCGACCGGGGAGTTGCTCATCGGCGCGTATTATCAGAGCGAACCGGATTGTGACAGGGGGTCAGTGTACCTGCGCATTGAAATACTGCGTGAAATACGTCGAGGGCGGCACCCCGTTCGACCAGCACGCTCCCCTCTCGCTCGCTCGCACCCTCGCAAACGTTCCGGCTGTCCTTTCGATATCCACTGGGGAATCGACATTTCGGACCCGACGCGGCGCGGAAGCGGGCGCGTTGCTCACGTTGGGCGGGCGCGGCGTAGTGCTTCGTGCTTGGGCGCGCGGGAGTGCGGAGGGGCAGCCTCGGCTCGAATCGAAGCGGCGCGCGAAAGGGGTGACACGGACGCCGACGGGGACGCGAATGTATTTCGCGCGGCCCCGCGGCTGGGTCGTCGGGCGCGCCCGGGGCGCCCTCGCGGTCAGGGCTCTGCCCCCCGCGGCTCCGCGCCCGAACCGGCGATCCGCTTCGGGCCCGTTCGGCCTACACCCCGGCGCTCGGCCCTCGGCCCCCCGAACGCAACAACCGCCCGCCCAGCCGTGGGGCCGAGCGGGCGGTTGTTCGAGATGGTGGCTTCGGTGGGACTTGAACCTACGACACCGCGGGTATGAACCGCGTGCTCTAACCAACTGAGCTACGAAGCCATCGCGGCGCCTACTAATCGGCCCCCTCGCGGCGAGCAAGGGCCCCGGGCGACAGAAGGCGCGAGTCTCGGATTCATAGCTTTCAAGGAGCGTCTTTTTGGCGCTGCCGATGGGGGCCGCCCCGAGGAGGCGCCCATCCTGGAAGCTCGGGACCCGTCCGCCGGTTGACTCCGTCCTCCGAATCAATAGAATCGGCGACCCTTAGGAGGCTCCGTGCGCATCGCAACTGTCCTGCTCACCACGTTCCTGGCCGCGTGCGCGGGCGGCAACCCCGAAACGAAGGAGATCGTCATCGGGCAGTTCGGCTCGCTCTCCGGCGGCGCGGCCACGTTCGGGCTCTCCACGCGCAACGGGATCGAGATCGCGACCCTCGAGCAGAACGCCGCGGGCGGCATCGCAGGCGCGCAGATCCGCATGGTGGTCGAGGACGACCGCTCGTTGCCGGAAGAGGCGGCCACGGCCGTGAACAAGCTGCTCTCCCGCGACCGCCCCGTCGCCCTCCTCGGCGAGGTGGCCTCGTCCTCCTCGCTTGCCGCGGCGCCCCTCGCGCAGGCCGCCGGCGTCCCGATGATCTCGCCCTCGTCCACCTCCCCGAAGGTGACCCAGGTGGGCGACTACATCTTCCGGGTGTGCTTCATCGACCCGTTCCAAGGCACCGCCGCCGCGCAGTTCGCCTACAACACCAAGGCCGTGCGCACCGTGGCGGTCCTCACCGACGTGAAGAGCGACTACTCGGTGGGCCTCGCGCAGTACTTCAAGGAGACCTTCGTCAGCCTGGGAGGCACCGTCATCGCGGAGGAGGCCTACTCGGCGAACGACCTCGACTTCAAGGCGCAGCTCACGAACATCGTGTCCAAGAGCCCCGACGCAATCTTCGTCCCCGGGTACTACACCGAGACCGGCCTCATCGCCCGCCAGGCGCGTGACTCCGGCTACAAGGGCATCCTGCTCGGCGGGGACGGCTGGGACTCCGACAAGCTGGTCGAGATCGGGCAGGACGCGATCGTCGGCGGCTTCTACACGAACCACTACTCGGTGGACGATCCGAGCCCCATCGTGCAGGACTTCATCAAGAAGTACCAGGAGAAGTACGGCGCGAAGCCGGACGGGCTCGCGGCGCTCGGGTACGACTCGGCCAAGATCCTGTACCAAGCCATGACGACCGTCGCGAAGAACCCGGCCCACGCAGCCGCGTTTGCCGACCGCTCCGCCGTCCCCGCCACCGAGGGAGCGCGCAAGGCCGCGCGCGCCGCGCTCCGCGACGAGCTCGCTGGCGTCAAGGGCTTTCCCGGCGTCACCGGGACCATCACCATCGACAAGGACCGCAACGCCGAGAAGCCGGCGGTGGTCGTCGAGGTCACGAAGGACGGCCCCCGGTTCGTCGAGTCGATCTCCCCGGGTGCCTCCGCCGCCCCCGTGCCGGCCGAAGGCGCCGCGGCCGCCCCCGAAGCCGCCACGGCCACCATCGAGGGCGCCCCGGCCCCCGCAGAGGGCGCTGCCCCCGCTCCTGCCAAGTAGTCGGTGACCCTCTTCCTCCAACAGCTCCTCAACGGGCTGTCGTTGGGCGCGATCTATGCCCTGATCGCGCTCGGCTACACGATGGTGTACGGCACGCTCCAGCTCATCAACTTCGCCCATGGCGAGGTGTACATGATGGGCGCCTTCGCGGCCTTGTACCTTGCTCGGCTCTTGGGGGTCGACACCAATCCGACCATCCCGGGCGTGATCGTCGTCGCCATCGGCGCGATGGCGTTCTGCGCCGTGCTCGGCATGACGATCGAGCGGGTCGCCTACCGGCCGCTCCGGCGCTCCTCCCGCTTGAACATGCTGATCACCGCGATCGGCGTGTCCCTCCTCCTCCAGAACGTCGGCCTGCTCGCGTTCGGCGCGCTCCAGAGCTTCCCGTCCCTGCTCCCCGAGAAGCAGTGGCAGCTCGCGGACGGCCTCGCCTTGCGCAGCCAGGACGTGCTCACGTTCAGCGTCACCATCGCGCTCATGCTCGCGCTCCACTACATCGTCGAGCGCACGCAGATCGGCCGGGCGATGCGGGCCGTGAGCCACTCGCGGGACACCGCGGCGCTCATGGGCATCCCGGTCGACCGCGTGGTCTCCTTCACCTTCGCGATCGGCTCGGTCCTCGCGGGCGCCGCCGCGCTGCTCATCGCGCTCGACAAGCACACGATCCGCCCCGACATGGGGATGACCGGGGGCCTCAAGGCGTTCGTGGCGGCGGTCCTCGGGGGCATCGGGAGCATCCCCGGCGCCGTAGCGGGCGGGCTCCTGCTCGGACTCGCGGAGACCTTCGTGAGCGGCTACCTCGCGTCCACTTACCGCGACGCGATCGCGTTCCTGCTCCTCATCTGCATCCTCCTCTACCGGCCCACGGGCCTGTTCGGGAAGCCCACCGTGGAGAAGGTCTGATGCCGGGCTCGGCTCCCCCGCGCCCTCCCGCGACTTCGCGGGCGGTCGAGCTTCGCGGCGTGATCCTCGGCTACGTCGCCTTCGCCGTCGCGATCGGCGCGGTGTGGGCGCTCGATCTGTACGCCGTCCCGTGGACCGACCCGTACCTCACCGACATCATCATCCGCATCGGCATGGCGCTGCTCGCGGTGATGGGACTGGCCCTCGTCCTCGGGTTCACGGGCCAGTTCAGCCTGGGTCACGCCGGGTTCATGGCCGTGGGCGCGTACAGCGCCGCGATGATGACGCTGCATTCGGGCCTCCACCCGATGATCGGCGTGCTCGTGGGCGGGTTCGCGGCGGCGCTGGCCGGCGTGGTCGTCGGCCTTCCGAGCCTGCGCCTCACCGGCGACTACCTCGCGGTCGTCACGCTCGGCTTCAACGGCATCATCATCGTCGTCATCCAGAACACCGCCGCGCTCGGCGGCGCCGCCGGCCTCACGGGGCTCCCGGTGGCGACCACCTTCGGGTGGACCTTCACCTGGGTGCTCCTCGGCACCGTGTTCATCCGCAACCTGCTCCGGAGCGCGCACGGCCGCGTGTTCGAAGCGGTGCGGGACAACGAGATCGCGCTGCGCTCGCTCGGGGTCGACACCACCAAGGCCAAGGTGATCGCGTTCGTCGTCGGCGCCTTCTGGGCGGGCATCGCCGGCGGGCTCCTCGCGCACTACCGCGCGTCGATCTTCCCGAGCCAGTTCCAGTTCGAGCGCTCCATCGAGATCCTCGCGATGGTCGTGCTCGGCGGCACAGGCTCGCTCTCGGGGCCGCTCCTCGCGGCGGCCGTGCTCACCGCGCTCCCGGAGATCCTCCGGCCGGTGGCCGAATACCGCATGGTCATCTACTCGCTCCTGCTCATCGGCATGATGATCCTCCGGCCGAAGGGGCTCCTCGGCGGCAAGGAGCTCTCCGACCTGTTCCGGCGGCGCCCGGCCACCACGACCAAGGCCGCCGCATGACCCTCCTCGCCCTCCAGAAGACCGGGATCCGCTTCGGCGGGCTGCGCGCGGTGTGTGACCTCGACCTGTCCGTGCCCGAGGGCGCGCTCTACGGGCTCATCGGTCCGAACGGCGCCGGAAAGACGACGGTTTTCAACCTCATCACGGGCATCTACCTTCCGACCGAGGGCGACATCCGCTTTCAGGGGACGTCCATCGTCGGCCTCGGGCCCACGCGGATCGCGGCGGCCGGCATCGGGCGCACATTCCAGAACATCCGGCTCTTCGCCGGGCTCTCGGTGCTCGACAACGTGAAGGTGGCGTTCCACCGGCACCTGCACGCCAACCTCTTCGAGGCGGTGCTGCGCGCCCCCCGCTACCTGGCGGACGAGGCACGCACGGAGGAAGAAGCCCGTAAGCTGCTCGATACCTTCGGGCTCCTGCCGATGGCCGAGCTCGGCGCGGACAGCCTCCCCTACGGCCTTCGGCGCCGGCTCGAGATCGCGCGCGCGCTCGCGACCAGGCCGAAGCTGCTCCTGCTCGACGAGCCCGCCGCCGGCATGAACCCCTCCGAGGCGGAGGAGCTCATGCACCTCATCCGCTGGGTCCGGGAGACCTTCGGGGTCACCATCCTCCTCATCGAGCACCACATGGCCGTCGTCATGGGCATCTGCGAGCGCATCACCGTGCTCGACCACGGCGCCCGCATCGCGGAGGGTACACCCGACGAGATCCGCAAGGATCCCGTCGTCATCGAGGCCTACCTGGGGGCGGACGTGCACCAGGAGACCGCGTGACCACGCCCGATGACCTCTCCGTCCGCGCCCTCTCGATCCGGGCGCTCGACGTCTGGTACGGCCAGATTCACGCCCTCCACTCGGTCGACCTCGACGTCGAGCACGGACGCATCACGACCCTCCTCGGCGCCAACGGGGCGGGCAAGACGACGCTCCTCCGCACCGTGTCGGGGCTGGTCAAGGCGAAGAGCGGGAGCATCACGCTCGACGGCGCCGCGATCACCCGCCTCGAACCCCACGAGATCGTGCGGCGCGGCATCTCGCAGTCGCCCGAGGGCCGACAGGTGTTCCCCAACCTCACCGTGCGCGAGAACCTCCAGCTCGGCGCCTGGATCCGGAAGGACAAGGACGGCATCGCCGCCGACATCGACCGCATCGTGAAGATCTGGCCTCGCCTCGGCGAGCGCATGGCCCAGCAGGCCGGCACGCTCTCCGGCGGAGAGCAGCAGATGTTGGCCATCGGCCGAGCGATGATGGCGCGGCCGAAGGTCCTCCTCCTGGACGAGCCGTCGCTGGGGCTCGCCCCGGTGATCGTGGCGGGCATCTTCGAGACGATCCAGGCGATCAACGCCGAGGGGGTCACCGTGCTGCTCGTGGAGCAGAACGCGCACCTCGCGCTCCGCATCGCCCACACCGGCTACGTCCTCGAAACCGGCACGATCAAGCAGTCGGGTCCGGCCAAGGAGCTGCTCGACGACGACGCGATCCGGGCCGCCTACCTCGGCGGCTGACCGGGCCGGCCCCCGCGGGGCTACTTGTCCTCGGCGTCCGGATCCTGGGAGGGCACCTCGAGGACCCCGCCGTTGGCCGTGGCGGCGTCATAGGGGTGGAGCGGCGGGAGGACGCTGACGGTCCCTACGTCGTAGCGCTCCCCGCCGCCGTCCATCGCGATGGCGCCGTCCCCGTAGCGCTCCCACCCCACCGACACCCGGGCGCGGCCCGGCTTGGCGTCGGGAGGGAGAAACACCCGGAGGTCATCCTCGACGGAGACGCCGGGCGTCCATTGGAAGGTCGGCAGGCGGCCGTCCAACGGCGGCAGGTCGGCGAGGACCGGCTCGAACAGCTTCTCGGACTCGGCGCCCTCGAGCCGGAGGTCGACGCGCCAGGCCTGAGCCAGCTCCTGGTTCGCGCGCCAGCGGCAGCGCACCCACACGGCCTCGGCCGGGAGCACCTCGGGCGTGAGGAGGGTGCACCCGAGGAGGTCCATCTTGCCCGCCCACGTCGCGAGCGCGGGGGCGTCGTCCGGGCGCTGGAGTGCCGCGAGGGAGCGTGCTTCGAGGGCCTGATACCGCCCGTTCACGCGGGCGCGCCACGCGCGCATGTCGGCGCGCGCCGAGGTGAGCGCCTCGGGGGGAAGCTCAGCCCGCATGTCCGCCTTCTCGATCGGATCCGTCGCGAGCTCGAAGTACTGCATGGGCGCGTCGCGGTAGTGGTCGACGATCTTCTTGTCGCCCGTGCGCCGGGCGAGACAGCGATGCGACCGCCAGCACGAGTGAAAGAGCGTCCGGGCGTCCTCCACCGTGTCGAGGAGGCTGGTCCCGGGCAGCCACCCGCCCTCGGCCTTGACGCCGAGCATCCCGAGCAGGGTGGGGACGATGTCGATCTGCTGGCGCGGCCCCTCGATCGCGTCGGTCCCCTCGAGCACGCCGGGCCCGTAGAGCACCATCGGGATCCGCAGCCCCTCGTCGTAGATGACCAGATCGTGCATGCTCCGCCCGTGCTCGCCGAAGGCCTCGCCGTGGTCGCCCAGGAACACGAACAGGGTGTTGTCGGCGAGGCCCGCCGCCTCGTACCCGGCGACCAGCTTGCCCACGAAGTCGTCGACGTAGCGCACGGCGTTGAGGTATTGCATCTGCCGTGCGTTTACGCGTGGGTACGTTTCTTGCCCCCAGTAGCTGGGGGTGTTGTAGTCGTGGTGCGAGGTGAGCGTCAGGTAGGCGGCAAAGAAGGGCTGCCCGTCGGCCTGGGCGGCGCGTGACCAGGCGATGCCCGGGTCGAGCATCGCGCGGTCCTCGATGCCGAAGTAGTTCACGGTCTCGAACGGCCCCCGCAGCGTGTCGCGCGAGCGGAACTGGTCGAACCCCATGCGGTGGATGAGCGCGCCGCGGTTCTCGAACCCCTCGTGCGCGGTCTGGAAGAAGGCGCTGCGGTATCCGAGCTCGCCGAGGAGCTTCGGCAGGCAGCGATCCGGAAGGCTCCCGGGGCCCGCCTCGCGGATCTCCGAGACGAGCTGCGGCCAGGTGCCGCACATCGTGGTGATCAGCGCCTTGGAGGTGTGTGGGACGACCGAGTACGCGGTTCGCACCAAGCGCCCCTTCGCCGCGAGCGCCGCGAGGTTGGGCGTCGTCAGGTAGACCGGCTTCTCGTCGGGATGCCCCTCGGGCGGGTAGAGCGACGTGCTCCGCGCGCCGACCGACTCGAGCAGCACCAGGACGATGTTGAAGGGCGGCCGCTCTTCGGTGCGCACCAGGCGGATCGGCTCGAGCTCCTCCGCCGCGGGCGGGATCGTCTCGTCGCCGAGGCGCTCGAGGCCGTCCCACCACAGCTGCTCGATGAGGCTCGCCTGGAGGATGCGGAGGTCCTTTCGCGGCCGAGGCCGACCGTCGACCTCCAACAACACTACCGGGAGGATCAGCAGGAGGGCCGTGCGGCCGTAGGTAGACGGTACGCCGCGGACCCGCACGAGGGCCGGCGAGAGCCCCACGAGGAGGGCGGCCAGGAGCCCGCCGACCTGCCACCCCTTCACCTCGGACATGAACACCGGCGCGATCTGGGGCAGGTCGCGCAGCGCGAAGGCGAGCACCTCCACGTCGGCGCGGCCGCCGGTCACGGAGAAAAAGGTGAGCTCGGTGAGGGAGAGGATGAGGAGGAAGGTGCCGAACGCGGGCACGCCCAGGCGCCCGAGGAACCGAAGCCGGCGGGGCATGTGGCGAATGACGAGGGCGCCGACGAACACGACGAGGCACCACGCCTCGATCTCGCCGAAGAGCACGCGCCAGATGTCGGTGGGGGTCGCCTCGGGAGCGAGTGCGCTCGCGATCCAGGCACGCAGCATCGTGAGCGGAAGGAGCCCGATGATCCCCGTGAGCAGGGCCGGAGCGAGATCCTCCGCGCGGGGCACGAGGGCGTCGACGAAGCGGAGCACGAGCCTGAGCAGACGGAGTGACCAGTCCGGAAGAAACCGGCGAGGCGAAGGATGGTCTGCGGGTGGGAACATTCTGGACACGAGGACCCGAGATAGATGCTCCCCATGCACCTGCTCGTCGGCAACCCCACCGCGCAGTCCGGGAAGAACGCGGAGCGTATCGATGAAGCGCGAAGGTTGCTCGATCGTCACGGCGTCGCGCACGCCTTCCTGTCCACCCGTCCCGAAGGAAAAACGGTAGCGGACGTGGCGAAAGCCCTCGCCGGTAATGAATACGGCGCCGTGATCGCGATGGGAGGGGACGGCACCTTTGCCGAGGTCGGGCGGGGGCTGCTCGAGAGCGGGCGGCGCATCCCCATGGCGCTGTTGCCGACGGGCACCGCGAACGACCAGGGCCGCTCGTTCGGCATGTACGCGGCGGAGCGCTACCTGGAGGACAACGTGCGCACCGTGGCGGCGGGCCACACCGTGCCGCTCGACGCCGGTCGCGTCACCGCCTACGACTTTCTCGACACCGAGATGGCGACCGACTGGTTCTTCGACAGCCTCGGTTGGGGCATCTCGCCGAAGATCCTCCGGATGCGGAACGAGGATCGGCGCCTGGTGGCCGGCATCCCCATCGTCCGCGAGGTCTACCGGGATCAGCTCGTGTACGCGGGCGCCGTGCTGCGGGCGCTCCTCCAGAGCTACGTCGAGGTGACGAAGTTCGAGGTCGAGGTCACCACCGCCGCGGGCACCGTGTTCCTCGACGGGCTGACGGACCTGGTGCTGAAGAACACCCGGGTCTACGCTGGTTCCTGGGTGTTCGACCCGACCTCCTCGCCGGAGGACGGCGAGATGGAGCTGGTGCCCTTCCGGGGGCGGAACGAGTGGATCGGCCGTGCGGTCGTCACCCTCGAGGGCCTGCCCGTCCACGAGCTCGATCCGGGCTTGCCGCCGCTCACCCCGATCATCCGCGCGCCCTGGTTCCGGCTGCGCGTCCTCGACCGCCCGGGCGGCGTCGTGGAGGCGCAGATCGACGGCGAGGAGTGGGTGGCGGCGGCTTCCTGGCGGATCGACGTGGTGCGCCACGCGATCGATCTGGTCGTGCCGCGGCCGGTCGAGTGACGGTGGCTCGCTCCGAGGAGCTTCCCGTCTGGATCGAGGTCCACGTGGATGACGTGGCCCTCGACGCCGCGCCGTTCTGGCGCGCGGGCAACCGGTGGGCGGACACCGCTGCGGCGTTGGACGGGCTGGCGAGGCGCGCGGAGGCGGCGGGGGGGCGGCTCTCGTTCCGCGTGCGCGAAGGGTTCGCCGGGCGGGACCGCTCGGGCTTCCTGCGCGAGCTCGCGGCGCGCGGGCACGAAGTGGGCTGGCATGCCCATGGGAAGCGACTCCGCGCGGCCCGAGACGCCGTCGTGCGGGCAGGCGGCACCGCCACCGTCGCGGCGCCCGGCCTCGTGCAGGTGGGGGCGGCCGGGCGCCGCGCGCTGCTCGACGAAGCGCGGGCCCTGGGCGCAGGCGTCGTGACCGATCGGGTGGAGGACATCGTGTTCGCCTACCAGGGCTGGCTCGCGTGGGAGCCGATCGCCGGGTTGGTCGGGCTCGACGTCTCCGTGTCCCCCTTCCACTGGGGGGTGCTCGAGCGGAGGGGTCGAAAGGTCGGGCCGGGGCGGCTGGACGGGGAGGCGCTCTGGTCCCGGATCGCCGCGGCGTCCGCGCGAACCGCGCCGCCGGGGGCGCGGGCGTTTTTCGGGGCCACCTTCCACGAGCACGACGTCATGGGCGCGGCCGGCCCGCGGGCGCTGGAGGAGCTGTCGCGGCTGTTCGAGCGGCTGGGGGCGCGCCTGCAGCCGAGCGGCGCCATCGCGACGGGGTTCCGGGCGGAGGGGCCCGAGAGCGCGCGGCTCGGGCGGCTGGACCGCCTCCTGGGCGCTGCCCACCGGCTCGGCCTCCGCTACGAGCAGCGCCTGGGGCCCGCGCCAGAGACACGGAGCGTCACCGTGGGGGGTGGCTCCGTGGTCGCGCGGCGCGTCGGGCCCTCCGATCCGAGCGCCGTGCTCGTGCTCGTGCACGGCGGCGGCAGCGGGATCGGCCAGGGGCTGGCCCCCTTCGGCTTCGCCGAGGCGGCGCTGGCGGAGGCGGGGCTCGCGGCCTGGAGCTTCGCCCGGAGCGAGGGCAAGCGGCCCCCCGGCAGCGCAGGCACGGTGGCGGAGACACGGGCCGTGCTCGCCGCGGCGCTCGCCGAGGGGCGGCCCGTCGGGCTCCTCACGTGGTCCGCGGGCGTGGTCCCCGCGCTCCGAGCGGCGTTGGACCTCGGAGACCCGCGGATCGTGCTGCTCGCGGACGCGGAGGGCCCCGCGGATCGGTTCTCGCTGGTGCCGCCCGGACGGCCGGACGGCGAGCTCGCGAAGCTCGACCCCTGGGACGATCGGGTGTGGGAGGGTCGCGAGGCGGTCGAGCTGGTGGGCGGCTTTTCCGGTCGTTACCTGCGATTACAGGCCGAGAATGACCACGTTCACGGTCGCATGGCATGGCACGCGCGGCGCATGGTGGCAGCGGCGCGGGATGGTCGGATGAACGGAGACGGCACGCTCTTGCCCGGGCGCCTCGACACCCACGGGGCCGCGATCCTGGGGTGGATCTCCGAGGGCATCCTGGAGGGGGCCCGGCCCCCTCCCCCGCAGGTTACGCGCGTCGATGCCCCTCGTCGATCTCCCGGAGGCCGCTCGTCTGCTCCGTGACGGCCGGCTGGTGGGCGTCCCCACCGAGACCGTCTACGGCCTGGCCGCCAACGCCCTCGACGCCACGGCGGTCGCGGAGATCTTCGCCGCGAAGGGCCGGCCCACCGACCACCCGCTGATCGTCCACACCCTGGACGACCCCGACGTCCACGCCTTCGCGGACGATCGCGCGCGCCTCCTGGCCGCCACGTTCTGGCCCGGTCCGCTCACGCTCGTCCTTCCCAAGCGCCCGCACGTGCCGGGCGCCGTGACCGGCGGGCACGCAACGGTGGCCGTCCGCTCGCCCGCCCACCCGCTCGCGCGGGCGCTGCTCCGCCTGTCCGGGCTCCCCTTCGCCGCCCCGAGCGCCAACCGCTTCGGCGGCCTGTCACCCACCACCGCCGAGCACGTGCTCACGGCCTTCCCCGAGCTTCCGGTGCTCGACGGGGGCCGTTGCCCGGTCGGGGTGGAGAGCACCATCGTCGACCTCACGGGGCCCGTCGCGGCGGTCCTTCGGCCCGGGGGAGTGCCGATCGAGGCGCTCGAGGCCATCCTCGGGCCCCTCGCCCGCACCAGCCGCACGGCCGCACCCGGCACGCTCGCCGCCCACTACGCCCCCCGCGCCGCGCTCGTCGCCACCGCCGAGCCCGACGCGGAGGCCGCGCGCCACCGCGCCCTCGGCCTGCGGGTGGAGATCCTGCGTGCGCTGCCCTCCGAACAGTACGCCCACGCGCTCTACGAAGCCCTCCGCGCGCTGGACGCCCGTGGCGCGGACGTGATCGTGGCAGAGTGGGCCGAACCCGGGGGCCTTGGAGACGCGGTGAACGACCGCCTCCGACGCGCCGCCGCGACCAAGGAGCCCCATGGGACTGCGTGATCGCCTGAAGGACGCCCTCGGCCTGGGCGGAAAGACCCACCTCGAGGAGGGCGGCGCCGCCCCGGAGCTCGGCGTCGCCGACGCGAGCGGAAAGGTGTGGAACGTCAACGATCTGCGCGGCCGCGCCGCGGTGATCTACTTCTACCCGAAGGACGACACGCCGGGCTGCACGAAGGAGGCCTGCTCCTTCCGCGACGCGGCGCTCTCCTCCGGAGGCGCCGCCCTGGGCGACGCAATCGTGCTCGGTGTCAGCTGCGACGCGGCGGCGAGCCATCGCGCCTTCGCACAGAAGTTCAACCTCGCCTTCCCGCTCCTCGCGGACACGTCGGGCGAGCTCTCGAAGCGCTGGGGCGTCCGCGGCGTGATGGGCATGCCGCGTCGTGTCACGTTCGTGCTCGATCGCGAGGGCCGCATCGCGCGCATCTTCGAGCCGGTCAAGGTGGACGGCCACACCGAAGCGGTGCTCGCGGCCCTCCGAGAGCTGCCGTAGCCGGAGGCTCGCGGTCCGCGGACACCGTCCCTGGCCCCGGTGGAGTAGACTCCGCCGGTCGTCCAGGAGTCCGAATGGAGAGCCATCTCACGCCCGCGTCCGCCCCCAAGGGCACGATCGATCTGACCACGATCCCGGAGGACGATCGCGAGCGCGTCTGGTACGAGAACTACTACCAGGGCGACACCCAGCCGCAGCTGACCGCGCGTGCGGTGGTCATGGGAATGTTCCTCGGTGGCGTGATGTCGCTGTCGAACCTCTACGTCGGTCTGAAGACCGGCTGGGGCCTCGGGGTGGCGATCACCGCCTGCATCCTGTCCTATGCCATCTGGACCAGCTTCCTGAAGATCGGCCTCGCGAAGACGCAGATGTCGATCCTCGAGAACAACTGCATGCAGTCCACCGCCTCGAGCGCCGGGTACTCGACCGGCGGCACGATGGTGAGCTGCATCGCGGCCTACCTCATCATCACGGGCGAGAACATCCCGTTCGGCGTGCTCTTCGCCTGGACCGCGTTCCTCGCCCTCCTGGGCGTGTCCATCGCGGTGCCGATGAAGCGCCAGATGATCAACCGCGAGCAGCTCAAGTTCCCCTCCGGCATCGCCGCCGCGGAGACGCTCAAGAGCCTCCACGCCGCCGGCGACGAGGCCGTGCAGAAAGGCAAGGCGCTGTTCGTCGCGCTCGGCGTCGGCGCCGTCATCGCGTGGCTGCTCAACGGCCAGGCCGCGCTCATGACCAAGCTCGGGTTTCCCGTCCTCGCGAAGTACGTTCTCCCCGCGGAGTACGGCGTGTTCGGAAAGACCGGCGCCGAGAAGTTCGGGATCGTCCTCCCCGGCGATCCCCTGCTCATCGCCGCGGGCGCGATCGTCGGCATGCGTACCAGCCTGTCCATGGCCGCGGGCGGGGTCATCCTCTACGCGATCATGGGGCCCTGGCTCGAGGCGAACGGCGTCTTCACCGAGATGCACGCGCTCGGGGCCATCAAGACCGCCGCCGCCACGCCGGGCAACGTGAAGGCCTGGGGCCTGTGGACCGGCTCCGCGATGATGGTCACCGCGGGCCTCACCGCCTTCGCGTTCCAGTGGCGGAGCATCGTGCGCGCGTTCGCGGGGCTCGGCGCCATGGTCAAGGGCGTCGGCACCGCGGGCAAGGCCGGCGATCCGATGGACGCCATCGAGGTTCCCAACTCCTGGTTCGCGATGGGCACGCTCGTGTCCGGCGCCGGCTGCGTCTTCCTCATGCAGTACCAATGGGGCATCCAGTGGTACTGGGGCATCATCTCCGTCGCGTTCGCATTCGTGCTCTCTCTCGTCGCCTGTCGCGCCACCGGAGAGACCGACATCACGCCCATCGGCGCGATGGGCAAGGTCACCCAGCTCTTCTACGGCGTGACCATCCCGCAGAACGCGACTGCAAACCTGATGACCGCGGGTGTCACCGCGGGAGCCGCGGGATCGGCGGCCGACTTGTTGACCGATCTGAAGAGCGGCTACCTGCTCGGCGCCAACCCCCGCAAGCAGTTCATCGCGCAGGCCCTCGGCATCATCGCCGGCACCCTGGTCGTGGTCCCGGTCTGGTACATCCTCGTCCCGAACGCGGAGACCATCACCGGGGACAACGCCAAGTTCGCCGCTCCGGCGGCCGCTGTCTGGGCCGCGGTCTCCAAGCTCCTCGCGAACGGCATCGGGAGCCTGCACCCCACCATCCTCGTCGGGATGGGCGTCGGCGCCGCCGCCGGCATCGGGCTCACCATCGCGGAGAACCTCGCGCCCGCGAACATCAAGAAGTGGCTGCCGTCCGCCACCGGCCTCGGGCTCGCCTTCGTCATCATGTTCCCCGACAGCATGGCGTTCCTGATCGGCGCCGCGCTCGCCCTGCTCTACAAGAAGATCAACGAGAAGGGCGCCGAGATGTTCATCGTGCCGATCTCGAGCGGCATCATCGCGGGGGAGAGCATCCTCGGCATCCTCATCGCGCTGCTCCAAGCCAAGGAATGGCTGTAGCCAGAGCGCCCGAGCGCGTTCTGGCTAGTGGTTTCCGGTCGGCGAAACTCCGTTTCAAGCGGGCAGCGTGTTTGCGCCCGCGCAAACACGGGCCCACTCGAAACGGTCCGCCTCCGGATCGCCGTTCTTCCCGGCGGGTTTGGTACCCCGCCGGGAAGAACGGCTAGGGAGCGCTCGCACGGAGGATCCGGGCAGCCGGATCCTCCAGCCGCCGCGGCACCCCAGCACCGCAGCGCCAAAAAGGCGAAAGGCGCCTCCCCCCGAAGGGAGAGACGCCTCTCTGTCAGGCCACCGCCACCGCGCGAGCGGGACGGGGCGAGACGCTCACTCCTGGAGGGTGGCGTCCCAATCGGTGGAGCCGCTGCAGAACGCGGCGCCAGCGGCCTCGAGGTCGGCGCAGTAGGTGCCGGTGCAGGAGGTCTCGAAGGTCGAGGTGCCCGAGATCTTGGAGCTGGACACCCAGGTGCCGGCGATGTCGGAGTAGATCGCGACGATGGCGTCGAGACCGGAGCTGTTGTAGTCGGTCTCTTCGTCGAACATCACGCCTTCGAAGGACGTGCCTTCGAGGGGGAAGTCGATCTCGTAGATGGTGACGGTGGCCTTGTCTTCGGACACGAGCACCGCGACGGGCTCGGCCTCGACGGGCTCGCCACCGGTGTCTTCCACTTCCGGGCAATCGGAGGTGGAGGCGGTCTCCTCGAAGAGGTAGTCGCCGCTGGTGGGGGTCGCGCAGCCGATCGCGAGGAGGGGCAGGAATGCAAGCATCGAACGGTTCATGAGGAGATCTCCATCTCTTGGGTTGGCCGGGCCGATATGCCCCAGCCTCAGCTTGGTGTCCAGGAGAAAAGCGATCCGAACGCCAAAAATGGCGAGCCGGGACCCGCCGCGCGATCACACGCGGCGGGCCCCGGCTATTCCTCTCCGCGGGGTCAGCCCCCGTGAAAGGGGGGACGAACTACTGGGCGGACGCGCAGGCGGTGACGTCGGTCGACGCGGCGGTGAAGCCCTCGGTGGTCGAGCAATCCGCGGCGTTGTACGCGTCGGCGTAGCAGGTCAGGAGGGCGGCCGAGTCCGTGGCGGCCGCGCCGGTGAGGCCGGAGTAGGCGTCACAGGTGCTGGTGTCGAGGTCGTAGGAGCCGTCGGTGACGCCGTAGGCTTCGGACGCGCAAGCGGAGTACGCATCGAGGTACTCGACGCAAGCGGTTTCGGGATCCACACCACCGCAGGCGGCGAGGGAGAGCGAGAGGAACGCGAAGGAGAGGAACTTGCTCATGATGTCATCCAAATCGGGGGGTTCTTGGTGACGCCCCGGTGAGGGCGCGCGACGCGTTATTGCGGACGCGTTTGACCCGCAATCCAAATAACGCAAAATCGAGGTGACGATCCGGGCACGTTCCCCCCCGTGTGTGCACGCGGCCGAGGCTCCGCATTAGGAGACGCCGTGCTCCTCCTCATTGCCGCCGCCTTCGCCGCCGTCCCGGCCAGCCCGAGCGTACGTCCCTCCGCGTGGGTGCGGCCGGCGTTCACCTGGATCGCCGACTCCCCCCAGAACCCGACCGCGCAGGACGGCTTCACCGCGGAGGCCCGCATCGGGGTCGAAGCCTCGGTGCCCGACCTCCCGGTGTCGGCCAAGGTGGAGCTGGCGCTCCTTCCCGAGCCCCAGCTGACGGACGCCTCCCTCATCATCGCCCCGCTCGCGTTCGTGACCGTCAACCTCGGCCAGATGAAGGTGCCCTTCTCCCTGCACCGCCTCGCGTCCGACACGCGCCGGCAGCTCCCGCAAGGCGTCGGCTTCCTCTCCGAAGCGGGAATCGGCCGCGAGATCGGCGCCAGCGTCGCGGTCGACGTGCCGATCGCCGGGAAGACCCTCGGCACCTTCACGAGCGGCGTCTACAACGGAGAGGGCGCCAACCGCATCCAAAACGTGAACCAACGGTTCCTCTTCGCCCAGCGCGTCCTGGTGACACCCTTCGGCGCGCGTCCCGGGTTCTCGGAGGGGACCCAGCGCGCCCTGTACGTGGGGATCGGGGGCGGGTGGCTCTACGATTACGAGGGGGACGGGCTCACCGCGGCCGAGTCCAACACGTTCGGGGTGGAGCTCCAGGTGGCGTGGAACGTGCTTTCCTTCCAGGCCGAAGCTGTCGATCAGGACATCGTGAACGCCAACGCGGCGGTCGCCGACTACCATGTGAAGGGCGCCTATGGGCAGCTCGGATGCTTCGTCCCGGCGGCGTGGCTGCGCGATCATGTCGAGCTGGTCGGCCGATTCGAGGCCGCCGAGCCCAACACCGCCTTCGGCGCGGAGGAGGGGGAGGCCCAGGCCGATCTCCAAGCCATCCAGACCATCACCGGGGGAGTCAACCTGTACATCCGCGCCGCCCCCGAGCGATTCCACGACATGAAGGTGCAGGCCGCCTACGCGCATGTCACCCCGCTCGAGGGCGAGGATCTCGACGACGACACCTTCACCGTCTCCGCCACGGCGAGGTTCTAAGTGCCCCTCCCGCTCTTCCTGCTGGTTCCCCTCCTCGCGTGCCACACGATCGAGAAGATCGGGCTCGACACCGCGCCCCCCGCCAACCTGTGCGGCGGCGAGATCTTCGTGCCCCTCGCCGGGTATGACGACAGCTCCCCCGACCTCGCGGACGCCCACGCCGCCCGCTTCGGCGCCGACCCGGAGCCGTACCACGTACACCTCTCCTGGGCGGACGACCCCTCCACCACGATGGCGCTCATCTGGCGTACGGACGCGGACACGACGGCCACGCAGGTCCAATACGGCCTCGATACGGACTACGGCAGCACGGGGAACGGCGCGAGCTTCTTCGTGGGGGTGGACCAGGCGAACGGTCGCGTCCACGAGGCGCACCTCTGCGAGCTCACCCCGGGCACGACCTACCATTATCGCGTCGGGGGCGAAGGCCACTGGTCGGCGGACGCCACCTTCACCACCGCGCCCAACCCGGGGGAGGCCGCCCCATTTCGGTTCGCCGTCACCGGGGACTCCCGCGACAACCAGGCAACCTGGGGCCTGCTCCTCGACGCGATGGAGAGCCACGCCCCGGATTTCTACTTGTTCTCGGGGGACGCCGTCGATCTCGGGGTCAACATGTCCGAGTGGGACGCCTGGTTCGCCGCGGGAGAGGGCCACCTCGACCACCGTCCGCTGGTGTTCGCGCACGGAAATCACGAATTCCAGGTTCAGAACTACTACGCGCTCGTGGCGCAGCCCGGAAACGAGCAGTGGTTCAGCCTCGACTACGCGGACGCCCACTTCGTCGTGCTCAACGACACCGTGGCGACCGCGGGTGACCGGGAGCTCCAAGCCGCGTGGATGGAGGCCGATCTCGCGGCGACCGAGGCGAAGTGGCGCATCGCGCTCCACCACATGCCCGCGTACTCCTCGTGCACCACGCACGGCTCGAACGTCGATCTCCAGACCCTGTGGTCGCCCATCGAGGAGGCCGGCGGTGTCGTGCTCGATCTCACGGGCCACAACCACAATTACGAGCGTTCCTATCCGTTGCTCGACGGCGCGCAGACCACCGCCGAGCTCGGCACGACCTACGTCGTCGCCGCGGGTGCGGGCGCGGTCCTGTATGGGAACGACCTGTCCAACGCGTTCACGGAGGTGGCCGCGGTGACAGAGAACTTCGTCATCGTCGACGTGGCGGACGGCACGCTCACCCTCACCGCCTACGATCTGGGCGGGAACGTCCTCGATCGTTTCGTGACAACCCGATGAGCACGACGCGCTGATGCCCACCGCGAGCGCCGCTCCCTCCGCCATCCTCGCCGCCCACGGCCTCCACTTTGCCGCGCTCGGCTCGGCCGCCGCGCTGCCTCACCTCGATCTGGCGCCGCTCGGCGTCCCAACCACGTTCCTCGACGCCGCGCGAGAGCCCGGTTGGGTGGAGCGTTACCACGCCGTCAACCTCGCCCGGTTCGGCGGCCCCCTCGCCCTGCCCGGGTGGGTGCTGGCAGACCTGTACCTCCTCCCCTCGGCCATCGGCCTGGTCCTCGACGGGGACGCGATCGTGGCCGCCTACTACGCCGCCCCCTCGCTCGAACCCGGCACCGTGATCGGCGTGTCGCTCTTGTCCCTGCGCGAAGGCATCGGCGCCGGCTACGCCGTCAAGGCGCTCACCCTGGCGATGTACCGGGCGCGCGTCCAACGCGGCATCACCCAGTGGCGCAGCCGGGCGCTCCGCGTCCACACCCGCTTTGGGCCGCTGGTGGTGGAGGGCCCCGCCCCCGCCGTGCACGGGGCGGCCGCCGAGAGCTTCGTCTACCGCGTGATCCTCGGCGCGCCCTCGCCCTCCGACGCCGCGCCCATGCCGATTCCGGAGGCCATCGCCCGCACGAACGCCGGCGAGCGCCTCACGATCGTCGGGCCTGGGCTCCACGTGGACGGTGAGCACGTCTGGGTCGCCCGCGCCCCGCTCCAGCCGTAGCGGCACACGGATTGCTTTGCGTCCTGGAATCCGAGGCCCTGATGATCCGACTGCTCCCGCTCCTCGCGCTCACCGCATGCGACGTCGATCACAACAACGACACCGCCTGCACCCGCGTCGCGATGGTCTCGGTGACCGTCAACGTGACGGACGCGGCCGGCGCGCCGTTCACCGCCGCGGACGTGACCTACACCGCGGAGGACGGCTCCTCCGACCGGTGCGATTCCTACTCCGACGGCGTGTACCTCTGCGGCTACGAGATCGCGGGCGAGATGACGATCACGGTCGAGGTCGGCGGTGACACCGTGAGCATGGACACCGTCCTCATCGACGCCGACGCGTGCCACGTCATCGGCGAAACGCTCGACGTCGTGGTGCCGGCCGAGGCGTAGGGCTCCTACGGGCAGCCATCCGCCCAGCCATACACCGTGTCCGCCTTCACGGGCGTCGCCCGGCCGAGCTCGTACCGATCGCTCGCCTCCGCGCAGTCGGGCCACTTCTCGACCGTGTCCCAATCGCCCCGGGTGTACTTGTAGTACAGGTACTCTCCGCGCGGAACCTGGATTGTCCCGTACGCGACATCCCCCACGCGGGTGAGCGGCGTGTGGCTCTCCCACCCGTCCGCGCTCGACGCGATGCAGATGGGGGTGTCGGTCGGCGTGTCGGACGGGAGCGTCACCGAGAAGGGCATGGCGACGGCTGGCGCGGGGTCGGTGATCGCGGGATCGTAGACGAACTCCAGTGACACCGCGCCGGTGTCGGGCACGACCACCCACAAGGAGAGGTCCGCCGAGTCCCACCACCAACCCGAAACAGCCGCGTCCAACGCATCGCCGGACCCGACGTTGGTCAGCGCCGCCCCATCGAGCCGCACCGCGGTGGGGGCCGAATCGACCCGGCGCACGCGCACCCGCACGGGTCGGTCGGGCGGCGCGAAGGTGCCCTCCCGCTCGGCCGAGAGCGTCGCGCCGGTCGACGATCCCTGGAGCGACCACGTCGTGGCCGCGTAGCCGCCCTCCTCGTAGGCGTAGCCGTCGCCGGCGTCTTCATACACGGTGAAGCGGGTGGCGCCGACGGAGGGCCACACCTCGAGCGTGAGCGGATCGACCGGCGCGGCCTCGTTCCACGCCATGACGGGGCCGCGCGGGACGATGGCGCCTTCGCGCACGAAGATCGGCAGCGCCGCGAGCGGCTGGTCCACGAGGGTGATGGTAGCGGGCCCGTCGTAGACGACGCCCGTCTCGAACGCGAACCACCGGCCCTCGGGGAGGTACACGTCGCGGGAGGTGGCGCCCTCGGTCACGATGGGCGCGAGGAGGAGCCAGGGCCCGAGGAGGGCCTGGTCGCCGAGATCGCCCACGGCGTCATCCGCGGGAAACTCCCACACCAGCGGCACCAGCGGGGGTACGCCGGTCTGGGACGACGACCAGGCGAGGCTGTACAGATAGGGCAGCAGCGTCGAACGCAGCTCGAGCGCGCTCCGCGAGATGTCCTCGACCTCGGTGCCGAAGCTCCACGGATACTGGTCGGCCACGCCCTCGACGAGATGCGCGCGGAAAAACGGCGACAGCGCCCCGACCTGCATCCACCGGGCGTACAGCTCGCCCGATGCTCCGCCCGAGTAGCCGCCCACGTCGCTGCCGACCCAGGACTCTCCGGACAGGCCCATCCCGAGCAACATCGGGAGCGTGCCCGCGAGGCTGTCCCAGGTGCTCGGCGCGTCGCCCGTCCAGGCGGCGGCGTAGCGTTGGATCCCCGCGTAGCCCGCGCGCGTGAGCAGAAACGGCCGCTGGTCGGGCGCCGCCGCGAGCATCCCGGTGAAGGTCGCCTGGGCCTCCAACAACGCGTAGACGTTGTGGGCGTCAGCCATCGTGGTGGCGGCCCCGTCGCCGGCGGTCTCGAGCGTGTCGGGCACCGTGCCCAGCGTGAATTCCGACGGCTCGTTCATGTCGAGCCAGAAGCCCGCGATGCCATGGCCGAGGTCGGTCGTCCCGAGCCGGCCCCACCACGCGCGCGCCCTCGGGTCGGTGAAGTCGGGAAACACGGAGTCTCCCGGCCACACCTCTCCCACCCAGGGCTCGCCGGCGGTGCCGAGGAAGTACCCCTCCGCGACACCCTCGTCGTAAATCTCCCAGCCCGGATCGACCTTGATCGCGGGGTCGACGATGGAGACGGCACGAACGCCGTCCGCCGCCAGCGTCTCGACCAGCCCGGCGGGGTCGGGAAAGGTGTCCGGATCCCAGGTCCACGAGCGGAAGCCGTCCATGTGCTGGATGTCGAGCCACACCGCGTCGAGCGGCAGGTTTCGCGCGCGGAAGCCGTCGACCACGTCGGTGACGGCGGTGTCCGGCGACCATCCCCATCGGGACTGGTGGAACCCCAACGACCACCGTGGAGGCAGGGGCGCGCGGCCGGTGAGAGCGGTGTACCGCTGCGCCACGTCCGCGAAGCCCGGCCCCGAGACGAGGTACTGGTCGAGCGGCCCATCGGCCATCGTCACCGTGTACAGGTCGGGATCGGTGGCGCCCACGTCCCACGTGGATGCCCGCGTCACGTCGGTGAAGACCCCGAAGGCGGTCGACCCCCGCTTGGAAACGTAGAACGGGATGCACTGGTAGAGCGGATCGGCGGTGGGGCCCCAGCCGCCGTGCGCGGCGTCGTAGGCATCCGTGTTCCAGCAGCTGTAGCTCCCGCCCACGCGATCGAGCCCCCCTGTGCGCTCGCCGAACCCGTAGATGCGCTCGCCGTCCGCGAGGCTGCGGGAGAGCGTGATCGTGTCGCCGCCGGTGTACCCGCCGCCGGCCGGCTCCTCCAGGATCGTGTTGCCGTCAGCGTCCTCGATCGTCACCCGGCAGTCCGACGGATCCAGGATGACGCCCATCGTGCTCGTTCGCATCACGACTACGTCGGAGTAGGTGAGGATGTCCGGCACGTCCGGCGCGACCGCGGGCGGGCTCACCGCGTAGGAGTCGGCGGAGCCGTAGGAGAGCCGGACCACCCCCTCCGCGAACGGCTCGACCCGCATGTCCCCGTCGCGGCAGGACACCGTGAACCCCAGGCCGTCGCCGTCGATCGAGACGTTGCTGAAGCCGGCCCCGCCGCTGCCTCCCGAGTCGAAGCGGGTGAAGCCCGACTCGAAGCAGCAGCCGTCGGGGAAACGTTCGCCGGCATCACACGCCACGAGGAGAAGGAGGAGGAACATCGGGCCAGCTTAGCGCCTGGACGCCTCCGCGACCCACCGGCGGGCGCACCTGGTGTGTAGCCTCTGCGTGGAGGCTGCTCGTGCACAGCTGGATGGTCCTCGGATTCATCGCATGTTCCTCCACAACCAGCCTGCGAACCCTCGAGGACACCCGTCCTCCGTACGCGGAGGCCGTCGCGCCGCCGGGGGAAGCAGACAGGCCGAGCGCGGTCCCCACCGAGGCCGCCCACCCCGACTCCGACCGGGTGTCGGACGCTTTCCTGTACCGCGACGGCGTCATCCACGAGCTTGTGCTGACGCTCGACGAGAGCTCGCTTGCCTCGCTACGGGAAGCCCCCACGGTCGACGTGATGGCAGAGCTCACCGTGAACGGAAACCCGGTGCTCGATCCGGTGGGCGTGCACCTCAAGGGCACCGCGTCCCTCCGATCGATCGACGACAAGGCCGCTTTCAAGATCGACTTCCACCAATGGAACCCGACGGCGCGCTTCCACGGGGTCAAGCGCCTCACCCTGAACAACATGGTGCAGGACCCCACCATGCTGCGCGAACATGCCTACTATTGGTTGTGCCGAGAGCTCGGAGTCCCCGCTCCACGGCACGGCTACGCACGGATCTGGGTGAACGGGGTCGAATTCGGGCTGTATGGCATCGTCGAGAGCTTCGACGAGCAGCTCGTCGATCGGCTGTGGCCCCTCGACGACGAGGGCGCCCTGTACGAAGGCGTCGGCAACGACTTCAGCTTCCGAGACGACGACTACGAGCTGCAGGAAGGGATCGATGCTCTCGCGATGGCGCCGCTCGTCGAGCTCGTCGAACAGACGCCGCCCGACGCCTGGCTCGAGATGCTCGAGGCCAACTTCGACTTCGACGCCCTGCTCGGCTACGCGGCCCTCGACATCGTGACCGGCAACCCCGACGGATACGCGCTCAACCGCAACAACTACTACGTCTACGGCGCTCCTCTCGCCGGGAAGTGGACCCTCCTGCCCTCCGGCGTGGACCGCTCCTTCCTGGAGACCGGCGGCATCCGATCCGAGCTCCACCCGCTCGAGGGGCTGCTCGTGACCGGCTGCCTCGCGGACCCCGCGTGCGGGCCCCTCCTCGACGCACGCATCCGGGCGACCGCGGACGCCTTCGACCGGCTCGATCTGCTGGACCACTTGACTGAGATGGAGCGGCTCGTCGGCCCGCTCTGCGAGGCCGACCCCCGACGCGAACTCGAGTGCCGGAGCGACGAGCTCCTCCCTTTCGTCGCGGCGCGGGCCCAGGCGATCCGGGAGGAGTTGGACGCGGACTGAACGCTGCCCCCGCGGCGAACCGCCTTCAGCGCCTCGACGCTTCCGCCGCCCAAGCGACGACCTTCGCCCGCTCCTCTGTCGTCATCTGTGTCAGGTTTCCGAGCGGCATGACCTGCGTCTCCACCTGGGTGCGGATCTTGGCCGCCGCGACCGACGCCTGGACCTCGCTCTCGAGCACGAACCCCTTCGGCGGCGCCACCCAGCCCGCCAGCGTCGGGGTCGTCGCGTGGCACGGCGTGCAGCGCGCGGTCACGATCGGGGCGACCTCGGCCCAGGCCACCGAGGGGCCGGCGACCTCTTTCTTCGGGGCCATGGCCGCGATGATCACCAGGCCGCCGACCACGGCCGCCGCGATCCACGGGGTGTAGGGCAGGCCCTTGCCCTTCAGGTTGAACACATGGCGGATGACGACGCCCACCGCCCCGATCGCCGCGAGGGCCAACCAGCCGTGGTCGCTCCCGAACGTGAACGGGAAGTGGTTGCTCACCATGATGAAGAGGACGGGGAGCGTGAAGTAGTTGTTGTGGAGCGACCGGAGGCCGCCGGCCTTCCCCGGGGCGAGATCGGGCGGCTCGCCACGCTCGGCCGCGCCGACCATCGTGCGCTGGCTCGGGATGATCACGAAGAAGACGTTGGCCGCCATGATCGTGCCGATCAGGGCGCCGGTGTGGATGTAGGCCGCGCCGGGCGGGAGCGCCCGGAACAGCCCGTACGCGGCGCCGACGAGCAGGGTGTACAGCGTCAACCCGAAGGCGCGCGGGTGCCTTGCGAGCGCGCTCTTGCAGAGCTGATCGTACACGACCCAGCCCGCGAGGAGCGCGCCGATGCCGACGGCGACTGCGGGCGCTGCCCCGAGCGTCCCGACCATCCTCGCCCGCGCGTCGAACCAATACACGACGGCGAGCAGACCGATGCCGGAGAGCCAGGTGGTGTAGGCCTCCCAGTAGAACCAGTGGAGCGTCTTCGGCAGCTGTTGCAGCGTGTAGCCGTGCTTCACCGCCTGGTAGAAGGCGCCGCCGTGCACCGACCACACCTCGCCCTCGACGTCGGTCCGACCGTCTTCTGGCGGGCGCACCTGGTTGTTGAGCCAGTTGAAATAGAACGAGGCCCCGATCCACGCCGCGCCCGCGACGAGGTGCAGCCAGCGGAGGATCAGGTGGGCCCAGTCGGCCAGGTACGCTTCCATCGGCGCTATTCAACCACAGGGCCCGCCATGTAGCGCCTCCGGCGCGCATTCACCCGTCGGAGGGCCGCGTCCGATAGGTTCCCGCATGCACGTGCTCCACACCCGGTACGCCCTCGTCGAAGATGGAAATGGCAGGGGCGTCTTCCGCCCCGCCGCCGTGGTGATCGACGGCGAGATCATCACCGCCGTCCTCCACGAGCCGCCCGCCGACGCCACCGTGGAGGTCCTGCCCGAGGGCGTGGTGCTGCTCCCGGCGCTCGTCGACACGCACGTCCACATCAACGAGCCCGGCCGAACCGAGTGGGAGGGCTTCGAGACGGCCACGAGGGCCGCGGCCGCCGGGGGCGTCACCACGGTGGTGGACATGCCGCTCAACTCCGACCCGGTCACGACGAGCCTCGCCGCGCTCGAGGCCAAGATCGCGGCCGCCACGGGCCAACTCCACGTCGATGTGGGGCTGTGGGGCGGGGTCGTCCCGGGCAACACCCACGAGCTCGCGCCCATGGTCGCGGCCGGCGTCTTCGGCTTCAAGTGCTTCACGTGCCCGTCGGGCATCGACGACTTCCCGCACGTCACCGAGGCGGACATGCGCGCGGCGATGATGGCGCTCGCCCCCCTCGGCGTGCCCCTGCTCATCCACGCCGAGCTCGAATTGGAGGGCACCAACCCCTACGCCGACGCGTCGCCACGCGAATACCTTCGCTATCTCCACGCCCGCCCCCGCGAGTGGGAGGACGCCGCGATCGCGATGACGATCCGGCTGGTCCGCCAGACCGGCTGCCGCGCCCACATCGTGCACCTTTCGAGCGCATCCGCGCTGCCGATGATCAAGGCCGCCAAGGCCGAGGGCCTCCCGATCACCGTGGAGACGTGCCCGCACTACCTCTGCCTCGCGGCGGAGGATGTCCCGGAGGGTGACACCTCCTACAAGTGCGCGCCCCCGATCCGCGAGGCGGCCAACCGCGAGATCCTCTGGCAGGGCCTCGGCGAGCGCGTGATCGATTTTGTCATCTCAGACCACTCCCCGTGTCTGCCGGCCCTCAAGCTCCCAGGCGACTTCGTCCACGCGTGGGGTGGCATCGCGTCGCTCCAGCTCGGGCTCCCGAACGTGTGGACCGCGGCGCGGCGGCGGGGCTACGCGCTCACCGACGTGATCCGGTGGATGAGCGGGGGCCCGGCGGCCTTCCTCGGGACCGAGCGGCGGATCGCGCCGGGCGCGCGCGCGGACCTGGTGGCGTTCGAGCCCGAGGCCGAGGTGACCGTGTCGGCCGCGGCCATCCTGCACCGCCACAAGCTCACGCCCTACCTCGGAAAACAGGTCAGCGGCGCGGTGCGCGACACGTGGATGCGGGGGGAGCGGGTGACCGGCGAGTCGCCTCGGGGGCGGATCCTCCGGCGCGACGCAACATGACCGCCGGCGCCGCCCTCGGGCCCCGGTAGCCGCATAGGCAGGGGGGCATGGTGGCCCGCCTCCTCGTCACGCTCCTCCTCCTGGCCGCGTGCGACGGCGCCGTGCCCGTCGACACGGGCGGCGACGATCCCGCGACCGACGCCGTGGACGCCGAAGTGGTCGATCCCGAGCGCGACTCCGAGGGCGACTCCGCGGGTCGCGACTCGGGGGGTCGCGACTCCGGGGACGGCGGCACGGGAGGCGACACCTCCGCCCCGGCGACCCTCACCAACGTCGGCGATCGATGGATCTTCCGACGCGACGACACCGTGCTCGAGATCGATCCGACGCGGGGCGCGCGGGTCGCCCGCTTCACCCTCGGGGACGTGGAGCTCCTCACCGACGCCGCGGTGAACCCGACCAACTGGGGCGCCACGTTCTGGACGAGCCCCCAATCGGCGTGGGGCTGGCCACCGATCGCGGCCCTCGACACGGAGCCGTACACCGTCACGGCGGATGGGGGCACCCTGGTGCTCACGAGCGGCGACGCCGCGCTCGGCGACACGACGATCGCCGTCGAGAAGCGGGTGTCGCTCGGTCCGACCGCGGTCACCCTCGCCTACACCGTGCGGAACGTCGGCGACACCCCCGTCTCCACCGCCGGGTGGGAGGTGGCCCGCGTGCCGACGGGCGGGCTCACGTTCTTCCCCGCCGGCGCCTCCGTCGCCTCCACCATGGGGAGCTTCCCGTACACGGAGCAGGGGGGCGTGGTGTGGTTCGACGGCGCGGCCCCTCGGAGCGGGGATGCCAAGCTGGTGGCCGACGGCACCGGGGGCTGGCTGGCCCACGTTGCCGACCGGGTGCTGTTCCTCGAGCGGTTCGCCGACCTCGCCCCCGCCGAGCAGGCGCCCGGCGAAGGGGAGATCGAGCTGTTCGCCACTTCCGACTACGTGGAGCTGGAGAACCAGGGCGCGCTCACGACGATCGCCCCGGGTGAAGGGGTGACGCACACCGTCGGGTGGAGCGCGGTGCCCCTCCCCGCGGAGGTGCACGCCGGGGTCGGGAACGCCGCGTTGGTCGCCTTCGTGGAGCGGACCCTCAGCGAAGCGCGCGCCGAAGGGCCGTGACCCCACCGGCGCCCCGCAATTCACGGTCGCGAATCGGGGCATCAACCGGGTTAGTCGCCCCCGATGAGCACCCCCACCCCAAGCGCCGCGTTCACCGGCGCCATCGATCTGGCCTCCGCTGCCGTGGGCGGGCGGGCCCTCCTGTGCAGCGACGACTTCTTCGCCGGCATGGAGAACCTGGTCCGTCCGGAGCCCGCGGTGTTCGACCCGAACGCCTACACCGAGCGCGGCAAGCTGATGGACGGGTGGGAGTCGCGCCGGAAGCGCGTCCCGGGGCACGACTGGTGCATCGTCCAGCTCGGCGTCCCCGGCACGGTGCGCGCCGTGGATATCGACACCGCCTTCTTCCTCGGCAACCACCCTCCCTTCGCCTCGGTGGACGGCATCCTCGCCCCCGGCGCCACGCCCGAGGCCCTGCGGGACGAGCTGCAGTGGACCGAGATCGTCCCCACCACGCCGCTCCGGCGCGGATCGCAGAACCTCGCCGCCGTCGTGACCGAAGGAGCGTGGACCCACCTGCGCCTCCACATCTACCCCGACGGGGGCGTGGCACGCCTGCGCGCCTACGGCGAGCCCGCACCGGTCGAGGCGGCGCTTCCGATCGATCTGGCCTGCGCCACCAGCGGCGGCCGCGCCATCGCCTGCTCCGACGCCTTCTTCGCCTCGATGGACAACCTGCTCCTCCCCGGCCGCGCGCCCCACATGGGGCACGGCTGGGAGACGCGGCGTAGCCGCCCGCCCGGCGAGGACTGGATCATCGTCCAGCTCGGCCGCCCCGGGCGCATCGACCGGATCGACGCGGACACCCACCACTTCAAGGGCAACTACCCCGATCGCTGCGCCATCGAGGCCATCCACTGGCCCGGCGCCCCGCCCGACGCGCTCGTGCGCTCGCCGGACTGGGTGACCATCGTCCCGAAGTCGAAGCTGCAAGCGGACGCGGTGCACGCCTTCACCCCCACGGACGCGGGCCCGTGGACCCACGTGCGCCTCCGCATCTACCCGGACGGGGGGGTCTCGCGGCTCCGCGTGTACGGCTCACCCACGCCGGATGCCGCCGGCCGCCCCGACCCGTTGGTGACCCGCATCAACGAGGACCCCGACCTCGCGGGGACCCTGTCCCGCTGCTGCGGATCGCGCCGGTGGGTCGCGGCGATGGTGGCGGCGCGCCCGTTCTCCAGCCGCGCCCACCTGTTCGGTGAGGCGGAGCGCCAGTGGTGGCGCCTCGGGGACGGCGACTGGAAGGAGGCCTTCACCCACCACCCGCGCATCGGGGCGGACCTCGCCCAGCTCAGGGCGAAGTACGCGAACACGGCCAGCTGGGCCTCGGGCGAGCAGGCGGGGGTCTCCGGCGCCTCGGAGGAGGTGCTCCAGGCGCTCGTCGAGGGAAACCTTGCCTACGAGGCTACTTTCGGGCATATTTTCCTCGTCTGCGCCACGGGCAGGACCGCCTCGGAGATGCTCGCGATGCTCCGGGAGCGGCTGGAGAACGCCCCCACGGATGGCGGCCACGCCGCCGAGCTGCGCATCGCCGCGGGCGAGCAGGTCAAGATCACCCGGTTGCGCCTGGAGAAGCTGCTGTCATGACCCCCCTCAACTCGAGTCCCCTGACCACCCACGTCCTCGACCTGGCGCGCGGCCGCCCCGCCGTGGGCGTTCCCCTCACCCTCATCGCGCCCGACGGCGCCGTGACCAGCGGCGTCACCGACGCGGACGGCCGCTGCCGCACGCTCACGTCCCGGGAGGCCTTCGTGGCCGGCACCTGGTCGCTCACGTTCGACCTGGCGACCTACTTCCGCGATCACGACATCGACTCCTTCTACCCGTCGGCCACCGTCGTCTTCGCGGTGCGCAATCCGGACGAGCACCACCACGTGCCGCTGCTCTTGTCGCCCTTCGGGTACAGTACGTACCGAGGTACCTGAACCAGGCGATGCGCCCCCTTCTCCTGCTCGTCCCCCTGGCCTTCGTCGCGGCGTGTATCGCCCAGGCCTCCGCCGATGACCTGCCGCACGACGTGATCACCCTCACCACCGGCGAGCGCCTCGTCGGCGAGCTGGTGGACGTGCGGGACGGTCGGTACTGGGTGCTCCTGACGAACGGGCGCATGGTGTCGGTCGAGTTCCGCACGGCCTCGCTCGTGGAGATGGCGGGCCGCTCCACGGAGCCCGTGCCCATGGAGGACCTCCCCCTCCCCGAGTGGAACGAATCCCCCTACGAAGCCGAGAACCAGCGCGCGATCGCGGGAGGCTTCGACTTCGGGCTCACGCAGGGCGCGCGCGTCCGCTTCCGTACGTCCTCGCCGGCGGTGGCCCATGTCGACGTGAAGGCCGGCGTGACGCTCCTCTTCGGGGGCGGCACCGGGCCCGCGCTCCTCACCGGCGCCGAGGTGGCGTTTTTCCGCGACAGCCCCGTCCACCTGACGCTCTCGGGCGCGGTCGGACCGGCCATCATCTGGGGCAGCATCTACCCCTTCGTCGGGGTGGGAACGGGCGTGCAGTTCGATCCGAAGGGCCCGATGGAGGTGCACCTCGGCCTGATGGCCGGGACCACCTTCAGCTACTTCGCGGTGTCGCCCGACCTGTCGCTCTCCTGGCTCTGGTGAAAAGCCAGCGTTCGAGCTGTACCTCCGCCTTGGAACACGCCGCGCCGGGATAGGCCCGAGCCGATGTTCCGGATCCGGTGGGTCACCGACGACACGCTCCCGACCGACAAGCGAACGATCGCCCAGGTGCAGGACATCCTCCGCGCGCGTTTTCCTGGCTTGTCCGCCCGCGATGTGGACAGCCTGCCGGACAAGCTCCACGACCCGGTCACGCACAAGCTCCGCGCGATGTTGTTCCTGGCGGACGACATGAGCGGCGACATCCAGGGCTTCGCGCTCCTCTCCCACGCCTCCGACCTGCGCTTCTGCTACCTCGACTACGTGGCGACCACCATGGGCTCGGGCGGGGTGGGCGGCGCCTTGTACGAGCGGCTCCGCGACGTGGCCAAGGCGCTCGGCGCCATCGGCCTCTTCTACGAGTGCCTGCCGGACGAGCCCGGCGAGTACGCCGACCCGCTGGTGTTCGAGGAGAGCGTTGCCCGGATGCGCTTCTACGAGCGGTTCGGCGCGCGCCCCATCGTGAACACCGCCTACGAATCGCCCGTGCGTCCCGGCGACACGTTGATGCCGCACCTCATGTTCGACGACCTCGGGTCGGGCCGCGCGCTGCGGCGGGACAAGGCGCGGCGCGTCGTGCGCGCGATCCTCGAGCGGCGGTACGCGCACTTGTGCCCCCCCGACTACGTGAACCGCGTGGTCGGCTCCTTCCGGGACGACCCCGTGCATCGTCGGGAGTGGCGCTACGGCGCGCCGCAGACCCGCGCCCCCGCCAAGGCAGCGCGACGCTTGCTGGGCACCATCGTGGTCGTCGTGACCGACGCGCACGAGCTTCACCACATCCGCGAGCGCGGCTACGTCGAGGCCCCCGTGCGCGTGCGGGCGCTCGAGGCGTCCTTGGAGCCGACGGGGCTGTTTCGGCGGCTCCCCCCGCGCCCCTGGCCGGACGAACCCCTGCGCGCCGTGCACGACGGCGCCTTCCTCGACTATCTCGAGCGCGTGTGCGTGCAGATCGGGCCCGACAAGTCGGTATACCCCTACGTTTTTCCCATCCGCAACGCCGCGCGCCCGCCCGAGGACCTCCCGGTGCGCGCCGGGTACTACTGCATCGACACCTTCACCCCGCTCAACCTCTCGGCGTGGAACGCCGCCCGCCGCGCCGCGGAGTGCGCGCTGACCGCGGCCCAGGCGCTGCTCGACGGGGAGCGCCTCACCTACGCGCTCGTGCGTCCGCCGGGCCACCACGCGGAGACCCGGGTGTTCGGCGGCTTCTGCTACCTCAACAACGCCGCGATCGCGGCGCAGCACCTCGTGTCGGGCGGGGGCAGCGAGCGCGGCGGGGTCGAGCGGGGCGGCGTCGAGCGCGGCGGCGTGGCAATCCTCGATCTGGACTACCACCACGGCAACGGCCAGCAGGAGATCTTCTACGAGCGGGACGACGTGCTGACCGTGAGCATCCACGGGCACCCGCGCTTCGCCTACCCCTACTTCTCCGGCTTCGCCGACGAGTGTGGCGCGGGCGCGGGCGAGGGCTACAACCTCAACCTTCCCCTCGACGAAGAGGTGGGCGGCCCCGACTACCGCGTCGCGTTGCGCGTGGCGCTCGCCCGCGTCCGCGCCTTCGCGCCCCGCCACCTCGTCGTGTGCATGGGGTTCGACACCGCGCGCGCCGATCCGACCGGTACGTGGTCGCTCGGTCCGCGAGACTTCGAGGAGAGCGGCCGCCTCGTGGGGGCGCTCGGCCTGCCGACGCTCGTGACGCAGGAGGGGGGCTACCGGACGCGCTCGCTCGGTGCGTGCGCGCGCGCCTTCTTCACGGGGCTCGCGACGGGGGCATTGGGGCCCGCCGGCGACACCCGGAGGTGATCGAGGCTGGCGAGGCGGTCCGGTAGGCGGGCGGGGCGGGCGGTGGCGGCGCTCATGGAACCTCGACCGTCGCGGCCACGAGGCAGTGGTCGCCCACGCGCTGGCACCGGACCCGAGCCGCGATCGGGTGCACCGTGGGCCCGCCGAGCACGTAGTCGATCCGCAGCAGGCCGAGGCCCAACGGGGCGAGGTGGATGGGCCGCCAGGTCCATCCGGGGCCGATGCCCGCGATCCGGTGCGCGTCGTTCAGGCCGGCGGCGAGGAGCCCGTACCCCGGCTCGGTGGGGGCGACGTTGAAGTCACCGAGGACCAGCAGCGGGTCGCCGTCGGCGAGGTGTGCGTCGATTCGTGCGCGCAGGCGCTGGAGCGCGGCGTCGCGCGGGACTCCGTCGTACGTGACCGGGACGCCTCCGGGAAGCGTGCCGATCCGTCCTGGAAACGGATGTGCAGTCACGACCGAGAGCGTGCGCCCGTCACCCAGGAGGAGGCGAGCCTCGACCCCCGCGGGGTCCGCGAAGGTCTCGGGCTCCTCGATGGCGAACGCGCTCAACAGCCCCATCCCCACCACGTTCGGATCGGGCGCGAGGACGCGGAACGGCCACGCCGTCAGCACGCGGGGATCACGCGCCAGCGCGGCGGCGAGGTCCGGCTTGAGCTCCTGCAGCGCCACCACGTCCGGGCGGTTGGCGAGGAGCGCGTCGATCACGGCGTCGGCCGGGGCGTCCCCCCGGCGCCCGACGTTCCAGGTCACGACGTGGAGGGCGTGCCCATCGGGCTGGACGTCCGGCGGCGAGATCCACTCGGGCCCGAGCCGGATGGCGCACGCCACGACCAGCCCGCCGAGCGCGGCGGCCAGCGCACGCTCCCGCGTCGCGACCAGGACCGGCACCAGCACGAGCGCCGCGAGGCACAGGTGCGGCAGGAGGATCTGGGCGAGCGCCAGCACGCCGTCGTGCGGCGGCAGGAGGGCCGTCCACACGGAGAGCGCGATCAGGCCTGCCGGGTACAAGCTCAGGGCCCGGGCGAAGCGCATCGGCGCCCTCTAAGGTGCTGCGGGGGTTGAGCGAGGGGAGCCTCGAACAACGGTGCGCGGCATCCGGGCTACGGTGCGCCCTCGGCGAGCGCTCGGAGCGTGCCGGTGCGTGTGGGCTGGCGACGCGCGGGTACACCCTCGTAGCGGTACACCGGCCGGCCGATGACGAACCGGGCTCCGTCCACCCGCGGGCGCAGGCCGACCGCGATCCGCCGCCCGGACCGCGTTTGCAACACGAGCGAACAAGAATCGCCCTCGCAACGTTCCTCGAACGCGAGGATCTCCGCGTGGGGAACCACCTCCCGTCGGGCCCGGCCGTCCACGATGGTCACATCCCCGCTCGCTCCGACGTGGACGGTGCGCGGTATCTCGAGCCGTGATTCGACGAGAGGGGCCGTGGGACGCGGCTCGGCAGCCGTCACGCCCGGTGGACCGCCCGCGAGCAGGGTTCTCGAGAACCCGAGCGCGCGCGATTCGTCGAACACCGCCATCACGTCGCCGTACGAAACGTCGTCGTCGGCGTTGATGACGACGAACCTCGCGCCCGACGCCGCCTCCTGGACCAACAGCAGGCGCAGCGCGAGCAAGTCGAGCACGCCGGCGTCCCGCCACACCACTACGCCATTCTGTGGTTCCCGGCTGACGAATGCAGCGTCCGCTCGCAAATGAAGCGTGAACGGAGGCCCGGGCTCCGGCTGCTCGTCGGGTCCCGCCTGGCGGTTCGAGAGCAGGAGTCCGCGTACCAGGGCCTCGGCCCCCGCGCCGGAGGTCTGAAACAACACCGTGTCGCCGCCGGCGGCCACGATGCTGGCCAGGACCCGGCGAACACTCCGGAAGGGCGCCCGTGTGTCGCCTTTGATGACGACGGGAACACCCGATTCCCTTTCGTCGACCGCCGCGAGGATCGCCACGAGATCAGGAATCACCACTTCCTCGATCGGATCGAGGACCACCGCCACTCCTCCGTGCTCAACCAGGCCTGCGGCCGTGACCACCACGGGTGTACTTGCGCGCGTCACCGCAACGGACGTGACGCCCGACGGGAGCCGCAGATCCTCCGCTCGGACCGCGTCGCCACCCAGGCAAAGCGCGACCAACGCGACGCGAACGGCGTAGTTCATCTTCGAGCCGCTATACCACCCCGAGCCACCCCCAGGCCCCCATGTCCCCTCTCGACCGACTCCGCCACGACGGCGTCCTCACGCTCACCGACCTCGCCGCCGACATCGCCGGGGAGCCGGTGCGCGGCACGTGGTGGAGCCACCCCGCGGGAAAGGCGATCTACGCCGCGGGCGAGGCCCTCGACGCGAGTGACGAGGCGCTCGCCACCAAGCTCGTCGAGGGCCGCGTGACCTGGGTGCACCGCGCCCTGTGGCCCTTCCTCGCGCGGATCGTCGGCGATCCGGGCTGGCGCGCCGCCACCATCGCCACGCTCGATCCCGCGGCGCGGGCGCTCCTCGCGCAGATCGAGGCCACCGGCGAGGTGCGGAGCCCTCCCAAGAAGGCGCGGGATGCGCTCGAACGGCGCCTGCTCTGCGACGCCGAGTCCGTACACGAGGGCCGCCACGTCATGGTGCTGCGCCCGTGGCGCTCCACGGAGGCCCGCCTGGGCGCGCCCGCCGACTGCTCGCTCGACGAGGCCCTGCGTCGCGTCCGCGAGGCGTGCGGAGGGCGCGCCTGCCTGGACTGAGCCCCCAAGGGGCAGATCACCCCTGCCCCGCCCCGCCTCTTCCGCCGCCGCAGCGGCCGCGCCCGGCGCGGTCCGGCTGCCCCGATCCCGGCTCTCCGACTCGCTACGTGAACCGTCCCGGCGCGAACACCGGCGGCAGCCGGAGCCCGTCGATCACCGCGCCGGCCATCCACTTCGCGGTGATGGGCGCGAGCAGGATGCCGTTCCGGTAGTGGCCGCTCGCCACCCACACGCCGCCGACCTCGCCGACCACGGGCAGATCGTCGGGGGTGCCGGGGCGGAAGCCGGACCAGGCCCCCTCGAACGCGGCGAAGGCGAGGTCGGGCACCATGGCGACCGCGCTGCCGAGCACCGCCCGCACGCCTCCGGCGGTCACGCCGCGCGCGAAGCCCACCTCCTCGACCGTGGCGCCGGCGATGACCCGCCCGTCCGCCCGCGGGACGAGGTAGCCGCCGGCCCCGAAGATCACGTGACGGATGGGCTCGCCCGAGAGCGCCACGAGCTGGCCGCGCACCGGGCGCACCGGCAGCGGCCCGAGGCCGGGCACCTTGGACGTCCACGCGCCGGCGCAGACGATCACGCGCCCATCCACCCGCTCACCGCTCACGAGGGTCACGCCGCTCGCGTCGACCGTCGCGACCTCCTCGCCCACGCGGAAGAGCGCGCCCGCGGCGTTCGCGGCGGCGTGTACCGCGGGGACGAGCCTGCGTGGGTCCAGCGTGGACTCGTCGGGGAGGGACCAGGCCCCCAGCAGGTCCGGCGCCAGGCCCGGCTCCACCTCCCGCGCCGCGTCGGCGTCGAGCCACCGCGCCTCCACGTCGGGGGCGTCGACCGGATCCCCCGCGCGCACCACCCTGAGCAAGCCGGTGCGGAGCAGCCCCACGTCGGCGCCGAGGGAGGCCACCCACTCGGGGTACATGGCGAGGCTCTCCACGCCGAGGCTGCGCAGGGGCTCGCGCCCGTGCGCCTCGAGCCGGGGCGCCAGGATCCCGGCGGCCGCGCTGGAGGCCTCTGCCCCTACGATCGCGCGCTCCAGCACCACGACGGGGCAGCCCCGCCGAGCGATCTCCAGCGCCACGGCGCACCCGAGTAGCCCCCCACCGACGATGACGACCTGGTCACGTTCCATGACCGAACCCGTAGCGGTTGCGGACTCGCCCCGCCAGCGTGATAGTGCCGGCCCGTACCGGAGGTCCCGCCATGCTCCTCGCCCTCGTGTCGCCGGTCCTAGCAGGCCTCCTCGTCAACGAAGTCGTGTACGACCCCACCGGCGCCGACGACGGGCTGGAGTGGGTCGAGCTCTGCAACAACGGCGAGGAGACGCTCGACCTGGCGGGGTACACCTTCGAGAACGCAGGCGGGACCTACGCATCGGTCTACACGTTCGCGAGCGGCACCATCGCGCCGGGCGAGTACCTCCTGGTCGGAGGGGCCTCCACAACCCACGCCGGGAGCTTCCGCGAGAACCTCCAGAACGGCGGCACGGAGACGGACGGCCTCCGCATCAAGGACGCCGCCGGGACCGTGATCGACACCGTGCTCTACGACGAGCCGAACACCGTGCTCGCCGAGGATGACGGCACCGTGCCGACCACCGGCGCCCCCGCCGCGAGCAGCGGCAAGTCGATCGGGCGGTTTCCCGACTGCGCGGACACCAACGTGTCCGAGTCGGACTTCGTGCTGTACGACGCGCCCTCCCCGCTCGCCGTCAACGAGGATCCCAACGAGGGCGGCGGTGACACCGGCACGGTCACGACGGTCGACTGCGCCGGCGCCGATGGCATCGTGATCAACGAGCTCATGGCGAACCCGGACGGCAGCGACAGCGGTCTCGAGTGGCTCGAGGTCAAGAACACGGGCGCCGCGGCCGTGATGCTCGACGGGTGGACCGTCGAGTGGGACACCTCCTCGTTCACCGGCGCCTCGTCGTGGGCCTTCCCCGTCGCGACGCCGATCGCGCCCGGCGAGTACGTGGTGGTGGGCGCCGGCGGGCTCGCCGCGTCGCTCTCCCTGGGCAACGCCGGCTCCAACGCCGACGGCGTGCGCATCGTGTGTGATGGCGCTCCGGTCGACACCGTGGTGTACGGCGCCTCGAACACCGACAACTTCCTGGACGACACCGGGCTCGTCGCGCTTTCGCTCGCGCCGAAGCCGACCGAGGGCGACTCGATCCAGCGCTCGCCCGACGGCCTCGACACCGATGTGTGCGGCGTGGACTTCGTGTCGGGCCCCCCGAGCCCGGGGGCGGAGAACAGCAGCATCGGCCCCGTCGGGGATGCCGACTGCACCGGGAGTGACGGCGTCGTCATCAACGAGCTGGTGTACTCCACCGACGCCGAGTGGATCGAGCTGTACAACGCCGGCGGCGCCGCGGTGCTCCTCGACGGCTGGGTGATCGAGTTCGGCACGAGCTCGTACAACAAGGACGAGGCCCTCCCCCTGGGCACCGCCCTCGCCCCCGGCGAATGGATCGTCATCGGCTCCGCCGGCGCGCTGGACAAGGACATCGAGCTCGATCTGGACTTCGGAAACGCGTCCAGCACCGACGCCGTGCGCCTCACCTGCAACACGCTGCCGGTCGACACCGTCGTCTACGGTGACCCGAACACCGACCTCTGGACGGACGACTCCGGCCTCGTCGCGACCTCGCTCGCGCCCGACCACGGCACCGGCGAGTCGATCGCGCGCGTGTCGGACGGGTACGACACCGACGCGTGCGGATCGGACTTCACGGCCTCCGCCACGCCCAGCCCGGGCGAGGCCAACCCCGTCGTCGAGCCGCCCGTGTGCGAGATCGCGGGCGCGGACGGCCTCAAGGTGAACGAGTTCATCTACAACCCGGACGGCACCGACACGGGCAACGAGTGGGTGGAGCTCTACAACGCCGGCAGCGACGAGATCCGGCTGGACGACTACGTCATCCAGACCGCCGGCACCGACTGGGGCGAAGACTTCCGCTTCCCGGGTGGCGTGTTCCTCGCGCCGGGTGAATTCATGCTGCTCGGCGGCGAGACCGTCGCGGATGTCGACTACCTCGCGCCCGACCTCTCGCTCGAGAACTCCAGCTCGGGCGCCGCCGGCATCCGCGTGGTCGACTGCGAGGGCAACGTGCTCGACAGCGTGCTCTACGGCGACACCGAGATCGAAGACCCCATCACCGGCGACAACGGCAGCCTCGAGGTCGTGCCCGACGTGAGCGAGAGCGTGTCGGTCGGCCGCTTCCCCGACGGCGAGGACAGCGACGCCGCCGCCGACTGGATCCCGTACGCCGCTCCGAGCCCCGGCAGCGCCAACGCCGACCCCGGCGCGATCGGCGACGACACGGGCGTACAGGGCCCCGGGCCCGGCTGCGGCAACAAGGGCGGCGCGCCGGCGCCCGGAGGCTGCAACACCGTGCTCCCGTTCGGCGGCTTCGAGGTCGGCCTCGCCGCGCTGGCGATGCTGCGGCGTCGGCGGGCCTGACAAGGGAGATGGCGCCCCGGTCGAGGGGTCAGGACCCGCGGGACATCCCGCGCTTCCCGACCCCGCCGAGGGCCGCGGAGACTACTCGGCGGGGGGCGTGCACACGTCGCGGCAGGGCAGGGGCTGCTCGCCGCTGTTCGAGGTCTCGCACTCGCCGGACATGCGGAGGTCGCCCCGCACGCAGAGCTCACCGGCCGATTGCTGGTACTCGGGGCACGCGACCGCGTAGAACTCCGTGATCCCCTGGATGCACAGCGCCTTGGTCTTGTAGCCCTGCTCGTCGAGGAAGCCACAGCTCTCGACGCTGTTGCAATAGGCGCCGGCATGCGCCTCGACGAAGCCCTCGTAGGAGGTGAGGTCCGGCACGTCGACGTCGGTGTCCGTGTCGGTGTCCGTGTCGGCGTCCGTGTCGGCGTCCGTGTCGGCGTCCGTGTCGGCGTCCGTGTCGGCGGCGTCCTTGTTGGGGCGCCCCGAGTCGACAGGATCGGTGCCGGTGCATGCAAGCAGGGGGAAGAGGAGAAGGAAACGGGCCAAGGGACCTCCAATTGCGGCAGACATATAGACGGGATTCAGCTCAGCGGCCACTCCGTGCGGGGCCACTCGCCCAGCACGTGCACCTCGGGCACCAACGAAACCGCCGTTTCGGCGCGCACGCGGTCGAACGCCAGGCGGATGCAGGCCATCACGTTCGCCGCCGTGGCGCCCCCGACGTTGACGATGAAGTTCGCGTGGCGCTCGCTGATCGCGGCGCCGCCCTCGCGGTGCCCCTTGAGCCCCACGGCCTCGATGAGGCGGCCGGCGTGATCGCCCACGGGATTTCGGAAAACGGAGCCGCAGCTCGGAAGATCGAGCGGCTGCGTCGCCTTGCGCCGCGCGAGGTGGGCCGCCGTGCGGGCCTGCTCCTCCTCGAACCCGGCGCGCGTGAGCCTGAACACGGCCGCTGTCACGATGAAGCGGTCGGGCAGGCCTCCCTCGCGGTAGGACATCGGGAGCTCCGCGCGGGCGAGCGTGCACGTGCCGCCGGGGCCGATGCCCTCAATGGACTCGAGCACGTCCGCGACCTCGCCGAGGGCGGTCCCCGCGTTCATCGCCACCGCGCCGCCGACCGTGCCCGGCACCCCGGCGAGGGGCCCGAGCCCCGCGAGGCCGAGCTTCGCCACGCGGGCGAGCAGCACCGCGTTCAGGAGGCCGGCGCCCACGTGGAGGCGCACGGTGCCGGCCTCCTCGGAGAGGATCCGGCTCTCGCGGAACGTCCCGCCCAGCTTGACCACGGTGCCCCGCAGCCCGGCGTCCGGGATGAGCAGGTTCGAGCCGTTGCCGAGCACGTGGATCGGCCGCCCCCCGCCGGACGCGAGGACCGAAGCGAGCTCCTCGGCATCGTCGACGAAGACCAGCCGCTCCATCGGCCCCCCGACGCGCCAGTAGCCGTGCCGGGAGAGGGGTTCTTCTTGGAGGACTTTCACCGGATCGTCCAGCGCTCGGGCACCCGCGAATACGCCGCGTCCGGCGCCCCCGACGGCCAGACCCTCGCCGCGTCGGCCAGGAGCACGCCGGCCAGCGTCGGCGTGACCGGGATGGCCGCCGACCACGCGCCGCCCTCCGTGCGGACCCCGGCGAGCGTGACCCGGCCGTCCTCCCCTCGCCACGAGGCCGCGCGGCCGCTCGCCACCAGCGCGTCCAAGGCCGTCGCGTCGGGCTCGACGCCCGCCGGGAGCCCGAGCGACACGTCGAGCGACACCCCGGCCGGCGCCGAGACAGACACCGCCAGGGACGTTGTCTGGCCCACCACCAGCGCTGTCCGGGACACCTGCAGGTCGAGCCCCGCGGGCGACGCCTGCACCCAGGGCACGTAGTCGCGCGCGACCGCGGTAAACGCGAGCCCGGGGACCGGCGGCTCGGACGTGACGGTCACGCGGTGCTCGGCGAGGCCCGTCAGGGCCGGGCCCACGATCCGCACCGGAGCGTGCGGCTCGGACGGATCGAGCACGCCGCGCCCCACCTCCACGCCGTCGACCTCGACGCGCACGACCACCTCGCGCGGGATCTCGCCCGCGAACACGGCCTCGAGCGCCCGGAGCGCGAGGATGCCGGTCTCGCCGTCCCCAAAGCCGCGCCGCGGATCGTAGAGGCCCAGCAGGCCCGCCGCGAGGTCGGGGCGCGCGGGGTCATCCGCGGGGAGCGCGAGGATGGCGAGCGCGGTGGCCTCCGCGTCGGTCACGCGGCGGCCATCGGGCCGGGTGGCGGCGACCCGGAGGGTCTTGCTGCCGTCCGGCGTGGTGTGGAGCGCGTCCCGCACGGTCTTCCGGAGCTCCTCGGCGGTGCCCTCGTCCACGACGGCGGCGGCGAGGCCCCAGGCGGCCACGTAGGGCTCCGCGAGGCGGGGGCGGTAGCGCTCGAAGGCGCCCGTGGCGCGCAGGCGGTTCGACTGGTTGTCCGGACCGAGCGCCCACACCGCCCGCGCGGTCTGCACGAGCGAGGCGTCGAGCGAGGCGCCGGCGGCGGCGGCCCACAGCCCGTCGGGGGCCTGGCTCTGGCGGAGGGTCTCCGCGAGGCGCACGGCGAGGCGGCCCGCGAGGGTGTCGGCGTGCGCGATGCGGAGGGCGGCGAGCGCGGTGGTCGCCTCCGGCACGCCGGGCGTGCGGGTCTCCTTCGCGATGCGTTGCCAGGCCCTGAGCTGGACCGTCCGGATCACCTCGGGCGGCACCTCCGGGGCCACCCCGGCGTCGGCCGCGAGGGCCCCGGCGAGGCCGGTGACGGCGTAGGTGTAGGCGGCGTTCGCGAGGTCGTCCCCGCGCGCGGGGGCCGCGTCGAGCTCGGCGCGGGCGACGCCGAGCGCGCCGGGGAACACCGTGACGACGAGCGAGCCCGAGCTACCGTCGGGAGAAGCGGAGAGGCCGAAGGTCCGCGGCCCCGCGAGCGTGCCGCCGCGCACCGACTCGATGGGGCGGCCCACGGGCCGGACGGGCACGATGCGCTCGACGCTGTCGAGCGCCCCGAAGCGCGCCACGAGCAGCAGATCGCCGGCGCGCGCCGCGTCGACCGACACCATCTCGGTGCTCGAGCCGTAGGCGGCCAACGAGACGGCGCCGCCGCCGACCGCGGCGCCATCCACGAGCACCTCGAGCGGGGCCGAGAGCACGCCGGCCTGCTGGCTCACGGCCTGCACCGGGAGCCGCACGACGTCGCCCGCGTAGAGGAAGGTGGGCGTCACCACGTCGACGTAGGCGGGCAGGGTCGAGGCAAACGTCGTGACCGCGCCGCCTTGGGCCCCGCCGCGCGTCTGGCCGAGGGCGAGGATCCGCCACGTCGTGAGCGTGTCGGGCACCGTGACGGGGATGGTCACCGAGCCGGTCTCGGGCACCTCCACGAGGGGCCGCCACAAGAAGCTCTCGGGGAACCAGGCGCGGGGGGTGGGGGCGGCGTCGCCGTCGCTCGGGGACTCCTTCGCGCCGAGGAGCATGGCCACCCCGTCCTCTCCCTCGAAGCGCCCCTTCGCCCCCGCGGCGCGCTCGGACTTCTCTTCGATGCCCTCGAACCCTCCGGAGGGAGCGGACTCCGTCGACGGTGCCGCCGGGCTGGGCGCCCCCGCCTCGCCGCCCCCCGGGCCGTCCCCCCAGCCCTGCTCCTCGTCCCTCGACCGCTTGTCCTGCCTGGACTGGTCCGCCTCCGGCTCCCGCCCCATGCACGCCGCCAACATCAACAACGAGGTCATGGAGCCTCCGCGGAAACGTAGACGGGCCAGTTCTCCACGTCCTCGGGCAGGCGCGCGCCGTCCGAGGCCATGAAGCGGGGGTCGGTGAGGGCGAGCAGATCGCCCGGGAGCGTGGAGAGGTGGAGCGGCCGCCCGAACGGATCCTCCGTGGGGTGCGCCCGGAGCGCCTTCTCCCAGAGCTTCACCATCGTCTCCGCGGTGAGCACGTCCCCCGCGGGCGTGGCGGACTCCCACGCGCGGACCTCGGTGCGCGCGTGCCGGTAGAGGACGTAGAACGCGTCGGCCAGCTCGGCGTCGGGCGTGAACGCGCCGCTGGTCTCCGCGATGCTCACCCGATCGGCCCCCGGCGGGAGCGTCGGGAGCCCGGTGACCCGGAGCACGGCGGCCTGCGCCGCGTTGTCGCCCGCGATCTGGCCGGTCTGGAGGGCGCGGGCGTCGAGCACCCCGAAGGCGGGCGCGTCCGAGGTGGCCCGCACGGTCACCCGCGCGAAGGCGTCGGGGTTCGGCAGGGCCGCGAGCGTCGCGAGCGTGCTGTCCACGCCCGAGAGCGTCACGCCGGCGGCGACGGGGGTGTCGCCGTCGCGCGCGGTGAGGGTGACGTTCGCGGTGTCGCCGGGGCGGTAGGTCGCGGCGTCCGTCGTGAGGACGAGCGCGAGGTCGGACTTCGGCCGCACGTAGAGCACCGCCTTGGCCCCCGACCACTCCACGTGCACGAAGCCGTCGATGTCCGCGGGCACGGTCACCGTCGCCTTGCGCGTCTTCTCGTCGAAGGGGAACTCGACGAGCGACCGATCGCCCTGCCTCAACCACAGCTTCTCCGGGAACGACCCGGTGAAGTCGGGGCCGCGCACCGCCGTGAGCTCCACCTTGGCGCCCGGGTCCACGATGACCTCGGAGAAGCGCAGCCGCAGGGTGGGCACCGCGCCGACCGGCATGCGGAGGACGGTGGCGCCGAGCGGCTCGCCGTCCACCGTGGCCTGGACCTTCAACGCGAACCCGGGGAACGTGGTGGGCCCGGGTTGGGACTCGCCGGGCTCCACCGGCACCGAGGCGGTGATCCGCAGGAGGCCCGCGCCCGCGTCGTCCGCGGCGTCCTCGAGCCGCAGCCCGGAGTAGACGAACCGCTCGACGCACGAAACGACGCCCGCGGGCACCTCCCCCCCGCTCGACGGGTCCGCGATCGGCGTGAGCGCGATGGCGGTCGATCCGGCGTCGACCCGCACGCGGAAGGCCCGCGGGAGCTCGCCGCCTTCGTACAGCGCCGCGGCGCAGGCGCGCGCGTCGAGGAGCCGCTCGGTGACGGCGTCGTCGACGCCCGAGAGATCCCCGACCACCCCGTCCAGGCTCGCGCTGAAGGAGGGCGTGCCCGGATCGCGCACGCGCCAGCTCACGTTCCAGAGGCGGTCCCGCCCGCGCGGCCCGGACTCCCCCGCGAGGACACCCGCCACGCATCGCGAGAGCGGCGAGCGCGTGCTCCCGACGAAGGCCTCAGCCTGACGCACCCTCCCGTCGGCGCCGATCAGCGCGGAAACGTCGACCCCGCGCTCCTCGCCGACCGGCACCCGATCCGCGCACGCGCGGACCTTGTTGGTCCACCGGTCGAGCGCGACCCGACCCTCCAGATCCACCGACTCGTCGGCCAGCACGTCGACCGCGGACGAGAGGCTCACGGCCACCACGGCCTGGCGGGGCCGCGGGCGCACGGGCATCGCGGGCACGACGACGGTGGTGGGCTCGCCCGGATCGAGCTGGAAGCGCGCCACGCCGTCGGCGTCCGCGGTGGCTTCGAGGCCGGGGTCCGACGGATCCCACTCGCGCGTGACCCGCACGGTGGCGCCCGGGAGCACCCGCCCCTCGGCCGTCGCGACGCGCAGGTAAACGCGGTTGTTCGCGGAGGGCACGAGCCCGCCCGCCAGCTCGGTCACGGCGTCGGCGGTGATGGGGTCTTCCGCGAGCAGCACGGCGGCGCCGCCGATCGCGGTGTCGCCGGTGTCGTCCGTGGCGGTGATCGTGTACCGGATCGTGGCCTGCCCGCGCAGGTCTGCCGGCACCACGCCGTCGTCGGGCGCGACCTCGATGCGGAACGCGCCCTTCGCGTCCGTGGTCAGCGCGCGCTCGAGGAGCCACGCGGGGGGCGGCGGCCACTCCCCTTCCCCGCGCGCGGTCACGCGCACGTTCACGTTCGCGAGCGGCGCGCCGGACGTGTAGCGGGCGGTGCCCTCGACGACCGGCGCCTCCCCGATGCGCCAGGCGGGCCGCGCGCTCTTCGCCTCGACCGTGAAGCGGGGGAGCTGGAACGGTTTCACGTCGACCGTCACGCGGTCGGTCGCCGCGCCGGACTCGAAGGCCACGGCCCAGGCGCCGCTGGTCGCGTCGCTCGTGAGCGGGAAGCTGCCGGACACGACGCCGAACGCGCCGGTCTTGCCCTTCTCCTCGAGGAGGAGCTCGCCGGAGGGGTCCCACACCTTCCACGTGCCCGGACGCCCTTCCAGCGGCGCGAGATCGGCCGCGCCCAGGAGCACGGCGCGGAACTTGACCTCTTGACCGGGCTTGTAGAGCGGGGCGTCGGTCAGGACGTGCGCGAGCGCCGGCTGGTAGAGGGGCAGCGGGGCGTCGACCGTGGCGTCGCCAGCGGGGGAGCCCACGGTGACGCGGAGGATGTAGTCCCCATCGGGCCCCTCGGGCAGCTTGACCTGCGCGGTCTTGCGGGTGCCCCAGGTCTTCTCCCACCCGTCCACCGTGCCGAGAGGCTGCACCGTGCCGTCGGGCGCCACGAGCGCGAGCGAGGGCGAGAAGCGGCGCACTTGGGTGGCGGAATAGCCACCCCACTCGTTCGCGTAGTGGGCGACCAGGCCCACCTCGACCGAGCCCTCGTCCTTGCGGCCCAGGCCGTGGGCCTCGACCAGCGCGACGGGGCGCAGATCTCCCACGGGGCACTCGTCGAGCAGCACGGCGTCCCCGATCCAGGAGGTCCAGCACGGACCGATCGCGCCGATACACAGGACGATCGACCCGCCCATGACGGCCGTGCCGCCGATGAGCACTTTTTTCCACGTCCGCATGACTCGCGCCTCCGGTGGGGCCAGGCGGCAGTCTAACGGAAAGGCGGGAGCGCCCTTACACAAGGGCCCCCACCGACCGCGCTACGAGACGGGCTCCTTCGCGACGGCGAAGGCCTTGCCGATCACCGCCGAGTCGCCCTGGAGCGCGGTGCGCTGCATGTAGAAGAGCAGCCCGCGCTCACCGCCGAGCTCCTCTCCGCCGCCCGCGCGGCCGGGCCCGCCGTGGACCATCGAGGGGAGGACCAGGCCCGGCGCTGTCGCCTGGTCGGCCACCTTGGAGGAGAGGAGCAGGAGCCGGCCGAGGGACGGCGCCGCGCCCAGGGCGAAGCGCTCCACCCACGCGCGGTCGTCGGAGACAGCGCTCGCCACGAGGCTGCCCTGGCCGAGGGCGACGAGGTCGGCGGCGGACTCCGCAGTGCCGTCGTACGGGACGATGGTCACGACGGGGCCGAACACCTCGAGATCGTGCACCGGGCCCGCGTTCTTCGGATCCGTGGCGCGGAGCACGGTCGGGGCGACGTAGTAGCCCTTGCCGTCGGGAGCGCCGCGGCCCGCGACGCGCTCGGCGCCGCCGCACACGACCGTGGCGTGCTCGGAGAGCGCGCCGATGCCGGCGAGCGCGTCCTTCAGCTGGGAGGCGGTGCTGACGGGGCCCATCGTGACGCCGGGCGTGAGGGGGTTGCCGACGACGACGCCCGCGAGCGCGTCGACCAGGGCCTCCTGGAGCGCGTCGGCGTGGGCTTCGGGCACGAACACGCGGCGAATCGCCGTGCACTTCTGCCCGGTCTTCTGCGTCATGTCGGTCACGATGTTGCGGACGAACGTGTTCCAGAGATCCGAGCCGGGCTCGACGTCGGGCCCCGACACGGTCGCGTTGAGGGAGTCGGCCTCGACGGTGACGCGGACGGACCTCGAGGCGAACCCAGGGGTGCCGCGGAGGAGGCTTCCGGTGGCGTTGCTGCCGGTGAACGCGAGGTGATCCTGGGGCCCGAGGCGGGAGAGCAGATCCCCGGTGGAGCCGACGACGAGCTGGAAGCAGCCCTCGGGGAGGCGCCCCGAGGCGACGAGCACCTGGGTCATCCGCCAGGTGAGCAGCGCCGTGGCGGTGGCGGGCTTGCTGATGATGGGGATGCCCGCGAGCAGCGCGACGGCCGCCTTTTCGAAGGTGCCCCACGCCGGGAAGTTGAACGCGTTGATGTGCACGGCCACGCCCGTACGCGGCACCCACACGTGCTGGCCGACGAACCGCGGCGAGCGCGTGAGCGGAAACATGTCCCCATCGGTCAAGAAGCGGCGGTCCCCGACGCGCCGGGCCAGGGCCTCGCCGAAGGTGGCGTACGCGGCGAGGGTGCCGATCGCGCCATCGACGTCGAACTTCGCGTCCCCCCGGGTGTTGCCGCCGTTCTTCTGCGCAATATCGAGGAATTCCTCACGGTTTGCGTGAAGGATCACCGCCATGTCCTTCAGGAGCAGGGCGCGCTCGGCGAAGGAGAGGGCGCGGAGAGCCGGGGATCCGACCTGCCGAGCGTGATCCAGGGCGGCCCCGAAGTCTGCCCCCTCGCTCGAAGCCTCGGCCAGGATCTCCTCGGTCGAGGGGTCAACCAGCGTGACGAAGCGTCCGGATCCGACAAACCAGCGGCTGACGAGGTAAGACGTGAGACGAATCATGGCGGCTCCGGGGGGGCGGGGCGATGCATCTAACGTGCCGCCTGCCCTCCGGGCGCGAGGCAACCCGCGTCGAGTCTCCATCTTCTTTTCATCGAATCGTGCTTATTCCCGGGAAACCGGAGGTCGTCGTGGCAAAGTCAGGGACTACATTCGCCAAGCGTCAGAAAGAGATGGCCCAGCAAGAACGCGCGCGCGACAAGGAAGCGCGGCGCGTCGAGCGGAAGGACACCAAGGAAAAGCGCCCCCTCGGGCCCGACGGGGAAGATCCCGACATCGCGGGGATCATCCCCGGGCCCCAGCCGATCCCGGAAGACGACTAGCGGCCGCGCCCGGTCGAGCCCTCGCGGGGGCGCTCGACCGGCTCCCTGGCGTCCCGAGCGCTAGACCGGCTCGGGCGCCGGCCCCACGGGCGCTAGACCTTCTCGGGGATCTTGGCGCCCGCACGCTGAGCATCGGAGCTTTGCTGGGGCTGCTGCTCGCCGGAGGCGCGTTCGCCCGAGGGCTGCGCGGGATACCCCGCCGGGTAGCCTGGCTGTTGGTTCTGGTACTGCTGCCCGGGCTGGCCGGGCTGCTGCACGTACTGCGTCTCCTGGGTGTACTGCGGCTCCTGGGTGTACTGGCCCTCGAGCGACCGCTGCTTCTGCTGACCACCGAGCGCGATGCGCCGGGGCTGGGCCTGCGCGCCCTTGGGGATGCAGATCGTCAGCACGCCGTTCTCGAGGTTGGCGTCGACATGGTCGGTCTCGATGCCTTCGGGGAGGATGAACGTCCGGGTGAACGTCCCGTAGGCGCGCTCGGCCGCGTACCAGGTGTCGCCCCGGCTCTCCTGCTCGAACTCCCTCCGCCCGTTGATGCGGAGCCGGTTGCCCACCACGGTGATGTCGAGATCGTCCTCCTTCACCCCGGGCAGGTCCGCGACGAACACCAGCCCCTTCGGCGATTCGCGCACCTCGAAGTCGGGCACGAACTGCGTCATGCGCCCCGCCTCGAGAAAGCCGATCGGATCGACCTCGAACAGCGGGTCGCGGAACAGGTCCTGCATCCGCCGCATCGACTCCCGCACCATGCCGAACGGATCCCCCTCCCCGGCCTGGCCGCCCCCTCGCTGAATGTTTCCTCCACCCGCGCCGCGCCGAACCGTCAAGTCTGCCATGGGTCGCTCCTTCGCCCCACGAAGGTAGGCAAGGGCCCACCCGGATCAACCGCGGGCGGGACCGCGCGCGGCCCCGTCCGGGGGGCGCTCGGCCTGTAAGCGGCGGGAAAGGCCCGCCCGCGGGCGCCCCGCTATGGACACCGTGGAGGTCCACATGGAACGACACATCGAGCGACGCTGCGTTCTTCTCGCATTCCTGCTCGCCGCGCCCCTCGCCGCGTGCCGCCCAGGCGTCAGCAGCCCGGCCGAGGCCGAATACGCCTACATGGGGCTCGATCGCGCCGTGGAGCGGGGCCTCGCGCTGGGCCTCCAGGGCTTCGCGGCGGCGTCGAGCGCCAACATCGACCCCCAAGAGGAGGACGGTGAGACGTCCGGCGGGATGGTGATCTCCGGCCAGGTCGACCAGGGCTCGTCGGACAACAAGGGCCTTCGCCTGTTCATGGCGCTCGATGACTACTCCGACACCCTGGGAGAGGACGACGAGCCCGACGTTTTCTACCAGACCGACGCGTCGGACCTCCCCGCGCTGAACCTCACGCTCAAGGACATGCCCGAGGGCACGCTGGACGGCACGCTCGCCGGGACGTTCGCCATGGACGGCGTGCTCGCGGGGATCGTCGAGCTCGACGTGACGCTGGCCGGCGAGACGGACGACGACGGTACGGGCATCGCCATCCGCAGCCCCGGCTCCACGCGCATCACCGGCACCGCCACGTCGGACTACGGCGTGTACGAGATCGACGTCACGCACTGATCTCGCGACGACGCGCTCAGACCTGGATGCGCCACGTCGTGACCTGGAACCGATCGAGGTTCCACCCGCGGGGGCGCACCTCCTCGATGGCATCGTGCTCGGCGAGCCGCTCCACGCGCGCGCCCGCCCACAGCGCGCGCACCTCCGCCTCGGGCACGGCGTGCGGCGGGCCGGGCTTGCGCGCCTGCTCGTAGTCGAAGGTCTCGAGCAGCACGACCGCGCCCGGCGCGAGGAGCGTGCGCAGCGTGGCGACGTACCGGGCGCGACGCTCGGGATCCAGCGCCACGAGGGCGGCGCGGTCCCACACGCGGTCGATCGCGCCCCCGATCCCGACGAGGATCTCGGGCGTCAGCCCGAACACATCGCCCTGGAGGAGGGTGAGCCCGGGGCTCCGGAAGGCGCGGAACGGCCCCGCGTCCGTGACGGTGGGCGCCCGCGCGTCGCGCTCGTGCAACGCGACGAGCGCCTTCTCCGAGAGCTCGACGCCCACGACGTCGTGCCCGCGCGCGATCATCCACGCGAGGTCGACGGTCTTGCCGCAGAGAGGGACCAGCACGCGGTGCGCCCCTCCGCCGAGGAAGGTCTCCTCGAACATCGGGAGCGACGGGTGCACGGCCTCGCTGTGGAAAGCGGTCCGCCCCTCGTCCCACGCGGTCAACCAGTATGCAGGATCCATCAGCCGTCCTCCCCGAGCTGCGCCACCCACGACATCCCGAAACGCTTCGCCAACCAGGGCTCCCAGCCGTCGGGGAGCGGAGCGTCTCCTCCCAGGAGCAGCTCGAGGCGCGCCGCGTTCACGGACTCGCCGGGCCCGATCTGCAGGCGGAGCAGGGCGCCGTCGAGCGCGGGGAGCACGAGCGACACGGCACGGGGCGGGCGCTGGAGCACCACGCGCGCGTCGTACCCGGTGCCCGCGATGCGAACCCGGACGGCGCTGCCCTCGGGCGCCCCCCCGCCCGCGAGCCCCTCGGGGCCCGCGATGCGGCTCCAGGCGTCCGCGTAGGCCAGGGCGACCGGCACGTCGATCCGCAGCCAGCGCACGCCGCGAGGGTCCGTCAGCGACCAGGCGAGCGCCGCGAGCGCGAGCTCCCAGCCGGCGGCGAGGTCCGCGCGCGAGTCGGCGTCGAGGCCCTCCGCGTCCAGCGTCACGGCGCCCGCCGCGAGGTCGAAGCGCGCGCGGACGGACTCGCCCTCCCACGTCACGCCCTCACCGGTGATGCGGACGGCGAGCGTGGGCCCGTCGAGCCCCGGGGAGAGGCGCGCCCCCACGACCTCCGCGTCGGGGTCCCACCAGCGGCACAGGGCCGCCGGGGAGGTGAGCGCCGGCAGCAGCAGGCCAGGAGGAGCGTCGGGGAGCGGAAAGCGCATGGGCCGACCACGTATCCCCGCCGCACGGCGAGGGCTGGAGCGTGGGGGTCTCCGCGGCGTTCCGCCCGCGGGCCTACAGCGTGTGGAGGTAGGCCTCGAGGTCCGCCATCTCGGCATCCGAGAGCATCGAGGTGTCGCCCATCTCGCCGGAGCGGGACATCTGGAGCACCGCTTCGAGCGAGGACGCAGAGCCGTCATGCAGGTAGGGCGCCGAGGCCGCGACGCCCACGAGGGTCGGGGTGTTCACGGCTTCGAGGCCGAACATCGGGTAGTGCAGGTTGTCCGTGAGGCGCTCGCCGCTGTGGCAGGTGGCGCAGGCCACGTCCTCCCGCTCGAACACGACCTTGCCGCGGAGCGCGGACTCGCTGGTGGAGCCCTTCTCCGGGAGGTCGACCGCGCGGTTCGACTCGATGTAGGCCGACACCTGGGCGGCCTCGGCGTAGGAGAGGCCGTTGCCGCCCATGCGCCCCGAGCTGGTGATCTGGGCCTCGTCCGACACGCTGCTGACCTGGTCGGTCCAGGTGAACGGCGCCGTGACGCTCACCGCGCCGCGGAGCGAGGGGGTCTGGCGGACGCCATCTCCCAGGGCCCAGGTGAGGCCGTCGTTGCTGCCCTGGTAGTGGCAGGTGGAGCAGGAGATCCCCGCGCCGTCCGCCGCCATCTGCGAGCTGGTGGCCGAGAAGAACAGGCGACGACCGGCCTCGATGTCGGGGGCGAGCACGTTGTCCGAGACCTCGGACGCGTCGGCGCCGTGGAAGGTCTGCGCGGAGACGAACCCGATGGTGAGCTGGTCCGCCACGAACGAGCGGGCCTTCGCGCCCTTCAAGCTGCCGATCGAGTGATCGAGGAAGGAGTCGACATACACCTCGTCATCGTCGAGGAACGCCACGCCGCGCGGCCCGGCGTCCGTACCGACGAGGACCATGGGGCTCGTGGCGAAGCCCGCCGCGTCCACCGAGATGCTGGAGCTGCCACCGCCGGTGTCGCGCATGGAGAAGCCGCTGTCGGTCCCGCCGGCGTAGATCGGGGTGGCCGAGAGGACGACCACGCTCTGCGAGGCCTCCATCGTGGCGTAGATCAGCGCGCCGTCGGGCGAGTAGGCCACGCTCGAGAGGTAGCTGCGCACGGCGGTGCTGCCCTGTTCCTCGTCCCCGAGCTGGGCGAAGCCGGCGACGAGCACGGTCGCCGCGTCCCCCGGGACGGGGTTGCCGTTGTCGCCGGTGGGGATGATGACGACGGCCGGGTTGAAGCGGCTGACCCCGAGCCCGGAGGAGCCGTAGCCCTCGGAGACGGTCTCGACCTCACCCGGCTCGCTGACCGGGTTGTTGTTGTCGATGAACATGGCCGGCGCGGCCACGGATTGCCCATCGGGGGAGACGTAGAGGTCACCCGTGATGCGGCGGGTGAAGCGCTGGCTGCCGTCCTCTCCCGCGCCGTAGATGGCGGGGAGGTCGAGCTCGGTGACCGCGCCGCCTTCGGCCAGATCGATGGAGTGGAGGCCACCGCCCATCGACGAGCCGACGTAGAGCGTGTTGCCGCTCGGGTGGAGCGCGAGCCAGGCGGGGGAGCCCATCACGGTCCACGTGCGGCCGACGGTGAGGGTCTCCGCGTCGATCTCGACGATGGCGTTCTGCGCGGAGGCCGCGACGTAGAGCTTCTTGCCGTCCTCCCGCGCCACGATGCCGACGGGCTCGGCCCCGACCTCGAACGTGGAGACGCGAGAAAGCGTGCCGCCCTTGTCCTCGAGGACCGCCACCGAGCGGCTGCCGCGGAGCGTGGCGAACACGCGGTCACCGATGCGGGCCAGGCGGGTGGGCTCGAGGCCGACCTCGATGGCGGTCACGACACCTGTGGACGGCTCGAACCGAACGACCTTCCCCCCGTCGGTGTCGACCGAGTAGAGCGCGTCGTGGTCGGCGTTTGCGACGAGGGTCTGGCTCCCGGTGGGGAACGTTCCGTCGTGAAGCGACGCGGTACACGCGCAGAGAATCGTGGGGAGGAGAAGGGAGAGCCGGTTCATGTCCTACCTCGTGACACCATTCTGTCATGCAAGGAATGGTCCCGCTCCGGATAATGTACACCGATGCACATCTTCCTTCTCGCGGCGGCCCTCGCGGACGATCTTCCGGACCCGAAATCGGACCCGGGGCACGACATCCTGATCCCGGCGCCCGACCAGCCCGAGACGGAGCAGGTCATCCGGCTCACCGACGCCGAGAAGCGCGACGAGGCCGCCAGCCTCTACGTGAAGGGCCTCGACGCGTGGAAGGCCGGCAAGCACAGCCGGGCGTGGCGGCTGGCGACCGAGGCGCTGGTCCTCGACCCCGACCTGACGCCCGCGCGGCTCCTCGCCGGCTACGCGCTCCTCCGCCTGCGCCGGACCAGCGAGGGGGTGACCACCCTCGAAGGCCTCGACCTCGAGCCCGACAGCTCTCCCCTCCCCGCCGAGACCCGGCGGGCCTCCCAGCGCCTGTTGCGCCGCCACGAGTCCCCCTACCGGCGGGATCAGTGGTGGGTGGCGGTCGGCACGCTCACCTTCCTCGAGCGGCTCGGCGACACGGTGGTGCCGCTCAATGGGTACGTGTTCACCGGCCAGGCCCCGATCGTCGGCAAGCTTGCGCTGCGCGTGGAGGGGGGCGCGCCGTGGAGCGGGGGCGAGGCCCTCGACATCCGGGGGCCCCACTTCGACGTGATGGCCGTCGTGGCACAGCCGGTGGACAAGGGGCTCTGGCACGTCGACCTCGCCGCGGGCCCCGCCTTCTGGATCGCGGAGGGGCGGTACTGGGCGGACGGGTGGGAGCCCTACTTCGGCGTGCGCGCCGCGATCGGGGTGGACGTGCGGCTCGGGGCCTCGATCGGGCTCCGCTACGAGATGGGCGCGAGCGCCTTTCCGATGGCCGACGACGACCTGCCGTTCTACGGCGTCCCGCTCGACCTCCGGCTCGCCATCCAGACCTGGTTCGGACGGTAGCCTTCCGCGCCGGATCGGCCGGGGGAGCGGCGGATCGCCACGTCGCGATTGCCGCGGGGCCCCCCCCACGGCACATTGGCGCATGGCTACCCGCTACCCCTGTCAGACCCCCTCCTCTCCCTCCGACGCCCCCTCGGGCGCGCAACCTGGCGGCGTGCTCGCCGGCGCCGAATCGGTCGCGCCGCCCCGGAAGACGGTGCACGTCAAGCGGGTCGACGAGTGCGAGACGCTCGACGATCTGTTCACCTGGTGCCTCCCCGCCTTCGGCGGCGCGCTCCTGCGTCGGATCTACAAGATCCTCGACGAGGCGGTCGGCGCCGGGTGTCCCATCACCCTCGCGATCGCGGGGCCGGCCACGGTGTCGGGCCAGCACCACACCTGGCTCAACCCGCTGCTCGAGACCGGCTGGATCGCGTACATCAGCACCACCGATGCGGTTTGTTATCACGACGGCCACCGCAGCCTCGACGGCTTCGCGGACCCCATCCACGAGGTGCCGATCTTCGGGGACGACGGCGCCCTCCGCGACGAGAAGACGATCCGCGTCACCGACATGGCGTTCGACGAGGACGTGCTCCTTCACCAGGACAAGCTCCTCTCGGCCGCGCTGCGCCGCCCCGAATTCCAGAAGAAGATGACCGGGACCGAGCTGCGCTACCTCCTCGGCGGCGTGTACGCGGACCAAGAGAAGAAGAACGGCATCCGCGAGGGGCTCCTGGCCTGCGCGAACCGCCTCGCCATCCCCATCTTCGTGGGCGCGCCGGGGGACGGCAGCGTGTTCCTCAACTCGATGAAGCTCTGGGCCATGCACAAGGCCGGGCTCATCCCCGAGTACAAGCTCGATCTGGACCTCCACGCCGAGGTCTTCGAGGCCTGCGCCTACCACTACTGGGGCCTGTTCGAGGACCCCGTGGGCTCCCTGGCGACGCTGGTGCTCGGCGGCGGCGTGCCGAAGAACTACAACCTCCAGCCGGAGCCGGCGTTGGGGCAGGTCCTCGGGCTGCCGGACGTCTCCGGCTACACCTTCGACGTGCAGATCGTGAGCTCGCCGGTGACCGACGGCTCGCTGTCCTCGTGCCCGCCCGCGGAGGCCGTGACGTGGGGCAAGGTCGACCGCGACACCTACGTGCAGACCACCGAGAGCATGCAGGGCGACTACTCCATGCTCATGCCCTTCCTGGTGAAGGCGCTGCTCGACAACCGCGCGAAGTACGCGCGCTGGGCCGAGAAGATGGGGGAGGAGGCCCTGTTCGCGGCGCATCCCAAGGCGCGCGGCTACCTCCGGCCGAAGGGCGGCTACCGCCTGTTCGAGAACCGCGACCGGCTCACGGCGCGGCTGCTCGACGAGGTGCGGAACAACCGCGAATGGCTGCTGGAGAGCCTGGAGTACCCGCTCGGGGCGAAGTAGCAGCCGAGCCCCAGATCGGAAACATACGCTACGCTGCGCGGATGCTGACGCTCCTGGGGCTCTTCGCGTGTGGCACGGAGGCGGACTCCGGCACCCCGGCCGCGCCTTCGGATGCGTTCACCGTGGTCGGCGCGGTCGAGGTGTCCGATGTCGAGGCCTGCCTGGCGCCTCGATCCGAGCCCACGTGGGTGGAGGTCGGGGAGAGCTGGGGGTTCCTCCGGGCAGAGGCTTCGCAGCCGGACCACCTCGACGGCGGGGGGTTGGTCGTCCGCGACCTCGACGGCGACACGCTCCTCGACGTGATGGTGCACTTTCCGGGAGAGGTGCCGCAGCGGGCAACCCGGTCGGGCGGCACCTGGACCAGCGCGCCGCTCGGCGGCGACACGGTCGACGAGGCGGCGACCGTGCTGGACGCGGACGCGGACGGCGATCTGGACCTGCTCTTCGGGGGCAGGCGCCCGGTCACCCTGGTCCAGGGGGACAGCGGCTGGACCGTGTCGGCGCTGTTCCCGCCGCCGCAGGGGAATGGGTTCGGGATCTCCGACCACGTGGTCGTGGACGCCGATCTGGACGGCGACGACGACGTGTTCGTGTTGCTCAACTCCCCCGGGGACGAGCCCGAGCTGCGCCGCGACTACCTCTGGCGGCGGGACGGGGACTCCTGGGTGCTGGTACCGGACGCCCTCGCCGAAGTGCCCGCGCAGGGAAAGGGCTTCGACGCGGTGGCCCTCGACCTCGATGTGGACGGCGCCGCCGAGGTGTACGTCGCGAACGACATGGGGAGCCAATACGGCGGGAACGTGTTGTGGCGGGCCACCGAGGAGGGGCTCGTGGACGTGAGCGCGGGGTGCGCGTGCGACCTCGCGCTCTCCGGGATGGGGGTGTCCGCCGGCGACTTCACCGGCGGAGACGAGCCCGATCTGTTCGTGGCGGGCACGGCGTATTCGGCGCTGCTCCAGGGCGGAGCGGACGGGACCTTCTTCGACGTCGCCGCCGCCACGGGCGCGGACGCGCTCGCCGGTCCCCCCGAGATGGTGTGGGGCTCGGCCGGGGCCGACCTCGACAACGACGGCCAGCTCGATCTGCTCCAGGCCCAGGGAGACCTCTGGGGTGCCGACGACGCCGGCGCGGGGTCCTTCGAGTCGCCGCTGAGGTGGATGCGCCAGGACGACGGGATGTTCGCCGACCAGGGGCCCTCGATCGGCCTGCCGACGACCGGATCGTGGCGCGGCGTCGTCGCGGCCGATCTGAACGACGACGGCGTGCTGGACGTGGTCGCCAATGACGTGGAGGCACGCGCCCAGGTGTTCCTGAGCGAAGGCTGCACCGAGGCGGGCTGGTTGGCGGTGGAGGCGCCCGAGGGGAGCGTGGTCGAGGTCGAGGTCGACGGGGAGACGCGGCGCGCCTGGGTGACCAGCCACTCGGGCTTCGGGGCCAGCGGCCCGCCGGTGGCGTGGTTCGGCCTCGGGGAGGCCGAGAGCGTCGACGCCGTGCGGGTGTTGGGGCCGCTCGGCGAGATCGGGCGGGTAGAGGGCATCATCCTCGGCCGGAGGTGGATGCGGGTGCGGTGAGCCACCGCCCCGCATCCCCCGGTCGCTACGGCAGCTCGACCAACCCCGGCGGGACGCCCCGCTGCTGGCCGGCCCACGCCTTCCACGCGCCCCGGACGTCCGGCCCCGAGAGCGGGTCGTACGGAGGCGCGTCGCCGCCGGCGAGCGTGCGGAGACGGGAATCCGCCTCCATCCGCAGGAACGGCGTCTCGGACGTCGTGAGATCCGCCAGGCCGTCGAGACCGCGACGGTCCCCCCGCCGGACGAGGGCCACGGCGAGGGTCAAGCGGACGGACTCGTCCGACTCCTTCGCGAGGGCACCGGCGAGCGCTTCGGCATCCGTGGTCACCCGCGCGGCGGCGTCCCGTGCCCCGGAGTCCGGGGACCCGAGGCCCGATCCGGTCACGACGGCGGGCTCCTCGTCATGATCGTGGTGCGCGTGCGCCGCGACGGGGAGCGCGCCGAACGCCCCGAGGGTTCCGGCGACGAGCGCCACCGCCCCGGCCGCCTGCAGGAGGGCCTTGTGGGGCGCCTGCGCGTGGCGAACCGCCCAGTACACGAGCACGACGAGCAGGACGATGCCGAAGAAGGCGACGATCACGGGGCCCGTGGGATGGGTGTAGCTGACGGCCACCCCCGCTACGCTCACGACGAGCCCCGTGGCCCACGCGACGAGAAGCCGTGGAAGCACGCCCCGAACGAGCAGCCGGGCGATGACCGCCGGGATGACCAGGTAGCTGAAGACCAGGAGGACGCCCGACACCGACACGATCGCGGTCAACGCCACGCCGAAGCTGCCGTAGAAGAGGAGATCCCACAGGGCCACGTTGGGGACCCCCTCGGTCCGATAGCTGATCGCCAGGAACTTCTTTCGCACCACGAGGTGGAGCAGCCCCACCGCCGCGCAGGCGCCGGCCAGCACGGCGAGCTCGGCCGGCTGCACCCACACGAGGTTCCCCACGAGCAGGTGCTCGAGCTTCTCGCCGCCGTGGGCATCGTCCGCGAAGTGGATCATCAGCATGCCGGCCGCCGCGCTGACCGCGTAGGCGATGCCGATGATCGCCTCCTGGGGGACCTGTTCCTCGTAGATGCGGGCCGCGGAGAAGGCGGCGGCGCCGATGAAGGTGAAGGTGAGGGCCAGCGCGAAGGCGGTCGAGCTGTCCGGCTCGTGCCCGAGGAACACCGCGTAGGTGGTGCCGAGCGCGGCCACCTGCGCGAGCGCGAGATCCACGAAGATCACGCCGCGCTCCAGCACGTGCAGGCCGAACCAGCCGAGCGTCAGGACGATGACGATGCAGGCGGCGATGGGCAGGATCATCCAGCTCATTGGCTGAACTTCGTGACGAGGGAGGTGATGAGCGCGAAGTAGTCGCTGGCCTCCGGAAGGCCGCCTACGTCGCCCGCGACCGTCGCCACGCGCGCGCCGGTCTGCTGGGCCAGCAAGGTAGGGATCTTGCTGTCGTAGTAGGTGGTCACCTCGATGACCTTTACGTTGTTCGCCTTGATCAGCGCGACGAGCTCATCGCGGTGCGCCGCCGTCGGCGGGATGCCCGGGCGGTCCTCGACGTAGCCCACGACCTTGATGCCGAACCGGTTCACGAAGTACGGCCAGCTCTGGTGGTAGAAGACCATCGGCTTGCCCTTGAGCGACGCGCCCTGCTTCAGCCAACCGCCGAGCCGGCCGGTGAGCCCCTTCTGGGCCAGGAACTCGTCCAGCTTGTTGGACTGCGCGAGCCGGGTGAGCAGATCGCCGCCCATGAAGGCGACGAGATCCGCGCCGAACGTCGCCTCCTGGATCTTCGCGCGGAAGGCCTTGGCGTTCGCCAGGTAGGTGCTGGCGTTCGCGGGGTCCACGCGGCCGAGCGTGGCCGCGAGGTTGTCCGCCGCCACCGGCGCGTTGAGCGGGTCGAGCCAGACGTGCGGGTTTCCCTCCGGGTGCAGGTCGCCCTTCGCCCGGGACAGATCGGTGGGCACCTCCAGCCGGTTCATCCCCGTCGTCACGCGGACGAACCCGGGCTGCCCCGGACGGATCTTGGGATTGCCGGCGCTGTCGAGGAGCTTCTCGGACCAGAGCTCGAGCCCGAGGCCGTTCTCGGCGTACACGTCCGCGTTCGCGACGCGGGCCATCAGCGCGGGCGTGGGCGAGAGGAAGTGCGGGTCGTCCGAGCCGCGCGCGAGCGTGGTGACGTGCGCCTCGGGCGCGACGCGGTGCGCGATGTCGCCGATCCACGGCAACGTGCAGACGACCTCGAGAGCGAAGGCGTTCGAGGAGAGGAGAAGGAGGAAGAAGGAGATCATTTGTTCACCCACCAAGGCTCGCTCGGATGCGAGCCCCAGACGAAGGTCAATTGGGCGAGCGCGTCCACCGCCTGCGCGGCGGGGTCGTAGCCCCCGCCGATGCGCAAGCGGAGGAACTCGCTCGTGTAGTACGAGAGGAAGAGGTTGTGCTTGACCGGCCCGGCCGCGTCGAAGTCCTCGCGGAACCCGAGGTAGACCGAGCGCCCGGGCTGCACCTGGAGGGCGGCGTAGCCACCCAGCTCGCCCTCCATCGAGCGGAGCAGCTCGGCGAGCACCACGACGCTCCGGCGGGTGGACGGCCTGTACCGGAAGCTGAAGTCGCCCCCGAGCGCCTGCGCGCCCAGACCGAAATGGTGGACCGCGCTGGCGCCCACCCCCACGTCGACCGAGCCGAAGCCGCCGAACACCTCGACCCGCCCGAGCCCCGCGAGGCCCGCGTTCGGCCCCGCCTCCTCGAACGGCTCTCCGGAGAGCGCGCCGCCGGTGACCGTGATCCCGACCGGCCCCACGGGCACCACCCAGGAGAGGGTGCCGCCCGTGTCGTTGTAGCCCTCCTCCGCGAGCAGATCGAGCGCCGCCGGCGCGTCGGTCCAGGGCAGATCGTGCGGGTGGGTGCGGTTCATGAGCCCGAAGGGCTGCTTGAATTTCCCCACGCGGCCCGAGAGGTGCCAGGGCAGCGCGACCAGATCGATGTACGCCTCTTCGGGCTCGGCGCCGAAGCCCTCGCTCGGCGCGGACCCGTCGAGCGGCGGGGCCTCCTGCTCGAACGCGAGGACCACCGCGGCCTTGGCGAACGGATCGACGGCGGCGCGGATGTCGAGCTCGAGCGAGCGGACGTACATCGTCGAGCCGGGCGTGATTGCCCCGTCGTGGACGCCGACCTGGCCCACGATGTCCGCGAACGCGGTGATCCCCGGGTTCATCGGGAACAGGGACGGTGCGCCGGACTCGGACGGGAGAGGTGCCTCCCCGGCGAGCGACTCGGCGTCCCGCAGGAAGGCGTCCTGCTCGGCTTTTGCTTGGGCGGCCTCCAACGCGGCGATGCGCGCCTTGAGCTCCGCGAGCTCGTCGTGGGATTCGGTTGGGACCTCGGACGTGACAGGGGTCGGCGGAGGGAGATCGGCGGCGTACGCCAATCCCCCCGCCAACAAGGCAGGTAGATACATGTAGAACTCCGAAAACGGGCCTATCGAGCGGAGACTGAGATCAGCTCAGCCGCGGCGGCGACGTCTTGGGAGCGAACCGAAGGGGAGCGGCGGTCGGAGGGGCGCGCGGCGCCGAACCGGTCGCGATGATGGGGGGAGCTTCCGGACCGACGAGCTCCGGGAACAAGGCCGGGAGGCCGCCGGGCGCCGGGGCGAGGTCGGCGAGCGCGCAGCCCCCGCCGTGCTCCTCGGGGGTGAGCGCGCGCCACTCCGGGCCCTGCCCCTGCTCGCCGGTCGCTGCGGCGTGCAGCACCTCTCCGTGCTCGGGGCAGACCACGTGGAGTCGCAGCTCATCCACGTCCACCGCGACGTCTCGAAACAGCCCCAGCAGGAACACCGCGAGGACCATGACCAGCGGCCAGGCTCTCTGGAACGGGCTGCGACGAAAAGCCATCGGCACCAATGTGCACCGGCGGCCCCGTCGGCACAAGCGAGCAACGCCATGTGGCGCGAGGAGGGGGTCGATGTCCGCGTGGTAGAGGTTCGGACTGGAGCACGCGTGCCCGAATCCCGTCCCCCCACTCCCTCCCTGCGGCTGGTGGCAGGCATGTTCGCGCTGGTGGCCCTGCTCGTCACGGGGGACGCCGCGCTCGACCTGCGGGAGGGGGCGAGCCTCTGGCACGTCTCCGGCGAGGCGCTGGTGATCGCCCTGGCGCTGGTCGGGCTCGGCGCGCTGGTGCAGCGCATCCGGGCGGATCGGCTCCGCCTCCAAACCGAGGTTGTCCGCCTGCGCGGGAGCGAGGAGACGTGGCGTACGAACTCCAATCGGTGGGAGGCACAGGCGACGGCGGCCGTCCGCGCGTTCGGAGATGCGGTGGACAGCGAGTTCGAAAGGTGGAACCTCACGCCTTCGGAGCGCGAGGTGGCGCTGCTCATCCTGAAGGGCATGAGCATGAAGGACATCGCGACGGGACGGGGGACGAGCGAGCGCACCGTGCGCCAGCAGGCGACGACCGTGTACACGAAGGCGGGCCTCGACGGGCGCGCCGAGCTCGCCTCCTACTTCCTCGACGCGTTGTCGCTTCCGCCCCCGTTGGTCCCCGCCGGCGCGAGCGCGCCGTCCGAGGCCGCCGCGGGCCGGAGCCCGAGCTCCTCCGGGTGACGGATCGCGCCTCCGGCGTTCGCGGTCCATGCCATCGCGCCCGCCCCCGCCAGCGCCGCCACGAGCGTGGCTGCCGCGGCGAGCCGCTCGCGCCGATGGCGACGCCAATACGCCAGCGGCGCGAGGACCCCGCCCAGCACCGCGAGCACGGTCGCCACCTCGGCGCGCTCCTCGTGCTCGTGAACCAGGTCCTCCGAGACCTCCATCCGCGCCTCCAGGAACTCCTCGGCCGGCTCTCCGCTCCTCAACGCGGCGACCGCGCTCACCCCGCCGACGACCATCAGGAAGACCGCGGCACGCCAGGCGCCGAGGTCCTGCCGGAGCGCGACGTACCCCAACAGGGGCAGCGCGAACACCAGCGCGAACAGCGGCGCGTGGTTCACGAGCAGGTGGAAATGGGCTCCGTTCATCGACCCCCCCTTCAGCTTCAGGCGTTCATTCTCGTCACCGCGCGGGCGAGCGCCCATCCGACACGCGCCGGATGGAGGCTCTCATGGGGTGCTTGGCACACACGCCGGGTGGCGGGCGGCGCTGGGGGAGAGCTACCTGGAGCGCGGAGTACGCACCCATGCTCGTCTCGAAGACCCCTCTCCTGCTCACCCTTCTCCTCCTCGGCGCCGCCGGCTGCGCCGGCCCCTCCTCCACGGACACCGGCGCGTGCAGCTCGGGAACGTACTGGACCGGCGGCAACGAGGAGTCGCCCGAGATGAACCCCGGGGAGAGCTGCATCGCGTGCCACGCGCAGGAGGGGGAAGGCCCGACCTACAGCGCGGCCGGCACCGTCATGGGCGACTTCGGCGATGTCGACGACTGCAACGGCGTCGAGGGCGTCACGGTGCGCATCACCGACGCGGACGGCAACGTGCACGAAGCGACCTCGAACGGAGCGGGGAACTTCTTCTTCAGCGACGACATCGCCATGCCTTACACGGCCGAGGTGGAGTCCGACGCCGGGGTGACGGCCATGTCGACGGCCCCGACCACCGGAGACTGCGCGAGCTGCCACACGGCCGAGGGAGCCAGCGGCGCTCCGGGTCGCGTCGTCACGCCGGGCTGATCCGCCTCCGGTGGGCTCCGGGTGGCGCTTCGTCGGTACTCAGATAGGCTCCGAGACCCCCGGAGCCGCGTCTTGAGCGCTCGTACGATTGCCCTGGTCCACGGTGCCTGGATGAACCCCGAGAGTTGGGAGCCGTGGGCCGACCGGCTCCGGCGTCGTGGCTACGACGTCATCACGCCCGCGTGGCCGTTCGACGATCGTCCGGTGGCCGCATTGCGGGCTTCCCCCGCGCCCGAGCTCGCCGCCGTGGGCGTCGGAGAGATCGTCGCCCACTACGAGGCGATCCTGCGCGCGTTGCCGCGGCCGCCGATCCTCATCGGCCACTCGTTCGGCGGGCTCTTCACGCAGCTCCTCCTCGGCCGCGGGGTCGGGGCGTGCGGCGTCGCCATCGACCCGGCGCCGATCAAGGGGGTGTTTCCCGCGCCGAACGCCGTGCGCGCCGCGTTTTTCGTCGCGTCGACCTGGGGCGCCTCGAAGAAGGTGTTCCACATGTCCTTCGAGGACTTCCGATGGGGGTGGGTCCACACCCTGCCGGAGGAGGAGCAGCGCCGGGTCTACGAGCGATACGTCGTGCCGACTCCCGGGCGCCCGTACATCGAGGGGCTCGCGGCGCCGTTCACCGGCTTGTTCGACGCGCACCCCAAGGACCGCACCGCTCCGCTCCTGTTGATCGCGGGGGAGGAGGACCGCACGGTCACCGCGTCGATGGTGCGCGCGGCCCACGGGATCCAGAAGAGGTCCGCGGCTCGAACGGACCTCCGGACCTTTCCAGGTCGAACCCACTGGATCTGTGGTCAACCCGGCTGGGAGGAGGTGTGTGACGCCGCGATCGGCTGGGCCGAAGAGGTCCTGCCGGCGTAGTCAGCGCGACCGGCGCCGGCGGCTCGCGACGACCACGAGGAGCGCGACGCCGAGCCCGGGATCGACGGCGCGCGGCACCGCGCAGCCGCAACGCGGGTCCTCCTCGGCGCGGGTGTCCGGGTGCGAGGGGTCCTCGCCGGGCTCGTCGGTGTCGGCCGGTGCGCCCGTGTCCGGCGCGCAACGATCCGCCCCGTCGCAGTCCTGGTCGATCCCGTCGCACGGCAGATCGGCCGCGCCGGGAAACCGGTCCGGATCGGCATCGTCGCAGTCCGCCACGCTGTTCGCGCCGTCGCCGTCGGCGTCGACCTCCACGTTCGGGACACCGTCGTTCCGTACGCCGTTGCAGTCGGCGTCGTCCGCGAGCGCGTCCGCGTCATCCACGGCGCCGGGCCCGACGGCGCGATCCGTGTCGTCACAGTCCCCCTCCTGCTCGGAGGATCCGTCCCCATCGTCGTCGGTGTCGCTCCCGGGACACCAGGCGTTCGCCGCCCCCGGGGTCGGCTCGGCCGCGCACCAGTTGGTCGACAGGTCGTTCGCCCACTCGTTGCCAGCGGCGAAGGGGTTCATCGCGTGTCCGCGCGTGACGTCGATCCCCCAGGTCGCATCCCAGGCGACCGCATCGACCACCCCGAGGAGGTCCGAGTGGGTGAGGGTGTCGACGAGGGCCTCGATGTCGAAGTCGGCGACGAGCAGCGCGTCCGCGCTCACCGTGCTGTCGGGATGGGCGAGCACCGCGTACTCGCCGGCGCGGACGATCAACGTCAGGGAGAGCTGCTGGGAGCTGCCGTCCCCGTCCGTGAAGACCTGCTCGACCAGGTTCTGACCGCTCCCCGAGTCGTTCCGGACCTCGAACCACTGCCCGCCCTCGGCGGCGGGGCCCGCGTGGATCTCGGTGAGGGTGAACGCGCCCCGTTCGAACGGGACGTGCGCGCGAGCGGAGGCGACGGTGAGCAGGAGGGATTCAAGCCACATCGACATCCTCCTTCCGCGAGGTCCCCACCCGATAGCGCACCTCCCCCACCGTCACGTCCAGGGGCCCGGCCAACAGCGCGCGGACGCGGCTCCCCACCTCGCGGCGGTGGGCGGCATGGACGCGGCGAGCGGCCGCGAGGCGACGCCGCCGGACACGCTCGTTCCACGCATAGATGGTGAGCCCGAGCACCGAGAGCCCGGCGAAGGCGTAGATTGCGCCGGCCAGGCCCCACAACAAGCCGAGGAAGTTCACCGACAGCACCACCCCGCCCACGATGCCGACCCACACCGCTCGAGGAACGGTCCCCACCAGGAGCGCGCTGCTCACGTTCAGGGCGTCCCGCTCGGCCTCGACGAGGCGCCACGCCTCGACCTCGTCGAGGAGCTCGACCCATCCGCGGGCCCACTCGCCCAGCTCCGGGGCGTCCTCCAGGGCGACCGGCAGGCCCGCCTCGAGCAGGTACTTGCGCCACAGGTGCACGCTCGCGGCGCCGGCGAGGCGCTGGATCAGGCCGGTCGGCACGGGGTGGAGGCGGGGATCGGGCACGGGGGTTCGAGAGTAGCTGGCCGAAGGGGCGCGCGCAGGACGTTCCGTTCCGGCGCGTGGCGGAGACGCGCGAGATACGACGCCGCCGAGGCACACACATGACTTCGCCCGCGTTCGCCGAGATCCAAGCCATGTTCGGCGTGAGCGGCCACGCGCTCTTCCTACGGGCGCTCACCCGCCGCGCGTGGGTCAGCGAGTCCGGGCGGGCCGTGACCCCGGAGGGCCACCACGAGACGCTCGAGTTCCTGGGAGATGCCTGGTTGGGCGCCATCGTCGCGACGCGCCTGTTCCGAGACTTCCCCAGCGTCGACGAGAAGGAGCTGACCCGCACGCGCGAGGAGCTCGTGGACACCAAGGCGCTGGCCGAGATCGGGCTCGCCCTCGACCTGTCGGAAGCGCTGCGCGCCGGCGTCGGCGAGGTGAAGCAGGGCCAGACACGAACGGCCCGGGTGCTCGCCTCCCACGTGGAGGCGCTCATCGGGGCGATGTACCTGCATGCCGGCCCGAGCGGCGCCGAGGAGCTGGTCGACCGGCTGTGGCGCGAACGTTGGCCGAGCCGCGCCCTCGCGGATCGCCCGCGGGACTACAAGGGGGAGCTTGCCCGCCGCGTCCAGGCGCTGCTCCGCGACCCGCTTCTGGTGCCGGTCTATCGGCCGGTGGACAGGAGCGGCGACGATCACCGTCCGGTCCACCTCGCCGCGGTCGACCTGCCGCAAGGAGGATCCTTCGTGGGAGGCCCCGCGCCGACGCTCAAGGAGGCGGAGCAGAACGCGGCGCGCGTCGCGATCGACGAGGCGTTCGGAGGATCGTAGGAGCGGGAGGACGGCCTATCCTCCGTCGGGTCGGGCGCCGCCGGACGCGGAGACCCACGGGTCGTCCTCGGTGAAAAACCGCCCGTCCGGACCGGCGGGAACGCCGAGATCGCCGAACCCCGGGTCGAGGTCGACGCAACCCTCGGCGAGGGCCGCGAGCTCGCGGTCTCCGGCGAGAGCGTTCCCATGGACGGTGCACTTTCCCAACGCGAACCCCATCGGCGACCATGCGTCCAGGCCGATGCTCGAGCGGGCCAACACCACGTCGTCGATCGTCCCGTCGATCCCGCCCTCGCCCCCGGCTTCGATGGCGGCCTCGCGTGCACCGACCACCGTGAGCCGGGACAGCGTCACGTTCGACCAGGCGTTGCTCGTCGCGTTCAGGTAGATCCCGGCCTCTTCGGCATCGAGGATCGCGTTGTCCTCCAGGACGAGCCCCGAGAGTCCGAGCCCCCAGTCATCGGTCACGTGGATGCCGTTCGAGCGGGTCGCGAACACGAGGTTGCCACGGACGTTCGACGGGCTGGCGATCTCGATGCCCCACTTCGTCTCGAACACGACGTTGCGCGCGACCGTCACGCTGCCGATCCGGTCCTTGATGTTGATGCCGTCGGCCTGGCTCGAAAACGGGTGGAAACAGTCGTGCACCAGGTTGTTCTCGATGACCACGACCTCGTGAGCGTCGAGGTCCTCGCCCTCCGCCCCCCCGATGTAGATGCACTCCCCGGCCTGGTCCCAGACGTGGTTGTTCCGCACCACGAAGGAGGTCGACCGATGGCCGGACCGCGACGTGTAGTCGAGGCTGATCGACGGCGTCCCCCGGTTCGCGTGGACCAGGTTGTCCTCGATCACGATGTCGTCGCCCGCGCGCCAGTAGATGCCCTTGTCCTCGCTGCCGGTGACGTCGAAGCCACGAACGGTGATCCGGCTGCGCACGACGTTCTCGAAGCCGGTGGCGATGCCCGGGACGATGGCACGTGCCCCCTCGGCGTCGACCCACTCGCCCGATGTCACGCGGCTGCGGTGGCCGTCGAGGACGATGCGGTTGGGGCCGGTGTCGGTGCGGCGGATGGCGAGGTGCTCCGGCCAGGTGTCGCCGGCGTCGAACAGCACGAGCACATGCCCTGTCGCGACGTCGGCGTCCAGGGTTTCCCAGTCCGGGACGGCCCACGGGTCGGCCTCGGAGCCATCTCCGCCGGGGGCGTCGGCGTCGACGAACCGGGTGACGGCGGGCTCGGGATCCTCCGTCGGCGGCGCCAGATCCAGGCACTGGCACGAAGTGCAGTCACCGCCCTCGCAGAGCGTGACCCCGTGTCCGTCCGTGCAGGCGCACGGCTCGGACGGAGCGCCACACCCCCACAGCGAGAACGCCAACAGGGAAAGGTGGGAATGGCGGGTCAGTGAGCGCATTCCGGCACGGTACCCTGGGCAGCGGCCAGCAGAAGGCGCCGCGTGAACCGCGCCCGACACGATAGACGGCGGGGACCCGGAGTCAAGATGGAAGTCACCCCCGATGTCGTCGCCGCCTACGAGGCCGCCCTCCCCGCCGACCCCCGCGTCGAGAACAAGAAGATGTTCGGGATGCCGTGCGCGTTCGTGAACCGGCAGATGTTCTTCGGGACGTTCGACGGGAGCGTCGTCGCGCGCGTCGGCCCCGCGCGGGTGGAGGCGCTCGCCGGCCAGGACGGGATGCGGGTGTTCACGCCCATGGTGGACCGCCCGTGGCGCGACTACGTGCAGGTCGACGTGTCGGCCGCCCCCGCGCTGTTGAAGGGCCTCGCGGCCGAGGCGCTGGCGTGGGCGGCGAAGCTGCCCCCGAAGGCGAAGAAGCCCAAGGTGGCCAAGAAGGCCAAGAAGGCCGTGTCCGAAGAGTGAGCGTGGGCCCGGACGGCGGCGGCGTCAGGCCTCCCGCGGGCCCAGGTCGCAGTCGCTCGGCGTCTCCAGGCTGATCGGGCCGAAACATCCCTCGCGCAGGTCGAGGATGACGCGCTCGGCGGCCCGGTGCATGTCCACCGCCGCGCCCCTGGTCAGAAAACCGCGCTTGCGGCCCACCGCTTCGATCAGCTCCAGCTCGTCGGAGGGGACCGCGTCGAGCCCGTAGAAGCGGGCCAGGCCGGTCGGATACCGCTCGCTCAGGAGCTTCAGGGCGAACACCGCGAGGTCCTGGAAGTCGACGACACGATCGGAGATCGCGCCCGTCACCGCGAGCCGGTAGGCGCAGGCCTCGGGCTCCACCCTGGACCACAGGAGCCCGGGAGTGTCGACGAGCGTGAGATCGGGCCCGATGGCGATCCGCTGCTGCATCTGGGTGATCGCCGGCTTGTTCGCCGTCTTCGCCGTGGCGCGGCCCGCCAGGGTGTTGATGAGGGTGGACTTCCCGACGTTCGGAATCCCGAGGATGATCGCCGTCATCGGCTTGGCCCGACCGGGCGGCACCAGGTCCCGGGCCAGCTGGGTCACCGTGCGGAGCAGGGTGGTCTGATGGCGATGGTGGGCGACCGCCCGAACGCGGGGGTTGGTCGCGATGCAGGCGAGCCAGTCCGCGGTGACCGCGGGATCCGCCAGGTCGCTCTTGTTCAGGATCCGGATGCACGGCTTGTCGCCGCGGAGCTCGGTCACGAGCGGGTTTTCGCTGCTGAACGGGATGCGGGCGTCGAGCACCTCGATCACCAGGTCCATCCCGTGCATCCCTCTGCGGATCTCGTCGCGGGCGGTGGCCATGTGGCCGGGGAACCAGTGGATCGACATCGGCTGCCTGGAGTGGAGCGCGAGGCTAACGTGGCGGGGGTCCGCACCGCTGTGCACCACGCGCTCCGCGGGCTACGCGTGCCCGCAACCGGAGTCCCCGCTGTCCTCCCCTACCCTCGAGCCCGGCGGCGGCATCCCGTCCATCAGCGCACTCTTCGCCGAGACCTTCACGGACGTGACCGAGAACATCCAGGGCTACCTCATGGTGGCGCTGGCCCTGATGGCGGTCATGATCCCCTTCAGCCTCGTGCTCACGTTCGTGGGGATGTTCGGCTTGTACATGGCGCTCGGCATCGGGGTGTTCGCGAGCATCCTCGGCGGCGCCGCGATCGGCGAAGCCACGGGGGACAGCGATCTCGGCGGGATCGTGACCGTGATCGGCAGCGTCGGATCGTCCGTGCTGGCCTTCCTCGTCTTCTTCGCGCTGATCCTCTTGATGGCCGCGGCGATGGCCCCGCTGTCCGCCAGCCTCGATCGCGCCATCGCGGCCCACCAGCGCGGCGAGGCGCCGCTCACCTTCAACGCCGCGTTCGCGACGATCCGGCAGGACATGATGTCCGCGTTCGGCGCGGTGGCCCTCGTCAGCGCGACGTCGTTGGTCGGCGTCTTCTTCTGCTACGTGGGCGCGTTCGTCCCCGCGTTTTTCTTCAGCTTCGCGTTCCCGATGGTCGCGCTCCACCGAAAGGGCGCGAGGGAGGCGATGCGCATCTGCGCGACCCACGCCATGGCGCGTCCCATGGAGCACTTCGTCTTCATGTTGGCCTTCGTCGGCACCTCCCTGGTGGCCGCGTACATTCCCTTGCTCGGCCCCGTGTTCACCCTCGCCTTCCACGTGCGGGCCTACCGGAAGATGTTCGGGGACGGGCCGGAGCCCGTGCTGTGAGCGCGCCGGCCCTGGATCCCGCCGCGCTGGCGCGACTCCGACGAACGGTCGCGATCGTGCTCGGGACGCTGGCGGTCGTGTCCTTGGCGGTGGCCGTCAGCGGGGTGTGGCCGGTGCCCTGGATCGACGAGCTGGCGTTCGAGTGGCTCGGGCACTCCACCTGGCGGCTGCGGATCGTCGGGGTGTTCGTGGTGCTCGGCGGGGGGTTCCTGCTCCCCGTGCTCGTGGTCGCGGCGGTCGTGGCGAACGTGTGGCGGGCGGTCGGGGGCGGCGGGAGGGGCTGAGCGGCGGTCGCGGGCGATCGAGAGCCGCGCGAGCGACATCCACATCGAGCTGTACGAGGCCCGGCCCCCGTCAGCCCCGCGACCTGCCACAAGTGGGGGGGCCTGCGCCAGGCCCCCCCGGACGTGGCAGGTGGATCGGGCGTAGATGTGCCACAAGTGGGGGGGCCTGGACGTAGGCCCCCGTGGATGTGGCAGGTGATCGCTCGTTCTACATGCCACAAGTGGGGGGTCCTGGCGCAGGCCCCCCAGGAAGTGGCATGTCACCCGGAAGTGGCATTTCGACCGGGGGGCGGGAGTCGCGAACCGCGCACGCCGGAGCCCGAACCGGAAGCTCGCCGCGGCGACCACGGGCCCCACCCACCGCCGCCCCACCAACACCCCCGCGCCAAGGGCGCGAAGGGCAGCCGCCCCCGGCGGCTGGTCCGGCCGGGCGCGAAGCTCCCAACCCTGAAACAACCTCCGATTACCCGGCCGACCGAGCGGCCTCGCCGCGAGCCCGCAGCCGACCTGCCCCGCGTCCGCGCGGGGGGCGCCCAGGGCGCGTCAATGACAATCAGGGCCCGTCAATGACAATGCGGCGCCTCACCCTGCACCGCCATCTCCTCCGCCGACACCCGCGCCCCGATCGACCACAGCCCCGCCACGAACACGGCGCCCGCGAGCGCGATGCGGGTCCACGGCCGGACCGCGGCCAGGAGCCGGAGGCCGCGGGAGGCCACCGCGAGCGCCGGGACCGTGCCGAGCCAGAACGCCGCCATGGAGAAGGCGCCCCACGCGGCCGAGCCCGAGGCGGCGGACACGGCGAGGGCGCTCCAGAGGAGGCCGCACGGGAGCAGGGCGGTGAGGGCCCCGAACCCGACCCGGGCGAGGATGCCGCGGCGCGCGAGGAGCGCGGACGCGACGCGGGTCGGGTAGGCCAGGCGCACCGGGAGCGGCGGCGCGAGGCCGGCGAGCCGGAGGCTGAACCAACCCAGGAGGATCGCGGCGAACGCGGCGGCGACACGGCCCGGCACGGGAAGGGATGCGCCGGCGGCGGCGGCGGTGGCGCCGAGGACGACGTAGGCGCCGAGGCGGCCGACCTGCCACGCCACGCCCTCGGTGAGGCGATCCGCGCTGGCGGTGGCAAACGCGCCACACATGCCGACACAGTGGGGGCTGCCGAGGAGGCCGGCGAGGAAGGCCCCACCGGCGACGGCGATCATCGCTCGAACTCGGCGGAGAGGAGGCGCATCGGACCCGCGGCGAGGAGGGTGACGACCTCCAGGCCCGGATGACCGCACGCCGCGAGGCGGGACCGGAGGAGCGCGATGACCGGCTCGGCCGCGATGTCCGGAGGCACCCCGATCCGCACCGCCGCGAGGCGGCCACGGGGGCGCGCCAGCATGAGCACGCTGGCCACCACCTCCTCTACCTGTTGCGCCCAGGGCACGGACATCCACCCTCCCGCGTCCCATCCAGCAATTGCCGTGCCGCCCGCGGGACCCCATAAAAGGAGCGTCCCGGCGCACCTCAGGGGGGCGCACGCGCGCCGCGTGGGCTAAACCGCACACCCACCGTGCGAGGCGCCACATGTCCGAGTGTGTCCTGGTTTGTGATGACGAGGAGCTCATTCGCTGGTCGCTCTGCGAGCACCTCGGGCAGGAGGGCTACCGCACCATCTCCGTGACGAACGGGAAGGAGTGCCTGGAGGCGGTGCGCGAGCACGCGCCGGCCATCGTGCTGATGGACATCAAGATGCCCGTGATGGACGGCATCACCGCCCTGCGCGCCCTGCGCGAGTCCGATCCCGACCTCCCGGTCATCATGATCACCGCCCACGGGGGGGTGGAGAGCGCGATCGAGGCCACGCGGCTCGGCGCGAGCGGCTACCTGCCGAAGCCCTTCGACCTGCGAGAGGCCAGCCTCGCGGTGCGCCGGGCGCTCGAGGAGGTGCGGCTCAAGCGGGAGGTGCACTACCTCCGCACGCGCGAACACAGCGGCTACGCCGAGATCGTGGGCGAGTCCCCGACGATGCGGCGCATGTTCGAGACGCTCCGTCGGCTCGAGCGCATCGACACGCCGACCGTGCTCATCCAGGGCGAGAGCGGCACGGGAAAGGACCTGGTCGCGCGCGCCATCCACGGCCGCGGGCCGCGTCGCGCCGCGAACTACATGGAGATCGACTGCACCGCGCTGCCCGAGCACCTCATGGAGAGCGAGCTGTTCGGCCACGAGCGCGGCGCCTTCACCGACGCGCGCACCACGAAGCGCGGGCTGTTCGAGGTCGCGGCCGGCGGGGTTCTGTTCCTCGACGAGATCGGGGAGCTGCCGATGGGCATGCAGGCCAAGCTCCTGCGCGCGCTGGAGAATCGCAAGTTCCGCCGGGTGGGCGGGGTCGCCGACATCGCGCTCGACGCCGCGATCATCACGGCGACCAACCGCTCGCTCCGGGACGAGGTGAAGGCGGGCCGGTTCAGGGAGGACCTGTTCTTCCGCCTGCACGTCGTGCCGATCGAGGTGCCGGCGCTGCGCGAGCGGCGAGAGGACATCCCGATGCTGGTGCAGGTCTTCATCGAGAAGCTCAACCGGACGCTCGGCCGCACGGTGCGAGGCACGTCCGCGGGCGCGATGGAGATGCTCCAGCGGTATCGCTGGCCGGGAAACGTGCGCGAGCTGCGGAACGTGGTCGAACGCACGGTGATCCTGCTGCCGGGCGAGATCATCCAGCCCTCCGACCTCCCACCGGAGATCCGGCTCTCCGCCGAGACCACGCGTGGCGGCGGCGGGGCCTGCCCCTTCGTGCTCCCCGAAGAGGGCGTGGACCTCGAGGCGGTCGAGCGCGGCCTGCTCGAGCAGGCGCTGACCCGCACGAGCGGAAACCAGTCCGCCGCCGCGCGGCTGCTCGGCATCACCCGCTACGCGCTGCGGTACCGAATGGAGAAGTTCGGCGCGGACGGAGCGGCGAAGTAGCGCGCGCGGTGCCGTCCGGGCGGCGCCCTCACGCGTCGCTGCCGGGCATCGGGGCAGGGCCCGGGAGGGAGAGGATGAAGCACGCCCCGCTTCCCGGCACCGGGGGCGCCAGGACGAGCTGCCCGTTCATCGCGGCGGCGGCCTTCCGGCAGATGGCGAGGCCAAGGCCCGTGCCGCGGGTGCGGGTCGTATAGAAGGGCTGGAAGATCTTCTCCGCGTTCTCGGCCGAGATCCCGGGCCCGGAATCGGAGACCCGCACCAGCCCGGGCGCGACCGTGATCCGGATCTCACCCGCACCGTCCATCGCCTGGCACGCGTTGAGGAGGAGGTTGAGCAGGATCTGGTGGACGAGGTTCGTGTCTGCGCGCACGTCGGCGGCGCCGCTGATCCGGATGGCCACGCCGGGGTGCTCTCGGGTCACGAGGTCCGCGACGGCCTTCGCGACCTCCTTCAGCGCCACGTCGGTGAAGCGCGGCGTGGTGGGGCGGGCGAAGTCGAGCAGATCGGTGACCAGCGCGTCGAGGCGGCGCACCTGCTGCTCGACCTTGTCCATGATCGGCTTGCGACGGTCCTCCGCGGGAAGGGAGCGCGCGATGACCTGGATCGCGCCGGAGATCCCGGCGAGGGGGTTGCGGAGCTCGTGCGCCACGGCGGCCGAGAGCGCCCCGAGCTGCGCGAGGGACTCGCTGCGGAGCAGGCGCCCCTCGGTGCGGATGGCCTCGGTGAGCTCCTCCACGTGGAGGAGCACGCGCGCGTGCGGATGATCGAGAGGGACGATGGAGACGCGGAAGTTGCGATCCTCGCCCTCGAGCAGCACGTCCACGCGCGGGAGGGTCACCTCGCGCCCGGTCGCGAGCGCGCGCACCATGTACGTCGAGAGATCGGCGGCGGCGGCGAGGGCGGGCGGGAGCGCTTCCTCGAAGGTGCGGCCGATCACCGGCACGTCACCGAACAGCCGGGAGCTGGGGCGCGTCGCGGCGGTGACGTGGCCCTGAGCATCCAGGAGCAGCACGGTGACGGGCATGTGGGAGACGATGAGGTCCTGCAGGGTGGTGATCTGCATGGCCTCCCGGCTCTCGACGTAGGTGCCGGTCATGATCGCGAGATCCATGTCGGTGATCCGGACGAGGCTCGTGCAGGTCGGCTCGAACTGGTCCAGCGGGAGGTGCTGGAGCGCGAGGTCGCACAGCCCCTGCCGGTACACGTTCATCGCCGTGAACATGTAGCGGGAGGGGAGCCCCACCTCGACGTGCACCCGCCCGATTCGCTCGCGGCGGATGTAGTAGGCCTCGTCCCACGGGCCGGTCAGCAGCTCCTCCGCCCAGCGGGCGAGCGTGCCCTTGAGCCGCTGCACCTGGGCGTCGCCCTGCAGGACGGCGGCGGCGGTGGGGTGGGCCAGGATCCGCTCGTAGAAGCGGTCCGCGAGCCCGACGAGGGAGCCCTTGGCGTGCGGGAGCAGCGCGCGGAGCCGGTCCTCGTCGTCGGGGCCGAACCCCACCCAGGACTTCATTTCATCGAACGGATGCATGCGCCAACCTCTCCCGGTTCGCCGTTCCCGGCAAGGACGGGCGGGAGGACCGCCCGGGGCCCGCGGACGGGAACTGTGCGGGCTCGCACAGGGGGCGGGGCCGATCCGCACAGGCCATCGACGGAACGGGCTGCGTTTTCGTTGGCACGTCGCTTGCTCTGGGCCGGCAGGAGGCCACGCCCGTGGAACAGCTCAATCCCTCGTACGACGACCCCACCACCAAGCGATTCGTCATCGCCACGGTGGTGTGGGGCTTTGTCGGCATGCTCGTCGGCGTCATCATCGCGCTCCAGCTCGCCTGGTGGCCGGCCAACCTCGGCCTGCCCTGGACCAGCTTCGGGCGCCTGCGTCCGTTGCACACCAACGCGGTGATCTTCGCGTTCACGGCGAACGCGGTGTTCGCCGGCATCTACTACTCGATGCAGCGCCTCCTCAAGACCCGCATGTGGTCGGACAAGCTGTCGAACGTCCACTTCTGGGGGTGGCAGGCCATCATCGTCGCCGCCGCGATCACGCTCCCCCTGGGCCTGACCCAGGGCAAGGAGTACGCCGAGCTCATCTGGCCGATCGATCTGATGATCGCGGTGGTCTGGTTGAGCTTCGCGGTCAACTTCTTCGGGACCATCGCCATCCGGAAGGTCAAGCACCTGTACGTGGCGATCTGGTTCTACATGTCGATGGTCGTCACCATCACCGTGCTGCACGTGGTGAACAACCTCGCGCTGCCCGCGACGCTCACCCGCAGCTACCCCATCTACGCGGGCCTCACCGACGCCCTCGTGCAGTGGTGGTACGGCCACAACGCCGTCGGCTTCCTGCTCACCACGCCGATCCTCGGCCTGATGTACTACTTCCTCCCGAAGGCGGCGAATCGCCCGGTCTACAGCTACCGGCTGTCGATCATCCACTTCTGGGCGCTCGTGTTCCTGTACATCTGGGCGGGCCCGCACCACCTGCTGTACTCGGCGCTGCCCGAGTGGGCGCAGACGCTCGGCATGATCTTCAGCATCATGCTGATCGCGCCCTCCTGGGGCGGCATGCTCAACGGGCTCCTCACGCTGCGCGGCGCCTGGGACCGGCTCCGCACGGACCCCATTCTCAAGTTCTTCGTGGTGGCCATCAGCTTCTATGGCATGTCCACCTTCGAAGGCCCGATGATGTCCATCCGGGCGGTCAACCAGCTCTCGCACTTCAACGACTGGACCATCGCCCACGTGCACTCCGGAGCGCTCGGGTGGGTCGGGATGAGCGTGTTCGGCATGCTCTACTACATGGTGCCGCGCCTCTGGAAGCGCCCGCTCCACAGCGTGTCCTTGGCCACCAACCACTTCTGGCTGGCGACGATCGGAATCGTGCTCTACTGCGTCGCGCTCTGGGTGGGCGGGATCACGCAGAGCCTGATGTGGCGGGCGATCGAGCCCTCCGGCCTGTTGCAGTACCCGAACTTCATGGAGACGCTCGCGGTGGTCCAGCCCTTCTGGTGGTTCCGCCTCGTGGGCGGCACGATGTACCTCGTGGGCCTGATGATGATGGCCTGGAACTTCATCCGTACGGTCCGCTCGGCCGCGCCGGCGGGCCAGGTCGAGACGGCCGCCCTTTCCGCCCAGATGGGCAGCGCGGAGATCGCATGACCACCAACTGGCATCGCAACGTCTTCGAAGGGAACAGCGCTCGCTTCGCGGTCGTCTCCACCATCGTCGTCCTCATCGGTGGCGTGATCGAGATCCTCCCGATGTACGCCGACGCCTCCGAGGCGCCCCGCACGCTCCCGTACACCCCGCTCGAGCAGGCCGGACGTGACATCTACGTGCGCGAGGGCTGCTACACCTGCCACTCGCAGATGGTCCGTCCGCTCGAGGACGAGGCGCTCCGGTACGGGGAGTACAGCCGCGCGTGGGAATACGCCTGGGACCGCCCCTTCCAGCTCGGGTCCCGGCGCATCGGCCCCGATCTGATGCGCGTGGGCGGGAAGTACCCGGACGCCTGGCACTGGAACCACCTCCAGGATCCGCGCAGCACCTCGCCCGGGAGCGTGATGCCCACCTACGGGTGGCTCCTCGCGGACGAGTACGATCCCGCCGACGTGACCGCGTCCGTGGTCGCGCTCGCCACCCTCGGGCACCCCTACGCGGACACGACCGAGGCGGGTGTCACCCGGCTGCTCGACGAGCAGTCCGCGGGCATCGTGACCCGGCTGGCCGGCGCACAAATCAGCGCGAATCCCCGCAGCGAAGCAGTGGCGGTGATCGCCTACCTGCAGCGGCTGGGAGCGGACGGGAAGGCCCAGATCACCGAGGAGACGCCGTGAGGGTCAGCTTTCTGGCAGCGGACGCCCAAGCGGCGGCCCAATCGTGGATGGGCGCGGGGCTGACCACCAGCTTCCTGCTCTTCTTCCTTGGCTGGGTCCTCTGGGCCTACTGGCCCTCCAACCGCGCGCGGATGGAGTCCCACGCACGCATCCCGTTCGACGGAGACGAGTGAGATGAGCGACAAAGATCGCGTTCTCGGCCACGCGGATGAGGCCGACGGCATCGAAGAGTACGACAACTCGCTCCCGACCTGGTGGGTGGGCCTGTTCTACTGCTGCATCGTGTTCGCGGCGGTGTACGGCGCCGACTACCACTTCCTGCGCTCGCGCTCTTCGGCGTCGGAGATGGAGCAGGCGATCGTCGCACGGCCGAAGGTCGAGCAAACCACCGCGGCCGCGGTGGGGCCCGAGGCCATCGCGGCGGGCAAGTCCGTCTACGACACCAACTGCGTGGCGTGCCACGGCGCCGCACTCGAGGGAGGCGTGGGCCCCAACCTCGCCGACACCACCTGGATCCACGGGGGCACGCTCTCGGCGATCCAGAACACGATCTCGGTCGGCGTTCCGGAGAAGGGTATGTTGACCTGGGGCCCGATCCTCGGGCCCGAGAAGGTTGCCCAGGTCGCGGCGTTCGTCCACGCGCAGGGGGGAGGACAGTAGCCATGTCTCGCCAATGGGTACACACGGCGAGCGTCAAGGGGCGCTTCCAACGGATCCATCGGTGGACCGGCTTCTTCCTCCAGGCGTTCCTGTTCGTCACGCCCTGGCTCGTGGTAGCCGGGCGTCCGGCCGTGCAGATCGACATCCCGGCGCGGCGCGTGTTCGCGCTCGGGGCGGTCTACACCGCGTCCGACGCGATCTTCCTCGTGCTCGCGCTGCTCATCGCCCTGTTCTCCCTCTTCCTCGTGACCGCCCTCTGGGGGCGCTTGTGGTGTGGGTACGGGTGCCCACAGACCCTCTTCCTCGAGGAGTGGGTCCGCCCGCTCGAGAAGTGGATCGAAGGCGAGCGTGGGGTCCGCATGGCCCGCGCCCGGGCCCCCCGCGAATGGAAAAACCTCTGGCGCCGGATCGCCAAGCTGACCGCGTTCGCGGTGTTGGCCGTGGCCGTGTCGATGACGGCGGTGAGCTGGTTCGCCGGCGCCCGGCCGCTGTGGACCGGCCAATCCAGCGCTGCCGCGTACGTGATGGTGGGGGTGTTCTCGGCGGGACTGTTCGCCGACTTCGCCTGGTTCCGCGAGCAGTTCTGCAACTACCTCTGCCCGTACGCACGCTTCCAGGGCGCGCTCTCGGACAAGGGGAGCCTGACGGTTCAGTACGAAGTGGCGCTCGGCGAGCCCCGCGGCGCGCGCGGAGCCGCCCAAGCGGCGGACGCAGCCACCGCTGGAGCCTGCATCGACTGCAAGAAGTGCGTGGCCGTCTGTCCGCAGGGGATCGACATCCGCGAGGGCTTCCAGCTCGAGTGCGTGGCCTGCGCCCGCTGCATCGACGCCTGTGAGGGCGTGATGGCGAAGCAGGGGCACGAGGGCCTCATCTCGTACAAGCCGCTCACGCCGCAGCCGAAGCTCCGCCCCCGCACCGTCGCGTACGGTGCGCTCCTCACCGGGCTCGTGACCGCGCTCGTCTTCCAGGTCGCCACGCACGATGCCATCGACGCCTCGATCGCGCGCGCGCCCGGCACGCTGTTCGTGGTCGACGCCGACGGCTGGATCCGCAACACCTACCTGCTCAAGGTGATCAACACCTCGCTCTCCCCGATGGAGGCGACGGTCGCGGTCGAGGGGCTGCCGGTCGACGCCGAGCTGTCCGTGGCCCCCGTGCGGATCGCGGCCGCCGGCACCGCCACCGTGCCGGTCGTCCTCCGCATGCGCGCCCCGGAGGGCCCGATCACCCGCCTCACCTTCACCGTCGACACGGACGGTGGCCACGCCCGCCTCCCGGCAACGTTCACCGCGGGCGGCGGGTGAGCACCGTCGCTACGCCAGCTTCGTTCGAAGCGGCGCCACGAGCCCCCTCCGCCCCGCCCGTGCGGATCGCGTGTCCCCACTGCGGCACCGCCGTCGAGGCCGCGGGCTACTGCTGCGCCGGCTGCGAGATGGCCGCCGCGATCATCCACGGCGCCGGGCTCGACAGCTACTACGCCCGGCGCGACGCGCCCCCACCCCGACCCGGCGGCGCGCCGGGGGCCTCGGCGTGGGGTGACCTCCCGACCGAGGCCCATGCGGACGGCACCCGCGGCGTGGCCCTCCACGTCGGGGGAATGACCTGCGCCGCCTGCGCCTGGGTGACCGAGCGCGTGGTGCGGGACCTCTCCGGCGTGACCGAGGCGACGGTGAGCCCCACCACGGGCCGCGCGCGTGTCACCTGGGATCCGGCGACCACGGACCTCGACGCGATCTGCACCCGCATCGCCGCCCTCGGCTACCGTCCGCGCGGCGTCGCGAGCGCGGCCACGCCCGATCGCGACCTCCTCCTTCGCCTCGGCGTGGCGTCCTTCAGCGCCATGAACGCCATGTTGTTGTCCGCGTCCGTGTACGCGGGCTGGCTCGACGGGATGGACCCCCGCGAGGCCACCCTCCTCCGCTGGGCCACGCTGCTCGTCGCCACCCCCGCCGCCATTTGGTCCGCCGCGCCCATCCTGCGCGGCGCCTGGGAGAGCAGCCGGAGATCGGTGCTGTCCGTCGATCTGCCCGTCGCCGTCGGCATCGCCGCGATGTACACGCACGGGGTCTGGGCCACCTTCACCGGCCGGGACGGCTGGCTCGACTCGATGACGATGCTCATCGCGCTCCTGCTCGGCGGGCGCGTGCTCGAGCAGGGCGGGCGGCGGCGCGCGGTCGAGGCCGCGCAGGCCCTGGCCGGGATCGCGCCTCCCCGGGCGCGGCGGATCGGCCTCGCCGGGATCGAGGTCGTCCCGGCCGCGCGGATCGAGGCGGGCGATCGGCTCGCGCTCGGCCTCGGCGAGCAGGTGGCGGCGGACGGCGTGGTCGAGGCCGGCGCGGCGCGCGTGCGCATGGCGCTGCTCACCGGCGAGAGCGAGCCGGTGGCGGTCGGCCCCGGCGACACCCTCGTGGCCGGCGCCGTGGTCGAGGAGGGCAGCGTCACGTTGCTCGTTCGCGCGGCCGGCGAGGACACCCTGGTCGCCCGCATGGCGGCCGAGCTCGCGCGCGCGGCCGACCGTCCGGCGATGCCCGCGCTCGCCGACCGCCTCGCCCCCGCCTTCACCGTCGGCGCGCTCGCGCTCGCGGCCGTGGGGCTCGTGGGCTGGGGCCTCGCCGGCGATTGGGCCCTCGGCGGCCACGTGGCCATCGCGGTCCTGGTGGTGGCCTGCCCGTGCGCGCTCGCGCTCGCGGCGCCCCTCGCCACGGCCGTGGGGTTGGGCGCGGCCGCCCGGCGCGGCCTCCTCGTGCGGAGCGGCAGCGCGCTCGCTCGCCTCGCGGACGTCGATCTGGTGGCGCTGGACAAGACCGGCACCCTCACGCTCGGCGCGCCCACCGTCGTGAGTGGGGATGACGCGGTGGTGCGCATCGCCGCGGGGCTGGCCCGCGCGAGCACCCACCCCGTGTCCCGGGCCATCGTGGCGGAGGCGGCGGCGCGCGGGATCGCGCTTCCGGACGGGCGGGACGTCGAGGAGATCGGCGGCGAGGGCCTCATCGGCACGGTGGACGGCGCGCGTTGGCGGCTCGGCCGCGGCGAAGCCGGCACGGTGCGGCTCTCGCGGGAAGGGTTGGTGGACCTGGAGTCCGGCGCCTTCACCGGGGGCGCCCTCGCGCTCCGGGACGCCCTCCGCCCCGACGCCGCGCGCACGGTGGCCGCCCTGCGGGCCCGCGGGCTCCGGGTCGTGCTCCTGAGCGGGGACGCCGAGGTCGTGGCGGCCCGCATCGGCGCGGAGGCCGGCGTGGACGCCGTCGTCGCGCCCGCCCGCCCCGAAGAGAAGGTGGCGTGGCTGCGCGCCCGTGCCGCCGAGGGGCGCACCGTCCTGTTCGTCGGGGACGGCGTGAACGACGGGCCCGCGCTCGCCGCCGCCGCGATCGGCGTGGCGATGGGCGACGGCGCTGCCGCCTCCGTGCTCGTGGCCGATGCCGTGGTCGTCGGCGAAGGGCTCGCCCCCGTGCTCGCCGGGCTGCGGGTCGCCGCGGGGGTGAAGCGCGCGGTTCGGGCGGGGGTCCTCCGCGCGGTGGTCTACAACGTGCTGACCGTGGCCGCCGCGCTGGCGGGGTGGGTAAACCCGCTGGTGGCGGCGGTGCTCATGCCGGTGTCGAGCGGCGTGGCCGTGTGGGGCGCGCGGCGGGTGGAGCGGGCGGCGGAGGAACCATGGACGCGCTGATCTGGTTGATCCCGACGGCCATCGCGCTGGGAGCGGTGTTCGTGGGCCTGTTCCTCGTGGCGGTCGACCAGGGTCAGTACGACGACATGGACGAGGATGCGCGGCGGGTGCTGGAGGAGGACTGATCTTGCCGGGATCCACCTGGCGCGCGAGCCTCCATCCTTCCGCTTCCGCCCGAGCTCGATCGCGATCTCCGGCGGC
>JAUXQH010000065.1 GCA_030685065.1 Pseudomonadota bacterium | reverse complement strand
CCGACGCCCCGCGTGGCGAGCGCACCGACGCCCCCGCGGGCGAGCGCGGCGATGCGCCCCGCGGCGAGCGCAAGCGGCGCGAGCGCGGCCCCCGGAGCGAGGTCGCACCGTCTGGGGAGGCCCCTACGGGTGACGCCGCGGCGGAGCCCACGCCCCGCCCCAGCCTCGCCCCCACGAGCGAAGGCGCGCCGGCTTCGAACGAGGACGCCGAAGGCGGAGACGACGAGGGTGGAGAGGCCGGTCCGGACGGCGCGGCAAAGAAGCGCCGCCGTCGCCGCCGTCGTAGCGGCCGCGGCGGCGTCGAAGGCGGCGAGTCCGGCGAGGCGAGCGCCGCGAGCGACGGTGGCTCGGGGAGCTCGGAGCCGACGGGTGGCGGCGCGCCCACCAGCAGCTCGGCCGAGTAGCTTGCGGGCGAATGCGCGCACGGGCTAGCCGAGCGAGGCATCGGCGGTCTACACTGCGCCGATGCTGCTCATCGCCCTGACGTTCGCCGCCCTCGCCCAAGACGAGGGCGGCCTCTCCCTCACCCCCGCCGCGGAGATCGATCTCTCCGGCCCGGGGGACGGCGCGCTCTCCTACGAGGGCGGGTTGGCCGGGAACGCGCCGAATTACGCGCGCGGCAAGCCACTCGTCATCACCCACTCGTCCGGCAACGTCGCCGTGCGGTGCATGGACGTGGAGACCCTCTCCGGCCGCCTCCAGTACACGGTCTTCGGCTCGAGCGAGGGGCCGATGGAGTCCGTCGGCAAGGGCATCGGCATCGCCGTGTGGGGGGACTCGAAGGGCGGCGGCGTGAAGACGCGCGTGCCCTCGATGCAGTCGGGCGTCTCGCGCGCCCAGGTCGACCTCACGGTCAACGTGCCGAAGGGCACGACCAGCCTCTCCGTGACCCAGAGCGGCGCCGGCTGGGTGCAAGTGATCGGCTGCTCGGGCCACGTGAAGGTCAGCGCGGGCGGCGGCGGGGCGTTCGTGGGCGGCCCGCTCGCGGCGTTCACGGTCACCGCGGCGGGCGGGGACGTGAAGGTCGCCGTCGAGGGCGACGGCGTGCTCACCGGCGCGTCGAGCGCATCGTCTCCGGCCAACCTCACCGTGGTGCTCCCCTCCGCGCAGGGCGGGAAGCTCTCGGTGAAGGGCGAGGAAGTGGCGGTCCAACAGCTGGTGATGGGCACCAACACCCCCACGCTGGTCACCGGCGAGATGGGTGTGAGCGGCCCCGCCATCAGCCTCGCGGCGAAGAAGCGGGCCGAGGTCACCTCGCCCTAAGGGGGCCCTCGGGGGGCGTCCGGCCCCGCCTCCGGGGCCGGAATCGCGGATCCTTCAGGTGCCCCGCGTCGTATCCATGGTCCACACGGACATCGCCTTCACGCGCGCCCCCGAGCCGATGATGCGGGCGTGGCAGGCGAGGCGGAAGTTGGGCTTGTCCTTCCACTTCTCGTCGAGCAGCTTCCGCTCCGCCGCCGTCGGCGCCGCGAGCCCGGTCCCGTCGATCACCTCGACCGTGCAGCCGCCACAGCCGCCGTCCGGGCAGCCGGTGGCGATCGGCGTCTCGAGCGTCTGCGACGCCATGACGATGGTGTAGCGCATCTCCGCCTTCACCTCGTGCTCCTTGCCGGTGGGGAGCACGATGTGGAGGGTGAGCGACTCGTCCTTCGGAGCCCTGGCCGGGCCGCCGGCGCCCACGAGGTCCTTGATCCGATTTCGAATCCCCCAGGGAGTCACTTGGTATCCTCCCGCTCGTTCCCCTCGAGCTCGCGCGTGAGGAACGCGAACGCGTCGTCCACCGAGTCCGTCCGATGGACGAGCCCGAGGTCACGCTCGGCGATGGTTCCCCACTCCACCATCTTCTCGAGGTTGATGATGGAGTCCCAGTACTCGGTGCCGAAGAGCACCATGGGCAGCTTCTTCTTGATCTTGCCGGTCTGGCGGAGGGTCAGGATCTCGAACAGCTCATCGAGCGTGCCGAAGCCACCGGGGAGGATGACCATGGCCTTGGCCAGGTAGGCGAACCAGTACTTCCGCATGAAGAAGTAGTGGAACTGGAAGGCCAGCTCCGGCGTGCAGTAGTCGTTGACGCTCTCCTCGAAGGGCAACGAGATGCCGAGGCCGACGCTGCGGCCGCCCGCGACATCCGCGGCGCCGCGGTTGGCGGCCTCCATGATGCCGGGCCCGCCCCCGGAGCACACCACGTAGCGGCGGCCTCCCGTGCGGTCGAGGCTCCACTTCGTGAGGCGCGCGGCGAGCTCCCGGGTGTCGTCGTAATACCGGGAGAGCCGCACCCCGCGCTGCGCCTGGGCGAGCTCGGCGACGGCCTTCGGGCGGTGGGACTCGTCCAGGACCGCCTCGAGCGCGCGCTGCGCGCGGTCGAGATCGGCCCGGGCATGCTCGGGATCGCGCACGCGCGCCGAGCCGAACATCACGATGGTGTCCTTGACCTGTTGCTCGATGAACCGCGTCCGGGGCTCCTCGTACTCGCAGAGAAGCCGGATGTGTCTCGCGTGCGAGCTGTTGAGGAACTTGAGGTTCTTGTAGGCCTTCTCGGTGGGCGGCAAACGGACTCCGTTGAAAAGTCAGTGAACGTAACGCATGCGCTCGGCCAGCGACCGCCTATCTCCCGTCGTCGCCGTCGAGCGGGCCGCCGGCCTGAACAATCGGGCTAATGAGTCGGGCCGAGCGGTCCCGCTCGCGGTCGCGCCAGAAATCCACCCTTTTCGGTAGCGCGTCCTCCACCGCTCGGTGTCTACAGTCGCGGAACCGGTTCGGGATCCGCCCCTTCCGCCTGCTCACCCCCAGGAGACCCCTCGATGACGCGCCTCACGTTGCTCCTCCCGTTCGCCGCCCTGCTCGGCGGCTGCATCATCTACGACAAGCAGGGCCACGGCCGCGACAAGGAGGAGGGAGGCTGGTGGGACACCGGCGACACGGGCCGGGACCCGGGCGGCGACTGGGACACCAAGGACACCGGCGATGACCCCACTGACGACACCGATGGCGCCTCGTTCGCCTTCACGCTCACTCCCTCGCGTGGGGAGATCGGCACCACCTTCATCGCGTCGCTCACGGCGGCGGGAGAGGCCTTCGACTTCGCGACGGTCGAGGGGGTGGAGCTCTATGGCGAAGCGGACGTGCTCGCGACCGAGGCGCGCCCCGGCGAGCTCCTGCTGACCATCTCCATCCCCGCGTCCGCCTCGCCCGGCACGGCGGACCTCCTCCTCCTCCTCCCGGAAGACCGGGTCGAGTTCATCGGGGACGCTCTCCAGCTGGTGGCCCCCGGCGCGGCCGACGGTTCGGGTGCGGACGACGGCTCCGACGGCAGCGGCTCCGACGGCAGCGGCTCCGATGGCAGCGGCTCCGATGGCAGCGGCGACAGCGGTGTCTGTCCCTGACACCCGCGCGCGCCCCCTGTCCGGCGTGTCCGGGCAGGGGGGCGGCGCATTCCTGGTTCCTTCCCCGTCCCTCGTCCCGGCCGCCCCCGAGGCGCTACATGGTCGCCCCGTGGCGGGAACTGTGGCGGGCACTCTGACTGGCTCTGTGGCGGAACCCCTCGACATCACCGCGATCTACCGACGCTACGGGGATCTCGTGCTCGGCCGATGCCGGACGCTGTTGCGGAACGAGGCGGACGCCCAGGACGCGCTTCAGGAGGTGTTCCTGAAGCTGCATCGGTACCGCGACACCTTTCGCGGGGAGTCCTCGCCGTCGACCTTCCTGTTCAAGATCACCACGACCACCTGCCTCAACCGCATCCGCACCCGCAAGCGCCGGCCCGAGGATCCGGTCGAGGAGCTCCCGCCGACCCGCGAGGTCACCGAGAGCGTGCTCGATCGCCTCGCCGTCCGCGACCTGGTCGATCGCCTGCTCGCTGGGCAGGACGAGCGCACCCAGGACTGCGTCGTGTACCATTTCGTTGACGGCATGACCCACGACGAGGTCGGCGAGCTGCTCGGAATCTCCGGCGCAGCCGTGCGGAAACGCATCTCGACGTTCCGCACGTCGCTCCGCGACGCCCCTCCCCCCTGGCTCGCGGAGATCGAACCATGACCCACATCTCCACCCTCCGGCTCCACCAGCTCCGCCTGGGCGAGCTCGATGCGCATGCCCGCGCGCCGATCGACGCGCATCTCGCCGGCTGCGAGCTGTGCGCGGGCCGCCTCGGCCACCAGGACGCCCAGCGCGCCGCGTTCGTCCGCACGCCCATCCCGGCCGGGATCCTCCCGCGGCCGACGTGGTGGGAGCGCCTCGGCCGCCTCCGCGCCGCCTTCGCGCTCGTGCCCGTCCTCGCCGCCGCGCTCCTCGTCGTGACCGCCGGCACGTCCGGGCCCCTCCCCTCCCCCGGCGAACTGACGGCGGGCGAACGGCCCACGAGCGACGACGTGCTCCGCACCAAGGGCGCCGTGCCGTTGCTCGAGGCCTGGGTGAAGACGGGAGACAGCGCGCGCCCCCTGTACACGGGGGAGCGCGTGCGCGGTGGCACTCGCGTCCAGCTCAAGTACGACGCTGGAAAACACCGCTTCGTGACGATCGCCGGTCGCGACGGACACGGCACGGTCGAGGTCTACGGGACGCTCGCTGCGAACGGGCCCGGCCTCGCGACGGCGCCCTTCGCGCTGACGCTCGACGACACGAAGGGTGAACAAGCCTTCTTCGCGATCCTCACCGACACCCGCCCCGCCCCGGACTCGGTGCTGAAGGCACTCGCGGTGGAGCCGATCCGAATGGACTCCAGCGAGATCGCGTCCGTGGTGCTGCGCAAGGAGTAGGCGTGTTTCTCTGGTGTGCCACCTCACTCGCCCAAGCCGGGGTCCTCCGCCACGCGCTCATCGTCGGGGCGAACCAGGGCGGCGGCAACCTCGAGCCGCTCCGGTACGCCGAGCTCGACGCGGAGCGTGTCGCCAATGTGCTCGTCGAGCTCGGGAGCTATGACGCGGCCCACGTGACCGTCCTGTACGGCCCAACGGCCGCCGAGCTCAAGGAGGCGCTGCACGCCCACGCCACCGTGGCCGGCGCGTTCGACGAGGACCTCTTCACCTTCTACTACTCGGGCCACGCGGACGCGCGCGGGCTGCGGATCGGGAACGATCTGTACCCCTTCGAGACCCTCCGCGGCGACATCCGCGGGATGGACTCCGACGTGAAGCTCGGCCTGTTGGATGCGTGCCGCTCCGGCACCATCACGCGGCTCAAGGGCGCCGCGCTCTCCGAGCCCTTCCTCGTCGAGGACCGCCTCGCCGCGGAGGGCGAAGCGTGGATGACGGCAACCTCGGCGGACGAGTCCGCCCAGGAGTCCGACCAGCTCCGCGGCAGCTTCTTCACGCACTACCTGCTCTCGGGCCTGCGCGGCGCGGCGGACACCGGGGACGGCGAGGTGAGCCTCGACGAGGCCTACAACTACGCCTTCGCCCGCGTCGTCGACCACACCGGCGGCACCGAGGCCGGTGCCCAGCACCCGAACCGCGACATCCGGCTCAAGCAGGAGGGCGAGCTCACGCTGACCAGGGTGTCGCAAGGCCGGGCGACCGCCACCCTCCCGGCCGAGGTCGTCGGGCGCGTGATGGTGCTCCGCATGCCCGACCGTACGCCGGTCGCCGAGGTCGCGAAGGTAGAGGGCCGCGCGGTCACCCTGGCGCTCTCCCCCGGAACCTACCGCTTCCGCCTCTCCCAGGGAAAAGACCTCCGGGAGGTGGAGATCGGGCTGACCGAAGGGAGCCGCGTGACGGTCTCGCGGTGGGGGGCGCTCAACGCCGAGCTCGGCGCACCCAAGGGCGAGCGGCTCGCGCTCGACACCCTCGAGCTCGCGCGGCATCACGCCGAGGACGGCCGGCAGTGGGCGGCGACCGCGCTCAACGTCACCGACCTGCGCCACTCCCCGGTCCTCGCGGCCGGCGCGAGCACCCTCCTCCCCGGCGCCGGGCAGTTCTACAACGGCCAATGGGTGAAGGGCGGGCTCTACTTCGCCGGCACCGCCGCCTTCCTCGGGGGTTCCGTGTTCGGCGCGGGCGCCAGCGAGAACTTCTGGAACGGCAGCGTCACCGGCCCCAACATGCTCCGCCTCACCGCGGCCATGTTCTACGGCGCCGCCATCGCCGACGCCGCGTGGCACACCCAGAAGCGCGAGGAGTTCCGTCCCATGCGCGGCTGGACGATGTCCACCACGTCGCTGTGGTCCCCGGACGACGTGGGGGCGCCCTACACTGCGGGCCTGAACGTCGAGTGGCTCGCGACGAAAGGCCTGTCCGTCTCGCTCGACCGCATCGGGTGGACCCACACGCCGGCGCGCGAGAACGTGTGGAGCCTGGGCAGCCGCCTCCAGCTCTCGCTCGAGGGCAAACATCTGCGGCCCGGGCTCTTCCTGGCGGTGGGCGGGCGCCTGCGGGACCCTCGGGTCGGGGACACCCTGGTCATCCCCACGATCGGCGGCGGCGGCTCCGTCCGCTGGTACATCACGCCCCGCTACTTCGTCGAACACGAGCTCCGCGTCGAGACCGAGGGCGGGCCGGCGGTGTTCTTGTTCGGCGGGGGGCTCGGCGTCCATTTTGCCGGGGGGTAGCGCCGGGGGGTAGCGCCAGCAGGGAACGTGGGAGGAGAGCGCCGGCGGCCCCCCCCGCAAGGCCCGCCCGGGTGCCTATGTTCATGGACGAAGCGCCAGTTCCGCCGGGACCGTCCGCGGAGGACCGGGCTTCGGAGAAAGCACGATGTTCGTACTCTTGGCCCTCGCCTGCGTGGCAACCGGGGACACCCGGAGGGTGCCATCCGCCGCCGGGGATGTGGCGGTTCGCGGCGCCGGCGATCCCTCCAGCGTCGCCTCGGAGGGGCCGGGCGCGGTGGCGCTCGAGGCGATCGCCCTGCTCGACGCGCGGACGGGAAGCGGAATGACCGGCCGGATCACGTTCTCCCAGGCGCCTGGCTCCGCGCCCTCCGTCGCCGTCTCGATCCAGCTCGCCGGCGCGGGCCCCGGCAACCATGCGGTGTTCCTGCACGAGACGGGGGATTGCTCCGCGCCCGACGCGTCCTCCGCGGGCGGTTGGTTTGGTCCGCCCGGAGCCCCCCGGAGGGGCTCCGCGGGGTCGGGCCCCACGGACCTCGCGAGCAGCAGCCCCCCCGCTGGGTACCTCGGCTTCGTGACGGTCAGCGCGGACGGACGCGGCGAGAAGGACCTGGTCCTCCTGGCGTTCACCCTCGACAAAGCGCCAGGATCCCTGGTCGATCGCGCTGTCGTGGTCTACGAGCGGGCGCCGGACTTCACGCGCGGCGCGGATCCCGGCGTGCGCCAGGCGTGCGGCGTCATCGCGGCGCCCATCAAAGGATGACCGACTCCTGATACTCGCCGAAGACCGCGCGGAGCGAGTCCGCGACCTCGCCGAGGGTCGCGCGGGCCTCGATGGCGGTCAGGATGTGCGGCAGCAGGTTGTCCGCGCCGGAGGCGGCTTGCTGCAGGGCGTCGAGGGTGTCCTTGGCGACGCGCTCCACACGGTTCGACCGGAACGTCCGGAGGCGCGCGACCTGCTCGGCCTCGAGCCCGGGATCGACGCGGAGCAGGCCCTCGGTCGGGGCCTCTTCCTCGATGAAATCGTTGACCCCCACCACGATCGCCTGCTTGCGATCAATCGCGAGCTGGGCGGCGTACGCCGCGTTCTGGATCTCGCGTTGGGGGAAGCCGCGCTCGATGGCCGACACCATCCCACCCATCGCGTCGACCTCGGCGATGAGCCGCGTGGCCTCGGCTTCGAGCTGGTCGGTGAGCCCCTCGATGACGTAGCTGCCACCGAACGGATCGACGTGCTTGCTCACGCCCGACTCGTACGCGATGACCTGTTGGGTGCGCAGCGCCAGCCGCGCGGCGGGCTCGGAGGGCAGGGCCAGCGCCTCGTCCCGGGAGTTGGTGTGGAGGGACTGGGTACCCCCCATCACGGCCGCCATCGCCTGCACCGTGACACGAACGACGTTGTTGTCGATCTGCTGCGCGGTGAGCGTGCTCCCGGCTGTCTGCGTGTGGAAGCGCAGGGCCATGGAGCGAGGATCCTTCGCGCCGAAGCGGTCCCGCATGATGTGGGCCCACATGCGACGCGCTGCGCGGAACTTCGCGACCTCTTCGCAGAAGTCGTTGTGCGCATTGAAGAAGAACGAGAGGCGCGGGGCGAACTCGTCGACGTGCTGCCCCGCGGCGATCGCGGCGTCCACGTAGGCGATGCCGTCCGCCAGGGTGAAGGCGAGCTCCTGCGCGGCGGTCGAGCCCGCCTCACGGATGTGGTATCCGGAGATCGAGATCGTGTTCCACTTGGGCGCGTGCTCGGCGCACCAGCCGAAGATGTCGGTGATGATCCGCATGCTCGCGCGCGGCGGGTAGATGTAGGTCCCGCGGGCGATGTACTCCTTGAGCACGTCGTTCTGGATCGTGCCCTTCATCGCGGACGTGGGCGTGCCGCGCGCGCGCGCCACCCCGGCGTACATCGCGAGCAAGGTCGATGCCGTCGCGTTGATCGTCATGCTCGTGCTCACCTCGTCGAGGGGGAGCCCCTCGAGCAGCGCGTGCATGTCGTCGATCGTGTCGATGGCGACGCCGACCTTGCCGACCTCTCCCACGGACATCGCGTGGTCGGAGTCGTACCCCATCTGGGTGGGCAGATCGAAGGCCACGGACAGGCCTGTCTGCCCCTTCTGGAGCAGGTAGCGGTAGCGCTCGTTCGAGCGGCGTGCATCGCCGAAGCCGGCGTATTGGCGCATGGTCCACACGCGCCCCTGGTACATCGTGGGGTGGATGCCGCGGGTGTACGGGAACTTGCCGGCTTCTTCCACCTACGCCTCCACGCGGACGAGCTTGGTGCCGGCCTCGACCGCCTGGCCCTCGGTGACGAGGATCTCCGCGACGGTCCCGTCGATCGGGCTCTTCATCTCGTTCTCCATCTTCATCGCCTCGACGACGATGACGGGCTGGCCCTTCTTGACGACATCCCCCACCTTTGCGATGAGACGAACCACGCGCCCGGGCATCTGCGTGGAGAGCATGCCGGTGGCGGTGCCGGCCGCGAGCTTGAGGGCCCGACGGCGGGGGTCGACCACGACCACCTCGGTCGAGAGGCCCATCACGTCGACCAGGTAGCCGTCCCCCACCGCGACGCAGCCGGCCTCCCAGCTCTCGCCGTCGATCAGCATCTGGTACGCCTCGGGCGAGGGCTTCAACAGGTCGACCTCATGGGACTCGCCCTCCCACCAGACGCGGTAGCGCCCCTCTCCCGTCGGCTCGATGTCGACGTTGCGGGTCGTCCCGCCGATCGTGATCTCGTACTTCATACGACCCGCCAGGTGGTGCCGTGGGGCCGGCCCGCGCGCTTCCACGGGTTCTCGGCGGCGGCCGTGTTGTTGACGCGCGCCGGGCGCGTGTCGGCCTCGTACTTCGCGATCGCGGCCGCGATCGTCGCGATGCGGTCGTTGTGGCACGCCTCGGTCAGGCGCTCCATGCGCTCGGGCGAGAGGAACCCGGTCGAATAGTTGCCGGCCTGGAAGTCGGGGTCCCGCAGGATCGCCTCGAAGAAGGGGATCGACGTGCGGATGCCGCGGACGCGGTACTCGCGGAGCGCGCGGATGGAGCGGGAGATGGCCTCCTCGCGGTCCGCGCCCCAACACACCAGCTTCGCGACCATCGGGTCGTAGTGGATGGGCACCTCGTAGCCCGCGTACACGCCGCTATCGACGCGCACCCACGGGCCTCCGGGCTCGCGGAGGCCGGAGATTCGGCCCGGCGCGGGCGCGAAGTTGTTCGCCGGGTCCTCGGCGTAGACACGGCACTCGATCGCGTGCCCGACCTGCTTCACGTCTTCCTGGCGGAACCACAGGGGCTCTCCGCCGGCGATGCGGAGCTGCGCGCGGACCAGGTCGATGCCGGTCACCATCTCGGTGATGGGGTGCTCGACCTGGAGCCGGGTGTTCATCTCGAGGAAGTAGAACTCCCCGGAGGCCTGAGAGTAGAGGAACTCGCACGTTCCGGCCCCCACATACCCGACAGCGTGCGCGGCCTGCACCGCGACGTTCGCCATCGCGAGGCGCGTGGCGTCGGAGAGCACGGGGCACGGGGTCTCTTCGACCACCTTCTGGTTGCGACGCTGCACGGAGCAGTCGCGCTCGAAGAGGTGCACGGTGTGCCCATGCGCGTCCGCCAGGACCTGGATCTCGACGTGCTTGGGATCCGCGACGAACTTCTCGAGGTACACCGCGTCATCCTTGAAGGACCGCGCCGCCTCGGAGCGGGCGGCCCGCCACGCCGCCGGGAAGTCCTCCGCGCGCTCGACTTTGCGGATCCCCTTGCCGCCGCCGCCGGCCGCGGCCTTGAGCATGACGGGGTACCCGATCTCCCCCGCGATGCGCTCGGCGTCGCCTTCGGTCTCGATGGGGTGCGTGGTCCCGGGGACCACCGGCACGCCGGCCGCGACCATGCGTTGGCGCGCGCCGGTCTTGCTGCCCATCGCCTCGATCGCGCTCGGCGGGGGGCCGATCCAGATGAGGCCGGCGTCCATCACCATCTGCGCGAACGCCGCGTTCTCGGAGAGGAACCCGTAGCCGGGGTGGATGGCGGTAGCGCCGGCTTTCAACGCGACCTCGATCACTACGTCGCCGCGGAGGTAGCTCTCCGAGGAGGGCGCGGGGCCGACGCAGTAGGCCTCGCCCGCGTTCCGAACGTGCAGCGCGGCACGATCGGCCTCGGAGTAGATGGCGACCGTGCGGATGCCGAGCTCGTGGCAACCGCGGATGACGCGCACCGCGATCTCACCGCGGTTGGCGACCAGGACCTTCTCGAGGGGTGGCTTCATGGGCGCGGAGTCTAACGCCCCGCGAGCAGATCCTCGACCAACGCGCCGCGCGCCGCGCCCGTGAGCTCGCACCGGGCGGCGTACGCGGAGTGATCGCAGACGAGGGTGGCCCGGCGGCGCAAGTCGCACAACGCGTCGACCTGGCCGGGCAGGAGCGCGAAGCGCACGAACTGCACCGACGAGATGCGCTTCATGTTGTACTGTTCCGCGTCGAACGCCGCCTGTACGGGCTCCTGGCCCTCGATCTCCAGGCGCACGTGGTTCTGGAGGCCCAGCAGCTTCGCCAACATCCGGTCCCGCTCGCCGGCCTCCTCGTACTCGACCAGCAGCGTGGCGGTGAGCTCGTTCGGGCCCGGAAGCAGCGCGTTGTAGGTGTCCAGCTCGTGCTTCACCGCCTCCGGCGCCGAGATCTGCTCGACCCGACACATCTCCTGGATCTGCCAGCCGAGCGTCACCTTGTTCTCGAACAGGAAGGTGAGATTGGGACCCAGCGCGACGCGACGCGCTTCCTTGTTCCGGATCACCTCGCGCTCGAGGCGGGGCCGCCGCTCGAGGAAAACGGCGTTCGGAAGGATGTCCTCGGCGGTCAAGAGGGCGGTCGGCTTGGTCACGCTTCCTCCACGGCGGGCGGCGGGATCACGGCGGGCATCGGTGCCACCGGGGTGGTTTCGGTGCCACCGTACGCCTTCCACAACACCTCGATGGGGTGGATGACGGTCTGGCCGGTGTTCTCCTCGATCTGGAGCTTGGCGATCAGACAGTCGGACGACAGCGTGCCCGGCTTTTTTGCCACGAGGGCGTCGAGCAGCGGCTTGGCGCCCTTTTTCGAGAGCTCGTAATACTCCTTTTTCATGCCCCAGGTCCCGTCCATGCACGAGCACTTGTCCACCAACGTCACATCGGCGCCGGGGAGCTTCTTCATCATATCGCGGCTTCGGAAGCCGATCTTCTGCACCTTGAGATGACACGGGAGGTGGTAGCCGATCGCGCCCACCTCGGTGGTGTAGTCCTCCCTGAGCAGCTTCTGCTTGCGCAGGCTGAACAGGTACTCCATCAGGTCGAAGCTCTTCTTGGCGACGGCTTCGGCCTCTTCGGTCCCGAGGTAGTCCTTCCATTCGTGCTTCATCATGTAGGAGCAGGTCGGCCCGGGCGAGACGATGTCACACCCCGCCTTCACGTAACGGTCGAGGATGGCCACGTTGTGCCGCGCCCAATCGGTGGCACGCGGTACGTCCCCGCCGTCGAGCGCGGGCATGCCACAGCACCGCATCGGGGGTGCGAAGACGGTGATCCCGTTGTGCTCGAGCACCTCGACCGCGGCGCGACCGACCTGGGGCTCGTTCCACTGAACGGAGCAGGTGTAGAACAGGACGACCTTGCGGCCCTCGACCTGCTCCGGCTCGGGCACCCGCTTGCCGGCGACGGGGGGGTGACGCTTTCCGAACCACTCGAGGAAGGTCTCGTCGGCGAAGGTAGGGAGCTGGCGATCGCGGTGAATGCCCGCCACCATCTCCATCGCGATGCGATTGATGCGGACGGTCGCGCCGGCGTTTGCGATGAGCGGCACCATCGTCCCGAGCTTGCCGACGAGGTCGGGATCGCCGAGGACGCGGTCCTGCAGCTTGACGCCGTGCTCCTTCGCGTCGATCGCCTTGTGGCGCAGCATCAGGCGCGGAAAGTCCACCCCGAACTCGTGCGGCGCGGTGTACGGGCAGATCGGATCACACAACTTGCATTGGTAGCAGAGGTCCACCACCTCCTGGTGTACCGAGAGAGGCACGCTCTCGAGTGCGTGGGCCTGCCCGAGGATGTCAGCGCGCGGCGCGGCTGCGTGCATGTGCTCAGTGGCGGCGGCGTGGTTGCCGAAGGCATCGACCTCGACGGCGGGCCGGTTCTCGTCGACCACGTGGGGCGAGGCGTCGAGCGCATCGACAGCGTCGAACAGCTTTGGGAAGGACGGGCAGAGGTTCCAGCACAACCGGCAGCCGTTGCAGATCTCGAAGACCCGCTTCTCCTCGGCGACCAGGGCGTCGCGGCTCCAATACTCGGGTTCGCGCGGCGTGGGGATGTGGCGGGCCATGGGAACCCCGAGCCTCGACCCGCCCGTGGAGAGGGGCTCGGCGCCCCCCACCACGAACGGGCCGGAGGAGCTAGTTGAGGGAGTCGAGGCCCTTCTGGAACCGGCCTGCGTGCGACTTTTCGGCCTTGGCGAGGGTCTCGAACCAGTTGGCGATCTCGGCGAAGCCTTCGTCGCGGGCGGTCTTCGCCATGCCCGGGTACATATCGGTGTACTCGTAGGTTTCCCCGGCGACGGCCGCCGCGAGGTTGAGCTCGGTCTCGCCGATGGGCAGGCCCGTCGCGGGATCGCCGACCTGCTTGATGTAGTCGAGGTGACCGTGCGCGTGGCCGGTCTCGCCCTCGGCGGTGTCACGGAAGAGGCCCGCCACGTCGGGGTAGCCTTCGACATCCGCGATCTTCGCGAAGTAGAGGTAGCGACGGTTAGCCTGGGACTCGCCCGCGAAGGCGGCCTTGAGATTGTCGTGGGTCTTGGTGCCCTTCAGCGACATGGGGACTCCGATTCTGGGGTGGTACGGGACCAACTTAGAATCGGTCCAGCTCGGCGCAGCTATCCGGTCCAGAAGACGGACGCCGCCCCGCCCGTACAAGTTCTCCTCCCCCCGAAACGGCCGCTACTCGGCAAATGCCCGGAGATGCTCGTGCACCGTCTGGACGAAGCTCATCACGTCGATCGGCTTGCTGACATAGCCGTTGAAGTCCGCGAGGAAGCGCTCTCGGTCTCCGTGGAGCGCGTAGGCCGTCACCGCCACCACGGGCACGCGAGCGAAGCGCGCCTGGCTCCGGAGATAGGCGAGGACCCGCTGCCCCCCGCCGCCCGGAATCTGGATATCGACCAGCGCGAGCGCGGGCGTGTTGGTATCCAACAGTTCGCATGCTTCATCCGCATCCGTGGCGCATAATACATCGAACCCCTCGGCCTCGAGGAGGTCCTTCACCAGTAGCATGTTGGACGGGTGGTCTTCCACCACCAACACTTGGGTTCGCGTCATGGAGAGGCTCCTTCAAACGGAGGGTACACCTTCCACCATGGCCCCGTAGACAAGATCGGCGACCTCCTTGGCGGAAAGCCCGGCGGGGACGAGCAGGGACGGAAGCGTGGCGTGCAGCGGGGGCTCGAGGCCCTCGGTGGAGGCGCCGTGCACCACGAGATCGGCGTCGAAGGCGACGGCCCCGGAGAGCGAGCTGCCCCGGCGGGCGGCGGCCCCGCCTTCCCGAAGGGCGATTTCGAGCGCGGCGAGCGACTGATCGATGTCGAACACCCAGATCCGCAGCCCCGCGAGCGGCGGAAGCGCCACGCCGGACGATCGCAGCCGTGCGACGGCCTGCCAGCGGGTGGCGGGGACCGGAAGCGGGTCGTCTTCGGAGCCCGCCGAGAGGCCGCCCAGGAAGACGAGGGGCACGGCGAGGCGGGCCGCCTCCCGGATCAGCGACGCCTGCGCGCTCAGCTGCGCGCGCAGCCCCACGTCGAGGATGAGGACACCGGGGGTGCGCCGCTTGAGCCTCGCGCAGGCGTCTTCCACGCTCGGGACGATGTCCACGTGCAGCGCGGCCTGCTCGAGCTGCTCGCCGAGGCGCGCCGCGACGGCGGGCTCGTGTCCGACGAGCAGCGCATGGGTGGGCGGCGGCGCCACGGAGGCCCCGATGGGCAGCCGCAGGCTGAAGGTGCTCCCCCTCCCGATCTCGCTCTCCACGTCGAGGCGGCCGCCATGCAGCTCTGCGAGACGACGGCTCAACGCGAGGCCGAGGCCCGTCCCGTCCATGCGACGTCCGTTCGGGGAGGCGATCTGCTCGAACTCGTCGAACACCCGTTGGAGGTCCTCGCGACCGATGCCGATGCCCGAGTCCGTCACGCTCAGGACCATCTCCTGCGCGACCGCGACGGCCTCCAATCGGACCCGGCCCCCGTGAGGCGTGAACTTGCACGCGTTGGAGATCAGGTTGAGGAGGATCTGGCGAACCCGCTTCACGTCGATCCGCATCGAGGGGAGGCCGGGCGCGATGCTCACGTCGAGCACGAGGCCACCCCGCTGCGCGACGGGCTGCATGCCCGCGGAGAGCGCGGACAACAGGGGCCCGATCGAGGTCTCCACGAGATCGAGCGTCAGGCGTCCGGCCTCGACCTTGGAGATGTCGAGGATGTCGTCCACCAGCGAGAGCAGGTGCCGCCCCCCCGCCACGATGTGCCCTACGTAGTCGGCCTGCCGCGCGTTGAGCGGCCCGAAGGCGAGCTGTGCGAGGAGGTCGGAGAACCCGATGATCGCGTTGAGCGGCGTGCGCAGCTCATGGCTCATGTTCGCGAGGAAGGCGCTCTTCGCGCGGTTCGCCTCTTCGGCGCGGAGCCTCGCGGCCGCCAGCGCGCGCTCCGTGCGCTTCTGGCCGCGGATGTCTCGCGCGATGGTCGAGAAGCGCTCGACCTCCCCACTCGCGGAGCGGTGCGCGAGGATGGTCTGGGCCACCGGGACCTCTCCCTGGGGGCCGATGCCCAGGATGCTCTCGCCGACCCACACGCCGTCCCGCCTCGCGGCCGGGAGCGCGACCCGCTCGAGGAGTCGCCACGCCCACTCCGGATGACAGCCCTGGATCGTGAGGCCGAGCCCCTCGATGTGCACGTCGGGTCCCAGCCGCCCAAACCGGCGGCCGGCCCGATTCACGTACAGGATGCGTCCCGTGGCGTCCGCCATGCTCACGATGTCGGGCGTGGCATCGAGGATCTCGGCGAGGCGCTCCCGCTCGTCGAACAGGCGGCGCCGATCCTCCTCCATCTGCCGTCGCTCGGTGATGTCCTGGCAGAAGCCGCGGAAGGAGGCCGGCGTGCCGTCGTCCTCGAAGGTCAGCTCTCCGCGCATCCGCACGAACCGCTGCCCCTCCGGGTGCAGGACCCGGAACTCCTTCTCCGCCGGGCCTCCCTGCTCCCGGGCCTCGTGGATGAGGGCGTCCATGCCCGCCCGATCGTCGGGATGCATGCACGCGCGAACGTCGGCCGCGAGGGTCGTCGAGTCGGCGCGCGTACCGTGAATGCGGTGGAACTCCTCGTCCAGGGCGAGCGTCCCGTCGCGAAGGTCGTACCTCCAGGCGCCGATCCCGGCGAGGCGCTGCACCTCCGAGAGCAGCGCGCCGCGCTCCCTCAGGCGGTGCTCGAGCCCGCGGGTCTCGCTCTGGTCGCGCACCACGACCACCTGACGGTCCTCCGCTTCGAGCGCGGTGGTCGTACACGTCACGGGGAACGTCCTCCCCGTCCGCTTGACACCCGCGAGGTCCACCGGCGCACGGCGGCCGTCGGGGGCGCGGCTCCACTCGGGGAGAAGGGCGGTGATCGCCAGCCCGTCGAGCCCTCCGGCACTCGCCCCGAACATCCTCTCGGCGGCTGGGTTCGCGAGCTCGACGGTGTCGTGATGGGTCACGACGAACGTCGCATCCCCCGCGGTCTCGAGCACGGCGGTGAGCTTCTGGGTCCGGAGGCGCTCGTTCCGCTCGGCGTCCCGGCGGCGCGTCTGGTCCAGCACCAGCCCGTCCCAGCGGCAGCCCCCGTCCTGAGTCACCCGGGGCACGCCTCGGACGTGGAGCCAACGAACCCCGAGGGGAGAGTTGAACTGGATCTCGGCGTCGACGGGGGTCATCTGCCCGCGCGCGGCGGCGCCGAGAATCAGGAGTCGTCTCCGATCCGGGGCGTCGATACGCTCGAGGAAGTCGGCCGCGTCGAACCCTCCGCGCTCCGGCGAGGCCCCCAACAGCGCGGCCAGGGAGCTGCTCAAGAACGTGATCCGCGAGGCTCCGCCGGGCCTCGTCTCGAGCTGGAACAGCCCGGCATCCGGCAGGTCGTCCCCGAGCGCGCGGAGCTGATCCTCCCGCCGCTCGACCTCGAACGCCGACTCCTTGCGCTCCGTGATGTCCTGACAGGCCCCGTACAGGCGCACGAGCACGTCGCCTTCGCGGTGCGCCGACCCGACCAGGCGCATCCACCGCCGCTTTCCTCCCGCCGTCCGGACGACGACCTCCATGTCGTAGGGCGTACCCAGCGACATCGCGCGTTCCCACGCCTCCTTCACCTGGGCCAGATACTCGGGCTCCACCTGCGCGGAGAAGCGCTCGATGCTGATCGGGCCGTCCGCTTCGTCCAGCTCGAGGTTCCGGTAGATCTGCGCCGACCAGCGGGTCTCTCCCGACACGAGGTCGGCCTCCCAGCAGCCCGTGGCCGTGAGCTCGCTGGTCTGCCGGAAAAGCGCCTCGCTCCGGCGCAACGACGCGGCCGTGTCCGTTTCGAGCGTCATGTTCTGCACGACTCCGACGCGTGGAAACCCACGCGGGTGCCTGGCGTGCCGGCCGCACCGCGGCCGCGGTGCCGCCCAGGATCGGCCAGCAGAATGCGGGGAAGCTGCACGGAACCTCGCGCCGGAACGTAGGGTGTGGGCTCGTGCTCGGCAACCAGCGGACGCTCGACCACGCCCGCTCCGATTGGGCCAGACGCAGACAAAGCAAGAGGCCCGCTCCGGAATTTCACCAGAGCGGGCCCCTCATCTATCTCGCGCTCGTCGGGTGGCTCCGCGGGGAACCTCTCCGACCGCCGAAGGCGGCGCTACGCGTGCGCCTCGCCACCGGACCGCTTCGCCGCGGCGCGCGCTTCGAGCTCGGCGCGGACCTCCATGCGCCGCGCCTCGAGGTTCTCCTCGCCGAAGGCGTGGGACAGGACCTCTTCCATGCGGGAGCAGAAGTGGAAGGTCATGTCGTCACGGATCTCCTTCGGGACCTCGACCAGGTCCTTCCGGCACTTGTCCGGGAGGAGCACGGTGCGGATGCCGGCGCGATGGGCCGCGAGCACCTTCTCCTTGATCCCGCCCACGGGGAGCACGGCGCCCCGGAGGGTGGCCTCACCCGTCATCGCGATGGTGGGATCCACCTTGAGCCCGGTCAGGAGGCTCACCATGGCGGTGAGCATCGTGACACCGGCCGAGGGGCCGTCCTTCGGGATGGCGCCCGACGGTACGTGCACGTGCACGTCGACGTTGTCGAACACGTCCGGATCGATGCCGAGCTCGGCGGCCGACGCGCGGATGTAGCTGCGCGCCACGCCCACGGACTCCTTCATCACGTCCCCGAGGGAGCCCGAGAGCTGGATGGCGCCCTTGCCCTTCATCTTGGTGGCCTCGATGAAGAGGATGTCGCCCCCGGCGGCGGTCCACGCGAGGCCGGTCGCGACGCCCGGAACGCTGGTGCGCTCCGCCACTTCGGCGAAGAAGTGGATCGGCCCGCGAATCTCCTCGATCTTGTCCGTGGTGATGACCAGCTTGCCGTGCTGCTTGCCCGACGCGACCTCCTTGGCCGTCCACCGCGCGACCGCGGCGATCTCGCGCTTGAGGGAGCGCACGCCGGCCTCGCGGGTGTAGGACCCGATGAGGTGCCGGAGCGCCGCGTCCGGCAGCTCGAGGGACTCGGCGGTGAGGCCGTGATCCTCGAGGGCCTCGGGCAGCAGGTACTGCCGGGCGATCTTCATCTTCTCCTCTTGCGTGTAGCCGGGGATCTCGATGATCTCCATGCGATCGCGCAGAGGCCCGGGGATGGGATCGGCGAGGTTGGCCGTCGCGATGAACAGCACCTTGGACAGGTCGAACGGTACGTCCAGATAGTGGTCCATGAACGTGTCGTTCTGCTCGGGATCGAGCACCTCGAGCAGGGCGCTCGAGGGATCACCACGGTAGTCCATCCCGTGCTTGTCGATCTCGTCGAGCTCGAACCCCGGGTTTTTGGTCCCGGCCTTCTTGATGCGCTTGAGCTCCTTGAAGGCCACCTTCTCGACCTCCTTGGGCATCCGCGCCTTCTTGATGCCCTTCTTGAGCTCCACGAACTCTTCCTGGCGGTCGTCGACCTCGCCGAGCTCCTTCTGGATGGCCTTGAGCTGCTCCCGCAGGAAGTACTCCCG
>JAUXQH010000064.1 GCA_030685065.1 Pseudomonadota bacterium | reverse complement strand
ATCGACTCCATCAAGCGCGTCGAGATCCTCTCGGCGCTCCGCGAGAAGGCGCCGGGGACCCCCGAAGTCGACGCCGACCGCATGGCCGCGCTCAAGACGCTCGGCCAGATCGTGGCCTTCCTGGGAGAGTCGGGGCTCAGCTCCGGCGCCGCACCCGCAGCCGCACCGGCCGTCGCAACCGGTAGCGCCCCGAAGAACGGCGCCGCCCCCGCGATGGACTCCACGCGCCTCCTCCTCGAGGTGGTCGCCGAGAAGACCGGCTACCCCACCGAGATGTTGAACCTCGAGATGAACCTCGAGGCCGACCTCGGCATCGACTCCATCAAGCGCGTCGAGATCCTCTCCGCCCTGCGCGAGCGGGCCCCGAACACCCCCGAGGTCGACGCCGACTCGATGGCCGCGCTCAAGACGCTCGGCCAGATCGTCGCGTTCCTCGGTGCGTCGCCGGTCGGCGCGCCCGCCCTCGTCGGAGGAACCCCCCTCCCTTTTGATGGTGGGGAGGCGCGAATCGAGTTGTCGCTCCTCCCCGCTCTTCGTCAAGAGGTGTTCGTGACGCCGATCGCCGCGGGCGCCGCGGTGAACATCGGCCCGCTCGCCCTCGTCCCGGACGACCGGGGGGTGGCCGAGCTCCTCGCCGCGCGGCTGGTCGCCCGCGGGGTGGACGCCGTGGTGCGCCCGTTCGACGCGCTCGACGGCACCCGTGGCGTCGTGTTCCTCGGCGCGCTCTCCAACGTGGCCGATGTCGCGACGGCAGTTGCGGTCTCCAAGGCGGCGTTCCGCGCCGCCAAGAAGGCCGCGCTCGGCACCGCCTGGGTGACCGTGACCGCGACCGGCGGGGACTTCGGCCTCGCCGGTGTCGACCGGGCGCACGCGGTGCTCGCCGGGCTCGCGGGCTTCACCAAGACCGCGGCGCTCGAGCACCCCGGCTCCTTCGTCCGCGCGATCGACCTTTCCGCCGAGTCGGATCCCGCCACGCTCGCGGCGTGGATCGACGCCGAGCTGGGCCAGGCCGGCCCGGTCGAAGTCGGCGTGACCGCCGCCGGCCGCGTGACCCTCGAGGCCCGCGACATCGACATCGCACAGGTGGCTCCGGCGTTCGGCAAGAGCGACGTGTTCGTCGTGAGCGGCGGTGCGCGCGGCGTCACCGCGGCGTGCCTGCTCACGCTGGCCAAGGCGTGCCGCCCGAAGTTCGTGCTGCTCGGCCGCTCGCGCATCGACACCCCCGAGGCGCCGGCGGTAGCCGCCGCCCAGGACGAGAACGCCATCAAGAAGGCGATCTTCTCGACGGAGAAGGGCCTCACGCCGCCGGAGCTCGGTCGCCGGGCCGCGGCGGTGGTGGGCGCGCGCGAGGCCCGGGCCACGATCGCGGCGCTCGAGGCCGCGGGATCGACCGTGCGCTACCTCGCGGTGGACGTGCAGGACGGCACCGCGCTCGAGGCGGCGTTCACGAAGGTGCGCAAGGACTTCGGGCCGATCACCGGCCTGGTGCACGGCGCCGGCGTCATCCAGGACAAGCGCATCGCGGAGAAGCCGGACGCCTCGTTCGACGCGGTGTACGACACCAAGATCGCCGGGCTCTTCGCGCTCCTCGCGGCCACGAGCACCGACCCGCTCAAGGCGATCTGCCTGTTCTCCTCGGTCGCGGCGCGCGGCGGCAACGTCGGGCAATGCGACTACGCCATGGCGAACGAGGCCATGAACAAGGTCGCCGCGGGCGAGGCGAAGCGCCGCCCCGGATGTGTGGTCAAGTCCATCGGCTGGGGCCCCTGGGCCGGCGGAATGGTGACCCCGGCGCTGGCGAAGCAGTTCGCGGCGATGGGCGTCCCCCTCCTCCCGATCGACGTGGGCGCGCAGATGTTCGTCGCGGAGCTCGCGACGCCGGGCGCCGTCGAGATCGTGGTCGGCGGGATGATCCAGCCCGCGGGCGGCGCGAAGATCACGCCGATCGCGGCCAAGAAGGTGACCTCCGACGCCGTCACCCGCGTGGTCCAGGCCAAGGACTACCCGTTCCTCCGTGACCACGCGATCGCGGGCAACCCGGTGTTTCCGGTGGTGCTCGCGATCGAGTGGTTCGTGCAGCTCGCGCAGGAGCTCCGCCCCGGGATGGTGGCGGTGGCCTGTCGTGACCTCCAGGTGCTCAAGGGCATCACGCTCCCCGCGTTCGAGGGCGTCGGCAACAGCTTCGAGGTCCGGGCGACCGAGTCCGCGCCGAACCAGCTCGCGATGGAGATCAAGACCGCCGGCGGGCCCGCCCACTACCGCGCCACCGTCGAGCTGGGCGCCCGCGCTCCGGCGCGCCCGCTCGCCCCCTCGAAGGGGGCCCTCGGGGCCTACGATCACGCCCTGGACGAGGTGTACGGCACCTTCCTCTTCCACGGGCCCGGCTTCCAGGTGATCCGCGCGATCACGGGAGCCTCCAAGGCCGGGATGGAGGCGACGCTGACCGGCACCCACGAGATGCACTGGCCCCCCCGGTCCCCGAAGAATGGGGGCGGCTGGAAGACCGATCTCGCCGCCTTCGACGGCGGCCTGCAGCTGGCGCTCCTCTGGAACCGCATCCACACCGACGCCGCCGCGCTCCCCACCAGCATCGGCGCCTGGCTCTCCTACGGCGCCGCGTCCACCGGTTCGGTGCGCTGCGTGCTGACCGGGCGCAAGACCAACGGCCGCTCCGTCTCCTCCGACATCGCGTTCGTGGACAGCGCCGGCACCGTCTTCGCCGAGCTCCGCGGGGTCGAGACCCACGCCCTGCCCAGCGGCGCCTTCCCGGTATCGCCGCGCCTCGAGGCCTGAAAATGTCCGCTCCCATCGCGATCGTCGGGCAGGCCTGCGTCCTCCCCGGCGCGCTCGACGTCGCAACCTTCGCCGACAACGTGTTCGCCGGCCGGGACCTGGTCACCGACGCCCCCGAGGGGCGCTGGGGCCTGCCACACGCGGACGTGATGGGCGAGGGGCGCGACCGCGCCTGGTCCTCCGCCGGCGGCTACGTGACCGGCTTCGACCGCGTGTGGGATCCCTCGGGGTTCAAGATCCCGGCCGCCGAATTCGCCGGCCTCGATCCGCTCGTGCACTGGCTGGCCCACGTCGGCCGCGGCGCCCTGCGGGACGCCGGCCTCGACGTGAGCGCCGATGGCGGCTCCGGTCGCGCCGCGCTCGCCCGCTGCGGCGCGGTGTTCGGCAACCTCTCGTTCCCCTCCGAGGGCATGGCCCGCTGGGGCGAGCGCGTGGTCCTCCAGGCCAACGGCCGGCCGGCGCCCGCCGCGGATCCGCGCGATCGCTTCATGTCCGGCCTCCCGGCGGACCTCCTCTCGCGCGCCCTCGGCCTGGGCGCCCCCTGCTTCGCCCTCGACGCCGCCTGCGCCTCCTCGCTCTACGCCATCCGGCTCGCGTGCGACGCGCTCACCGCCGGCCGCGCCGATCTCATGCTCGCGGGCGCCGTGCAGCGCGCGGACAGCCTGTTCCTGCACATCGGCTTCTGCGCGCTCGGCGCGATGAGCCACCAGGGCATGAGCCGCCCGTTCCATCGCGAGGCCGATGGCCTCGTGCCCGCCGAAGGCGCCGCGTTCGTGGTGCTCAAGCGCCTCGCGGACGCGGTGCGCGACGGCGACCGCATCCTCGGCGTCGTCCGCGGCGTGGGCCTCTCGAACGACGCCCGCGCCCGCAACCTGCT
>JAUXQH010000040.1 GCA_030685065.1 Pseudomonadota bacterium | reverse complement strand
GAGCGCCGCGCCGTCGAGCGTCGCCGAGGCGATGTACGGCTGGGTGGCCGGATCGCCAACCGTCTCGATCACGAAGGTCCCGCCTGCGTAGTAGCCCGGGTGCAGCCGGAGCTCGGCGCGCGATACCGCGGGTGTGGTGATCGTCCACACCGGCTCGCTCGGGTCGATCTGGTAGAGCCCCAACGACGCCAGCACCACCCACGCCGAGGTGGCGCCGGCGTCGTCGTTGCCGGGCAGTCCGTCGGGCGTCACCGAGAAGCTCGATTCCAGGGCCTCGCGCACACGGCGCTGCGTCCCCGAAGGATCACCGGCCGCCGCGTACAGCCAGGGGATGTGGAAGCTCGGCTCGTTGGACACGTCGAAGTGCCCATCGTCGAAGAACGTGTCCAGCCGGTCGATGAACGCGTCGTGCCCCCCCATCGCGTCCACCATCCCGGGCACGTCGTGCAGCACGTGGAAGCTGTAGATCCAGCTCGTCGCCTCGGTAAACCCGCTGGTGGAGGAGAACTCCTCGGGTGAGAAGGGCTCGACCCACGACCCGTCGGCCCGCCGCGGGCGGGCGTAGCCGATCGAGGTGTCGAAGGTGTTGCGCCAGTATTCGGCGCGCGCCGTGTAACGGGCGGCGTCGTCGGTGCGTCCGGTCGCCGTCGCGAAGCGCGCCGCGGCCGCGTCATCGACCGCGAGCTCGAGGGTGACCGAGGCCGCCTGCGCCGGATCGCACTCGTAGGGCACAAAACCGAGCGAGAGGTACTCCGGCGGCGTGCCGAGCGACGCGAAGCCGCACAGCCCGTAAGGCACGCCTTCGGCCTCCTCGGTGCCGGCCTTGTCGATCGCTGCCCAGGCCTCGTCGGTGTCGAAGCGATCCAGCCCCTTGACCAGCATGTCCGTGAGGATGGGCACGGTCGGGTTGGCGATCATCACGCGCGAGTAGCCGGTCGCCGCCCACGAGCACTTGTCCAGCCACCCGCCCTGCTCGTAGACCACCAGCGAGCTCCGCGCGATGTCGTCGCGGAGCTCGGGCTCGAACAGCGTTCCCAGCGGGTGAACCGTCCGGAACGAGTCCCACTGGCACCAGTCGTCGGTCATGAACTGGAGGCCGTCTGCGTCGAGCACCTCCGCGTCCCCACTGGCGTGCACCGCGTACCGGCCGCCGGCCTCGGTGTGATCCGCGGGCTGGAAGGCCGAGTGGTACAGGGCCGTGTAGAACAGCTGCTTCTGCTCGTCCGTCCCATCGACCTGGACGCGATTGAGGACGTAGTTCCACTCCGCCTCCGCCCGCGCCGCGATCGTGTCGAAGTCCGCCTCCCCGACCTCGGTGTCCAGGTTCTCGCGCGCCTGCGCCGCCGAGATGTAGCTGATGCCGACGTGTACTTCGACCGTGGTGTCGGCGTCGAACGTCCACCCGACCCACCCGCCGCTCCAGGCGCCCGCTACCGCGTTCGCGCCCTCCACCGCGTTGTCCCCGTCCTGGAACGTGCCGTGGGTGGTCGGCGGGACGGAGACGGTGATGGCCGTGTAGACCGTCGTCCGGGCGGTGTCGCCGAAGCTGGCGTACAGCGCGGACAGGAGCGGGTGGACGAGGTACTCGCCGTACCCCGTCACTCCCGACCCGCTGAAGTCGAGCTCTCCGTCGAGGCTCGTGCCGAGGCTGCTCCCCACGTCGATGAGCACCCGCGCGTCGCCCGCGGGGAAGCGGTAGCGATGTACCGCGGCGTGCGACGTCGCGGTGAGCTCGACCTGCACGCCCCCGGCGGTGACCGCGTAGTAGCCGGGCCGGGCCGACTCCGTGGCGTGGTCGAAGCTCGCGGCGCGCGCGTCCGGATCGACCACGAGATCCCCCGACTGGGGCAGGAGCAGGATCTGGCTGTACCCGTTGAAGGAGGCGCCCGGGCCCTCGAGGTGGGTGTGGGAGAACCCGTCCATGCGGGTGTCGTCGTAACGATACGCGTCCACGACGCCCGCTTCGGCGTAGGTGTCCGGGGATGCCCGGACCATGCCGTGCGGGACCAGCGCGCCGGGGATGGTGTTCCCGGGGCCCCCCGTGCCGACCAGCGGATCGACAAAGTCCGTGAGCGGGAGCTCGGAGTACGTGAACGGCACGTCGTCCGGGTCCGTGGAGGGCGGCGGAGCGGCGTCCTTCGCGCAGGCGGCCCACAGGAGGAGGGGCAGGGTCAGAGCTCTCACCATCCCCCGTAAACCCCGCCATACGCGCCGAGATCCGCCGCCGACCCGTCCGGATCCGTGTCGCCGAGCTTCCCGGCGTCGATGGCGGGGGATCCCCCACCGAGCGCGAAGTTGTCGTTCGACCAATCCGCATCGTCGGAGATCGCGGTGAACAGGGGGTCGGCGATGAGGTTGCCAACGCCGGAGCCGGCGAGCCCCGAGTAGTTGGTTCCGTTCCCATACACGAGGTTGTACGTGTAGGTGTCGTCCATGCCGTCCTCCGAGTACACACCCACGCCGTCGTTGTAGGCGATGATGTTGTTCGTGAGGGTCGGGGTCGTGCGGCGCCATTGACACACCCCGGCACCGTAGTCGGTGTCGGTCACCTGGTTGAAGGTGATGGTGTTGTTGGTGATCTGGGCCGAGGGGTACAGGTCGTTGGCCTCGTAGGTGACGATGCCGCCGCCGAACATGGACGCGGTGTTGTCCGTGATCACGTTCCCCGCGATGAACGGTCCGGTCGGGCCCGAGATCTGCACGTTGATGCCGCCGCCCTGGCCGCCGGCGGTCGCGTCGTCGTCCATCGCCTCGTTGCCGGCGATGAGGTTGTTCACGATGATGGCATCGGTGTAGGCGATCCAGAGCCCGCCGCCGTCCCCCGCCGTGTTGTCCGCGATGAGGTTGCCAGCGATGTACGGCGAGCCGCCGCGCACGTTGATGCCGCCGCCGTCCGCGCCGTCCTCCGGGCCGCCGTAGCCCGCGTCGTTGTTCGTGATCTCGTTGTCGACGATCACGGCGTCCCCCTCGTAGACCCGGATGCCACCCGCGAGCCACGGGCTCACGTTCGCCACGTTTCCGGTGATGACGTTGCCCTCGATGGTCGGGCCCGCGTAGCGGACGCGGATGCCGGGCCCCTCGTCCCCGCCGCCGTTGGTGAGGGTGAAGCCGTAGATGCGGGCGTCCACGGTCTCGGCGGTCTCGAAGGCCACGACGCTGTCGAGCCCCTGGCCGTCGATGATCGTGACGGCGGGCCCGCTGACGCTCTCGGCGTTGACCGGGTAGCCGTACCAGTTCACGTTCTCGTAGTAGGTGCCGGAGTACGCGCGCACCTCGTAGCAGCCGCTCGATCCCGCGAGGTCGACCGCGTCCTGGATGACGCCCATCGGATCGCTCACGCGGCCATCACCCGAGGCGCCCGGCGAGGTGTAGACGGGACAATAGTCCTGGCAGTCGGCCAGGCCGTCCTCGTCGGCGTCGTCATCGATGTCGAAGCGGCCGTCGCAATCGTTGTCGCGACCGTCACAGAGCTCGGGCGCGCCCGGGTGCACGGTGGCGTCGTCATCGTTGCAGTCTTCGTCCGCCGTCGATCCGTCCCCGTCGGCATCCACGGGGGGCACGGTGTCGGTGTCACCCGTGTCGTCCACCGTGTCGGTGTCATCCGTGTCGGTGTCGGTGTCGGTATCGGTCGTGTCAGTGTCGACCGCCCCGGTGTCATCGTCACCGATGACCGGGTCCTCCGCCTTGTCCTGCAGATCGGCGCTGCAGCCCACGAGCGCCAAGAGAACGAGCAGACGAACGACCATTTGAGCTCCAGCGGGCGGGCAACCTACGGGATTTCCGCCGGATGTCAAGCTGGAGCGAGCGGCTCGGGGGCACTCGGTCGCCGCGGGGGGCAGCCCCGTCGTCACGGGGGCACTCGGTCGTCACGGGGGGCAGCGCGCCCCCCGGACTCGTCGAACGGTGCCAGGTCGAACGGTGCTAGACCGTGTCCTCATCGTCTTCGTCATCCGCCGCGAACAGCGCTTCGGCCTGGGCCTGCACCTTGGCGAAGGTCGCCTCGTCCGCCACGTCGGAGAAGCTCTCGCCGCCGTCTTCGTCCTGCTCGTAGCGGAAGATGAAGATCTCGGTAGCCTCGTCCTCGTCCGCGTCCGCCGGGGTCAGGAGGGCGTATTGGTCGCCTTCACACTCGACGATCGCGAGGAACTGGTATTCCTGCTCGTTGCCTTCAGCGTCGGAGAGGATGACGATATCGTCTTCATCGTCTTCCCCTTCTCCCTCGCCGTCCTCGACGTCGTCCAGCTCGGGATCGACGGCTTCCTCATCCTTGTCGTGGTCGTGGTCGTGGTCGTGGTCGCTCATGCGGACTCCAGGGCCCGGGACTCTAACCGTGACGACCTTCGAAGTCACGCATGAAAGCGGCAAGACTCTGGACGCTGTCCAGGGTCGACGCGTTGTAGAGGCTGGCCCGGATCCCGCCCACCGAACGGTGCCCCTTCAACCCGTCGAACCCGGCGGCCTTCGCCTCCTTCACGAAGGTCTCCTCGAGGGCCTCGCTCGGCAGCCGCCACGTCACGTTCATGACGGAGCGCGACTCGACCGAGGCGTGCGGCCGCCAGAACGCGGTGCGATCGAGCTCCGCGTAGAGCGTGCCGGCCTTCTCCCGGTTGCGGACGATGGCGCCCGCGAGGCCACCGTTGGCCTCCATCCACGCGAACACGCGCTCGAGCACGAAGATCCCGAAGGCGTTCGGGGTGTTGTAGAGCGAGCCGTCCTTCTCGTGCACCTTGTAGTCGAGCATGGCGGGCAGCCCCGCGGCGCCGCGGGCGAGGGCCCAGGGCGAGAGGATCGCCAGGGTGAGCCCGCTCGGGCCGAGGTTCTTCTGCGCGCCCGCGTAGATCAGATCGTGGCTCGCGACGTCGAGCGGGACGCCGGCGATGTCGGAGGAGGCGTCGAGCACGCGCGGCTTGCCGCCGCTCTGCGGCAGGTGGTGGAACTCGGTGCCATAGATGGTGTTGTTCGTCGTGTAGTGGAGGTACACGGCCGCGTCACGGACGGTGTAGTCCGCGTCCTGCGGGACGCGCTTGAAGTTGTTGGGCGCGTCGTCCCAGATGGCCTTGGCGTCCCCGACGCGTTTTGCTTCCTTGAGCGCCTTCTGCGCCCACACGCCGGTGATGAGGAAGTCGGCCGCGTCACCCGGGTGGAGCAGGTTGAGCGCGGTCATGTAGAATTGGAGCGACGCGCCGCCCTGCAGGAACAGGATGCTGTAGTCGGCGGGCACGTTCAGCACGCGACGCACGCGCGCCACAGCGCTGTCGAGCACCGCCTGGAAGGTCTTGCTCCGATGGGAGATCTCGAGGAGGCCGAGCCCCGAGCCGTTCAGGTTCGGGAGGGCGTCCCGCACCTCCTCGACGACGGAGAGGGGGAGGACCGCGGGGCCCGCGCCGAAGTTGTGGATGCGACCGTAGTTCGTCGGATTCGTCATGGGATCACTCATTGGGCCACTCATTGGATCACGGGGACCTGGGAGACGGAGAAGATGTGGGGTTCGGACTCGAGCCGCTTGACGGCGTCGGGGGCGAGCGCGCCCACGATGCCGATGCGGGCGCACGCGGCGTCCCCCCCGGAGAACACGATGTTCTGCATGTCCTCGATGTTGATGTGGGCCTCGCGCAGCACGCCGAGCACGCTCGCGAGCACACCGACACGGTCCGCGTGGCGCACGACCAGGAGGTGGGTGGCGGGGGTGCGCGTCGCGAGGTTGACCACGTTCGGGATCGGCGCGCCCGCGCGGTAGGCGGTCACGATGCGGACGACCTCCTCGCCGACGGCCTCCTCGGCCTCGTCCGTGCTCGCGCCGATGTGGTGCGTGCCGTACACGTTGGCGGACTCGGCGATCGCGTCCGTGAAGGGGCCCGACGCGGCGGAGGGCTCGTCGGCGAACACGTCGAGCCCGGCGCGCAGGCTCTTCGTGGCGATGGCGCGCAGGAGCGCGCCCTGATCGACCACCTCGGCGCGAGAGGTGTTGATGAAGTAGGCGCCGGGCTTCATGACGGCGAAGACGCTCTCGCCGATGCGGCCGCGCGTCTCCTTCGCGAGCGCGAGGTGAACGGTCACCGCGTCCGCGTTCGCCACGGCCGCCTCGATCGTCGGGGCGCGCTCGACACCGAGCAGCTCGGCCTCGGCGTCCGTCAACGAGCGCGACCACGCCACGATCCGCATGCCGAAGGCGCGGGCGCGCACGATGACCTCGCGCCCGATCTGGCCGGTGCCGAGGACCGCGAGCGTACGGCCGCGCAGCCCCCGGGCCACGCCGAAGGCCTTCTTGTCCCACTTGCCCGCGCGGAGGGCGGCGACGTTGTCCGCGATGCGACGGTCGAGGTTCACCAGGTGGCCGATCGCGAGCTCGGCCACGGCGACGGCGTTCTTCCCCGGGCAGTTGGCCACGTACACCCCGCGCGCCGAGGCCGCGGCCAGATCGATGGTGTTCACCCCCGCGCCGGCGCGGATGACGAGCGCGAGGTTCCGGCCCGCCGCGATGTCGGCCGCGGTGACCTTGGTGCTGCGAACGACCAGCACCTCCGGGTCGAGCTCGGCGACGCGCGCGGTCAGCGCGGCGTCCTTCGCGGTGGGATCGACGGTGACCTGCGCGCCGGTGTCCTGAAGACGGCCGGGCACGAACGCAGCGAGCTTGTCGGCAACGAGGACGCGCACCGGGAACCTCCGAGACTTTGTAGGACGAGGCTGCACAGTCTAAGCCGTCCCCGGGTGGCTGTCCCGGGCCTCGCGCGCCCACTTCGCGGGGAATTCGTCGGAGGGGCGGCGTGGGCGGCGTCGGGCTCGGCGTAGCGTCACGGTCCCCCTCCCGATAGGCAGGCGGCCTGATGACACGCGTCTACGCCGGCTCCACCGCCTGGCCGTCCGATTCCCCCGGTCCGGTCGTTGCCATCGGCAATTTCGACGGCGTGCACGACGGCCATCGGGCGGTGCTTCGTCGCCTCTTCGCGCTCGCCGCCGAGCAGGGCGCGCCGTCCTGCGTGCTCACGTTCGACCCCGCGCCGACCGCGGTGGTCGCCCCCGAGCGGCACCAACCGCGCATCCTCACCCTCGAGGACCGCGTGCGCCTGCTCGGAGAAGAAGGCGTGGACGCCGTCGTGATCGAGCCCTTCACGCCCGCCTTCGCGGGCCGATCCGCCCAGTGGTTCGCCGAGGAGCTCCTCGGGCGGCAGCTCCGCGCCCAGGGCATCGTCGTCGGGTACGACTTCCGCTTCGGCCATGAGCGGAAGGGCAACGTGGCGGCGCTGCGCGCCTGGCTCCCCGACCTCCCGGTCGTCGAGGTGGAGGCGGAGAACGCGGGCGGCCTGCCGGTGTCCTCGTCGCGCGTCCGGCGCCTCATCGCGTCCGGCGCCGTCGAGGACGCGGCGGTGCTCCTGCGGCGGCCCCACTTCGTGAAGGGGACCGTGGTGAGCGGGGACCAGCGGGGCCGCACGCTCGGTTTTCCCACCGCCAACGTCGAGAGCCGGGTCGAGCTGCTGCCGGGCTTCGGCGTCTACGCGGTGCGGGTCCGCATCGACGACCGCGGCCCCTCCCTGCCGGGCGTCGCCAACATCGGGGTCCGCCCGACCTTCGGCGGGACGGCGCCTCGGGTGGAGGTGCACCTCTTCGACTTCACGGGGGATCTGTACGGGCGCACGCTCACGGTGGAGCTGATCGCGCGGGTGCGCGGCGAGCAGCGGTTCGACGGGGTGGATGCGTTGGTCGCGCAGATCGCCCGGGACGAGACCCGAGCGCGCGAGCTCCTGTCGTGATGATCACGGGGCGGACGCGCGTCTTCGGGCTGGTGGGACATCCGGTGCGTCACAGCCTCTCGCCGGCGATGCACAACGAGCTGTTCCGTCGGAAGCGGATCGACGCGATCTACGTCGCGTTGGACGTGCCGCCCGCCCGCGCGGACGGCGTCGCGGACGCGATCCGCACCCTCGCCCTCGCCGGCGTGAACCTGACGGTGCCCTTCAAGGAGCGCGTGGTGCCGGGCCTCGACCGGCTCTCCGAGAGCGCCCGGCTCGCCGGCGCGGTGAACGTCGTGCTCCGCGAGGACGGCGGTCTGGTGGGCCACAACACGGACGGAGAGGGCTACGTGCGCGCCCTGGTCGAGGAGATGGGGGTGCTCCCCGAGGGGCGCCGCGCCATCGTCCTCGGCGCCGGCGGCACCGGTCGCGCCGTGTCCGCCGCCCTCGCCGCGCACGGCGCGGTCGAGGTGCACCTCCTCAACCGGACCGAGGCCCGCGCGAACAGCGCGTGCGAGGCCCTGTCCGCCGCATACCCGCGGACCCGCTTCACCGCGGGGCCGCTCACCACCCCCGCCTTCGGCGCTGCCGCCCCCGGCGCGGACATCGTGGTCAACTGCACTTCGGGCGACGCGACGCCCTCCGTGGCGGCGCTCGACCTCCGCGGGCTCGCGCGTGGCGCCGTGTGGACCGACGCGAACTACTGGATGGCGGACCCGCCCCAGCTGGTCGCGTGCGCCGCGAGGGGTGTCCGAATTCAGCGCGGGATCGGGATGTTGATGCACCAAGGCGCGCTGTCGTTCGCGCTGTTCACCGAGGTCGCGGTCGACATCGACACCATTCGTGGGGTGCTCGACATCGGCGGCTGGTAGACTACCGCGGCCATGCTCCCGCTCCCCTCCCTGCTGCTGCTCGTCCTGTTCGCGGGCGCCGTGTTCGTGGTCATGCGGGCCATCTTCCCGGACACGGATCGCAAGGAGCTGGAGCGCCGGCTCGGGGGGGAGCGCGGGGTCGAAGCCGTCGACCAGGCCGTCCTCGTCGATGCCTTCCGGCCCATGTACAGCCTGTTCGTCCCGGTCACCCGGGGCATGGGTCTGCTGGCCTACCGGCAGCGGATCGAGAAGTCGTTCGTCACCGCGGGCATGACCGGCCGCCTCACGACTGACGAGTTCCTCGCCTACAAGCTGTCGATGGCGCTCCTCTACTGGTTCCTGTTCATCGCGTTGCTCTGCTACGTCATCATCGGGACCTCGCCGCCGATCGTGATCCAGCTCGGCGTCGTGGTGCTCGGCTCGTTCTTCCCGGACATCTGGCTGCGCGGCCAGGTCCAGGAGCGGCAGACCAACATCCGCCGCAGCCTCCCCTACGTGATGGACCTCCTCACCCTCTCGGTCGAGGCCGGTCTCGACTTCATCGCGGGTGTGCACAAGGTGTGCGAGAAGGCACGATCCGGCCCGCTCATCGACGAGCTTGCGTTCATGCTGCGCGAAGTCCAGGTCGGGGCCAGCCGCCAGCAGGCGCTCCGGAACCTCGCGCGCCGCACCGACATGCCGGAGCTCCGCAGCTTCGCCGCGCTCCTCATCCAGGCGGACATCCTCGGCGCCTCCATCGGGCCGGTGCTCCGCGCGCAGTCCGACCTGATCCGCACCCAGCGCTTCCAGGCCGCCGAGCGCGCGGGCGCCTACGCCGCCACCAAGATCCTGTTCCCGCTAATCCTCTTCATCATGCCCGCGGTGTTCATCGTGATCTTCGGGCCCATCGTGTTGAACTTCGTGTTCGGCACGGGCGTGCTCGAGAACGCGGTCGCACCGCCCGGGGGGAGCTTCGGTGGTTGACGTGCGGGTCCAGAACGCGACGCGCGGCACCGTGCTCGCCGAGCGCGCCGGGCTCGCGATCGGCTTCTGGGACCGCCTCCGGGGCCTGCTCGGGCGCACGTCGCTCCTCGAGGGCACCGGGCTCTGGCTCCAGCCCTGCAACTCCGTACACATGTGGTTCATGCGCTTCCCCATCGACGTCGTGTTCGCGACGCGGGAGGGGCGCGTGGTGGCGGTCGTCCCCACGCTGCGCCCCTGGGCGATGACCCGCCCCTACTTCGGCGCGGCGGTCGCCCTCGAGCTTCCCGTCGGCATGATCGCGCGTACCGGCACCGCCCTCGGTGACCAGCTGATCCAGGAGCCCGCGTGCGTCTGATCGTTCTGCGAGGCCCCTCTCCCGCGGGCCCGTTCGACCTCGGCCCCGGCACCAATCACGCCGGCCGCGGGCCCGAGTGCGAGGTCTTCCTCCCGAGCAAGCGGGTGTCCCGGCGCCACGCGGTGTTCCAGATCATCGACGGGCAGGTCGAGGTGCGTGACCTCGACTCCCACAACGGCATCCTCTCGGCGGACGGGACTCGCGTCTCGCAGCTGATGCTCTCGCCGGGTGAAAGGGTCCAGGTGGGGGACTACCTGCTCCGGCTCGAGGGGCCGACCGACGACCTCCTCCTCGAGGAGGAGGAAGACGACGACGTTCTCCTCGACGACGAGACGGCCGAGTCCGCCCTCCCCGCGCGTCCCGCGACGACGCCGAATCCGCCGCCCAACCCGCAGCAGAGGATGGCCGCCGCGCCCGTCCCGCCGCCGCCCGCGCTCCCTTTTCCGGCTTCCGGCGGCTTCGGGAGCCGTCCCGGCCGCGGCCTCCCGCCGGACCCGTCCCGCTCGATGATCGCCGAGCCGGACGAGACTCGATCCGACATCGCCCCGCCTCCCCCGTGGAATCCCTCCAAGCCCGCGAACGCCGTTCCCGCCCGGCCTCCGGCTGCGGACCCGGGCGAATCGCGCGGCGCCGCGCCGCCCAAGCCGGCCGAGGCGCCTCGCGGAGCTGCCGGCCCCACGCTCGCGCCGCTGCCCTTCGGGCGCGACCTGGTAATTCACGCTCGGTCGTCCACGCTCAGGAGCGCACGGGCAGCGGCTTGCCGTTCGTGCGGATGCGCTTATCATTCGCGGTCATGGCCAAGGTCAC
>JAUXQH010000062.1 GCA_030685065.1 Pseudomonadota bacterium | reverse complement strand
CTATGCCGGCAGCACGGAGTGCGGTCGCGAGGTCGTGACCCTGCTCGATTCCCGCCATCGCGGCCGCGTACACCTGTTCGTGGGCGACGTGCTTGCCGGTGCGCGCGGCAAGCCGCCGCATGACGGGCTCCGACATCGGATATCCCCCCAGCGCGTCCAAGTTCGCGCGCATCCGCTGCACGTCCACGTGCAGGACCTCGAGCAGTCGAGCGGCGAAGGACACCGCCGCGGCCGTGAGCAGGCAGGCCTCGGGGAGCCAGAGCCACTCCGCCTTCCAACCGCGGCCGTCACGCTCGTGCAGCGCCACGAGCCCCTCGAGCGCCGTCGCGGCGTTCGCGCGCACGCACCGGGCCAGCGTGTCGAGGTGCTCGGCGAGTTCTGGGTTGCGTTTGTGCGGCATGGTGATGCTGCCGACCTGCCCGGGAATGAACGGCTCGGCGAGTTCATTGATCTCGGGTCGTTGGAGTTCGTAGATCTCGTTGCCGATCTTGCTGAGGGTCCCAGTCACGAGAGCGAGCAGGGTGGCGAACTCGGCGACCCGGTCACGTGCGGTCAACCAAGGAATTTCGGGAACGCCGAGCCCGAGCCGGGCGGCGAAGCGATCCAGGAGTTCTGGCCCCTGCCCGCCCCAGAACTCAAGCGTGCCGAGGGCCCCACCGAGCTGGGCCACCTGCAACCGCGGCCGCGCCTGGTCCAGCCGCTGCAGGTGGCGGTCGAGCTCGGCTACCCACACAGCGGCCTTGTAGCCGAACGTGATCGGCAGGCCGGGTTGGCCGTGGGTGCGACCACACATCACGGTATCGCGATGCCGGCGAGCGAGCGCGACGGACGCGTCCCGGCAGCGGGCCACATCCCGCTCGACGACGTCGAGCACGTCGCGCATGACCAGCGCGAACCAGGTGTCGGTCACGTCCTGCACCGTGGCGCCGACGTAGACCCACTCGGCGCAGGTGGGCGGCAGGACCTCACGCAGGATGCGGATGAGTCCGAGCGTGGAGTGACCCGTCGCCCGCGTCTCGCTCGCCACCCGGTCGAGGTCAAGCAGCTCCACCCGGGCGTGTCGGGCGATTTCGTCGGCCGCGTCCGTCGGGACGATGCCCAACTCCGCCTGAGCCTGAGCGAGCGCCACGAGGATATCGAGCCAGCGCTGCGTGCGCCCGGTGTCGTCGAGGAGCTCCCGGACTTCGTCGGTCGACCACAGGTGCCGATAGACGACGGAGTCTGGCGGCAGCGCCGTCACCGCCGACCGCCCTCCAGCGCGGGCTCGGCGGCGGCAGCCGCAGACGGCGCCACACCTTGCACGGCCTCGGGTGCGAGCGGCAACAGCATGTGCCGCAGTCCCGCTCGCACCTCGTCGAGGCTGGTGCCCCACGGGACGACCGCCCTGGTCGCGTCCGCCTCGAGACCCCGCTCGATCAGGCAGCACTTGGTGAGCGTCAGCTCGCCCGGTGCCGCCGCCTCGGCCTCTGCCCGCTTGCGCGGGCACAGGTCGACGCGCACCGGCTCGTCGCCGTAGAAGTGGCGATGGAATTGCAGCGAGCGTTCGCAGCCGATGAGCGTCCAGTCGCCGCGCATGGCGGGGCGAGTGTCGAGGAAAGACACCGGCGCACCGAGCTCGGTACCGGAGCCGCGGCAGGGAAGGAGGTACTCGGGGGCGGGGTTGCGAGCGGCCAACTCGTGGACGTCGACGGCATCGAGCACGAGCCGCACGGGAGGGAGGTCCTCGTCGTATGCCACGACTTGCTGAGCCTGCGCGAACAACTTCGGCGGGTACGGGGGGACCACCTCCGTCACGCGGACGGTGATCGGAGCCGGTTCCCAAAGGAAGTTCACGTGCTCGAACCGTCCGAGTACCACGTTCGCACGAGCTCCCGGGACCGCCGCCTCGGATAGGGACGTGGCGTTCCCGACGTCGGTCTCGGGGCTCTCGACCCAGGCCGTCTCGTTCGGTCCCGCGAGCAGCCTGGCTTCGATCACGGGGGAGAACAGCAGCTCGAGGCTCGCCTTACGCACCGCGACGAGCGCCGTCGCACCGTGGGACCTGAGTGCGAGGAAGTCCGTCCGCCGGTACACCTCGCGGCCGAGGAGGTGGTCCAGCACCGCCTCCTCGGTCAACGGGATATCGACCTCCTGGACCGACAGTCCCCGATACGGGTTGGCGCGGGTGTTGGGCGCGGGAAGCGGGATCATGGGTTCTCCTCACAGGTCGCGGAGAACGGCGTTGCCCGCCCGGAGGCGCGACAGTTGCACGAAGTGCTCAGGGTTGAGGAACAACTCGTTCATCCAACCCAGTGTGTCAATAGTGAGGCCCTCCGGCCGGTGAATGAGATAGTCGAGATACTGGAAGGCGTCCTTGGCACCGTACCCCACGTGGTGGGCACCGAGGACCCGTCGGCTGTCCGCGTCCACTACGAGCTTCTGAAACCCGGACAGCTCCGGCTTGCTGAATGCGTACAGCATGGTGCCCTCGGCGCAGGGAAGGGGCAGGTGCTCGGTGTCGAGCCCTTTCACGGTCGGCGGCATCTGGATGATGATCACGTCGTCGTAGGCCTCGCGGGCTTCGGCCTCGGTGAGCCCGACCCAGGAGACCTCGTACGTCGTGTGCAGCGAGTCGGGGTACTCGGAGAAGTCGAACTCCAGGTCCTCACCCATGATGTTGCGGGCGGCGGTGACACCACTCTTGCGGGCCTTGAACATCTCCATGGGACCGTCGATCATGTCGCCGATCGCATAGACGCCCGGCACCGAGGACCGCATTCTCTTGTCGACGACGACGCGGCCGGAGTCGTTGATCTCGATGCCGAGGACCTCCTGTGCCTGCTGAACGAGCGGCCGCTCGCCGGTTCCCATGAAGACGAAGTCAGTTGGGATGTCGACCTCGTCCCCCGACTCCAGTCGGACAGTCACACTGACGACGCGGCCGTCCTCGCCGTTGACGCGGACCGGGTGCGCTCCTTCAAGCACGGTCATGCCGCGTTTCCGCATTCCGTCCACCACGTAAAGGCGCAGGTCCTCGTCGATATGGTGCAGGCTGCGTGTGCGCATGAGTGCGGAGCGCGACACGATCGTCGTGCTGCACCCCGTGGCGTGGAAGAACGAGCCATACTCCATCGCGACCTTGCTGCCGCCGATGATGACGCAACTTTGCGGCTCATAGTCGAGCTCCTCGACCAGCGTCACGAAGTCGTGCACGCCGTGCAGATCCAGTCCGGGGATGTCCGGCCACACGGGGCGGGCTCCCATGCCCAACACCAGGTTGCGGGCCCGGAAGGTGCGACCTGCGGCGGAGACCGTCGTCGAGTTGACGATGGTCGCGTGCGCGTTGAGCACGTAGTCGACGTCGAGCTGCTCCTTGGTCTGCCAGTTCATGAACGCGTGCGCCGTGCCGCGGCCGGCACGGAAGAGGTGGATCAGGTCGAGGATGCTGGCTCGGTCGGCGTCGAAGTCGGGGAAGAAGAGCTGGCCGGAGAACCACTTCATCCGGTCGAGTTCCTCCGCGGCTTCGGAGAAGAGGTGGTGTGGCACACAAGCCTGGTGGGGGCACGAGCCGCCGAGGAATGGCCAGGCGTCGATAATGAGCGGGCGACCGCCCATTGCCTTCATGTAAGCAGCGCCGAAGCGGCCTCCGGCGCCTCCACCGATGAAGACCGCGTCGTACTCTCCATCGGAGTCTTCGGCGAGGTTGAGGATCGGCTCGGACGACGGATCGACCATCGCCTGCTCGATTAGCTCGTTCCACTCCAAGAGATTCGGATGCTGGTGATGGATATCCACGTGCTTAGTCCTTCCTGTCCGGTCGTGCACGGGTCTTGCGAGCTACGGCGTGGTCGTGCGTGCTGGCGGAAGTCGCGAGCCGGCGCGCGACGCTGTTGAGATCCGACTCGGCCGCTGCCAGGCGCGCGCGTCGGTCGGCCACATCGACTCCCCGCTCGCGGGCGGCGCGACCGAAGCGGTCGGCCATATCGCACACCGTCTCTGGCGCCGCACCCCCGATCCCCGTGCGGGTCGCGACCACGGCCACCGGGTCGACCACTTCCGCCAGCGCGATGGGGTCCAGGCTCAACTGAGTTCCGAGGACCTCCGCGGCCGCGGCCTCGAGGCGATCAGCCGTGATGTCGAGGCCGGTGCCACCGTCCGCCGCTGTCGCACGAACGGCATGGCCGACGATCTCATAGGCGCGCCGGTAGTCGAGCCCGCACGTGACCATGACGTACTCGGCCACGTCCGTCGCCTGGGTGAAGGAGGTGCCCAGTGCACGGCTCATGGCTACTGCATCGGCCCGCACACCCGCCACCACGCCGCCCATCAGCCGAGTCGTTGATGTCGCCCGGACAAGGGCTCGGGGCACCTCGCCGTAGGCCATGATGAGGCCGTCGCTGCGCGCGGACGGGGTGCGGCTGGTTGCCAGGATTCCTGTGAGACGGCCGATAAGTACGCCCGCGTGCGCACGGACCATGCCCAGCGCGTAAGGGTTGCGCTTCTGGGGCATCATCACACTGCTGCGTGCGTGACCTTCGTCGAGCTCGATCCACGCGAATTCGTCGCTGGCCCAGATCTCGAGATCCTCCGCGAGCTTGCTCACGGTGACGACGAGGCTCGTCGCCGCCGCTACCGCCGCGACGAGTCCGTCCGTCTGCCACATGGCGTCGCGCGTGTGCTCAAGGACGTCGTCGAAGCCGAGCAGTTCGGCCGCGCGCTGTCGGTCGTAGCTGAGCCGACCGCCGTTGGTGGAACCCACTCCGGCCGGGCTCGAGCTCAACACGCCGAGCTCGGCTGTGAGACGATCCAGGTCTCGCTCGACCGGTGGCACGAACGCGAGCAGGTAGTGCCCGAAAGTTGACGGCTGGGCATGCTGCAGATAGGTCTGGTCGGCCAGGTAGGTGGAGGAGTGCCGAGCGGCCACGTCGCTGGTTACAGCGCAGAACCCAGCGCCGGCCTCCATCAGGTCCAGCAGGTCATGTCGCAGTCGGAGGCGGAGAGCCAATCGCACGGCCTCGCGTCGGGTCCGCGACACGTGCAGCCAGCCGGCGTCCTCGCCGATCTGCTCCGCGAAACGCCGCTCACGACAGTTGTAGAGTTCGCCGAAAGCGGGCTCGTAGCCGAAAGACTCCGCCGGGACGGAGTCTGCTTCGAGCAACACTGACACGAGCCGCGTCGCCGCCGTCAGGGGGATTAGCCCCTGCTCGCGCATGACGACGACATGTGCCAGGTCGGCCACGTTGAGCCAGTGATGCAATAGTGGTGCATCGGCCACCTCGAGCGCGAACCCGGCCGCCACCAGCTCAGGTGAGTAGGCGCCCAACGGGAGCTTCATGGTCGATCCCGGCCCGGTGGAGCGCCCCGTCGCGCCCCTTTACACCGGGCCCTGCGGGTTTGGGGAACCGGGGCGTCCATCGACGCAGGAACGCTCGGCATCCTGACAGCATCATCACTGGTGGCTCGCAAAGGCATGTCCTGAAAAGACGAAGATCTGAGCAGCTCCTGTTGCCCGGGGACGTTTGGGTGACGCACCGTCTGGCGGCATGGTGACGTTGGGCTGGACCGGCCAGGCGCCTAGCCACGCCGCGGAGCAGGGTGGGGGTGGCGCGACTCGTGATCGAGGTCCGCGGCGCTGGCGGTGGGGCAGGTCGGCGACCCCCAGAGATCCTGCGCTCGCTGGTGGCCCGGGCCATCGAAGTCCTCGGATCCGAACCAGACGCTGACGACGTGATTCGCTGGGCGGCGAGGGAGTTCGGCTCGCAGCTGGCCGTGGCGTCGAGCATGTCCGACGCGGTCCTTACCCACCTCGTTGCGAGACACCTGCCCGGGGTCGACGTCGTGTTCCTCGACACCGGCCTGCATTTCCCCGAGACGCTGGACTACCGGGACGAGGTGTCGCGGGTTGTTGCGGTCACGATCCTCAGCCTGCAGCCTGAGCTGACCGTCGAGGAGCAAGCGGAGCGTCACGGGGCATGGTTGCACCAGCGGCATCCGGCGTCGTGCTGCCGGTTGCGCAAGGTCGAAGTGATGGACCGGGCACTGCGGCCGTACGAGGCGTGGGTGACGGGGTTGCGACGGGTGGACTCGCAGACCCGACGGCGCACGCCTATCCTCGAGTGGGACGAGCGTCGCGGGATGGTAAAGCTCAACCCCTTAGTTCCGTGGACCGACGACGACGTCGCCGCCTACGTTGCCCGTCACGATCTGCCGGAGCACCCGCTGCGGCCGCTGGGCTTTCTCTCCATCGGATGCGCGCCGTGCACCCGAGCCGTCGAGCCCGGCGAGCCGGCGCGAGCGGGCAGATGGGCGGACAGCGACAAGACCGAGTGCGGGCTGCATGACGATCCGCAAGCCCGCGCAGCGCAGTTCGATCCACCCCGCGGCTGAGCCGTGCGCCACGGCGACGCGACCGACGCCTCGCCACAGAAGGAGGAGCCATGGCCGGACAGACGATGCTCGCAGCGTTCTACCGGAGCACGGGACCTGCCGCGGAGGTGCTCGAGATCGCCGAGATCGCGCGACCGGAACCTGGCCCCGGTGAGGTACGCGTCCGGGTCGCTGTGTCGGGGTTGAACCCGACCGACGTCAAGAACCGCTCCGGCATCATGACCTGGCCGATCGACGGCTTCCAGGTGCCGCACCATGACGGGGCCGGGACGATCGACGCGATCGGCCCCGGCGGGGATAAGGCGAGGCTCGGCGAGCGGGTGTGGCTGACCATGGCCGCGCACGGGAACCGATGGGGCACTGCGGCGCAGTGGTGCGTGGTGCCTGCGTTCAAGGCGCGGCGGCTGCCAGCCGGCAGCGGCGACCTCCTTGGCGCGACCCTCGGCGTGCCGGCGGTCACGGCCGCCCACTGCCTCATCACCGATGGATCGGTGCGCGGTCACGACGTGCTCGTGCACGGGGGCGCAGGGGCGGTGGGCCGGTGCGGGATCGAGCTTGGACGTTGGTCCGGGGCACGGGTGGTCACGACAGTGAGCAGCGAGGCCAAGGCCGAGGTGGCGCGCGCGGCCGGGGCCGATCTGGTGGTCGACTACCGTCGCGACGACGTGGTTGCGGCCATTCGCGCCTTCTCCCCGGGGATCCACCGCGTGCTCGAGGTCTCCATGGCGGCCAACGCCAGATTCGATGCGGAGGTCTGCGGTTCCGGCGCTGTCGTTGTCGTGTTCGCGACCGACGGCGGAGAGGCGGTCATGCCGGTGCGGCCGGCCCTGTTCAAGAGCCTGATCGTCCGCTTCATCCTGCTCTACAACTTCGGCCGCGAGGAACTGGAGCGGGCCGCGAGGGCGGTCGAGCGAGCCCTCGACGACCGGGTGCTGACCCTCCCGCCGGTCACGCGTCTTCCGCTTATGGACATCCACTCCGCTCATGAGTTGCAGGAGTCCGGCCCGTTCGGACGGGTGCTCGTCGACATACCCTGACCGCGGCTCCTGAGCGTAGACTCTTCGGGTACTTTCTCGGGTCGCGCCCGGGCACAGCTGTGGTCCGTGATTGAACGGTGTTGGCGGTTGGCCTTCGTGCGGGTCTGCCCTCTGTTAACGGGTGTCGTGAAATCCCTGTGGGCGGACAGTTGTTCTCCCGGTGGTGCTGAGTCCAGGGACATCAATCCTGAGTTTGGATCGGTTCCGGCCCCAAGTGTTGTCAGGTGCTGCGGCGTGACTTGGTGGAGGCGAGGCCTATCAGTTGCGAAAGAAGATTGGCGTGATGTTCGGCTCGCCGGAGACGTCCACCGGCGGCAAGGCGTTGACGTTCTACGCGTCCGTTCGCGCCTGGACCCTCGTGCGTAAGTCGGGTGCCTGGTACACGTACGAGGGCGACCAGCTTGGCCAGGGCAAGGAGAACGCCCGTACCTTCCTCAAGGACAATCCCGATCTGGCCAACGAGGTGGGGAAGCGGATCAAGGAGGCCCTCGGCATCGGGCCGCGGGTCGCTGCGCCCGCAGTCACGCCGGAAGCCGACCCCGAGCAGGTGGCCCGGGCCATCGTGCTGCGGCGGCTATCCGCGGCTCCGCGCACCCGCGCCGAGCTTGCGGGCGACCTGGCCAGGCGCGAGGTGCCCGAGGACGTCATCGAGCGAGTCCTCACCCG
>JAUXQH010000059.1 GCA_030685065.1 Pseudomonadota bacterium | reverse complement strand
GACGACGACCGCGTTGGACTCTCGCACCACCGCGTCCACCTGCGCCTGCAACCCCTGACGGCGCAGGACCGCGGCGAGCGCCTGGAGGGCCGCGCTCTCGTGTCGCGTGGCGTCTCCCCCGAAGATGGCGACCGGATCGTCCCCGGGGCCGAGCGAGGCCCGCACCGCGGCGCGCGCGGTGTAGAGCACCTCCGCCCCCATGTGCCCCCCCGGCCCGGCCTCTCCGGTCACCCGGGGCAGCAGCGCGTCGAAGAGCGCTTGGACCTCGTACGGCGGCGACCAGACGCGGAGCAGATCCGAGGCCCAGCGGATCCCCGCGGCCTCGTCCTGCTCTCCAGCGCGATCGGTGCCCTCTCCCAACGCCGTGAACATCGCGGCGAGCGCCACGGTGTCCCGCTGCTCGGTGGGGAGATTGGCGTGGTCGGCCATGGCGCGGGCCAGCTCCGCCGTCCGACGGCCCGTGCCCGAGGGCCCGTCCGCGTCGATGAGGAGGTGCCCGAGGAGGCCGAAAAAGAAGTCGCGCGTCCGCTCGTAGGGGATGCCGATCCGGCGCCCGGGCCCGTAGCCGTCCAACGCGCAGATCTGGACCATCGGGCGGAGTCGTCGCCACGATACGAGGTAGGGCTCGACCTCGGCCAGAACGGCGCGACGGAAAAACACGCGTTCGGCCTGGTTGGCCTCGATGAAGGCGCTCACCTGCTCGGGATCTCCGACGATCTCGGAGGTCCCGCCCTCGGTGGCGTCCAGCCGGCGGAGGGCCGACGCCCGGTCCGGGTCGGGCTCGAAGACCACCGTGAGCCCGGCCGCCCTGTGCTCGGCATCCACATCGGCGGGGACGCGATCGAACGACCGCTCGTCCATGTCCCCCGGCGGGAGGAGGCGATCCACGAGGATTCGCATCGCACCCCGGGGCGCGACGAACAGGCGGAGCCGGGCGGCGCGCGCCGCGGTCTGCGCCGTGCGCAACGAAGGAATGTCGGTGGGGTCGGCGGTGAGGACCGAGAGGACACGCTTCTCCTCGTCGAGGAAGGTCGGGAGCAGCAGGCGCTCCCGGGCCAGGCCGCGAGGCACGAGGTCGAGCACCTCAGGCGCGATCGACAGGCGCGCAAGCCGCTCCGGCGGCACCATGTTCAGCCGGAACTGCTGGGCAAGTGCGCGCGCCAACCCCAGGTCGTCCAGGAGTCCCAGCTCCATGGCGGTCTCTCCGAACCGGGCGCGGCCGCCCTCGCGCAGGCGCGCAAGCACGAGCTCCACGTCTTCGATGCGCATCAGCCCGAGCGTGAGGCAAACCTCCCCGAGCGGCGTATGACTCATGTCGTCTCCGCGGCGGCCAGCATACGCCATCGCGGAGCACGCCGACCATCCGCCCCCGTCCGCCGCGGCGATGCGGTATCGTCCGGCGGATGTTCACCCCTGGTGGAGCCGCACGTGCGCCCGAGCGGCCGCAGCCCCTCGGCCGCGACGCCGGGCCTGCAGTTCGCGCCGCCTTCGACGCCCTCGTCCGCGCCTCGCGCAACGTCCTGCTCGCCCCCGGCGCGCTGTCGCCGATACGGCTGCCGCCGGCGGGTCGAGAAGCCTGGATCGGCGGGCTCCTGGAGGCGCTGGCGAAAGTGCCGGCGCTCACCATCGAGGTCTCTCCGTCCGGGCTCACCTTGGGCGACACCGCGCTGCTCGATCCCGCGGACCGCGCGCTCGCGGAGCGCCTGTACGGTGCGGGCGCCCGCGCGATCACCCTGTTCGCGGGCGCGTCGGACGCGGACCTCGTGGCGCTCGCGGCGCTGCTGCTCACGGAGTGGGGCGCCGAGGGCGGCGCCATCGCGTTCGCGGGCGCGGCGTGGGGCGCCGAGCTCACGCACATCCACCTGGATCTGGCATCCATCGGCGCGCTCGTGGCTGCGACCCCTGGCAAGCTCCCCGCCATCGATCTGCTCGAGCGCCCGCCCGAAGAGCCAACTCGCCTTGGCGCGCTGGGCCCGGACGGCCTCCAGGCACTGCGGATGCTCCGCGACACCCTGCCGCCGGAGCCCGCGTCGTTCGTCGACGTCTTCCCCACCGCGGGCACCCTGCCGCTCGAGCTCATGGCGGACGCCGCACGGGTGCGCGCTGGCCTGGACATCGACCCCGCCGAGCTCGGTCGCGCGTTGCTCGCAGCGATGCTCGCGACGCCGACCACGGCAGGCGGCGTAGCGCGAGCGCTGCTCGGCGCCGCGATCGATCTGATCGGCGGCCCCATCGACGCCAGTCCCCTCCTCCACCTCGCGCTGGAGGCGACCGATCCGGAGCTGACCCCCGAGGACGCCACGCGCACGGCCGCGTGCGCCGCGTTCGCCGAGCTGACCCGAGATCCGCTCCGCGGCGCGCTGGTAGCCGCGCTCCCTGCGGCGGAGACGCCGGAGCTCCGCGCACAGCTCTTCTCCCTCCTCTCCCTGCCGCTCCCCGAGGAGGGCGTCCTCTGCCTGCCCGCGCTGCTCCCACAGTGGGCGATCCAGGTCGTCGCGGACACCGAGCTCCTCCGGGAGACGGAAAACGGCCGATCCCGAGACGAGCGCGTGCGCGCGCGCCTCTCCGCGCAGCAGCCCGGCGTGATCTCGCTCGGACTCGCGATGGCCGCGCGCCTGGACGACCCCCGCATGGTCGACGCCATCCTCCCGCTCGCCTCGCACGTGAGCGGGGAGGTGCGGCTCGGCGCGCTGATGGCCTTGCGCAAGCAGATGGGCGCGCGGGTGTGCAGCCTCGTGTTTCAGCGGCTCGCGGACCCCGTGGCGGCGGTGCGCGTGGAGGCCCTCCGCTACGGCGTGGCGCATCGCGTCCCGGATATGCTCCCCTGGATCGAGGCTCGCCTCCACGAGCCCGACCTGTCCGCCGCGCAGGAGCCAGAGCTCCGCGCCCTCTGCGTGGCGTTCGGCCGTCTCGGGCGGGAGCGGGCCGAGAGCGCGTTGACCGAGCTCGCGATGGGGCGCCGCCGCCTCGGCCATCCCGCGCTCGGCCGCCTTGCCCTCCACGGACTCCGCGCGATCAACTCCTCGACCGCACGCGCCGCGCTCCAGCACGTCGCCGCGGAGGTGCCACGCCTGCGGCAGGAGGCCGAGGCGCTGCTCTCCGCCGCCCCGGCCGGTGGAGATCCGCGATGATGGATCCCAACGTCGCGTTCGCAGCTCACCTCGCCGCCCTCGCCCGCGTCCCGGATCCCGAGGACCGGGCGGTCAAGGGCCTCCTCACCGCGGTGGTGCAGGATTGGTCCCTCCTGGCCAATTCTCGTGCGCCGAGCTTCGAGCTCGACGGCGGCACGTTGTGGGTGCGCGGCGCGGCGGTGCCCCTCGGCGCCGTCTGGCGCGCCGCGTTGGCCAGCCTCGAAGCCGCGCTCCGCGATCATGGGGTCGGGGGCGCGCGGCTGATCGGGCCCGCTGATCGCACGACCGTGCTCGCCTTCTTGCGGGGCGCGCGCACCGCCTCGAGCGGAGCCCCGCGTGAAGCGCTCCAGCGGTGGGTCACCGCGCACGGCGGCGGTGCGCTGTCGCTGCTGCCGCCTCGGCCCGCCACGGCCCGCGACGGCCGAGACGCCCTCCGCGCCGCCTTTCAGGCCTGGGCCACCCTCGACACGGTGGCGGGCCCCTCGCGGTCCGAAGAGGCCCTCCCGACACCTGCGTTGAAGGCCGCCGTGCGGGCGCTCGTGGATCGCGGCCTTCACGAGCCACGCGCGCTCCCCGTGGTGCTCGCGTTCGCGGGCCCGCGTGCGCAGCGCCGCGCCATCGCCGTCGCCACCCTCGCGCTCACCCTCGGCATCCGGCTCGGGCTCCCGCGTGGCGCCCTGGCCGACCTCACGCTCGCGGCGCTCGAAGTCGCCTCGCTGCCGCCCTCACCCGATTGGGACGCGATCGCGAGACGGATCGCCGCTCGCGCCACCGGCCACCTCGGACGAAGCGAGGTCCGCCTGGTGCAGGCCCTCTGGGGGGCGGGCCCCCCCACCGAACGTGCACCGACACGGCACCTGCCCCTCTTCGCGCGCATCGTGGCCCTCGCGGACGAAGCGGACGCGCTGCTGAGAGCCGATGGGCAGGGGCGCCTCCTCCCGGACGAAGCGATCGCGCGGCTCCAGGCGCACGCCGGGCGCCGACACGACGGGGCCCTGGTCGACGCGCTGGTGTCCTGCCTCGGCCGGTACCCCGTCGGGAGCGCGATTGTACTCGACAGCGGCGAGGTGGCCATCGTGTGCCGCGCCCCCGCGTCCGCGGACCAGGTGGGGCGGCCCGTCGTCCGGGTGGTCGTCGATCGGGGCGGCGCGATCCTCGGCGGGGGCCCGTTTCTCGATCTCGCCCAGCCCGCTCGTTCACGCGCGCGCATCATCGCGACGGTCGATCCAAACCGCCTCGGCGTCTCCGTCGCGGACGCGGTCCTCGGGTAACCCCGCAGACCGGCGCTTCGACGAAGGCGCGACCGCGCCGCGGGCCCGGGGTAAAGAGCCCGCGGAGGTTTTCGCTTGGCGCCCATCGCCCTCCTCACCGACTTCGGACTGCTCGACCCCTACGTGGGGGCGATGAAGGGCGTCATCGCCGGCCTCGCTCCGGGCGTGCCCGTGTTCGACGTCACCCACGGCGTGCCCCCCCAGGACGTGCGCGTCGGCGCGCTGTTCCTCGACGCCGCGTGGCCCCACTTCCCGGAGGGCACCGTGTTCGTGTGCGTGGTCGACCCGGGCGTCGGCACGCGGCGGCGCCCGCTCGTGGTGCGGGCCGCCAACCGGCTGTTCGTGGGCCCGGACAACGGCCTGCTCGGTCTCCTCCCCGACCCCGAGGTGCGCGCCATCACGGCCCCCTGGGGGAACCCCTCCCCCTCCCGCACCTTCCACGGCCGGGATCTCTTCGCGCCGGTCGCCGCTCGCCTCGCGGCCGGCGCGGCGTTCGAGGACGTGGGGCCGCTCGTGGTCGACGCCGCTGGCCTCCACCTCCCCGTCCCCGAGGACGGTACGGGCGAGGTGCTCTACATCGACCATTACGGCAACGCGGTGACGAACCTCCCGGGCACGGACAACGGCGTGGTCCACGTTCGGGGCGTCCGCGCGCCGGTGGTGCACGCCTACGCCGGCGCGGCGCAGGGCGCGGCCGTCGCGCTGACCGGGAGCACCGGCCGCCTCGAGATCGCCGTGCGGGACGGCCACGCCGCCCGCGAGCTCGGTCTCGCGCCGGGGACGCCCGTCTCCTGGGAGCCGGCGTGACGGGGGCGGGCCTGCCGCTCGACCAGCAGCTCGACCAGAAGCTCCACGCCCTCGGAGCCCTCATCCGTGGCATGGGCGAGGTCCTGGTCACCTTCTCGGGCGGGGTGGACTCCGCGCTGGTGCTCAAGGTCGCGGTCGACACCCTCGGAGACCGCGCGTTGGCGCTGACCGCGGATTCACCGACCTTCCCCGCCGAGGAGTGCGCGGAGGCCCGGCGGTTCGCCGCGGAGATCGGCGCCCGGCACCTGGTCGTCGCGGCGCACGAGCTCGAGCGCGAGGGGTACGCGCGAAACACCGGCGACCGGTGCTACTTCTGCAAGACCGAGCTGTTCGACCTCGCGCGCGCGACCGCCGAGGCGCGCGGCATCCCCTGGATCCTCGATGGCACCATCGTCGACGACCTCCAGGGACACCGACCGGGCCTTCGGGCCGCCGCGGAGCACGCCGTTCGCCATCCGCTCGTCGAGGCCGGCTTCACGAAGGCGGACGTGCGCGCCGCCGCGCGGGCCCTCGGCATGCCGGTGTGGGACAAGCCGAGCTTCGCGTGCCTCGGGAGCCGCTTTTCCGTCGGGACCAGGGTCACGCTCGGGCGGGTCACGCGCGTCGGACGCATCGAGAGCACGATGCGAGCGCACGGCTTCCGGCAGTTCCGCGTGCGCTTCCACGACCTCGGCGGGACCGAGCTGTTGCGCATCGAGGTAGAGATCGGCGACCTTGCGCGGCTCGTCGCTCCCGGCGTTCGCGAAGACATCGTGGCCAGCTGCCGCGCGGAGGGATTCTCGTGGATCACGCTGGACCTGGAGGGCTTTCGGACGGGCAGCACGTCGGGGGCCCACCCCTCCGCCCCCTCGGCGTCGGGGACCGCGTCGACCACGTCCCCCCCGGCGCTCGGAAGCGGGTCTTCCTCGAGCTGACGGTCCTGTGGCTCGCCACCCTCCTCGCCATCCGCGGAGTGGTCGCGCTCCAAGGCGCCGGGCTCCCCGAATGGACCCTGGCGGCGGTGCCGTTCCTGTTCATCTACGCGCCGGTGCTGCTCTGCCGCTGGCGCAACGTGGACAGCTACGGCTATCGCATCGCCATCCCCGCGTTCTCCGACTGGCCGTCCTGGCGCGAGGGCCTCCTCGGCGCGGGCCTCGTCATCGCCGTGATCCTCGTGCCGTGGCTGGCGGGCTACCACCTGTACCAGACCCTGCTCTTCGATCTCGAGCCGCGGGCGCGGGTGCCCGAAAACTGGGCGTTGCTCGTACCCTACCACCTGTTCTTCGTAGCGATCCCCGAGGAGTTTTTCTATCGGGGCTACTTCCAGACGCGCCTGAACGAGGTCTTCCCCAGAAAGTTCCTCGTGTTCGGGGTGCCGATCGGCTGGGGCCTCGTCATCGCCTCGCTGTTCTTCGCGTTCGGCCACTCGCTCGTGACCATTCGGTGGTGGCACTTCGCCACGTTCTTCCCCGGGCTCCTCTTCGGGTGGCTCCGCGAGAAGACGGGTCAGCCGCTCGCGGGCGCCCTGCTGCACGCCTGGGCCAACGTCTGCGTCACCTGCCTCGACACGTTCTACGGCGTGATCTGAGCGAGCAGCGCGCTACTTCAGCAGCTTCTGGAGGCCGCGCATCCGTGACTCGACCTCGCCCACCCGAAACGTGGGTTCGAGGTCCTTGAGCTCCTCGAGGAGCCGGATCGCGGCGCGGACCTTGCTGGTCGCGGTGTAGAGCGCCGACAGCTCGAAGAGGGCGTCGGCATAGGCGGGATCGGACTCCTGAGCGTCGTTCACCGACTCGCGGAGCAGGTCGAGCGCGCGGCCCACGTCGCCCTGGCCGCGCACGGACTGCGCGCGGAGCACGGCCGCGTCGAGCGTCGGGACCCCCTCGAGCATCGCGAGGGCGTCGCTCCACATCCCGACGGCCACGAGCGACCGGGCCTCGTCGATGTCCAACCCCGGGCCGGGCTCGTCGAGCGAATCAGGAGCGGGCTCCAGCAGCTCCGACAGCGCGTCCGGGAGCTCTTCCGGCAGGTCCTCCGGGAGGACCTCGGCGAACGTTCCGTCGTCCAAGGGGGCGAAGTCGGCAAAGGCATCGTCCTCCCCGGCGATCGGAGGGACCGCGAGGGGGGCGGGGGGGGGCGCCGCTGCGGCGCGCGCGGCGCCCCGCAACGAGGCGATCTTGGTGAGGACGCCGTCGTTGAGCGGATCCTCGCCGAGGGCCTCTCGGAACGCCACCATCGCGCCCGGCAGATCACCGGCGGCGGCCAGGGCGTCCCCGCGGGCCTCGGCGGAGGTGGCGCGCGGGGCAGCGGGGCCCGCTGGAGCGGAGGTCACGGGCGCCTGGGCGACACGGGTCGCGGGCCCTGCAACGGCGGGGGCCACGGGCGTCGCGGAGAGCCCGAAGCGGGCCCGCACGACCGCCATCCGATCCTGCACGGCGCCCGCCTCGGCGCCGGCGCGCGGCAGGAGCCGCTCCATCACCAGCAGGCCGTCGGCGGGACGCTCGCGTACGATCTCCACCTCTGCGATGGCGGCCAGGAGGCCGAGCGCGTTGGGATGCTTCACCAGCGCCTCGCGCAGGGTGGCCTCCGCTCGGTCGAGAAAGCCGTACCTGAGGTACACCTCGGCCCGAACCTGGTCCCGCAGCTCGTCCTCCGTGGCGGGTTGGGCGAGCGTGAGCTGCGTGAGCCGGCGCTCCATCCGGCTGACCTTCTCCTCCGCGGCCACGAGGCGCTCCTGGATGTCGATGTCCGCCGGGGAGAGGCGGGACGCGCGCCGCAAGGCGTCGGCCTCGGCGGCGTGGTTGCCGCGATCGGCCGCCACACGGGACAGCTCGGAGAGCACCTTCAGGGCTTTCTCGCCCTGGCCCACGCCCTCGAACGCACGCGCGAGCAGGTCGAGCGTCCGGGGCTCACGCGGGGCCTGGTTGAAGGCCACCTGGAGGTGCGCGAGCGCGCGCTTGTGGTCGTTCGCGTCGATTCGCCCCGAGGCCGCGTCGAGGAGGAGGCTGACGTCGTCCGGCTTGAGCCGCAGCGCCATCTCCGCGATCCGCCCGACCTCATCCGGGCGCCCGCGCCGGCGGTACTCCTCGGCGACCTCCTGGTAGGCCAGGGCGGCGCCGTTCACATCCCCACCGGCCTCGAGCAGCTCGGCCACCTTGAGCCGCAGGGGGGGCTCTCCGGGGCACTGCTCCGCGACGCGGCGAGCCGCCTTGGCCGCGTCGAGCGCGCGGCCCGCGCCGATCCAGAGGCGCATGGCCATGTCGAAGTGGGGGCGGGCGTCGTTCGCGTAGCCCGAAGCGACGTAGCACTCCGCGAGGTCCATCTGGAGCCCGGGATCGTCCGGGCGAAGCGTCACCAGCTGCTTGAGCAGCGCGACCGCGGCGCGGTGGGCGCCCTCCTTCACGAGGCCGTCGGCGACTTCGCGAAACTGCTTCTCCGCGTCGACCGGCCGGCCGAGCTTGAGCAGGAGCTCGCCGACCTTCTGCCGGATGCGGCGGTCGCGCGGGTCGAGCTTCAGGATGGCCGAGTAGGCGCGCAGCGCGCCCTCCTGGCTCCCAAGGTTCAGCTGGCGCATCGCCTCTTGTTCGAGTTGGTTCCGGTCCATCCAGGGCCTCCTCGGGCGCGGCGCAGCCTACCCCGGGCGGTTCTTCAACCACTCGTCGATGTAGCGTGTGTGGAACTTGACATCACGAAAAGCCGGGTCCGAAAGCAGGAGCTTCTGGAGCGGCAGGGAAGTGCGGATCCCCTCGACGACGAACTCGTCCATGGCGCCGAGCAGCTTGCGGATCGCCGACTCCCGATCGGGAGCGTACACGATGAGCTTCGCGACGAGAGAGTCGTAGTAGGGCTGAACGAACGCGCCTTCGTGCACGGCGCTGTCCACTCGCACCCCCGGCCCGCCCGGGGCATGGTACCCCGTGATCCGGCCGGGCGAGGGCGTGAACTTCCACGGGTCCTCCGCGTTGACGCGGACCTCGATGCTGTGCCCGCGCAGCCGGACCTCGGACTGCGTGAAGGGCATCGGCTCGCCCGCCGCGAGGCGGATTTGGAGCTGCACCAGATCGATCCCGGTCACCATCTCCGTGACCGGATGCTCGACCTGGATGCGCGGGTTCACCTCGAGGAAGAAGAACTCGTCCCCCTGCACGAGGAACTCGCAGGTGCCGACGGTGACGTAGCCGGTCGACGCCACGAGGCGCGCGGCGGCGGCGCGGATGCGGTCCCGAAGGCCCTCGTCGAGGTTCGGCGCGGGCGCCTCCTCGATGATCTTCTGGTGGCGGCGCTGCATCGAGCAGTCGCGCTCGCCGATGTGCAGGGCGGCGCCGTAGCGGTCACCCGCGAACTGCACCTCGATGTGCCGCGGCGCGCGGAGGAACCGCTCGAGGAACACCTCCCCGCTCCCGAAGGCCGCCTTGGCCTCGGCCGAGGTGATCGCGAAGACCTTGCGCAGGGTCTCTTCGTCCTCGACGACGCGCATGCCCTTGCCGCCACCGCCGGCGGCCGCCTTGAGCATGAGGGGGTAGCCGGACGCGCGGGCGACCTCGACGGCCTCCTCGAGCTCTTCGACCGCGCCGTGGCTGCCCGCGAGCAGCGGCAACCCCGCGGCGCGGGCAGCGGCCTTGGCGGAGAGCTTGTCCCCGAACTGCCGGAGGTGCTCCGGAGAGGGGCCGATGAACGTCATGCCGTGGGCGTTGACCGCCTCGGCAAAGGTCGCGTTCTCCGCGAGGAAACCGTAGCCCGGGTGCACGGCGTCCACCCGGGTGATGTCGGCCGCCGAGATGACCGCGGGCAGGGACAGGTACGACTGACGCGCCTGCGCCGGGCCGATACACACGCTCTCGTCCGCGAAGCGGACGTGCGTGGCCTGACGATCCGCCTCGGAGTAGACGGCGACGGTGCGGATGCCAAGCTCGCGGCAGGCGCGGATGACGCGCATGGCGATCTCGCCACGGTTGGCGATGAGGATCTTGCGGAACACCGCTACCTCGGGGCGAGGCGGAAGAGTTCCTGCCCGAACTGGACGGGCTGGCCGTTCTCGATCAGGATGTGGGTCACGACGCCGTCTACGTCGCTCTCGATCTGGTTCATCAGCTTCATGGCCTCGACGATGCAGACGACCTGCCCCTTGCGGACCTGGTCACCCACCTCGACGTAGGGCTTCGCATCGGGCGATGACGAACGGTAGAAGGTGCCGACGATCGGCGCCTTGATCACGCGCCCGTCAGCCACGGGAGCTGCGGCCGCGACGGCCGCGGTCGGCGCGGGCGCCGCCGCGTGCATCAGCACCGCGGGCCCCGACGGCGCCGACGCGCCGTCGAACCGTACCTTGAGCTTGGAGCCCTCGGCCCCGGTCTCGAACGTGAACTCGGCGACACCCTGCCGCTTCATCATCCGGATGAGGTCGGCAATCTCCTTGCGGTCCATCAGCTCTCCCCCCCCGTCGTCATTCGGCCACAGGGGCGCGGGGGGCGGCGCAGCCTAACAGACCGCGCAGGCCCAGCTCATAGCTCTGTGCTCCGAATCCGCACACGACTCCCACGGCCACGTCGCTGAAGTAGGAGTGACGCCGAAACGGCTCACGGGCGTGCACGTTGGAGAGATGAACTTCGACGAACGGAATCGCGACGGCGAGGAGCGCGTCCCGGAGCGCGACCGACGTGTGGGTGAGCCCACCCGGGTTGATCACGACGCCTCGCACTCCCTCGTCCGCGGCGGCGTGCACCCGGTCGATGAGGGCGCCCTCCCAGTTCGACTGGAACGAGATCACCTCCGCTCCGAGGGCCGCCCCGAGCGCGACGAGCCGCGCGTCGATGTCGGCGAGGGTGTCCCGCCCGTAGACCTCGGGCTCCCGGCGCCCCAGGCGGTCGAGGTTGGGGCCGTGAACGACCAGGACCTTCACGGCAACCTCCAGAACGGACGCGCGTAGCGGGCGAGGCGGTGCCGGCCGCGCGGGGCTTCGGCACGCGGGCGCTCGGAGTCCTCGGCGAACGCGGCGAACGCCTCCCCGAGCCCCGGGAGCGGACGGCGGACGCGATCGGCCGGCATCGCCGGCTCCCCCTCGGCGTCGGCGATGCCACCGATCGCCTTGTCCAGGAGCGCGATCTGCGCGTGGGCGGCCGTGAACGAGGGATGCTCGGCCAGGAGGCGCCGCCAGATCGCGCGCGCCCGAGGGTAGTGCCCGAGGCGGGCGAACCGCGCGGCCAGGGTCGTGTGGTCGAACGGATCGGCGCCGCGGGGTGGCGGCTCCCACTCGGGCACCGAGGCGGGAACGAGCGCGCGAAGCGCACCGTCGGGGTGGTTCGCCATGCGCAGCCGGTCGATGAGCGGCCGGGCCTCTCCCATCCGGCCGTCCTCGACGAGGATGCGCGCCAACAGCGACGCCGCGGCGAGGTTCTCGGGGTCAGCCTGGACGACCTCGGAGAGCACCTCGGAGGCGAGGGCCCGGTGCCCCATCTCCAAGTGGATCCGCCCGAGCACGACCCGGGCGGGCGCGTGATCCGCGTGGACGCGAAACCCCTCCCGCAGGACCTGCAGCCCCTCGCCGAAGCGCCCCTCGCGTCGGAGCGTGTCCGCCAGCGCCACGAAGGCTGTCGACCGCGGATCGTCCCTCAACCGCCGGGTGAGGCGGGCGATCTCGGCCTCCGCCACGGGCGTCACCTACTGGAAGTCGTACGACCAGGAGGCGGTGTCGACGCCGATGCTGGCGAACAGCGGGATGGGGATTACCTCCCCGTCGTCATCCAGCGGGATCGAGTCGATGAAGACGTAGAAGTCGAGCAGCCCGCGGCCGTCGGTGCCGGCCGACATGTAGGTCGGGCGCAGGCCGCCGAGATCGTTGTACTCGCCCGCGAATTCGACGTAGCGCTCCTCGCCGATGTCGAACCAGGCGTTGCACTCGTCCGACTCGTCGCCGTCGCAGGCGGTCTCGTAGTCGTCGACCGTGACGACCACGGAGGACGGGATCACGTAGGCGGCGGACCAGCCGGACGTGACCTCGACGAGGATGTTGTTGAGCGGCATGGTACGCGAGCCCCCGCCCTCGAGGACCTCGTTCGTGACCATGAGCTGCTCGCGCATGAGGAGCCCGATGCCGTCATCCGGGTCGTTGTAGCTCACGTCGAAGATGGCCCCGAGGTCCGAGTCGTTCATGTAGGTGAGCTCGGCGCCGTCAGGGGCGCCGTAGGGGCCCGATGCGCAGCCGACGAAGAGGGCGAGGAGGAGGGACATCAGGGGCTCCACGAGGACGCGCGAGGGGCGACTGGGTCTGAAGCGGCGAGGGAGGGCAGGGCTTCGACGAGGGCGGGAACCTCCTCCGCGGCGATCGATCGGAGATCGATCCGGCCCGGCGCAGAAGGAACTACGAGCCGCAGCATACCACGGGTGCGCTTCTTGTCGAAGCCCACGGCGGCCACGAGCGCCGCCGTGTCGACACCCGGTGGCACGTGGGTCGGCAGGCCGAGCGCACCACACAGCGCCTGGAGGCGCGCGGGGAAACCGGGCTCGACGAGCCACCCCCGCCCGGCCGCGTAGCGCGTGACCCCGAGGAGGCCGAGCGCGACGGCCTCGCCGTGCCGGATGACCCCGTAGCCACACACCGCCTCGATGGCGTGACCGAGGGTGTGTCCGAGGTTCAGGATGGCACGTCGACCAGCCTCGAGGGGATCCTCCGCGACGATCTCGGCCTTCGTACGCACCGAGTCGGCCACGACGTGCGCAAGCGCGTCGGCGTCCCTTGCGAGGAGTGCGGGCGCCAGCGCCTCGCACGCCGCCAGGGCCTGTTCCCCGCGGATCACGACGTGCTTGACCACCTCGCCGAAGCCGCACCGGAGCTCGGCGTCGGGGAGGGTGCGAAGGGTGTCGAGGGCGGCCCAGACCAGCTCCGGCTGGTGGAACGCGCCGACGAGGTTTTTTCCGTGGGGCGTGTTCACGCCGGTCTTCCCGCCGACCGAGGAGTCGACCATCGCGAGCAGGGTCGTCGGGACCTGGACCAGCGGCACACCGCGGAGCACGGAGGCTGCGGCGAACCCGACGAGGTCTCCCGTCACCCCCCCGCCCAGCGCGAGGATGGGCGTCTGCCGATCCACGCGGGCGACCAGGAGCCCCTCGACCAGGGCCTGCCAGCTCGCGAGCGTCTTGTTCGCCTCGCCGTCCGGCACCTCCAAGACCTCGGGGAGCCAGCGCGCGCCCCGCAGCTCCGCGAGCAGCGCTGCGGCGTGCAGCGGCCCGACCACGGGGTTCGTGACCACGACGCAGCGCCCCGGCTCGCGCCGCTCCGCCAGCGTGGCGCCCAGGCCCCCGAACGCCTCGGCGACAACGACGTCGTAGGCCGCCCCTGCCGCCACTACCGGAATGCGCACAGCTCCTCCACCCGATCGGCCACCGCCGACGGCTCCAACCCATCGGTACACACCTGGGGGCCGGCGGCTCGCCAGGCCTCAGCCCGCGCCACGAGCAGCGCCTCGAGATCTCCGGCCAGGGGGCGGCCTGCCGCATCCCCGATCCGGGCCCGAAGCGTTCCGACCGCGCCCATCAGCACGACGACGCGCCAGCCCGCGAGGAGGAGGCGGTTCGAGGGGTCCACGATGGTGCCCCCGCCGAGCGCGATCACGCCCTCCGCGAGCGGGTCCGGCCCGAGCACCACCCGCTCGAGCGCCGCGCGCTCTCGCAGTCGGAAGCCCGATTCTCCCACGCTCGCGAAGACGGCCGGGATGTCTCCGATCTCGGCGTCGAGGTCGACGAAGGGCACGCCCCACCGCGAGGCGAGGAGGCGGCCGACGGTCGACTTGCCCGCGCCCATGGGGCCGGCGAGCGCCACGCGCACCGGCCGGGCACCCGAGGGCATCTACCCGTCCGATTCCAGCGGCACGATGCGCGGCGTGATGAACACCAGCATCTCGTTCTGGTTGCGGCTCTTCGTCGAGTTCTTGAACAGGAGCCCGATGATCGGGATGCTGCCGAGGCCGGGCACCCGGGTCTGCGACCAGGCCTCGGAGGTGGCGTACACGCCGCCGAGGACCGTCGTGTCGCCGTCGGGCACGAGCACGCGAGTCTTGATCGACTTGGTCGTGATCGAGGGGTTGCCGTTCACCTGGTTGGAGAAGTCGGGACGATCGTTCGACACGGAAATGTCGAGGAAGATGGTCCCGTCCGAGGTAATGTGCGGCGTGACTGCGAGCTCGAGGTTGGCGGACACGAACTGCACCTGGGTGCCGTTCTGGCTGGTCGAAACGAAGGGCACGCGCGCGCCCTGGATGACGACGGCCTCCTCGTTGTCCAGCGCGGTCACCCGCGGGCTCGAGATGATCTTGCCCCAGCCCTCGGCCTCGACCGCGCTCAGACGCGCATCGAGATCGATGAGGCCGGGGATGCTGCCGAGCGAGAGCGCGAGCGCGCCCGCGGGGGTGCCGGCCGCGGCGAGGTCGACCAGGAGGCTGTCGGCGCCGGTGGTGAAGAAGGTCGACTCCCCGCCGTCGGCCAGGGTACCGCCGCTCACGCCGATGTTGTTCGGAAAGAATGCGCCCGTCGGGTAGCCGGTGGCCGCGGAGGCATCGACCGCGCCGCCCCACTCGATGCCGAGGCTCCGGGTGAAGCTGCTCGTCGCCTCGACGAAGCGGGCCTCGATGCTGACCTGCCGGTTGGGCTTGTCGAGCGTGCGAAGGAGCTCGCGGATCTGGGCCACGTTCTCCTCGCGGTCCCGGACGATGAGCTGGTTGCCGCGCGAGTCGACCTGCACACTGCCGCGCGGCGAGAGCACCGCGGTGACCTGCGCCGTGAGCTCGTCCGCCTGGGCGTAGTTGAGCGGCGCGACGTAGAGCTGGAGCTCCGCGAGATCGGCCGAGGCCTTCGCGGACTCGAGGGTGGCCTGCTGCTCGGCCTTGATCGTCTCGAGCGGGGCGACGCGGACGATGTTCCCGAGGCGCTGCGCGCCGAGGCCCTTCGCCTGGAGCACGGCGCCGAGCGCCTCGTCCCACGGCACGTCCTTCAACCGTACGGTCACCTTGCCGTCGACGTCGTCGGAGGTCACGATGTTGATGTCGGCGAACTCCGCGATGAAGCGGAACACCACGTGGATGTCCGCCTCCTGGAGGTCGATGCTCATGCGCTTGCCGCTCGACCGCGTCGAGCTGGTGCTCTTCACGTCGGTGGCGAAGCTCAACGAGCCGGGCGACGACGAGCCGCCGCCGCTCCCGAACACGGCCTGCGGATCGACCGAGCGGCCCGAACCGGTGATGAGGACCTCGGACCCCTTCGAGTTCGAGAGCCCCTGGCCCCCGTTGGTCTCGGGCGTGGAGGGCGCCGCCGGCACCGCGCGGCTGACGGCGGCGCCCTTGAGCGCGGCCTCCCGCTTCGCGAGGATGTCGGCAGGAATCTGGATGGAGAGGACGGTCAGCCCACCCTCGCGGGCCACCTCGTATTCGGCGCCCTCGCGCAGCACCACGGTGATCCGAGCGCCGGCGGCGGTGGGGGTGGCCTTCACGGAGTCGACCGCGCTGTAGAAGAAGCGGGTGTCGAGCTCACGACCGAGGCTCTCGGCGATCCGTGCGCCGGGCAGGTCGATGGCGATCGTGTTGCGCGACGGTTGGGAGACCGCCGGCTCGACGTCCTTGGCCCCGATGAGCAGGCGGCTGACGCGGTCCTTCTGCTGGAAGTCGAGCGTCGTGAGCGCGGCACCGCTGATGGGCGCCTGGGGCCCGGAGAGCTTCACCTCGCCGTCCGCCGGTGCGCCGAGCGCATCCGCGAGCGGATCGGCGACGGCGCCGGGGGTGAGCGAGAGGACGATCGCGCCCTGTTCGCTCTTGATGTCCCAGCGGGCCGGCCCGGACAGCCACAACGTGAGCCGGACGTTGTCGGTTCCGTCGTTGAAGGTGCCGTACTCGGCCCGCGAAACCAGGCCCCCGATGGTCGGCGCGGCGCCCGGAGAGAGCCGCGCGCCCGCGATGTCGAGGACGAGGCGCTCGGGGTTGGTCTGCCGGAAGGGGCTCACGGTGGGACGCGCGCCGGTGCCGTCGATCGCGATGCGGACGACGGTCACGTCTGCGCTGGTGCCGATCTGGGCGGCACCTACGCTGGCCGTTTCGGCGGGAGCCGACGCGTCCAGGGTGGGCGCGGCGAAGGCGGGAGCGGCGGCGAAAGCCCCGAGGGCGGCCACCAGGACGAGGCCCGCAAAATGAGCCCTGTCCCCAAGATAGAAGCTGATCATTTCCTAGCCTCGGTGGGGAAGCACACCGTTACGGGGTTGACGACGAGCTCGCCGTCGAGGGTCTGGTACTCCTCGGTCACGACCACACAGCCCTCGGAGATGGAGGTCACCTTGCCCCAGTTTCGACCGACGTAGGTGCCGAGGACAATCGAGTGCCCCGTGGCTTCGGGGTCGATGAGGAGGCCGCGAGGCGACGACGTGTTCCAAATCACGCCCTTGAGCGTGTACTTGTCGATGTCCCAGCGTTGGAGCGGCGGAGCGTCCGCGCGGATCTCCTCCGCGCGCCCCCGCTTGATGAAGCTCTGGAAAGGATCGCGCTTTCCAGCCGGGTTGTAGTAGTACTCTTCGGCCGCGGCCGAGGCCGCATCCGCGCCCTCCACCTTGACCGGCGCCTTCTTCGGCGCGCCGGTTCCCGGCCCCGCGGGGACAGGCTCGCCGCACGCCGAGAGGAGCATGGCCAGCACCAGAAGCCTATTCATCGGCCCCTCCGGCCCCGGGCTTCTTGCCCTTCTTGGGGGCGGTATTGCGGCGGTCTTCGATCTCTTTCTCGGTGAGAAAGCGATAGGTCACCGCCTGCGCGCTCACTTTCAACGTGGTCTCGGAGCCCAGCTCGACCGGGTCCGACATCTCGATGTTCTGAACGGAGACGATGCGGCTCATCTTGCGGACCCGATCGAAGAAGATGCCGATCTCGTGGAAGCTGCCTTCCATCACGAGCTGAACCGGCACGTCGGCGAAGTACTCGTGGAGCACCTCGGGAAGCGGCTGAAACCGGCGCACGTCGAGGCCGGACTTCCGGGCGTGTCCGTCAATCTCGGAGAGCAGAACGGGGATCTCCCGGTCGTTCGGGAGCTCCTTGAGCGCCTGCTTGAGCTGCGCCGCCAGCCCTTCGAGCTCGGCCTCGAACGAGGCGCGGTTGTCGGCGCGCGTACGGACCTGGTTCCGCTTGGCAGTCAGCTGGGCCTGGGCGTCGTTCGCGCTGTCGATCTCGGCCATCGTCGGCGAGATGAGCGAGAAGAAGAACACCACGCAGATCAGCAGATACCCGAGGCCGACCAGAAGCAGGCGTTGGGAGCGCGGAAGACGGGTGTAACGATCGAGGAGTTGGCTCACGCGCCCCCTCCGGGTGTGGTTGCGGGCGCCGTTGTAGGCGCGGGTGAAGCGGCAGGCTCGACAGGCGGGAGCGCGCTCGGCGCGGGTGCCTCCGGTGCGGGCACGCTCGGCGCGGGTGCCTCCGGCGCGGCGGGCGGCGCTGGCACCACGGTCCCCGCGGGGACCGGGACACCCGCCGCACCTGCCCCCTGCGTGGCCGCGCCCTTCGCGGCGGTCGAGGGGGTGACGAGGCGTGCGGTGAGCTTGAAGGACTTGAGCGTGATCGAGAGGTTCTTCTCGGGGGACATCGCCTCGATGTCCTGGAGGTACACCTGCTCGAAGTAGGGCGAGTCGTCGAGCGAGCGCAGAAACTGGCTGATCACGTCGTTGCTGACCGAGACGCCGGTGACACTCACCTCGCCGCTCAGCTCCTGCACCCGGGTGAGGTACAGCTTTTCGGGCGCCGCGGAGGTCAGCTCGTCCAGCATGTGGACCGGGCCGGCCTTCCTGTCACGAAGGTCCTGGATGACGGCCAGCTTCCGCTCGAGCTCGGCCTTGAACTTCTCCATCTCGTCGACCTTCGCCACGTCGGCGGCGAGGCGGTCGATCTCGGCCTGGAGGGCGCTGTTCTGGTCGCGGGTGGCGGCAAGCTGGTAGGTGAAGAAGCCCCAGGTCGCGCCGGCGAGCAGCACCACCATGAGGCCGCCCACCATCGCGAGCGAGAGCTCGATGCGCGCGCCCTCGAGCTTCCGGGTCTGCCGGACGGGGAGGAGGTTGATGCGGATCATTTGTCGTCCGGCCTCCGCAGCCCGAGCCCCACGACCACGGCTGCCTGGGGCGCCACATCCTGGAGGAAGCGGGGGTTGAACGCCCGCTCATCCACCTGGATCTTGCGGAAGGGGTCGATGATGTCCACCGCGCAGCCGCACAGGCGCTGCAGGGCAGTGCGCAGGCCGGGCGTCGGGGCCGCTCCACCGGACAGCGCAATCCGCGCGAGCGGCGCGCCGCCCGACGTGGACAGGAAGAAGTCGAGCGAACGGTGGATCTCGCTCGCGATGGTGTCCGACACAGTCGAGAGCACGCGCTCGACCTCCTCAGGCACGACCGCCGTGCGGTCCTTCTCGCCACCGCCCACCTTGAAGGCCTCGGCCTCCTCGTAGGAGACGTTCATGGCGCGTTGAATCTCCTCGGTGTACGCGCGGCCCCCCATCGCGATGTCGCGCGTGAACGCGCTGACCCCGTTCCGGAGCACGTTGAGGTTCACCGTGGAAGCCCCCACGTTCACCAGCGCGGTCGGTTCGCGCGGCACGTCATAGTTGAGCGCGTACTGATTCTCGAGCGCGAAGGCGGCCACGTCGATCACGGCGGGCCGGAGTCCCGCTTCGAGCACCAGGCTCTGGTACTCGTTGATGAGCTCCTTGCGCGCGGCAACGAGCAGCACTTCCATCTGGCCGGCCTCGTCCGCCTGGCCCTTGAGGATGTGGGCATCGATGTTCACGTCGTTCACGTCGAACGGAATGTACTGTTCCGCCTCCCACGTGATGGACTCCTCCAGCTCCTCCTGAGTCATCACCGGGAGCGAGATCCGCTTGATGATGACGGAGTTGCCGGCGACGCCGACGATGGCGTCCCGCGACTTCACACGATGCCGCGCGAGCAGCTCTCGGATGGTCGCTACGACCGCGCTGGTGTTCATGAAGGCGCCGTCGACGATTGCCTCGGGAGGCACCGGCGCGACGCCAAAATGTTTCAGACGCCGGCGTCCCGAACGATCAAGTTCGAGCTCCAGCATCTTTACGTGACTGGAACCGATGTCCAGCGCGACGGCACTTCGGGGGCGGGCAAACAGGGCCAAACCGATTCCTTCGAAAGGCACGGTCGTTGTAGCAGGAAGCGATCGAGCGGGTCAACCGCACCCCCGCCGCGATAGGATGACGAGCGTGCGCGTGTCGTCTACCGCTTCTCTTTCGCCCTGGCTGGCAGCAGTCGGAGCGGGCTGCATCGGTTCCATTGCTGTCCGGCTTTCGACCGACCTGTTCGCCGCTGGCCCGCTCCCGCTCGTCGTCGCCGCGGCCATCGCCCTCCCCGCAGCGACGCTCGCGCCCGCGGCCCCGCGAAATCAGCTGCGGATCGCGGCGTTGTCGGGCCTCGTAGTTATATTTTCGGACGATCTGGCGCGAACGATCGTGTGGCTCGCCGGCTACCGGGGCCTCCCGCCGATTGCGGCGTGTGTGGGCTTTCTCGTCTGCCTCGGGTTGGGCGCTCCCCTGCGGAGCGCGGCGGCGCGTGCGGGGCGCGGCCCCTGGGCCCTTGCGCTTGCCTGTTTTGTGGCGGGGGTCTGGCTAGATCGGATCACCCTGCTGATCATCATCCTCGGGACCGGTTCAGTCGTGGCGGCCGTGGCGCGCGCCCACGAGACGGGGGTCCTGGGCCCGTCGGACCGCGTGTCGCGGAGCGATCTCGGCCGCGCGGTCCTCGCGCTGCCGGTCGCCGCCGTGGCGCTCGGAGGGTGGGTCCTGGCGCGGGCGGCTCTCGATCCCACCACCCTCGGCTTCCTCGCCTTGGTTTGCGGGCTCGGCCTCGGGGCGCTCGTCGGCCGCGGGTGGTGGAGCGTCCTCGCCGGGCTCGGCCTCGCGGCGGGCACGGTGGCGGGGGTGGGCCTGCGGTTGCCGGAGCTGCTCGGCGCCTCCGCGTACGCCGGCTTGTTCGCGTTCGCTGCGTTCGGTCTCGGGCTCGGCCCGCTCCTCGGCGCGCTCCGTCCCGATCGGCGGGCGCTGTCCGGCGTCCTCGTGGTTACGGCGCTGCTCCTGTCTCCCTTGTCCGCCGCGCTCCCGGTCGGCCTGGCCGCGCGCGCGGCGAGGGCGGACGCGGCGACCGCCTCGTCGATGGAGCGGCTCGCCGCCCTCCGTGCCCGCGCCACTCTCCTGTGGGCCGGTGTGGGGCCCACGGGCGCCGCGGCGCTCTACCGCAAGGACGACCAGGTCTTCGTCGAGCTGGAGGGCGGCGTGGCCGACGCCGCCACGCGCGCCGGAGCAGCCGAGCGCTTCGCGGGAACGCTGGCGGCCTGCGCAACGAGCGATCGCACGCGCGCGCGGGTCGGCGGGGACGACTTCGGGCTGGCGGTCACCGCCTTGCGGGCACAAGGATTCCTCGCGATCGACACCGCGGTGCCGGACGCCGAGCTGGCGCGGGCACAGGCTGAGGCGCTCCCGAGCCTCGCCCGAGGCTGGCTGCACCCCTCGGTTCGGCTGGTGGCGCTCCCCACGCCCGCCGTCCTCCGCGCGGGCCCCCGCGCCGACGCCATCGTCGAGATCGTCCGCACGCCCTTCACGGACGGCCGCCACGTGTTCCCCGACGAGAGCGCGCTCCGCGCCGCCCGCGCCGGGCTCACGGACGGGGGCGTTCACGTCCTCGCCGTCGCGACCACCACTCTCGCCGAACCCGCGCTCCGCGCCTTGATGCTCGACTTCGCGGGCATCTACACGAACGCCTCGTTGTGGCTCCCGCCCGAAGGCGCCGACACGGCGCTCCTGCTCGGTACGGCGTCGGGCGGCGCGCTCCCCTGGGCCGGCTTCGAGAGCTGCGTAGCCGCGGACCGGAAGGGACTCGAGTCCGCCTCGATCCGGAGCGCGCTGGACATCGGCGCCCTCGCGCTGGCCGACGCCGCCTCGATCCGGGCCCTCGCGCCCGCCCGATCGGCCGGCCCCGGGCTCCCCGCCTCCCTCCGGGAGCCGCCGGGCCTGCCGCTGTCCGCGTTCGCGACCCTCACCGCCGACCCCAACTTCCTGTTCGACGGCGCCCCCGAGGCGGACCTCGTGGCGCGCGCACCCAGCCGCGCCCTCCTTCTCGACATGCTCGTAGAGGCAACGCGCGGCGACCTGCGCGACGCCTTCTCCCGGGCGCGCGCGCTCGCCGCGACGCCGGGGGGCGCCCGGGCCCTGGAGCCGGTCGTCCGTCCGCACCTCACGCGCGCGAGGCAGGCCATCGTCCTCGGGAGGCGCGAGGGGATCACGTCGAGCGCGTGGGAGACCGCGGAGGCCGCGATCAGCACGGCGCGCGCCCTGGCCCCCGCCTACGCCGCGACCCGCTGCCTCGAAGGCGAGCTGGCGGGAGAACGCGGGCAGCTCGCGCGGGCCGAGGAGGCCTTCGCAGCCTGTGTCGAGCTCGATCCCACCTCCCTGTACGCCCATGACGGCCTGGCGCGGGCGCGGAACTCCCGCGGCGATCTGCTCGGCACGGAGACCGCGCTGCGCAGCGCCTTGCGCGCACGCCCGGACGTGTGGACCACGTCCCAGAACCTCGGCTTCTTCCTGCTTCGCCTGGAGCGCTACGACGAGGCCGAGCGCCTGCTGAAACAGGCTTCGGCGACCCAGGCGCGCGCTCCCTCGGGCAAGATGGAGCCGGCTCCCTACCTCGCGCTCGCGAGCCTCTTCCTCAGAACCGGACGCGCCGAGCTGGCGCTCGCGCAGGCCCAACGCGCGGCGACGCTCGGCCCCAACCCCGACGCCCTCGCGATCCGCGCCGACGCTCGCTTCGAGCTCCGCCAGCTGGACGAGGCCGAGAGCGACTATCGCGCGGCGCTGAAGCTCGACCCCAAGCACATCCTGGCGCGAGGTGGGCTCGGGCGGGTGCAGGCGACGCGGGAGCAGTACGAGCTCGCGGCCCAGAGCTGGCAGACCGTCATGGCGATCGATCCGGACAACGTGCAGGCGCGCGACAACCTGCGGCTCCTGGCGCCCCGGCTCAAGGAGCTGCAGCGGCCGTAGGAGCCTTCCCCGGAAGGGAGTCCCCCGCTCGCAGCGCGACTGGCGCTCCGCAGCGGCCGCGCGCCCGGGCGCGGTCCGGCTGCCCAGCTCCCGGAGCGCGCGGCTAGTAGATCTCCATCCAGGCGATCGCGGTGGTCCCGAGGAAGGGGTCCGTCGCGGCGCGGATGGTCTCGGCGGCGGCGCTGGAGCCATCCGTCGTGGGGTTGGCGCTGCCGTAGTAGATCGTGCCATCACCCGCGGACACGCCGGACACGTAGCCGGGGGTCTCGACGTAGGGCGAGTCGGAGGGGGTGACACCGTCGCTCCCGTCCGTGTCGATGCCGGGCGCGCAGTCATCGAACTGCAGGCCGTAGACGCGGCCGTTGCCGAGCTCGCACCGATCCGCGTCGGGCATGTACGTCGTGAAGTACACGACGCCGGCGTACACCAGCGGGTCGGACGTGAGGCCCTCGCCGGAGTCGAGCGGATAGTACCCGTCGTTGCCGTTGCACGGGAGGGGCTGCGCCTTGCTCGTGCAGCTTCTCGGCTCCTCGTCGTACATGGCGAAGAAGTAGCCGGTGTTCGACGTGTCGCGATCGAACGGCGTGCCCGTACCCCAGTAGATGCCGAGCGAGCCGTCCGTCAGCCACGCGGTGGTGGCCGCGTAGTAGACCTCGGGCCGAGCGCCGATGCCGTTCGTGCCGTCGGTGCCCTCGAAGGGGTCGTAGAACTCGCACCAGGTGAGGTCATCCGGCTGCGTGGTGCTCAGGATGGCCTTGTACATCCAGGACGAACCCGGATCCTCGGGGTCCGCCACGCCCGCGCCACCTTCGTCCGAGGGGCGGTAGGAGCTGGTCACGGGGAAGTAGAGGACATCGCCGTCGCCGTCGCCGTCCACATCCACCGCGGCGAGCGCCGCCGAGATGTAGCCGTGCTCGAAGTTGGGGTCCGCGTCGAGGTTCTTCAGGTCGGCCGGGGTCTCTGCGCCGCCCATCGGGACGGAGTCCGGGAACTGGGTGCCGATGTTGTCACCGCCGCCGTCGTAGCCGACGTTCTCCGAGCCCCAGACGTCATCCCCGACGTTCCACATGTAGAGGTTGGCCTCGGAGGACTCCCAGTAGTTGGTCCCCGACGTGCCGCTGTGCCCGGAGGCGCGCCCACCGCCCCACATCGCGACCCACTGGTCCGGACCGTCCGGAAACCGCGCGTCGTAGACGTTGAACACGACGGGCCGGCCCGTGCCGAAGCCCTGCGCCGTGGTGTCCTCGGAGTTGACCTGCTCCCAGAGGTAGGTCGGAAACTGGGTGTCGGTGATGTCGAGCGCCAGGGTGACCGGGCCGCCCATGCCCTGCTGTACCACCACCACGCGGTGCCACTCGTCGGCGGTCTTGACGCCGTCCCCATCATCGATCCAGACGTCTTCCACGACGGGGCTGCCGTCGAACAGGAAGGTCTTGCCGTACCACATCAGATCGATGAGGCTGTTCGCCCACTCTTCGTCCTTGTCCCGAAGGAGGAGGTACCCCGGCACCCAGGCCCAGAGCTCCTCGCCCGCTTCGTCTTCCGTCGCGGTCGCGGGGTCGTCCTCGAGCCGGAACGCGTGCAACATCCCGTCATTCGCGGCGAGCAGGACGATGGAGGGGACGTCTTCGGCCTCGAGCGTCGCGAGGAACTCGCGGTAGGTCGCGTCGGTCGAGAAGTTGTCCTCGCGCGGGCTCACGACGACCGGGATGGAGTACGGCGAATCGCCGAGCTTCCACGTTCCGCGCGCGAGATCGAGGTAGCGGAATTCGGCCTCGGGCAAGCCGCGGGCGAAGTCGACGAGGGACTGGAGATCGTCACCGTCCACCAGGCAGTCGCCGTTCAGGTCGTATGCGGGGTCGAGGCCGCACGGCAGGTTGGTAGGGTCGAGCGCGCTGTCCAGGTACAGGTCGAGGGTGACGGGGCTGCTGCCGACCGCCTGCGCGAACTCGTAGTCGAAACCGATCCGCCGGGTGAGGGCCGCCTCGGATCCGAGCGAGCCGAGGAGGTACGCGTAGTCCTCGTACGTATAGATGTCGCGCTTTCCGACACCGTCGTTCTCGTTGGGGTTCGACTCCGACGCCGTGACCGGGCGGCTGACGAGGAGATCTCCGCCGTCCCACACCGCGCCGCCGTAGGCGCTCGGCCCCTCGTAGAGGATCTCGCCGTAGGTCGCCGACGCCGGATCGTCGTCGAGCGCGTACGCGCGGACGTGGCCCTGGGCGAGCGGGTTGTCGCCGGAGACCTCGTAGAAGGTGTAGATGAGGTACGAGCCGTCCGCGGTGACGACGGGGGTCGACCGGGTGTAGGTGCCCGCGGCGATCTCGCTCATGATCGAGAGGATGCTCGCCAGGATCTCGCCACCGGTCGTCACGTCGGTGTAGACGGCATCCCCGACGGTGTTCGTGCTGGCGTTGTCGAAGAGCTGCTCGGCGATCGAGCCGGAGGCGACCCCGAGGGAGATCGTGTGGACGTAGGTCCGCTGGGTGTCCGACAGCGACGAGACGTCCTGGTTGTACATGTGCGAGACGACGTTGTCGTACTTGCACTCGACGTCCAGCGCCGTGATCCCCGAGACATCACACGCGATCTCTCCGGCCGTGCCGTTGCTCGAGGAAGCGTAGATGAAGTCGACCTGCTCGTCGTCTACCGGGCGGTCCTTCGCGAGGACGATGATGTGGGTGTCGGTGCAGGTGTAGCCGATGGGGGTCTCGTCCCAATCGCCGGTGTACCCGTCGCCATCGTCATCCTCTTGATTGTCGAAGCTGGCGTTCTTGAGGTAGGTCTCTCCGACGCTCTCCACGACCTCGGCGAGGTTGCGGGTCGATCCGGTCCACGCGGAGACGCCGGCGAGCGCCGTCGCGATCTCGGCGTAGGAGCTGCCGACGGGGACGATGCGGTAGAACGCGTCGTCGTTCGCCAGCTCGCTCGTGCCGACCACGCCGTACGCCGCGGTGTCCCAGTGGCGCGCCACCTGCTGGATCGCGTCCAACGTGTCCTGGAGGCACGAGTCGCCCACGCCGCTGCCGTCACACGGGACCGACATGTCGACCGACATGTCGACCACGAAGATCACCACCGGCGGAACGCGCTCGATCGTGGACAGGAGCTCGTCCGTGCCCGAGCTGGCGGCCCAGGACGGAGCGCCGAGGAGGAGGAGGAGAGCGAGCGGGGCACGATTCATGGTGTACCTCACCGAATCTTGCAGCTGCCGCGGACGACCTTGCGAATGGTCGAGACCACGACGGCCTGGGTGGGGTTGATCTGCGAGTAGGCGGCATCGTCGAAGGTGGCGCGGGAGCGCATGTCCCAGAAGTCGGAGCGGTACCCCACGCGGCCGACCTCGGTGCTGTACCCGGGCGGCGGGTTGGAGCACTTCTGGTAGACCGCATCGACCTCGTACACACCCTGGTTCATCGGGAAGGAGATGCCCTCGAAGGAGGCGTCCGCTTCGGTCTTCGGCACGAACATGCTGCCGGTGTCCGCCGTGTCCCAGCCCTCGTTCGCGGGGTTCTCCGATTGCAGGAGGAACCGGGCGTGCTCGGTGCCGGCATCGGCCGTGTTGAGCACCATCATGTGCCGACGGTTGTGCGTCGCCACGCGCTGATCGACGCCCGCCACCGACAGCGAGGTGGCCCCGATGATCGTCAGCAGCGCGATGAGCACGAGCGCGACGAGCATCGCGTACCCCTCGCGGGATCGGCGGGAGGAGGAGGGCTTCATCATAGGAGGCTCTGGATGCGCATGTTTCGCACGGCGACCTCGGTGGACAGCACCTGCCGGAAGTAGTGATCGGTGGTGGCGGACGCGGGGTTCCCCTCGAGCTCGGGGCGCTGCCCGACGTGGAGGTGCCGGAGATCCTCCCGGCTGGAGCGTACGACCAGGCTGATGCGGATCATGTACACGTCGCTCGCGGCGTCCGGGTCGATCTCGTCCACCCAGGCCGCCGGATCCGAACAGTCCGTCAAGCCGCTCCCCGAGGCGAGGCAGTAGGCGAACTGGATGTCCTCGACGTTGTCGACCAGCGGCACGTCGTCCGCGTCGGGGGACTCGAAGTCCAGATCCATCATCAGCACGGGGTGATCGGCGCTGCCGGCCCCGATGCCGTCGGAGTCATCGTTGTCGATGTAGAAGGTGACGACCTCGGCCCGCGAACACGTCATCACGAGCGGGAGGTTGTCGGCGACCGGACACGAGATGTCGTAGTCGGCATAGGCGGAGCCGGACCCGATGGAGAGCTCGCCGGAGGTGACGTTCGCGTCCGCTGTCATCGGCCACAAGAAGCTGCGGAAGCCGCCGATCGCGGCGTAGTCGTAGCACATGAGGAGCTCGCCCTCGTGGTACTGCGCCAGGCGCGCCGCGTTGTGCAGCGCCGCCGTGTCGACCGTGAGGGTGGTCGACGCGCAGCTCGGCGGGAAGGTCGACGAGGTGTTCACGACGAGGGAGGGGTCCATCGAGACGAGCGTGATCGCGTCGCTGCCGTTGGGCCCCGTGCCGTTGGACGAGATGATCGCCGGGAGCGAGCTGCTGTCGACCCCCTCGTACCCGAACGCGCCGGCTGTCGTTCCGTTCGTGCCGTACCCGGCGAGGCGCGCGGTGCGGCTCATCATGTCGGTCGCGAGGCGCGTGTTCTGGTGCATCTCCATCTGGAGATCCTGGTAGACGAACTGCCGGACCTGCGCCGTGAACAGGTTGTAGAGCGCGGCGACCACGAACAGCCCGATGACCAGCGCGAACATCAGCTCGATGAGCGTGAAGCCGCCGCGGCCATGCCCACGGGGCAGGATCGTCTTGGAGGGGCTCGAGCTGGCGAAGGTCGTGCGCATCAGGAATCCCGGTAACGATAAGACGAGATGGTCGTGCCGTGACGGGTGTTGAAGGCCGAATCTTCGTAGGTGCAGCGCACGCGGAGGCGGACCCAGGTCGCGTTGGCGTCCATGTCCTCTACGTCCCAGGTGACCGTGTACAGCGAGGGGATGAGGGGGCTTCCCACCGTGCTGTTGACCGCGTTGACCTCGGCCGGCGCGCTCGGCCACTCGAGCTCGTCGTTCATGCCCGCCGAGCCGGCGTCGACGGAGCCGGAGTTGGTCAGGTCGGTCGGGCGCGCGGCGCTCGCCCAGTCCATCACCAACAGGCGCTCCATCTGCGTCTGCGCGAGGTAGGTGCAGTCCGTCAGGCGGCGGGCGTTCATGTTGGCGCGCAGGGCCTGGCTGTGAAAGCCGAACATGACGATGAGCGAGAAGCCGAGCAGCGCCGAGGCGATGACGACTTCCACCATCGTGAAGCCGCCACGACCGCCGACCGAGCGGCGGGAGGCGGCTCGGAGGCTCGACGGGCGGCCGAGGGAAGCCCGGAGGCGCGGGAACTGCATCATTGGGAGCTGGCCTCCCCGGTGCCGACGTCCGTCGCGGGCAGCGTGGTGGAAGCGCCGACCTCGAGCCGCGTGAGGCCACCGCGCGAGACGCGGAGCGTGACCTCTTCGACGGCGCCGCGGCCGAGCGCGCGCTTGTTGACGATGCGGAGGGCGACGTAGCCGTCAGCGAAGTCCTTCGCGGGGTTGGCGACCCAGCCGCGCGGCGAGAACACGATGGCGTCCGCGTTGTCGGTGCCCGGGCCGACCAGGGTGGGCCAGCGCGCGAGGCTGACGTGGGGCGTCTCGTCGGCGCCGCCGGGGGAGAGGCTGCGCTCGCCCTCGGAGCCGCTCGTGCCGTCGTCGATGGGGAGCGTGTCCCACTCCACGCTGGCGTTCGAGCGGTCCCCCGCCTGGAGGAGCCACTCGCCCACCTGCACGTCGGCGGGATCGAGCGCGTCATCCGCGACGGTGAAGACGATGCGGGTCTCCCGGTTGGTCGCGATCGCCATCGCGCGGAGCGACTGCAGATCGGAGTGCAACATTCGCGCGGCCTTCAGCATGCGGAAACGGTCGACCTCGGGTTGAATCGCGGACCAGCCCATCCCGGCGAGGATTCCCACGATGGCGATCGCCACCGCGAGCTCGACGAGTGTATGGCCCGACCTTGACCCTGCAAGAAGCGATCCTACGTGATCCGGCGCCCTGTCCCGACTCGTCACATTCGAAAGTGGGCAAAAACTACCCATCTGGGAGTTTCCTTCCCAGGCTCTCGGGGGAGACGCGGGCGCCCGGGCACTGGTCGTCCACGGCGCCACGCCGCTGGCGGATGGCGCGGCGAGCGGCGACCAGATCCGGGAGCGGAACCTGGGTGGCCTCCGCTTCGTCCAGGGCCCGGTCCGCCTCCTCGAGCCACGCGTAGACCGGCGGCGCGGTGCCCGCGCAGTCCGCCGTGTCGACCCGCCCACTGGTGGCCGCGAGGATGGCGCGGGCGCGGGTCAGCTGGGCGAGGGCGCGGCCCCGATCATCGTCCGCGGCGAGCTCCACGGCCCGGGTCGCGGCTTCGAGCGCCTCCTCGGGGCGGCCGACCGCCACGAGGGCCTCGCCGAGCGCCTGCTGGAACGCGGCATGGGTCGGCTCCTCGGCGGCGAGGGCCTCGAACGTGACGACGGCCTCGTCGGCCCGCCCGGTGAGGAGATCGAGGAGCGCGAGGCTGTGGCGCACGGCCGTGTCACCCGGGGCGCGCGCGAGGGCCTCCTCGAAGCGGCGCCGCGCGAGGGTCGGGTTGCCCTCCCCCATCGCGACGCTTCCGAGCCCCTTGTAGCCGAGGGGGCTCTCGGGATGGGCCTCCACGCACTGCTGGAACGCCTCGCGCGCGCCATCCGTCTCGGCGGCGAGGTGCAGGGTCCACCCCAGCCCGTACAGCGCTTCGGCGCGCCCGGGGTCCTCCGCCAGGACGGCCCGCCAGGCTGTCTCCGCCGTGACGAGGTCCGCCGCGTCGAGCGCCCGCTGCGCCGCCGCCACGCTGCGCGAGACCGAAGTGAGCCGGAGCCCCACCACGCACGCGAGCGCGACGACGACGAGCGCCCCGGCGACGACGATGCGGCGGGGGGGGGTCACGGCTCGATCCCGTATTCGCGGATCTTGTACAGCAGCGTCTTGTAGGCGATCTCGAGCACGCGGGACGCGGCGGCCTTGTTGCCCTCCGACTGCGCGAGGGCGCGCTCGATGAGGCGCTTTTCCAGGGCGGCGACCTGGGCGGGGATCGAGAGATCCTCCGCCGTCGGCGGCCCCCTCCGAAGGTCGGCGTGTGCCGCGGGCATGCGCAGCTCGCGGGGCAGATCCTCCGGCGCGATCACCCGCCCGTCACACACGAGCAGCGCGCGCTCCAGCGCGTTCTCCAGCTGGCGCACGTTTCCGGGCCACGAGTGGGCGAGGAGGATCCGGCGGGTCTCATCCGGGAGCGCTGGGAGCGGCAGGCGCATGCGCACGGCCAGCGCGCCGAGCAGGTGCTCGATGAGGAGCGGGATGTCCTCTGCGCGCTCGCGGAGCGGCGGGATGTGCAGGTGTACGACGGCGAGCCGGTAGTAGAGGTCCTCGCGGAAGCGCGGCGGCGCGAGGGGCTGGGCCGACGCGGCGACGATCCGCACGTCGACCGCCTGGTCGGCCCGCGCGCCGAGGCGCCTCACCATGCCGTCCTCCAGCACGCGGAGGAGCTTCGACTGGAGCGGACCGGGAAGGTCACCGATCTCGTCCAGGAACAACGTGCCCTTGTCGGCCTGTTCGAACATGCCGGGATGGGCCTGGACCGCCCCGGTGAACGCGCCGCGCGTGTACCCGAAGAGCTCGCTCTCCAGGAGCGTCTCGGGGATGGCGGCGCAGTTCACCGCCACCCAAGGCCCCTTGGCGCGCGGCGAGAGGCGGTGCAGCGCGCGGGCGAGCAGCTCCTTGCCGGTCCCACTCTCTCCCGAGAGGAGCACGGTGGAGTCGTGGCGCGCGGCGCGCCCCAGCACCCGGAGCAGCTCTCCGATGCCCGGCGAGCGGCCGACGAACCCCTCGACCGGCTCGCCGACGCGCTCCTGGAGCCGCGCGTTCTCCACGGCGAGCCGCCCCCGATCCGCGACGAGGTTCTCGCGCTCCTCCAGCTTGCGCAGCGTCAGGACGATCTCGTCGGCCTTGAACGGCTTGGACACGTAATCGTAGGCGCCGCGCCGCATCGCCTCGAGCGCCGTGTCGACGGTGCCGTACGCGCTCATCATCACTACGGGCGGGGCCCCGGGCGGCAGGGCGCCGAGGAAGCTGAGCCCGTCCATCTCGGGCATCCGCACATCACACAACACCACGTCAGCCTGGTCGAGGCGCCCGAGCGCCTCACGCCCGTTCGCCGCGACGACCACGCCGTAGCCGGCGCGGCCGAGGATCAGGGTGAGGAGGTGACGGAGGTTTTCCTCGTCGTCGACCACCAGCACGCGGAGGGGGGAGGCGGGCACGGTTCGGATGATACCGGAGCCGTGCGTGCCACGCCTCCTCCAGCTCGTCCACGGCTACCCTCCCGACCAGGGCGCGGGGACCGAACAATACGCCCGGAGGCTCGCGGACGGGCTGCGCGCGCGCGGCTGGGAGGTGCACACGCTCGCGGTGGCCCCCGCGCCCGGCGCGGCGCCCTACGCCATCACCGAGTCTCCCGGCCTCACGCGCGTCGTCAACAACGCGCCGTACGCGGGGCTTCGCCGCGGGGCCTCCGACCCCGCGATCGATCGCGTCGTGACCGGCCTCGCGCGGCGGCTCCGGCCCGACGTGGTGCACGTCCAGCACCTCACCTCCCTCTCGACCACCTTCCGCGTCGACGCGCCGGTCGTCTGGACGCTCCACGACGCGTGGGCGTGGTGCGCGGCGGGCGGCCTGCTCCTCCGTGACGCCTCTCCCTCCGCGGACAAGCAGCCCTGCGCCGGGCCCGGCGCCGCCTGCGTCGCCTGCGCCTCCGGCTGGGCGCGCGACACCCCGGCGTTGACCCGCGCGCTCGGCGTGGCCGGGAGGGTCGGCCGCCACGTCGATCCCGCGCGGCTCCAGGCGCTCTGGCATCACCTCCCGGGCCGCGTCCGGGCGCGGATCACCGACGGGACGGCCCCGGCGCTGACCCCCGCCCAGCTGGGCCGCCGCGACCGCGCCATCCGGGCCTTCGCGGCGCGATGCGCCCGCATCGTCAGCCCGAGCCGATGGCTGGCCGAAGCCGCCGTGGCACAGGGGTTTCCTGCGCCCGCGATCGTCCCCCATGGGGTCGATCCGGTCACCGCGCGCCACCCCGACGCGGCGCGCGGCCCGTTTCTCTTTCTCGGCACCCTCGCCTGGCACAAGGGCCCCCACCTGGTGCGCGCGGCGTGGCGCGCGGCCGGCGTCGACGTGCCGCTCCGCGTCCACGGGCCGCCGGGCCCCGATGCCGCCTACGTCGCGGGGCTCCCGAACGACGGCCCGCTCGACGCCGCCCGGGTCCCCGACCACCTCGCGCGCGCGCGGGCCCTCGTCCTCGGCTCCCTCTGGCCGGAGAACGCGCCGCTGGTCATCCTCGAAGCGCGGGCCGCGGGCTGCCCCGTGGTGGCCCCCGACATCGGCGGGATCCGCGAGCTGGTGACCCCCGGGATCGACGGGTGGCTGTACCCCCCGGGAGACGAGGCCGCGCTCGCCGAGTGCCTGCGCACCGCCGCCGTCACGACGCTCCCGGTGTCGCGCCCCCCGCGCTTCTCGGACCACCTCGACCGCGTCGTCGCGGTCTACGCGGGGGCCGGCGCCGCCCCTCCGGTCCCCTGATGGGCCTGTCCGGGCGCCCGTCGTGTAAAGATGGGGGAGGACCGGAGAGGGAGTTCATGAGCGACCGCCTGCGCCAGCTCGCCGACCGCGTCAGCGACTTCCTCGTGCGGATGGACATCGATCCGGACCGAAACCCGGAGGGCATCTTCCTCCTGAAGTACGGCTCCACGGTCGTGATGGTGTCGATCTTCGAGGACGAAAAGCACGTGTTCGTCCGGTTCGCCTCGACGCTCCTCTCCGGCGCGCGCCCCCAGCTCGAGCTGGTGATGCGCCTCCTCCGGATGAACACGGAGGTGCTCTTCGGCGCCTTCCTCCTCTTCGAGGACGACGCGGTGTCGTTCACGCACACGCTGCTCGGAGACACGCTCTCGTTCGAGGAGTTCAGCCACGCCCTCCACTACGTGGCCCGCGTGAGCGACGATCACGACGAAGAGCTGCAGGCGCTGGCGGGCGGACAGCGGGCCGAGGAGATCCTTGCGGAGGGTAGCTGAGCGACCGGGCCCCCTCCGCGTCCTCCACGTCGCCCACGGCTGGCCGCCGGAGGACCTCGGCGGCACCGAGCTCTACGCCGCCGCGCTCGCGGACGCCCAGCGGCGCGCCGGCGCGCTCGTCGCCCACTGGACCCCCGCTTCCGCGAGCCCGGCCCTCTCGGCACGTGGGCTCCGGTTCCGCGAGACCTTCACCCGCCCCGAGGCCGAGGCGGCGTTCGGGGTGGCGTGCCACGCCGCCTTCCCGGAGACGCGGGGAGCGCGGCCCGCCGGGCCCGACATCCTCCACGTCCACCACCTGACGGGCGCCTCGATGGGCATCCCCGGCGTGGCGCGCGGCCTCGGCGCGCGGGTCGTCTTCACGCTCCACGACGCGTGGCTCGCCTGCGCCCGCGGCCAGCTCGTCGACCGCTCGGGGGCACAGTGCGCGGGGCCCGCCGTCGACCGATGCGCCCGCTGCCTCTCCACCGCGGTCTGGGCTCCCCTCCCCCCGGCGCTGGCGGATCGTCTCCCGCTCCGTCGCGACCTGATCCGCGCTCGAGCCGAGGCCCTCTCCTCCCTTCGCGCCCACGTCGACCTGTTCCTGTCGCCCTCGCGCCACCTCCCCGCGCGGCTCGGCATCCCCTGCACGTGGCTGCCGCTCCCGCTGCTCCGGCCGGTGCTCCCGGCGCCCCCCTCCCCGCCCGGCCCGGTGCGCTTTCTCTTCCTCGGCGGCCTCCTCCCCACCAAGGGCCCCGACGTGGCGCTCGAGGCGTTCGCCCGCCTCCCGGCCGGCGCCGCGACCCTCCGGTTGGTCGGGCCCTCGCTCCCCTACGACGGCCGCACCACCTACGCCGACAAGCTGCGCGCCCGCGCGGCCGAGGTGCCGGGCGCCTCGCTGACCGGCCCCTGCCCCGCCGACCACGTCCCGGCGCTGTTCGCCGAGGCGGACGTGCTCCTGTTCCCGAGCACGTGGGAGGAGAACAGCCCCCTGGTGCTGCGGGAGGCCGGGGCCGCGGGGCTCCGCATCGTGGCGAGCGACCTGCCCGGGGTCACGGAGGTGCTCGGCGCCGATCGGGCCGTTCGCGTGGAGCCCGGCTCGGTCGAGGCCTGGCGCCGGGCGCTCGCGGCCGAGGTGCGCCAGGGCCGCGCCCGCGTTTCACCCCTCGTCACCGAGCCCCTCGACGCCCACGCGGCGCGCGTGCTCGGCCTGTACGGACGATTGCTGGAGGAATCGCCGGCCCGCGAAGGGTCCGAACCCACGAGGCGCGACGTTCCCCGCGCCGCGCTGTAGATTCCGCGCCATGGTCCCCTCCGCGCTCGCGCTCGCCCTCTTTTCGCTCGCCCCCCCCGCCCGGGCCGCCGACGAGGCCTGCTTCGAGTGTTGCCGGGCGGGTGGCCTGTCCAGCTGCGAGGCGCGCCTCCGGGTGTTCGGAGAGGGCGCGCCCGTCGCCCGCGAAGGCGCGGGGTGGCGCGTGGTCGGCCTCTGGGAGCTCGGTTGCGACGGTGTCGGCGCCTTCGACCCCGGCGCGACCGTCGTCCTCGACCATGCGCCGCTCGGGGGGGAGCTGATCATGCAGGCGCTCAACCCGCTGCAGGTGCATTGCTTCGAGCAGGCGTGCGCCCTGCCGGAGAGCACCTGCGTGACCCCCGCGGACGACCTCGGCCGCCTCTTCCTGCTCGACTGCGAGAGCGATCTGCCGGTCGACGCGGCCACCCTGTCGAACGTCTCGCCCGTGACCCGATCCCCGGGCGCCAAGGTCGTGGTGATCGACGGGCGGCCCCTGGTCGTCCTGCCCGTCTCCGGCACCGCCTTCGCGGCAGGGACCTCGAACGGGGCGCATGCCCCCTCGCGGTCGGGCAGCCCGCGCATCGTCCCGACCGGGTCGAGCGCGCCTGCGATGACGGCGGGCCCCTCCTCCTCACCTCGACCCGAGCCCGTTGCCGCGGCTCCCTCCACGGCGATGCCCGCGGCGGCCTCCATGCCGAGCAGCGACCCGATGGCCGCCCTCGCGGCGTCCCTGCCTGCCGACCCCCCCACCGCCTGCAAGGCGCCCGCCGAGGCCCTCCGGGGGGAGGCCCGCAAGCGGGTCGACGCGGGAGACGATCGCCGGATCAAGAGGGACGCCCTGGGGGCCCTCCAGGAGTACCGCGCGGCCCTCACCATGGATGCGTGCAACGCCTACGCCTGGAACGGCATCGGCGACATCGCGAACGAGGCCGCCCGCCCCGATCTCGCCGTGCGCGCGCTCCGCAACACCACGCGGCTCCTCCCCGGGCACTACGGCGCGTGGACGATGCTCGGCCGGAACTACGAGGCGCTGCGCCAGTCCTCGCTCGCCGCGGAGGCCTACAGCAAGGCGCTCGAGCTGCGGCCGGGGCTCCCCGAGGCGCTCGACGGGTGGCGACGGACCGCCGCGCCGTAGCGAACGGGAGGGCCCGCAGGGGGCGCGCGACGGGCCGAGCCAGACAACAACCCGGCGCCCGTGTTACCCGCCGTCCTCATGGATCCCGTACTTCCCGTCTACCTGGCCTCCGTCGCCGCGACGGACGACGGCTTCTCGATCTTCGCCCTCGTCATGGAGGCCGACTTCATCGTGCAGTCGGTGCTCTTCCTGCTGCTCGCGATGTCCGTCGCCTGCTGGGCCATCATCCTCAACAAGTACCTCGCGGTACGACGCGCATCCGTGCAATCCCAGGCGTTCCTCGACGCGTTCTGGAAGGCCGGCGCGCTCGACGACATCTACGCCCGCTTGGGCCGCTACCCCGCCGCTCCCGTCGGCGCGGTGTTCAAGTCCGGCTATGACGAGCTGAAGCGCCTCACGACGGCCGACGCCGCGGGCGGCATGGACCTCGGCCTCACCGAGAACATCGAGCGCGCGCTGCGGCGCACGGCGAACACCGAGCTGAACCAGCTCGAGCGCCTCATCCCCGTGCTCGCCACCACCGGCTCGACCGGCCCGTTCATCGGCCTGTTCGGCACGGTGTGGGGCATCCTCCGCGCGTTCCAGAAGATCGGCGTCACCGGCCAGGCCTCCATCCAGACCGTCGGCCCCGACATCGCGCACGCCCTGGTCGCCACCGCGGTGGGCCTGCTCGCCGCCATCCCGGCCGTCATGGCGTATAATTTCTTCAACAGCCGAATCCGGGGCATCGCGAGCGAGATGGACGGGTTCTCGTCCGACTTCCTCAACATCGTGAAGCGCCACTACCGGGGACGGTAATCCATGGGAATGAGCGGCCCCTCGCGCGACGGCGCGCTGATGGCGGACATCAACGTGACGCCCTTCGTCGACGTGATGCTCGTCCTCCTCATCATCTTCATGGTGACCGCCCCGCTGATGACCACCGGCGTGGCGCTCGAGCTCCCGCGTGCGGAGGCGCCTTCGCTCGCCCCCGACGAAGACCAGCTTGTCCTCTCGGTCACGGCCGATGAGACGTACTACCTCGGCAAGAACGCGTTCCCGCTCGAGGAGCTCAAGGTCAAGCTCGCCGCGATCGCGAAGGCGAACCCCGAGCAGCAGATGTTCGTGCGGGCGGACGGCAAGCTCGCCTACGAGAAGGTGCTCCAGCTGCTCGCGGTCGCGCAGAACGCCGGCGTCGCCAAGGTGGGCCTCGTGACACAGCCGGGCCCGGTCGTCGAAGGCCTGGGCGAGGCGCCGTAGCCGATGCCAGTCGGGCCCTCGATCACCTGGGAGATCCCCGTCGCGCTGCTCGCCCACGTGGCCCTGGCGGCGACCGTGGCGGTCGGCCGGTGCTCGAGCTCGGACGAGCCGCTGTTCAAGCCCGAGGACACCATCCAGGTGGCGCTCTCCGGGCCGCCGAAAAACGTCACGAGCATGCCGCAGAAGGCCGAGCGCGCGCCGGACGCGCCCAAGGCGCCCGACCTGCCGCAAGCGCCCGACACCCCGCCGCCGCCCAACGCGAGCGACATGGCGCTCAAGACGCCGGACGCCCCGAAGGTCAAGGGGGATCCCAACGCGGAGAAGCTGCAGAAGGCGATCGACGACTTGAAGCGCCGCGCCGCGATGGACAACCTGACGGCCGACGTCGGCAAGGTGGACCGCCTCGCGTCGAGCCCCGACGGATCGGAGGACGCGGGCTCGCATGCCACGAGCGGCGTCAATGATCCGGAGCTCGCGCGCTGGACCGCCAAGGCACGCGAGCAGGTCGGCCAGAACTGGCACCCGCTCCGATCGCTCTGCCTGTCGAACCCGGGCCTCGAGGTGTTCATCTCGGTCGACCTCGACGCGAACGGGAATGTCCTGGGCGCTCCGACGATCAAGAAGAAGAGCGGCAACACCTCCTTCGACGAGGCGGGACGGCGCGCGGTGGAGGCGACCGGCTCGCTTCCCAAGCCTCCCGCCAAGTACGCCGACGGCCTCAGCGCCTCCATGCAGTTCACCGGGAAGGAGTGCCAGTGATGTCCGTCCGCACGATCGCCGCCCTCGTCGCGCCGCTGCTCCTCACGGGCTGCTTCGAGGCTGCCGCGCAGGACGCGCCGCGCACCAACGTCCTGGTCCAGATCGGCAGCCCCGGCGAACGCGCCGTCCCCATCGCCCTCCCCATGCCCACGGGCGGCGGCCCGGGCGGCGAGTTCTGGGCCGTGGTGCGTCGTGACCTGGAGCTGTCCGGCTGGTTCCGCGTGCTCGACGTCAACGCCTCGCTCGAGCCCGCCGGCGCCGGCATCCGCGTCGGAGAATTCGACTTCGCCGACTGGCGCCCGACGGGCGCGGCCGTCCTCGCAAAGACGAGCCTCGTGGAGACCGACGGCAAGCTGCGCACGGAGGCCTGGGTGTACGGCGTCGACGGCGGCGAGAAGCTCGGCGCGAAGGCCTTCTCGGCGCCCCCGACCGGGATGCGCAGCCTCGCCCACCGGGTGGCCGACCACATCATCCAGACCGTCACCGGCCAGCGCAGCTTCTTCGACACCCGCTTCACGTTCTCGGGGAACTTCTCGGGGAACAAAGAGATCTACATGGTCGACGCCGACGGCTACGGGCGTCGCTCGGTCACGAAGAACGGGAGCATCAACCTCAAGCCGAAGTGGAACGCCACGGGCACGGCGATCGCCTACACCTCGTACGCGGCGGGCAACCCCGATCTGTACGTGGCCGACCTCGGAAAGGGCCAGATCCGCCGCGTGTCGAGCCGCTCCGGGATCAACACCGGGGGGGCGTTCTCCCCGCTCGGCGACATCCTCGCGCTGACCCTCACCGTCGGCAGCGACGCCGAGATCTACACCATCGATCCGTACGCCGGCCGCGAGATCGCGCGGCTCACCGCGAGCCCCGGCATCGACGTTTCCCCCTCGTGGTCTCCCGACGGCTCCAAGATCGCGTTCGTCAGCGAGCGCAGCGGCGGCCCGCAGATCTACCAGATGAACGCGGACGGCTCGGGCGCCAAGCGCGTCACCTTCTCGGGCTCCCAGAACACTGATCCCGCCTGGTCCCCCGCGGGTGACCGCATCGCGTTCGTCGGGCGCGAGGGGGGCCACTTCGACGTGTTCACCGTGCGTCCCGACGGCTCCGGGATGGACCGCATCACCCAGGGCCAGGGCGACAACGAGGACCCGAGCTGGTCCCCCGACGGCGAGTACCTCGCGTTCTCGTCCACCCGCGAAGGCGGCGCCCACATCTGGATCGCCTCCAAGGACGGGCGCCACCAGGTGAAGGTCACCTCCGGCGGCGGCGGGTACACCAACCCTTCCTGGTCGAACCACCTGAGCTGGTAGCGGCCTCTCCGCCTCTCTCGGCAGCGGGGCTTCTTGGGGCAGGGGGGCAAGCCCCCCCGCAACGCCCCCCCCCCGAGCCCTCCGCCGCCCCCTGCCATCGCCCGCTCCCCGGAGGGCTCCATGCCCCGCGCCGCCATCGACATCGGGTCCAATTCCCTGCTCCTGCTCGTCACGGACGACGCGGGGAACGTGCTTCACGACGAGGCGAACGTGGTCGGCCTGGGGCGTGGCCTCGGCGAGGTCGGGGTGTTCCGGACCGATCGCATGGAGGCGGCGATCGCCGTCCTCGGCGACTACGCGGCCAAGGCGCGCGCCCTCGGAGTCGCGCCAGAGGGCGTGCGGACGATCGCCACGTCCGCGTCGCGTCGCGCGCTCAACGCCACCACCTTCTACGCGAGCGTGCGTGCGAAGACCGGGCTGCGCGCCGAGGTCGTCAGCGGCGAGGAAGAGGCGCGGCTGACGTGGCTCGGCGGGGTGGCGGGGCTCGGGCTCGGGCCGGGGCCCGCGCTGCTGTGCGATCCGGGCGGCGGCTCGACCGAGGTCATCGTCGGCGAGGGTCCGCACATCCGCAGCCGGGTGTCGCTCGAGATCGGCACGGTGCGGCTCACCGAGCAGTACCTCGGCACCGGCGTCGTGGCGGCCGCCGCGCTGGCCCGGCTCCGGGCGCACGTGGACGCCGCGGTCGCGACGCTCCAGTTCGACCTCATCCCCAAGGCCGCCGTGGCGGTCGCCGGCACCGCCACCACGCTGGCCGCGGCGGACCTCGGCCTCGAGCGCTACGACGCGACGGTCGTGCACGGATCGACGCTCACGGCCGCCGCCCTGCGCCGCTGGATCGACCGCCTCCTCGCCGCGACGCCCGACGAGAGGCGCCGCCTCGTCACGGTTTCTCCGGAGCGTGCGGACACGGTCCTCGCGGGGGCCGTGATCCTCCTCGCCGTCCTGGAGCGGACCCGCAGGCAAGCCTGGCGGGTGTCCGATCGTGGTCTCCGCTTCGGCGCCATCCAGCGCTGAACATCGGGCCCGCGTCTGCGAGCAGCACTACAAAACCGTTTGCGGGACGCACAACCCTGTGGTTCAATGCGCCCTGATGGGCCCCCTCTCCGTGACGGGCCCCTCGTCTCGCGCCGCCTTCGTGCCACCATTCGCCCGGCCCTTCGGCCGCGAAGGACCTGCATGGCCAAGTTCCTGCTCCCCGTCTCCCTCGTCCTCCTGCTCGCCGGCTGCGACGGTGGCACCTCGCCCGATGGCACGGTCAAGCCCGTCGACGACAGCGCCTCCGTGCCGGTCGACGAGGACGGGGACGGCTTCCTCGTCTCCGAGGGTGACTGCGACGACAGCAACCGCGACGTGAGCCCCTCCGCGACCGAGCTGTGCAACGGCATCGACGACGACTGCGACAGCGAGGTCGACGAGGACGTCGAGGCCACCTACTACCAGGACTTCGACGGGGACGGCTTCGGCGACCCCGCCGTCGCGGCCATCTCGTGCGACGCGCCCTCCGGCTACGTCCAGAACGGAAACGACTGCGACGACAGCGAGCGCACCGCGTTCCCCGGCGGCACCGAGGTGTGCGACGGGCTCGACAACAACTGTGACGGCACGGTCGATGAGGGCGTGAACCAGACCTGGTACGCCGATGCCGACGGCGACACCTACGGCGACCTCGAAGCGCCCACCCTCTCCTGTGACCGGCCCCTGGGCTCCGTCCCCGACTCCACGGACTGCGACGACACCACGAGCAACGCCTACCCGGGCAACGCCGAGGTGTGCGACGAGATCGACAACAACTGCGACGGCTCGGTCGACGAGGGCGTGACCACCACGTACTACGCCGACTTCGACGGGGATCGCTTCGGCAACTCCGCGCTGACCCAGGAGGCCTGCGCGGTCCCCACCGGGTACACGAACAACTCCGAAGACTGTGACGACGACGCGATCGCGGTCAACCCCGACGCCATCGAGGTCTGCAACACGATCGACGATGATTGCGACGGCTCGGTCGACGAAGACGCCTCCGACATGAGCACCTGGTACGCCGACACGGACGCGGACACCTACGGCGACGCCTCGACGTCCACCCGGCTCTGCACCGCGCCCGCCGGCTACGTGGCCTCCTCGAACGACTGCGACGACACGCGCGCCCTCACCAACCCGGGCGCCACCGAGTACTGCAACTCCTACGACGACGACTGCGACGGCACGATCGACGAGGACGACGCCGCGGACGCGGCCACCTGGTACCTCGACGCCGACGGCGACGCCTACGGCAACGCCTCGCGCAGCGACGTGCGGTGCACCGCGCCGGGCGGCTACGTGGCGGACGACACGGACTGCCTCGACTCCTCCGCGATCACCCACCCCGGCGCGGACGAGATCTGCGACAGCATCGACAACGACTGCGACGGCATCGTCGACAACGGGCCCGTCGACGGCGAGACCTGGTACGTGGACGTGGATGAGGACGGCTTCGGCGACCCCTCGGTCACCGAGGTCGAGTGCACCGTGCCCGCCGGCTATGTCGACAACGCCTGGGACTGCAACGACGGCGATCGCACCGAGCCCGTCGTGTGCGACCCGGTCAGCGGCTCCGCATCGGGTTCGGGCAGCCTCTCGAGCCCGTACGACAGCCTTCAGGACGCCATCGACTCCGCGAACCAGTGCGTCGTCGCCTTTCGCGGCACCTACCGCGAGGCCATCGATCTCGGGGGCAAGAGCATCGATGTGTGGGGCGTCGAAGGCTACGACATCACCACGATCGATCCCAGCCTGGCGACCTGCAACACCGCCAACCCCACCGCGTGCGGCGCGGCGCTCACCGTCGACTCCGGGAGCAACGCGGCGCCGACGATCCACGGGTTCACCATCACGGGCGGCACGGGCGCCTACACCGCGTCCACCGCGAGCACCACCTGCGCGGACTCCTCGGCGTCGCACAGCGGCCAGACGACCTGTGCGGTCACGACCTACGAGTACTGCGGCGGCGGCATCTACGTGAACGGCGACGACCCCACCTTCTACGACGTGGACGTGCGCGACAACACGCTGCCCGGGTTCGAGCAGGTCGCGACGGGCACCTACACCCAGGTGTGGATGTACAGCTTCGGCGGCGGCGTCTGCCTGCGGAACTCGAGCAGCCACTTCGAGAACTCCTGGATCTCGGGCAACTTCGCCGACCAGGGCGGCGGCATCTTCGCCGAGGCCGACTCCAACTTCAGCTTCGACGAGGGCTACATCGGCGAGAACGACGCGGTGGACGGCGGGGGTATCAACCTCTCCGGCGCGTGGGCGTCCTTCACGAACGCGGCGATCTACTGCAACGACGCGGAGACGGACGGCGGCGGCGTGTACACCGAGTCCTCGGGCACCGCGTCGTTCACCAACGCCGCGTTCTTCGGAAACACGTCGTCGGTCTCCGGCACCGCGCGCGGCTCGCAGGCCTACATTGGCGCCTCGACCACGTTCAACCTGATGAACTCCATCGTCGAGGCGAGCACCTCCGTCGCGCTCGTGTACGGCGCCGGGGGCGGCGGCTCCCAGCTGTACAACAACACGTACAACAGCTCGGGCGACACCTACAGCGGCTCGCTCTCGGCCGGCACCGGCGCGATCTCCACGAACAGCAACTTCGCGTCCGTCGCGTGCGAGAACAACCCGTACAACGACACGTTCGTGCTGCGCGCCACCTCCTTCTCGATCGACGCGGGCGATCCCTCCTCTGCCTACAACGACGCGGACGGCACCCGCAACGACATGGGCGCGCGGGGCGGGCCCGCGGGGACGAGCTGGTGACACGCGCGCGCCTCGTCCCGGACGAGGGCCGCTGTCCGGGCGGGTAGCGCCGCGCTCCAGGCCCGGGTTAATGGAGCCCCGGGTGCGGTGATCATCGCCGCAGGTTCGTAGCTGGTCGGGCCGCCAGCTCACGCGAGCCCGACGTGCGTCCTCCCCATGACCATCTCCCTGCCCCGCCTCGCTCCTGGTTTCCGGCCCGTCGTCTCGCAAGAGCGCTGTCGGCGCCGGTGGATCGCTTCCTCGCGGTAGAAGCCGCGAGCGGCATCGTCCTCCTCGTCGCGGCGGCAGCGGCCCTCGTGTGGGCGAACACGCCCGCGGCCGCCCTCTACGAGGCCCTGTGGAACACCCCGCTCGGGCTGACCCTCGGCCCGGTCAGCTTCGAGCGGGACCTCCGCTGGTGGGTCAACGACGGCTTGATGACGGTGTTCTTCTTCGTCGTCGGGCTCGAGATCCGCCGGGAGATGCACGCCGGCGAGCTCTCCGACCTGCGCCGGGCGGCGCTCCCGCTCGCGGCGGCGGTGGGCGGGATGCTCGTCCCCGCCGCGATCTACGCGGCCCTGAACGCGGGGCGCGCCACGTCGGTCGGCTGGGGCGTGCCGATGGCGACGGACATCGCCTTTGCCGTAGGCGTCCTGGCGCTCCTCGGCGATCGGGTTCCCCCCGCGCTGCGCGTCCTCCTCCTCGCGCTCGCGGTCATCGACGACCTCGGCGCCATCCTCGTCATCGCGATCTTCTACTCGGGCGGCGTCGACCTCCTCGCGCTCGGTGCGGCCGGAGCCGGGCTCGCCGGGATCCTGGTGTTGCAGCTCTTCGGCGTGCGGACGATCGCCGCCTACGTCCCGCTGGCCCTGGTCGCCTGGGGGGCGACCTACGCCTCCGGGGTACACCCGACCATCGCCGGGGTCCTCGTCGGCCTCCTCACGCCAGTGCGCGCCTGGCTCGGCGCGGATCGCTTCGCCGACACCGCCGAGGCCGCCGCGCGCGGCGTACGCGACGCGGCCGGCGCGGGCATCACCCACATCCACGAGCACCTCGACGCGGTGGCGCGCGCCACCCGCGAGGCCGTCTCGCCCGTCGAGCGCCTCGAGCACGCGCTCCACGGCTGGGTGGCGTGGTTCGTCATGCCGCTGTTCGCCTTCGCGAACGCGGGCGTCTCGCTCGGGAGCCTGAGCCTCGCGGGCGACGGGTGGCGCGTGTTCGTGGGGATCGTGGCGGGGCTGGTGATCGGCAAGGCGGTCGGCGTGTACGGCGCGGCGCGCGCCGCCACCGCGCTCGGGGCCGCAACCCTCCCGCGCGGGGTGCGCTGGGCCGACGTGACCGTGGTCGGAGGCGTCGCCGGGATCGGCTTCACGATGGCGTTGTTCGTCGCGCAGCTGGCCTTCCCCCCCGGGCCCGCCCTCGAGACGGCGAAGCTCGCGATCCTCGCGGCTTCGGGTGTCGCGGGCGTCGCCGGCTACGCGCTCGGGCGGCTCGTGCTGGGCGTGGGGCGGCGGTCCGAGGGGGCGGCGACCAACGCGGAGGCGGAGGCCTCCACCGAGATGTGAGCGAGGCGCGGTCGCTACCGGCTCCGCATCGCCTCGTCGAGCCCGAGACCCCACGCACGTTCGCTGCGGGTGATCAGCGCCTCGGCGGGCTCGTCGAGCCCGCCGAGGTCCCACAGGCGGGCGGTCCCATCCCAGCTCCCGCTCACCAGCCACTCTCCCCCCGGCCCGAACTCCACCGAGCTCACCCGCGCGGCGTGGCCGCGGAGGAGGGCCAGCCGCTCGCCCGTCCCCGCGTCGAGCAACGAGACGTCCCCCCTCAGGGTCGCGACCGCCACCCGGTCGCCGGAGAACGCGACATCGATGATGTCGTCATCGACGGCGTAGCAGCGCTCCTCGATGCAGACCTCCCGACGCCGCGCGACCACCAGGGGGGCGCCGCCCTCGCCCACGTCCACCGCCACGGCGTCCGCCATGCGACGCGCCTCGCGCCATGTCGTTCCCTCCAACAGCCACACCCCCCCGCGCGTGTCGAGGAGCGCGGCCGTGCCCCCGTCGGGGCTGCTCGATCCGTCGAACAGCCCCGGGCCGGTTGCCTGTGTGGTGACGCGGCGGGTCCGGGGCGCGACGAGGAACGCGGCGTCGGTGTAGGCGAACGCCCACACCGTTCCATCGGCGAGGCGGCCGGCGCGTCGGAGGACGGCCCCCAACTCGAGCGGCCGGATCTCCTCCGACGGACCGAGCACCTGTCCCGGCGCCCCCATCGCCGCTGCGACGAGGAGCCCGTCCTCCGCGTAGGCCACACACTTGGCGACGCCGTCGCCCCAGGTCCATCGCCGCAGCTCGTGCCCGTCCGCGAGCCGACGCTCCACGATTTCACCGGCGCCCAGCGCCACCGCCAGGGACTCGCCATCGGGAGACGGGGTGACCTGGGAGGCTCCCGTGCCGTAGGACAGCACGGTGGGCCGGGGCGTCGCGGAGACGCGCCAGAGCTGCAGCGTGTCGCCGAGGAGCAGCACCTCCCCCGCCCGTGTGCCCGGGAACATGCGACTGGCCCCCGCCGGCAACGAGCCCGCCCAGCCTGCGGCTTCGGTGTTCCAGATCCTCGGGCCTCCCCGCTCGCCGAGGACGAGGACCCCCGGGGTGCCGGGGATGGGCTGGAGGGCGAGCACGCTCCGGGACAGTCCCCGCAACGGCGGCGTCCAGCGGCCCTCGGGGAGCGCGAGCGCCTGGACATCGCCGTCGAGCCGCCCGACGAGGAGCCCCCCCGCCGCTTCACGGACGGCGGACCACGCGGGGCGCTCGCCCAGCGGTAGCTCCAGCCGCAGCGCCCCGTCGGGACCGTAGCTGCGCAGGAACCCGTCGTCGCAGCCGACCACGAGCTCCCCGGCGACCACGCGCGTCGTGGAGCGGTTGGCCCAGCACATCTCGAAGTCCACGCCCTCGCCGTCGGGCAGGAGCCGGCGGCCGGCGGGCCCGCGGGTCGCGAAGGCCACCTCACCCGAGGCCAACGGCCACCATCCGGCGCCCGGCGTCGTCCCCACGACCACCCCCTCCTCGATCCAGAGCAGCGCGTCCGGCGTCGCGACGAGCAGCCGCTCGCCCACCCAGACCGGATCCTCCACCACGGACAGGTCGAGCACGGCGCGGCGCACGAGGGGGTCGATGCCCCAGATCTCCAGCTTTCCGTCCGCGCGGCAGGCGAGGGTCTCCGCGTCCGGCGCGAGCACGCCCCCGTGCCGACAGCCGGGGGGGAGCGGCACGCGCCAGACCAGCTCGGCGGTGTTGCGCCGGGTCGCCGCCAGGATCCCCCGCGCCTCGGGCGAGGGGCCGAACCGCAGGGCATGCGCGGCCAGCACGTGCGCCTCGGGGAGCCGCTCCTCCAGGAGGGCCGCGAGCGCCTGTCGGGTGAGCGCGACCGCGAGGTTCCCCTCGGCGGCGGCGCGTTCGCGCGCCGTGCGCTCCACCGCGACGACGACGACGGCGGCCAGCGCGAGCAGCGCGATGCCGCCCACCGTGAGCGGGATCCGCCAGGCGCGCACCAGCCGGGCGAGGAGCTCGGTCGGTCGATATTCGTGCGCGTGGACGCGCTGCCCGGAGAGCCAACGGCCGAGGTCGGCGGCGAGCTCCCCCGCCGTGGGGTACCGCGCCGCCGGATCGGCCCGGAGACAGCGGCGCGCGATCGCCACCAGCTCCCTCGGCACCTGCCCGGGGAGGGCGTCCGCGTCGGGCGGCACGCCCGGCTCGCCTGGGGGCGCGTGCCCCGCCAGGAGCTCGTAGAGCGCCGCGCCCAGACCGAACACGTCCGAGGCGCGGCTCGCGGGCGCCCCGCGGGCCTGCTCGGGGCTCATGTACCGGGGCGTCCCGGACACGTCGCCCGCCGGGCTGACGATCCGCTTCCAGTCCGGCAGCGCCTCGTCGAGCGGGGTGGCCAGGCCCCAGTCGGCCACCTGGGTCTCGCCGAACTCGCCCACCATGATGTTCGACGGCTTCAGATCGCGGTGGACGATGCCCATGGAGTGCGCGTACGCGACCGCCTGGCAGGCCGCGTGGAGGTGGGGCAGGAGCTCGATGCGCGCGCCGAGGTCGGGGCAGGCCGCGAGGCGCTCCCGGAGGGTCCGGCCGCGGATGAGGCGCATCGTGTACCACGCCTGCCCCTCCGTCTCGCCCGCGTCGTACACCGCGACGATGCCGGGGTGCTCGAGCTGCGCGGTGATCCAGGCCTCGCGCGCGAGGCGATCGGCGAGCTCGGGCGTCGCGGCCACCTTGAGCGCCACCTGGCGGCGCAGCCGGGCGTCGCGGGCGGCGTACACCCGGCCCATCCCGCCGCGACCGATCAGGCCCTGCCGCTCGTAGCGCGGGGCGTCCGGCTCGACCGCCGCTCGCCCGGTTTGCCCGGGGCCATCTCCGGGATCGCTCGGCGCGGGCGAGCTGTCCTGGTCTGCCCCGAGGGGGTCGTTCACGTGCGATCCTCGACCCGATCGCCGTCGAGCAGGAACAGCTCGACCTTTCCGAAGCCGTCGGAGCGGACCAGATCGGGGCGGACCTGCGCCTCCCGCAGCCGCGACCTGAGCCGGGAGAGGGTCACGTCGAGCTTGTGGCGGAGCAGGTGGACATCGTCCTCGTCGGGCCAGAGCTCCTTCGCGAGCACCTCCCAGGACACGGGCCCGTCGAAGGCGACGATCTCGCTCACCAGCCGCGCGGCCAGCCCGGAGAGGGCGAGCGCACCGCCACCGTCGCTGTGAATGTGCACCGTGTCGAATTGCGCCACGATGCGCAGCGGGCGGGCCACCCCCCCGTCGAGCCGGGTCACCGTGCGGCCAGCGCTGTCCAGGGAGAGGCCCACCGCCCGAAAGCGACGCCCGTCGAGCTCCCAGGTGTCCCCGACCTCGAGCGCGCGGGTGATCCCATTCATCGTGAGGCACCAACCCTCGCCGTCGCCCCACAGGTGGGCTGGCGCGTCGGGGACGAGGCGAGGAACGAGCTCGGGCCGCGGGCGGGTCAACAGGCTGCACACCCCGCTCACGACGACGCGGGGGAGCCCGTCACCCTCGACCGCGAAGACCGACGCGGGCAACGAGACCTCTTCGACCACGAGGTCCAGGCCGTCGGCCAGCGTGATGCTCTGGCCCGCGGCGAGGACCAGCGACGCCTGCCGCTGCCCGTCGACGGCGAACCGCCCCCGCAGCGGAAGCAACAACAATTCCTGGCCGCGAAGGCTCACCATCGCGTGTGCCTCGGAGACCCGCGCGTCCGAGATGGAGAGCGCGGCCGACCAGAGCCGGCCGATGAGGTCGCCGTGGCCGAGCTCGACGGCGTGGCCGTTCGGCGGGCGGAGACGGACGTAGGCGCGCATCATGCGCCCCTATCTTCACGCGCTCGCCGGGGACGCAGGTGGGCATGAGAGATGGCTGAGAGATCGCGCCCGGATGGGGTTCAGGTCGGGTGCGCACTCACCGAGGTGAACGAGTCGGCGGGGCGGGGTGGTCTGGCCGTGGCCGCCGTAGCCGCAGCTCACCGCGCATCGCGGGCTCCGATCGGGCCGACGCCCCGCGTCCGCTACCTCCCGAACAGTCGCTGTACGAGCGACCACGCGCGGTCTACCGTCGCGGCCCCGGAGGCGAGCTCCCCGAAGCGGACCAGCGCGATGAGGGTGCCGAGTACCATGACGCCCACCTCCCGCGCGGGGAGCCCGGGCGGGATTCGCCCCTGCGCGGCGGCCTCCTCCACGCAGGCCACGACGAAGTCCAGGGAGCGGTCCTTCCAGCTCTGCACCTGCCTCGCCCCGCGCTCGCCCGCGGCGTGCGGGAGCTCCTCCGAGAACGCCAGCCGAGCGATCACCGGGTTGCCCCCGACCAGCGCCGCGCGGACGCGGAAAAAGTGCTCCAGGCGGACGAGGGGATCGGGGTCGGCCGGCGGGAAGCCGTCGAACAGCTGCTCCTCGACGCGGTCGAGCGCCGCGAGCACGATCTCCTCCTTGCTCGCGAAGTGGCGGAACAAGCTGCCGTCCGTGATCCCCACCTCGGCCGCGATGGCCTGGGTGGTGAACCGACCGAGGCCCTGCTCGGCGATGACCTTGAGCGCGGCGTCGGCGATCTGGCGGCGGCGCTCCTCGGTGGGTTGGCGGGCGGTCATGGGGACACCTCGGATGCGTGGGATGGGGCCCGGGTCGGACGGCGAGAGAGGACGCCATCCTCCATCTCGTGGATGGTGTCGAACACGTCGAGCGTCCGGTGGTCGTGCGTCACGACGATCACGGCCGCGCCTTGCTCGTGGGCGATGCGCTTGAACAGCTCCATCACGTCGCGACCCCGGTGGCTGTCGAGCGCCGCGGTGGGCTCGTCCGCCAGGATCAGCGGCGGGCGGTTCGCGAGGGCACGGGCGATGGCCACGCGCTGCTGCTGGCCGCCGGAGAGCTGCTCCGGGAGGTGGTCGGCACGGTCGGCGATCCCGAGGTAGCCGAGCAGCTCGCGGGCACGGGCGTCCGCGGCGCTCCCGCGCTGGTCGTTGAGCTGGAGCGCGAGCACCACGTTCTCCCGGGCCGTCAGGAACGGGATCAGGTTTGCCTTCTGGAAGACGAAGCCGATGGTGGAGCGGCGCACGGCGGCGAGGTCGACAAGCGCGGCTCCATTCACGACGACTGCGCGGTCGGCGAGCCAGATCCGCCCCTGCTCGGGCAGGTTCAACAGGCCGAGGGCGGTGAGCAGGGTCGACTTCCCCGAGCCGCTCGGTCCCAGGAGCGCGGCGACCTCTCCCCGTTCGACCGCGATGGAGACATCTCGAAGGGCGACCAGCTCGGTTTCTCCCTGCCCGTAGACCTTGCGGAGGGCGTCGGCGCGGATGACGGTCTCGGCCATGATCAACCCGCCAGGACGAGGGTGGGAGGGATGCGGAGCGCCCGGACGATACCGGCGGCGCTGGCGAGCACGCTGATGAGGACCACCAGCGCCGCTAGCCCACCGAGCTCCTCGGGACCGACCACGACGCGGCGCGGGAAGTGCTCGAAGGCGAGGCCGCCGATGGCGACGGCCATCCCGTAGCCGATCGCTCCGAGGAGCAGGGCCTGCTGGAGGATCATCCCCACGATCACGCGGGTGCGCGCTCCCAGGAGCTTCAGCAGCGCGATCTCGTAGCTCTTGGCGACCGTCATGTTGTACAGGATGAGGGCGACGATGATCGCGGAGACCACGGAGAGCAGCGCGCGGAAGAGCCCTATCTGCTTGCGTGCCTTGTCGATCACGCCGTGCAGGAGGAGGCCTCGCTGCTCCTCGTGGGTCCACACCGTCACCTCCGGCCAGCTCGAGATCCGGGCCTGCGCGTCCTCGGCGCGGTACCCGGGGAGGAGCTTCACGACGACCGCGCTGGGGAGCACTTCGGCGTCCCGACTGCCCGCGAGCCGCCGTGACTCCGGGGCGGTCCACCCGAGGATCGCGTCAGCGTCGGGCTCGGTCACGAACACGAGGGCGTCTCCACCCGAGGACACGAACCCCTTGGTGACGCCCACGACCTCGTACACGTCGTCTCCCAGCGGCACATGCTCACCGAGCGCACGCCCGAGGCTCTGGTCCACGATCATCTCGCGGTGCGCGGCGCCGAGCGCGCGCCCGCCCACGAGCGGGAGGTGCTGTCCTCGGTTGGCCGGCCAGGACAGGCCCACCACCCCCATGCGCACCGGATGGGCGACGTCGCCGCGTTGAATGGTGGCGTAGGTGAAGCTCTCGGCGGAGGCGACCCCCTCCACGACGCGCAGACGGTCCTCCAGGTTGCGGGGGACGGTGGAGCGCTCCGCAAAGGGGCCGCGGGTCTCCCGCTGGACCACCCAGAGATCAGCGCCGACCGCGTCCACGAGCACCGTCGCGTCCGCGACCATGCCCTTGTAGATGCCTCCCATCGCGAGCACGATCGCGAAGAGCAGGCCGAGCCCGAGCCCCGTGAAGACGAACCGGAGCCCCTGGCGGCGGATGTCCTTCCACGCGAGGTTCATTGTTCCTCCGTGATCCGCACGCGCCTTCCGATGGTCGCGCCGGGCGCGAGCACCACGTCGTCCGGCGCGAGCCCGCTCGACACCTCGACCCGATCCCGCCCCGCGAGGCCGAGCGTCACCTCGCGGGACGCCACCCGCCCGTCCTCCAGGACGGCACACCGGGTATCGCACCAGCCTCGCGGCACGCTGGCCACGGAGGCGCTGCGGCCGACCTCGATCCAGGCGTCGGCGCGCTGCCCGACGGCGAAGTTTGTCGGCAGCTCGAGCACTGCCACGTCCACGAGCAGCTCGTGGGTCTGCCGGTCCACCTCGCGACCGATTCGCGTGACGGTACCGGCAAAGGGGCGGTCGGGCTCGGACCGGAACACCAGCCGGGCCGGCTGGCCAACCGCCAGGGTGCCCAGCGCCGTCTCGTCCACCCAGGCGCGCACGCGCATCGCCTCGGTGGAGACGATGGTGAACGCCGGGGAGCCCGGAGTGACGAGCTGCCCGGCCTCGACATCGCGGGCGACGACGAGGCCGGAGAGCGGGCTCGCGAGGCGCCCGTCCGCCACCTGCGCGCTCCGGATGCCGCGTGTCCGGGCGGCCACATCCTGGCTCCGCTCGGCCTGGACCAGCCCGGACTCCATCGCCCGCACGTCCGCCCCGGCGCTGTCATCTCGCTCGATGGCGGCCTCGTGCTCCGCGGCGTGGATGACGCCCGCCGCGAAGAGCGTGTCGGCGCGTCCACGGTCGGCGGCCGCCCGCATCGACGCGACGCGGGCGCGCTCCAGTTCAGCGCGGGCCCGCGCGACGACCGCGACCGCCGCCTCCTCGGCGGCCCCGGCCACGGCGAGCTCCCGCGTCGCATCCGAGGCGTCGATCGTGCCGAGCACGTCCCCCTCGGCGACGACCGTACCCTCGTCGACCGCGAGCGAGGTCACGCGGCCGGAGGCCTCGAACGAGACGCGCACCTCGCGCGTGCTCTCCAACACGCCGACGCCGAGCACTTCGGCCACGACATCCCCGCGGTCCACGCGATGCGCGCGCGTGTCGACGGGGCGAAGGCGCACCGCGGCGACCAGCGCGGCGATGCCGAGGGGCACGAGCACGTAGGGGAGGAGTCGGGGGAGGGGCCGATACATCGCGCTTCCAGGCTGCCCCTCGTTTGTAAGTAAACACTTGCTTCGTGTCAACCGTCGGCGCTCCGAGCGCTCGCGCGACAGGTGGGCGCTTCGTCCCGCCCCCCCTACGGGAACAGCGCCATCTGGGCCGTCGGCGCGGCCCAGGGCGACACCCAGGCTCCCCGTGCGAGCGCCGCGCGCTCCACCTCGACCGTCTCGGCGGCGCCCTTCAACAGGACGAGGTGCCCCGGGCCCACGTCCGCGAGCGTGTCCGGGTGCGAGACGACGTGCATCGGGCGCGCGCTCCCGTCGACGAAGCGCCAGGTCGGCACGGCGCCGCCGAGATCCCACAGGGCCGTCCCTTTCGCCTCGGTGCGCTCGCTGAACGCGGTGCGCTCGGTCGAGCCGGGGTGCACCACCACGGCGTCCCCGACGGGGACGACCTGGCGGGGGTGGATGTGGCCGCACAGCACGAAGCGCACGTCGGGCGGGAGGTGCGCCGCGCCGACGGTGTCCGGGGCGGCGCCGACGCGGAACGTGAACCCGGGCACCCGCACCCCGTCGAAGGCCTGGTGGGCGAGCACCAGATCCACGCCGCCCCGGCACGCGGCCGCCGCCGCCGCCGCCCACGCCCCCGCCGTCGCGAGGTAGGGCACCATCGCGAGCCGGAGGCCCGCGATCCGCACGTTCGCGGCCTCGTCGACGATCTCGACGCCGGGGATCGTGCCGAGGTGCACGCGCAAGCCGCGCCGATCGTGGTTTCCCGGCATGATCACGGACGGAACGACGCGCCCCAGGTCCGAGAGGACGCGCACGGCCTCCTTGACGGCGCGCGCGGACGGACGCGAACGATCGAACAGATCTCCGGTGTGCACCACGAGGTCGACCTCGCCCCCGTAGGCCGGCGCGAGCGCCGTCTCGAGCGCGGCGAGGTGGTCGTCCCCGCGGCGCCACCCGGCGGGCGCCCCGCGAAACCAGCGGTCGGCGCCGAGGTGGGTGTCGGTGACGTGGAGGATGCGCACGGGGTCCAGGGGCGACGCCGGAGAGGTATCCTCCGACAGGCGCGGGAGATAGAACACGACGAATGGTGTTCGGCCTCCTTCTCGCGTGCCGACCCGCGACGCCCGACTCCGCGGAGCCGAGCGTCGTGGAGCTCGCGGGGGCGCTCTCCCCCACCGACCCGCACGCCGCCGTGTTCACCCTCTCCGCGGGCGGCCCGGTCGACCTGCGCTGCGCGACCGCCGCCGGAGACGACGTGCACGCGCTCCTCGGCCGCGCGGCGCCCGGTCCCCTCGTCGTCCGCGGCCTCCTGGGGGACACGAGCTACGCGTGCGTCGCGACGCGCGGCGATGCTCGATCGGGGACGATCGAGCTCCAGACGCCGCCGCTTCCCGAGGCGTTCCCCGTCGCCGAGGTCGCGGTCGCCGGGGATGCCGCCGACGTCGGCTTCCGCCTCGTCAACCTCGCGCGGCTCCTCGCGCCAGAGAACGCCGGCGGCAACTACTTCAGCGACGAGTTCCTCGCGATCCTCGACGCCGAGGGCCGGCCGCGCTGGCACTTCGCGGGGGAAGGCGGCGGAGACATCGACGCCACCTGGCTCGGAGAGGACCGCCTGCTCTTCGGGGGCTTCGGCGCCGACGCGAGCACGGCGCCCACGGTCCTCACGCTCGACGGCGAAGTGCTGCTCTCCGCGCCCGACGCCCTCTCCAGCGACTGGCAGGTCCCGTCGAGCTGGCATCACGACGCGGGGCTGGCGGCGGACGGCGCGAGCCTGTGGGTGCTCGCGCAGGAGGCCATCCCGACGGAGGACGATCCCGACACGACGTGGGAGGGCTTCGTGATCCAGGAGCTCGCGCTCGACACGGGCGCGGTCCTCTGGAGCTGGAGCTCGATGGACGACGGCGTGGCGGCCGGGGCGCTCGAACCGGGCACCCGCTACGACACCGGGCCCTACCACGCGAACGCGGTGTGGGACGTGGAGGAGGCGGGCCGCGAGAAGGTGTACGTGAGCCTGCGAAACCTGAACCAGGTGCTCCGCATCGACGTGGCCACCCGCGAGGTCGATCTGCGCGTCGGCCACGGCGGCGATCTGGCGCTGCTCGGCATCGACGGGGCCCCCGCGGAGGACACCGAGTGGTTCTTCGGGCAACACGACGTGAAGCGGATCGGCGACCGCCTCGTGGTCTACGACAACGGCCTGGGGCGCACCGCCGTGGGGGGCGCCCCCTACAGCCGCGCGATGGTGCTCCTCCTCGACGAGGCCGCGGGGACCGCGCGCATCGAGACCGCGTGGCGCGGCCCCCTCGACTGGACCTCTCCCGCGTGGGGCGGGCTCGATCGCCGCGCCGACGGCGCCCTCGATCTCGCGATCGGGAACTTCTGGTGGGTCGACGAGGACGCCCCGCAGCGCTCCGCGCTCGCCCTCCTCCGGCCCGACGCGGCCGGCGGGGCCGACCTCTCGTGGCGCATCGACTTTCCCGACCGCGAGACCGCGCTGTACCGCTCCGATTCCATCGACGGCTGCGCGCTGTTCGACCTCGTGGACGCGTGCCCCGAGCCGCGCGACCGCTGATCGGGCCCCTCAGCGGCGGAGCTCCTGCGCGCGGAGCGCCGCGAGCCGGGTGCCGCCCTCGAGCGTGCTCTTCACCCCGAGGATCCGCACGAGATCGTCGAGCGTGACGACCCCCTCCAGGCGCCCGTCGCTCGCGACGAGGAGCGTGGTGGCGTCGGCCTCCTGCATGCGCCGGAGCGCCTCGGCGCCGTTCGCGTCCGGATCGATGACCGCGCTCGGCGAGGGGGGCCGCGCCACGCTCTCGACCGTGCGCACGGGCCAGTCCGCCTCCGGGATGGCCCGCACGTCCGCCACGTCGACATAGCCGACCAGCTGGTCCCCCTGGGTGACGGGGAACCGCATGCGGCCCCGCACGAACGCGTAGTCCTGGACGAAGCGCTCGAGCGAGAGCGACTGCGACACGACGAGCGGCACGCGATCCATGACGCGGTGCACCGCCACGCCCTCGAGCACGCGCTGGATGTCGAGCTGCTGCATCGAGCTCACCGCGGCGCGCCGGAGGAAGGAGCCGATGAGGATCCACCACAAGGCGCCGAGCAGGTTTCCGCCGAGCCCGACCAGCACGCCCGCCGCCATCAGGAAGATCCCGATGCCCTGTCCGACCCGGGACGCGGCGCGCGTGGCCGAGTACAGATCCCCCCGGACCTGCCAGAGGATGGCCCGCAACACGCGCCCCCCGTCGAGCGGAAACCCGGGAAGCATGTTGAAGATCGCCAGGACGAGGTTCATCCAACCGAGGTAGACCAGCAAGGAGGCGACCGCGACCGGGAGGCCGGCGTAGTCGACGGCGAGGCCGAGCGCCATCGCGGCGATGGCCAGCAGGAAGCTGCACAGGGGCCCCGCGAGCGCCACCCGAAGCTCGACGAGGGCGCTCGGCGGCTCGGACACGGTCTCCGCCACCCCGCCGAAGAGCCAGAGGGTGATGAACCGGGTCTCGAGCCCGTACCGCCGCGCCACGAGGGCGTGGGAGACCTCGTGCAGGAGGATCGAGGCGAAGAGCCCCATGGCGCCCACGAACCCCATGACCCAATACACCCCCGCCGAGAGGCCGGGGACGATCGCGGGGAAGGCGCCGAGCGCGAGGCTCCAGGTGACGAAGAGGGCGATGATGAGCCACCCGGCATCGGCCCGTACCTGGAAACCGAAGAGGCGGAGAAGCGGGAAACGTCGTCCAAACATCGGACCTCGCTCCCTCTGAAGCTAGCGCCCATCTCCCCCTTCGCCATCGTGCGCGCCATCGGTTCGGCCGCCGTCGGGGCCGCACGGCAAGGCCCCGCCGTCGAGCATCCAGATCCCGAGGGTGTCGTCCTCCGCCGCGGGCGCGCCCAGCAGCGCCAGGAGCTGCCGCCTTGGCCGCGACCACTCGGACACCCAGACCACCTCCCCGTCGGCGGCGGTGCGCGGGCGGCGGAAGGCGTCGATCCGCGCCACCACGTAGCGGTAGCCGTGCGAGGCGAGCGCGGCGCGGACCTCCGGCGTCGCCGGCTCCATGTCGCGCGTGTAGTGCCGGTCGCCGATGGCCTCGAGCGCCTGGAGCAGCGGATCCTCGGCGCGGAGCCGCGTGAATTCCGCCGGTGCGAAGGCTGTCTTCTTCAGCAACATCCCGCCGAGCAGCGGCTTGTGGTGCACGGTCTGGAACCAGAGGTTCTTCTGGTCCACCAGCAGCGGCAGATCGATGACCGCCCCCGGAGGCGCGGCGGCAAGGCAGCGGAGCGCGGGCGGCACCGTCGCGTCCCAGCTGGCGACGGGCGCGAGCGCGTCACGACGGAGCAGGGCGAGGGCGACGAGGAGGATCCCCGCGCCCGTCGGGATCCGGAGGACCCGCGGCAGGGCGGAGAGCAGCACCGGCAGGAGGCCCGCCACGAGCAGGTGGAGCAGGAACACCGCGCGACCGGGCCACCACCAGCGTCGCAGCACGTCGACCGCCGTCACGAGCGCGATCCAGGGGCGGTTCGGGACGAGGTGGTCGCCGAGCACGATGGCCGGCCCGCTCGCGACGAGCACCGCGACGATCCACGCCCCGACGACCCAGCCCCAGCGGCGCACGCCCCCGCGGGCCAGGAGCACGCCGAGCCCGAGGAGGCCGGCGAGCAGGTGGACCCAGAAGTAGGCGGGGAGGCCGCGGCTGAAGCGCAGCCCACCATCCTCCAGGAGCGAGCCGGCCGCGCCGAGGAGCGGGGCGATGACGTAGAGCCCCTGCTCGTCGCCCTCGACCGTTCTCAGCGCGAGGGGCGCGAGCGGGCCGGTGCCGTCGAGCGCGAGGAGGCCCGGCACTTCTCCCCCGCCGAGCGCGCGGACCATCGGTGCGGCGAAGGGCAGCGTGACGAGGAGCGCCACCGCGGCCGCGACCGCGAAGAGCCCGAAGGCGCGGGTGCGCTCCGGGCCCGCGACGAGGGCCCAGACCCCCTGGAGCACCGCGATCGCGCCGAGGAGGAGGCCGTAGTACCAGTAGGCGAGCCCGGACAGCCCGAGCGCGAGCCCCGCCAACGCCGCGCCACGAACCGACCGCATCGCCACCAGGCCCGCGAGCGCCAGCCCCGCTGGCGCCAACCAGGCCTGGGTCACCCGCCCCAGATCGATCTCGGCGAGCACGTAGGGGTTCAGAACGAGCGCCAGCCCGGCCGCCCACCGCCAGCGGCGGGGGGCCCCGAAGGCCGCCGCCAGGCGCAGGCCCGCCCACGCGTTGGTCAGGAGCACGACGACCACCCACGCGTCGAACCCCGCCACCGGCCCGAGGACCGCGCGGAGCGGCGCCGCGAGCCATGCATCGACGAGGTTTCCGCCGGTGTGGGCGTACAGATCCTTGCCCCACGGATGGAACAAGAGGTCCGTCACCCCCGCGGGCTGCCGGCCCGAGAGGACCTCGCTGGCGAACCAGAAGAACCACTGCGTTCCGAAGCCGTCCACGCTGGGCGAGCCCACGACCCGCGTGCCGGGGTGCAGGAGGACCGGGCCGAGCACCGCCACGACGGCGAGGCCGATCGCCAGCAGGCCCCCCCTCTCCACCGCCGGGGTGCCGCCCTCCGAAGGGGAGCCCGGGGCCTCCTCGCTCACAGCGCCCCCAGCGACACGTGCAGCCGCACCACGCTCTCCTCCCGCGCCTCGATGGGGGCGGGATTGAAGCCCACGTCGACCTGGATCGGGCCGATGACCGTGGCGCGGCGCAGCCCCACCCCGACCGACCAGCGCAGCGCCGGGTTGCCGTCGTCCGCCGCGAGCTTCATCGAATCGGTGACGTCGGGGTGGAGGAACCAGACGTTGCCCACGTCCGCGAAGAAGGCGAGCTGCGTGCCCTCCCACTTCGCGAGCCCGAGCCGCTCGAACGGGATGCGGAACTCGAGGCTCCCGAGCGCCATCGCATCGCCGCCGGTCGGCACCCACCGCGACGGCGCATCCCGGCCGCCGTACGCCACGATCGGCCCCAGACCGTCGTTGAAGTCGATGTGCTCGCGCGCCACCTCGTTGGCTGGGCCCACCTCGTCGAGGGCGAAGCCGCGCAGGCTGGCGCCGCCGCCGAGGCGGAAGCGATCCTCGAGCGGGAGGGTGGACTGGACGGCAGAGGACCGGGTGCCGGGCACCCACGCCGCTCCGGCGCGCAGGCGCCCCTGGAGCCCGAAGCCCCCGATCGGCGCCCACCACGCCCAGCTCCCCTCCGCGCGAAGGTAGGTCAGATCGGAGAGCACCTGGTCGGTCACGTTGACGAGCAGGTTGCCGACGCCGCCGCGCGTCGGGTTGAACGGATCGTCCCGCAGGTCGAGCACGAAGGAGAGATCGAGGCCCGACTGTGCCCGCACGGCGCTCGGCAGGGTGAGCGCGAGGTCGTCCACGTCGGCGATGCCGAGCTCGTCGAGCCACGGGTCCCCCGGGACGATGGCCCCGGGATCGACGTCGAGCAGCCGCCGGAACTGCACGCGGTAGGCGAGCTCGGCGGTGCCGTACGCGCCGAGGTGGAGCAGCACGCCGAGCCCGCCGCCCGACCGCTCGAGGCGGTAGGTCGGCTCCTGTTGCTGCTCGTTGAACGTCACGTCGAGCGCCACCCGCTCGCCGCGCGCCGGGATGTTCGGGGCCTCGTAGCGAGCCGCCGCCTTCCACTCCGGGGCGAGCACGTCCAGGCTCCAGCCGTCTCCGACCCAGCCCACACCGGCCTGCGCGAGCAGCGTCAACCGGTGGCCGAGCCCGAACAGGTTGCGATGCCCGCCGCGCACGAACAGCTTCACCCCGAGGTCGGTGGCGACACCGCCGCCGATCTCCGCGTGCAGGTTGGGGCGCTCCTCCACCTCGACGATGAGGTCCTTGACGCGGTCCTCGTCCCCCACGAGCTCCGCGGAGACGCGCGAGAACAGGTCCAGCTCGTAGAGCCGCCGCCGGATGGCGGCGATGCGCGACGGGGCGAGCGGGTCGCCCGATCGGAGATCGATCTCCCGCTCGATCACGGACCGCCGGGTCCGTCGATGCCCGCGCAGGATCACCGAGCGCAGGTAGACCGTCGGGCCCGTCGTCACCACGATGTGTACGTCGGCCTGGCTCCCGTCCGCGGAGACCACGGTGGAGGCTCGCGCGTCCGCCCCGAGGAACCCCTGCTCGTTGAGCGCCTCGACGAGGCGCCGGCTGCGCGCCTCCACCTCCGCCGGGTTCAGCGGAAGCCCCACCAGATCCCCGAAGAGGGCGTCGCCGTTGGGGCCGCCGGCCTCCACGCCGTCTCCCTCGACCGTGTACGCCGCGAGCACGGTACGCGGGCCGGCGTCCACGCGCACCTCGATGTCCACGGGCACCACCGCCGCCCCCCGCTGCTCCGGGCCCGGGCGCTCGGTGAACGACACGCGCTCCAGATCGGCGGAGAGGTATCCCTCGGATCGGTAGAACTCCTGGAGCACCTCGAGCGCGTCGTCCACGGCGTCGGGGGTGATGCGGCCCCGCGCGATGAGCTCGGGGCTGGCCTCCTTCAACGCGCCGGTGAGGTAGCGGTTGTCGTAGTGGGGGTCGCCGGAGAAGCGCGCCGAGCCGAGGCGATGGCGCGGGCCGGCGGTCCCGGTGACCCGCACGCTCACCTTGTCCTCGGCCTCCGTGACCACCACGTCCACCCGCGCCTCGAGGTGGCCGGCCTTCCGGAGCCCGTCCGTGAGCGTGCGGGAGGCCTCCTCACCGTAGCGGCGGGAGAGCCGCGCGCCCTCCTCCAACCCCAGCGCTTCGACGATGCGGACCTTGGTGGGGAGCCGCTTCCCGGCGCGCACGATCTGCCAGGGCCGGCGCGGATCCACCAGGACCACGAGCCGGATCCCCTCGGCCAACGGATCGAGCTGAACGACCACCCGGCCTTCGTAGTAGCCCTTCTCGCGGACGGCCTGGGTGAGGGCGTCGCGCGCGCGCCGGAGGGCGTCCTCCGTCCAGGGCCGGCCCACGCCCAGGCCCGCCTGCCCGAGGATCCAGCGCACGCGCAGCCCGCTCAAGGCGCCCCCGTCCCGGACGCGCACCTCCGTCACCCGGTTCGGAGGCCCCTCCACCACGGTCAACGCGAGCGTGACCCTCCCGGCGGCGTCGGTCGTCGTCGCGACGTCGACCGTGGCCGAGGGATACCCGATGGCCGCGTACGCCTCCCGGATGTCCGTCCCCACGCGTTCCTCGTCTTCGGAGAAGAACGGATCGCCCGGCTCGCGCCCGATGACGCCCAGCAGCTGGCGGCGGGAGAGGGCGCGCGCGCCGCGGAACAGCACCTGGCCGAGGCGCGGAGGCGGGTACACGCGGTACTCGACCTTCACCGCGGGAACGGGCTGCCCATCGGCGTCGAAGGCGACCCAGTCCTCGACGTCGACCTCCACGCGGGCGAAGTCGAGCACGCGGTGGAGCACCGCGATGTCCTGGCGCACGGCCTGCGGGTCGTACCGGGTGTCCTGCTGCACGCGCAGGAGGGGCTCGAGGCTCTCGGCGGGGAGGCCTCCGCCGGGGGCGACCAGGGTGCGGAGGGCCACGATGCGGCCGGTGTAGCGCACGGCCGGCGGGAGGTCCGAGTCCGTGGCGACGGGCCCCTCGGGGAGCGGCACCAGCTCGAGCGGCTCGACGGCGCCTCGCTCCTCGGAGGCAGGCTCCGCGGCGGGCTCCTGCGCCGAGGCGGCGGGCTCCTGCGCCAAGGCGGCGGGGGCCCACACCGCGGGAGCCAAGACGGCGGGCGCCAGGACCGCGGCGCAGAGCAGCCTCGCCCACGCCGGGGCGGCTCGCTTCCGCGTGGCGACGCCTCGGTTCGCGCGGCTTGCTTGAGACGGAGGGGCTCGCATCGGGGCCTCGCCATAACGCGCGCGCCTCCTCGCTCGGCGCCCTTCCGCTCGGGGCTAGTCCAGCTCCCACTTCAACTTGAACTCCGCGCCGTACGCCGCCCCGATCGGCAGCGATCGCCCCTCCTGGCGCGTCGCCACGTACGCGGTGGCGTAGAGCCGCTCTGCGATACGACGCTCGACCGAGGCGTACCAGTCGCTGCCGAGGTTGACGCCCAGCGCCTTCTCGACCGTGATGTCGAACTCGCCCACCTGCTTCTCGGCGACCAGCCGAAGATCGCTCGTGACGGCGCTCGATCCGCGCTCCGACACGCCGCTCACGAGGTTCCACCGGTCGATGATGAAGAGGTTCGTCCGGGAGATGGCGGTCTGGGCGAGCAGCAGGTCACCCGTCTCCGCGACCAGGGCGGTCCCGAGGCCGCCGTAGCGCTCCAGCTCCTCGCGGGTGACGCCGAACAGCAGGAGCGCGTTCACGTCCGCCTGCGCGAGGTACGGATCGGACGCGGTGTTCGTGCGCCAGTCGGAGAACGGCCCGGTGACGCCGTAGGTCACGTGGTAGTCCTGGTCGTGGCTGCGCACGTCGGTCTCGAGGAGGATGTCGAGGTCGGGATCGAACGTGTAGGGATCGACGTAGCGGAGCTCCCCGCGCGTCACCTCGAACTCGCGCTCGTGCAGGTACACCTCGCCGCGCGTGTCGACGATGATCTCGCCGACCATGCCGGGCCGCGAGGTGTCCCCGATGATGCGGAGGTTGGCGCTTGCGTCGGCGTCCGCCACGTTGTTGCGCAGCCGCACGGTGTCGTCGGCCCGCACCTCCAGATCGAGGCTGAAGTACCGCCGGCCCTCGACCGGCGCGCTCCCGGTGAGCCGCTCCTCGCGCAGCGAGATGACCATCGCCTCCCAGTCGATGCGCTCGCGGAACTCCATCTCGTCGATGTCGATCGTCCCGGACAGCAGCAGATCGTCGACCGGGCCGTCGAACCGCAGGGAGGCGTCCCCCACGATCGGCGGCAGGTAGTCGAGGTAGGCCACCCGGGCGTCCTCGAGCTCGCCCTCGAGCTGGTAGCGGCGGGGCGTCCATCCGTCCGCCTCGATCACGCTCTCGCCGCTCTGGAACGTGCCCCCGCCCACCTCGGCGGTCACGTCGCGAATGACGTAGCGCTCGGACGTGGCCTCGATCGTCGCGGTGACGTTCTCGAAGTCGGCGGGGAAGTACGCGGAGCGGAGCGTCGCGCCTTCGAGCTGCGCGCCGATCTCCACCCGCGGCACGCCCTCGCGATCGCGCTCGATCGCCACCTCCACCTCCGCCATCCCCTGGGCGAGCTCGAGCTCGGGCACGAACGCGCGGGCGAAGTCGAGGTTGACCTTGCCTCCGCCCCCGAACGCGAGCTGGCCGTTTCCCGTCGTGTACCCCTCGAAGCCGAGCTCGGTGCCGTCGTTTCCCACGAGGCGGAGCCGCGGCACCTGCATGCTCGTGCCGTGCACGGCGAACACCCACGGCTGCGGGGCTGAGAGCTCATGCCCGTCCCACCGCGCCTCGACGCGGTCGAAGCGCCCCTCGATGTCGACCGGGGTGGGGCTGTCACCGAAGCGGCCGGCCAGCGAGAGGTCCCCCGAGATCCGCGCGTCCACCGGGCTCCCGTCCTGCGCGCGCGGGTAGAAAAGATGCGCGGGGAAGCGGCTGAACGTCGCCTCGGCCTCGTACGGCTGCTCGCCCCACATGCCGAGCGTGCCGCGGGTGCGCAAGGCGTCTCCCAGGATCCCGCCGTCCCAGGAGAGCACGCCGTCCTTCGAGGAGAAGTCGACCGACGTGTCGGCCAGGCCGGTGCCGTCGTAGAAGGTGCGGGTGGCGGAGAGCCGCCCGCGGGGCGCGGGATCGGAGAGCGTCCCCCCGATCTGCGCGGTGAGCGTGACGCTCCCGGTGAGCGGCAGCCCGAGCGGCGCCACGTGGTCGAGCCGCTCGAAGGCGACGCCGTCGGAGAGCACGTCCATGTTCATCACGAAACCGCGCGCCACCGAGCCGCGCGCGAGCACGGACTCCTCCCCGCGCGCCAGCACCAGCTCGTCCAGGGTGAACTCGCCGTCGTCCATCCAGGCGGTGGCGTGCCCGCTGGGGAAGGCCTCGCCGTACAGATCGACGTCGCGCAGCTCGACGGAGATGTCCCCGTCGAGGTGGAACGGCTCGCCCGAGAGCACGGCGGTGCCGGACACGATGCCGTCCATCGGGCCTACGTCCACGAAGATGCCCGCGAGATCCCGGATGTGGCCCGCGCCCACGTAGACCTGGGTGTCGATGAACATCGGGTCGGTGAACGCGATCTCGAAGTCGCCTTGGTAGTCGGTCTCCCCGAGCCGGGCGCGGATGTCGGTGAAGTGGAGGCGGCGCAGGTCACTGTCGAGGGTCGCGGTGAGCTGGTCCGCGAGGGGGAGGTCGAGCACGACGGCGTCGGTCACGGTGAGGGTGGCCTGGGCCGACATGGGCCGGTCGTAGCGGCCGCCCACCCATCCGTGAACCGAGGCCCGGCCGCCCAGCCCCGCGTCTCCGAGCGGCTGGAGCTGCGACAGATCGAGGAGGGGAAAGTCGACGTCGACGCCCAGGGGCCCGAAGGCCGCGAAGCCGACGTCGGCCCGGGCGGTGCCGCGGCTCGGCCCGGAGGCGACCTTTCCGTCGAGCACCAGGTGGTGGGCGTCCACCATCAGCTCCCCCACGACCGTCCCCGCCGCGATGGCGAGCAGGGTGTCCGAGGGGCCGTCGATCGGCCCGTCGTTGACGTGGAAGTCTCCGACGTTGACCTCGAAGGGGCCGTCCAGGCGGAAGGGCTTGATCGTGCCGGTCACGTGGGTCTCGAGATCCCCGCGGAAGTCGGCCCAGGGCGTCGGCGCGACGCCCGCGGACTGGAGGATCCGGGCGAGGCGGATGCCCTCCGCCTGCACGCCCCCGGAGAGGATGCCGGTCGCGGGCTCCACCCGCGCGTCCACCTGGAGGGTCCCCTCGCCCCAGGCCATGTCCAGGGGCCCGACCTCGAGCGCCATCGGGTCACCCGGGACGAGCACCCAGGGGCCATGGGCATCTCCGATGCGGGTCGCGTGCATGGCGGTGGTGCCGGGCCGCCAGATGACGAGGCCCGTGAGGGCGACCGCGCCGCTCGCCTCGGGCGCGTCCGTCGTGCCGCCCAACGTCGCGTCGAAGTCGATCTGCCCCTCGACGTACCCCTCGCCCACGCCCCTCCCCCCGGTGAGCCGCCCCAGATCGAGCGACGCGGACACGTCTCCGCGGGTGGCCCCGCCTTTCACGACGGCGAGGGCGCCGTCCAAGGAGAGCGCCTCGAAGTGGATGTCGATCTCGGGCACGATGAGCCGATCCGGCGCGAACTGGAGCCCGGGAAAAGAGACGTCGACGGCGTGTTGCGCGATCGTTCCCACGGAGAAGTCGAGGGCGCCGAGACGCAGGTCGGTGGTGCCCGGAAGGTCCCCAGGGTGGGCATCGATCCCGTCGATTTCGAGGCGGCCGCCCTCCGCTTCGAGCGAGAACCGTCCCTCCCGGATCACGAGCTCCCGCCACGGAAAGTGCTGCGACGCGGGCCGGCTCCCCGCCGCCGGCAGCCGGCCGAGCAGCGCCTGGAGCTCCCGAAGGCCGCCCGCGTCCAGGTGGAGCGCCACGCGCGGCGCCTCGATCGTGAGGGTGCGCAGGAACGGGACGAAGCCCTCGAGCCCCGGCTCGACCCGGATCGCGCGGACCGCCGCGATGGTCTCCCCGGTGGGCGCGTGGGTCACCACCACGCCTTGGAGCTCGACCTGGAGCGGCACGTAGTCCACCTCGATGCGCCCGATCGTGACCTGCTCGCCGATCGCGGCCTCTACCGCGCGCTCGAGCGCCCGCGCCGCGAGTCGGGAGACGAGCTCCGATTGCAACACGATCAGCGCCACGCCGACCAGGCCGACCGGAGCCAGGACGTACCGCCAGCGTCGACGCCGCGCCGCCGGCGGGCGTTCCGGTAGTTCCGCCCTCCCTTCGGTGCCCATCACGCCTCCCTGCTATGGGCGCTGTCGCCGGACGTCCACTCGTCACTCTCGAGCCGACGGCCCTTGCCGACTACAGACACCGCGTATACATGCCTCCGCGACTGCGGGTGTAGCTCAGTTGGTAGAGTACGAGCTTCCCAAGCTCGGTGTCGTGGGTCCGAATCCCATCACCCGCTCCATTTTTTTCGCAGCCCTCGTGCTGCGCCGTTCGTACCGAGAGACTGGGGGCCGCCGCGTGACGCCACGCGAGCGGCCCTTTGCTCGATCACCGTGGAGCCTACGCATGCTCCGGTTCAGGGCCGGCCCCGAGAAGAAGGACGATGACGGCAATGTCCGCATCGCTCCCGACCTGGACGTCAAGACGCGGCTGGAGACGCCGCGGATGTACAAGGTCCTTTTCCACAACGATGACTACACCACGATGGAGTTCGTGGTGGAGGTCCTCTCCGTGGTGTTCCGACGAACACGCGTCGAGGCGACCCGCATCATGCTTTCCATTCATCGGAGTGGAAGAGGCGTGGCAGGTGTCTATACGCGTGAGATTGCGGAAACAAAAGCCCAACTTGCGATGGACCGTGCACGCGACCGTGGGTACCCGCTCCTCGTGACGACCGAACCGGAGTGAAGGATACATGACGCTTTCCCGCGAACTCACCATCGCCCTCTCCCTTGCCATGGAGGTGGCCCGTGAGAAGCGGCACGAGCTCTTGACGCTCGAGCACGTGCTGTATGCGTTGCTGACCGACCCAACGACCGCCGAATGCCTCGAGGCCTGCGGCGCTGACTTGAAGAAGCTCGAGGTAGAGCTCGACGCCTTCTTCGAAAAAATGGAGAAGCTGCCCGAAGACGAAGCCGAAGATTTCGAGCCCACGCAGACCGCGGCGTTCACCCGCGTGCTCCAGCGGGCCGTGCATCACGTCCAGTCCTCGGGCAAGACCGAGGTCAGCGGCGGCAACCTGCTCGTCGCGATGTTCTCGGAGAACGACAGCCACGCCGTGCACATGCTGGAGAAGCAGCAGGTCACCAAGCTCGACGTCACCGCGTTCATCGCGCACGGCGTCCGGAAGACCTCCCACAAGAAGGCGAGCACCTCCTCGATCTCCAGCGAGAGCGAGTCGTCCACGGCCAGCTCGGGGAACGACCCGCTGTCGAACTTCTGCGTCGATCTCGTGGCCCGCGCCGCCAACGGCAAGATCGACCCGCTCGTCGGCCGTGACGCCGAGCTCGAGCGCACCCTCCAGATCCTCGCGCGCCGTCGCAAGAACAACCCCCTGTTCCTCGGGGATCCCGGCGTCGGGAAAACCGCGATCGTGGAGGGCCTCGCGCGGCGCATCCACGAGGGGAACGTCCCCGACCTGCTCAAGGGCAGCCGCCTGTACGCGCTCGACATGGGCGCGCTCATCGCGGGCACGCGCTACCGCGGGGACTTCGAGGAGCGGCTCAAGGCCGTGCTCAAGGCCCTCGACGAGAAGCCGAAGTCCATCCTGTTCATCGACGAGATCCACACGATCATCGGAGCAGGGGCCACGCAGGGCGGATCGATGGACGCGTCGAACCTCCTCAAGCCGGCGCTCGCGAGCGGGGAGCTCCGCTGCATCGGCTCGACCACCCACCTGGAGTACCGCGCCGCCTTCGGCCGGGATCGCGCGCTCGCCCGCCGGTTCCAGACGATCGACGTGGCGGAGCCCTCGGTCGACGAGTGCATCCTCATCCTGCACGGCCTCAGGAAGCAATTCGAGACGCACCACGGTGTGACCTACTCGGATGACGCGATCGACGCCGCCGCGCGCCTCGCCGCGCGCCACATCAACGATCGGCACCTCCCGGACAAGGCGGTCGACGTGATCGACGAGGCGGGCGCCGCCGCGCGCCTGCACAAGCCCGGATCGGTCGTCGGCGTGCCCGAGATCGAGGCCGTCGTGGCGCGCATGGCGCGGGTCCCGCCCCGCACCGTGAGCAACGAGGAGCAGATGAGCCTCTCGCGCCTCCCGGAGCTCCTGAGCGCCCGGATCTACGGCCAGGACGAGGCCATCGCCGCCGTCACGCAGACCATCAAGCTCAACCGCGCGGGCCTCGGTGCGCCGAACAAGCCGATCGGCTCGTTCCTCTTCTCCGGGCCCACCGGCGTCGGCAAGACCGAGCTCGCCAAGCAGCTCGCCGAGGTGCTCGGCGTGGCGTTCCTGCGCTTCGACATGTCCGAGTACATGGAGAAGCACACCGTGAGCCGGCTCATCGGCGCGCCCCCAGGGTACGTCGGGTTCGAGCAGGAGGGTCTCCTCACCGGCGCGGTCAACCGTACGCCCTACGCCGTGCTCGTGCTCGACGAGATCGAGAAGGCGCACCCCGACATCTACAACATCCTGTTGCAGGTGATGGACCACGCGACCCTGACCGACAACAACGGCAAGAAGGCCGACTTCCGGAACGTCATCCTCGTGCTCACGACGAACGCGGGCGTGCGCGAGGGCCAGCGCCCGAGCCCCGGGTTCGGCCGCGCCGACCAGGGCCGCCGCGTGGACGACGCGGTGAACCGCACCTTCCCGCCCGAGTTCCGCAACCGGCTGGACGGCATGGTCGCGTTCGGTCCGCTCTCCCAGGAGATCGTGCTCAAGGTCGTCGACAAGTTCGTGCTGGAGCTCTCCGCCCAGCTCGGCGCGCGCGACGTGACCCTGCAGATCACCCCCACGCTCCGCGCGTGGCTCGGAGAGAAGGGCTACAAGCCCGAGTTCGGCGCCCGCGAGATGGGCCGCGTCATCCAGGACGAGCTGAAGAAGCCGCTGGCCGACGAGCTCCTCTTCGGGCGGCTCATGAAGGGCGGCAGCGTCCTGGCCGACCTCGACGGGGACAAGGTCACGTTCACGATCATCGCCGGGCCCACCGCACCGCTGCCCGTACCGCCGGATCTGCTGCCGGACGGCGAGGGCGCGAGCGACACGGGCGAGGGCGCCTCGGGCGGGAAGCGGGAGAAAGAGTCCGCGGTCTGAGAGCCCCGCAGGACTCGGCTGCCTCCCGACGGCAGACGCCCCCCGCTACCGGAGCGGGGGGCGTCTCGTCTCTGATCGCAACGTGATGTTGACGCCCCTGCCTGCTCGCCCGTAGCATGGCCGCCACCCCGCCACCGCGCGGACCCTCCCCGAGGCAGCTCGTTATGGACAAGCCGCAGCCCTTCGTCGTCCCCGCGGGCGTAAACTTCCAGATCACCGACGCCGGCGTCGTGATCGAGAACGAGGGCGACATCGTCCTCCACACCAATTTCGGCCGCTCGCTCACGCGCATCGTGAGCACGACCGGCTCGATCACCATCCACGCCCCCGTCACCGGCGGCGTGATCCACGCCGCGGGCGACGTGTCCGTGCATGGCGACACCCAGGCGGACGAGGTCAAGGCCGGCGGCTCCGTGTCCATCACCGGAAACGCCACGACCCAGGCGCTCTCCGCTGGCGGCAGCATCGTCGTGACAGGGGATGCGAACGGCGCGCGGCTCGACGCCGGCGGCGACATCCACGTGGCGGGCGCTGTCTCCGTCGCGAGCGTGCGGGCGGGCGGTCAGGTCGAGATCGGCGGATCGGTCAAGGCGGACACCGTACACGGCGCCGTCCTCCGCTTCACCGGCGCGGCGATCACCGCGCGCGGGATCCAGGGCGCGAAGGCGGTGCACATCGGCGCGGCCAAGCTCCAGGTCGACGCGATCCTCGCCCCCGAGGTGCACCTCGACCCGCAGACCTCCGGCCGCTCGACCGTGATCGAGAGCCAGAACGACCTGGGCCCGAACGCCATCAAGGGCGGCTTCCGCCTGGTGGACTACGCCGAGATGTTCGGCGATCCCGCCCCGTTCCTGGCGGAGCGCGGGCTGGCTCCGCTCGGCGCCACGCCGGCGGCCGCCCCCGTCCAGATCGAGGCGCCGGTTCGTTCGGTGGCACCGGCGGCGGCCCCCGCGGCTGCACCGGCGGCCGCCCCCGTAGCCCCCGCTCCCCCGGCCCCCGCGACCATCGATCTTGGTCCGCCGCGCCGTCCGGAGCCCGCCATCGTGATCGAGGCGATCGACACGATCGACGACACGACCGATGCCGAGGAGCCCGAGGGCGACTCGGCCGCCGAAGACGCCGAGGCCGGCCCCGTCGCGCTGACGCACGAGCCCGCCGCCGTGATCCCGCCCGAGCACCCGCTGCACAAGCAGCTCATCGAGGCCGTGACCCGCATCAGCGAGAGCTACGCGGACGCCGAGCTGCCCCCCGCGGTGAACCACCTCATGTCCCTGATTGAGACCCGCTCCTACGACCAGGTGCGCGCCGAGATCACCGCCATCTGGTCCGATCTGTTGAAGTACCACCAGAAGAAGGGCCTGCGGATCCAGCACCAGGTCACGACGACCTTCAACACGATCAATTCGCTCGTGAAGAAGATGTGATCGGGGTGCGGATCGCCAGCACGGCGTTCCGCGCCACCCGTCCGTCGGTGCGCCTGGTCGTGCTCGCGCTGCTGCTGCAGGGTGTGCCCACGGCCGCCCGCGCCGAGGCCCCCGCCGTGCCGGTCGCGACGCCCGCGGCGGCCGCCGCGCTCTCCCCCGCCACGCTCGCGGCGCTCGCGCGCCTCGACGACCCCGATCCGCGCGCGCGCATCCTCGCCGCGCGCACCCTCGCGGGCGATGCCGCGGCGCTCGATCCGCTCGCCGCGCGGCTCGCGAAGGAGTCCGACCCCGCGCTCCGGCGCGCCCTGATGGACGCCCTCGGGCGCCTCCCGCTGTCCGAGGCGGCGCTGATCCGCGCGGTGGAGGAGAGCCCCGAGCCCGCCGCGCGCGCGTTCGCCGCGCACACGCTCGGTCGCGCCGGCACCGACGCGGCCGTGGGAGCGCTCCTCGCGGCCACCGCCGATGCCGACACCCTCGTGCGCAAGGAGGCCTACGACGCGCTGGGCCGCGCCGGCGATCGCGTGGCGCTCGACACCCTGAAGAGGGCCGCGGTCCGAGATCCCGCGGCGGGCTGCCGCGAGGCCGCCGTGGCCGCCGCCGAGCTCCTCGCCTCCGCCCCGACCGTGCCGCCCGACGTCACGATCGACCTCGCGCGGCTCCGCGGCGGCACCGCGGACGAGCGCGCCGCCGCCGCCCGTAGCCTCGGCGAGTCCGGAGATCGCCGGGCGCTCGAGCCGCTCCTCGAGGCCGCGCGCGCCACCGAGCCCCCGCTCGCCCAGGCGGCCATCGGCGCGCTCGGGCGCCTCGGGGACGCCCGCGCGGTCCCGCCCCTCCTCGCGCTGCTCGGCACCACGGCGGGACGCACCCGGTACGTCGTCCTCGGGGCGCTCGCGGCGCTCCGGGACGAGTCCTCCGTCGATCCCTTGGTGGTCCTGCTCGCCGACCCTGACCCATCCGCGCGAAAGCTCGCCGTGCGGGCGCTCGGCTGGATCGCGCCGGACGATCTCTTCACACGCCTCGCGCCCGCCCAGCTCGACCCCCTCGAAGACGTGCGCGCGGAGGTGCTCGCCGTCGCTTCGCAGAGCCACGCGCCGACCCGCGTGGCGGCGCTCCTCAAAGCCCTGGACGATCCCTCCCCCTTCCTGCGTGCCGAAGCCGTGCGGCTCTGCGCCGAGGCCGGCATCACCGGCCGCATCCCGTCGCTCCTGTCGGACCCCGACGCCCTGGTGCGCCTGGCCGCCGCCGACGCCCTCGACCTGCTCCGCCCGCCCGGGGCGGCCGCGGCGGTGCGCGGGGCGGCCACGCGGGCCCGCGACCCCGAGGAGCGCGCGCATCTCGACACGATCGCGGCTCGGCTCGAGTCGACTGGGTTGCCGATGGAGGCCGGTGACCGGTAAGATGTCGGCCCGCCCCAGGTCCCCATGCCCTCGTTGGCCCTCCCGCTGACCCTGTCGCTGCTCGCCGGCTGCAACAGCTACGAGATCTTCCGCGTCACCGGCTTCGAACAGGCCAGCTTCAGCAATGACGCGGACATCCTCTTCGTCATCGACAACTCGGACTCGATGCAGGAGGAAGCCACCGGGCTCGCCTCCAACTTCGAGCGGTTCATCGGGAAGTTGACAAACGCCGAGACCGGATCGGCCGTCCCCACCGAGACCCTCGGGGACGCCGTCGCCAACTACCTCAGGGAGACCACCGGGGACTCCCTGTTCATCGACTACCAGCTCGCCATCACGACCAGCTCGGTCTACTACGATGATGGCCCCACCGGAAACATCGACCCGGGCGAGGCCGGCACGCTCGCGTTCGACGCGGCGTCCGCCGTCCCCGGAATCATCGGCCGCGAGGTCGACAACGCGGGGCTCGCCTTCCAGACCAACCTGCTCTGCAAGGCGACGTGCTGGGACTCGAACATGCCGTCCGACCCCACGTACGTCTGCGAGGAGCCCCTCGAGGGCGACGTGTCCGAGGAGTACCTCAACTGCCTCTGCGGTGCGGGCAACTGGCAGGGCAACTGCGGCGCGGGCCAGGAGCAGCCCATCGAGGCCGCGTACATGACCCTGTGCCGCGCGGCCGAGAACCCGCCGGACGACTGCTACCTCTTCGTCGACGGTGCCGCCCAGGCCTTCACGGAGGGAGACGAGCACTCGAACGAGGGGTTTCTGCGCGCGGGCGCGAACACCCTGGTCGTCATCGTGACGGACGAGGGTGACAGCTCCCTCCGCAACTCGGACGGCGAGGCCGCGGTCCCGGGAGATGTCGACACCGTCGTCGACGAGTACGTCGACCTCTTCTCCCAACTCCCGAACCTCGTCCGCTTCGCGGTCATCGGCCCCGCGTGGGACGGCTCGAACGGCGCCTGCCTCGAGACCGCGCAGGAGTGGGGCGTGGATCGGCTCACCGGGATCGTCGCCGAGACCAACGGCCTCTACATCCCGCTGACCAACCTCGAAGACGGGTGCAGCCCCACCGACTTCGGCACGAGCCTCGACCAGCTCGGCACCCTGCTCTCCAACCTCTTGACCCTGTTCCCGCTCCAGTCCGTCCCCGACGCGGGCTCGATCGAGGTCTACGTCGACGGCGAGATCATCGAGCGCTCCGAGCTCACCTCGGGCGCCGAGGAGGCCGGCAACGCCGTGTACGGCACGGGCTGGACGTACGACGCCTCCGAGAACTCCGTGGCGTTCCACGGAGAAGCGGTGCCCGACTACAACCAGGACGTCCGCATCTACTATCGCCCGCTCGGCGGAACCCCGCGCGAGCTCCCCTTCTAGCACCGACGCTCTTCAACGCCGGGCCCTCCCCCCTCGGCCCTGGCCCCCTTCCCCGGATCATCGATGCTGACGCTGCTGCTGGCCTCCCTCGCCCTCGCGCCCCTCGTCCTCGCAGAGGCGCCTCCCGTCACCGGGCCGGTCGACGTGGGCGTGCTCAAGAACTCCGACATCCGGGTCGTCCAGAAGGTGCTCTACACCAAGGAGGATCGCCTGGAGCTCGGCGTCTCCCTCGGGGTCATGCCCTTCGACGGCTACACCGTCGCCCCGGCGGTGCTCGGCTCCGGCACGATGCACCTCTCGGAGAAGGTGGGGGTGGAGCTGCAGGTCGGCGGCGGGTACGGGCTGAAGAACGGGGTGTACACCCAGCTCGAGAGCGCGACCTACGGCGTGGCGGTCGAGGCCTACCGCTACCTCGCGAGCGTCGAGGCGGCGCTCCAGTACACGCCCATCTACGCCAAGATGAACCTCGGAAACGGCACCATCCTCCACCATGACGTGTACGGCCTCGTCGGCGTCGGCGGCACGCTGGAGCAGTCGGTGTTTCCCTCCGCCGAGATCACCATCGCGCCGACCCTGCCCATCGGCATCGGCACGCGCATCTTCGTCGGCCCGAACACGGCGTTGAAGTTCGAGCTCCGCGACAACGTGATGGCCGAGTACCGCGCCCAGTCCAAGACCTGGGGCCTGAAGCAGAACGTGGCCATCTCCGCGGGCCTCTCCTTCTTCGGGACGGCGAAGAAGTGATGCGTCGCGTCCTCTTGCTCGCGCTGCTCGTCGCGTGCCCCCTCGCGGGCCCCGCCCTGGCGAAGCCGAAGGTGGATCCCACCCCCGTCTCCGCGGCCTCGGTCGCGCCCGCCGCCCCCACCGCGAGGGACCTCGCGAAGCTCGAGAAGGCGCGCACGGAGGCCTTCGCCGAGTACGAAACCCAGCTCGCGTCCGGCCAGAAGGCCCGCGCCGCGGACGCCCTGGTCGCCCTCCTCGAGGAGCCCGCCGCGGCCCCCTTCCACGCCGAGGCCTACGGGAAGCTGGGCGACCTGTTCCTGAGCCTGGACCTCCGGTACGCCGCCGTCATCGCGTGGACCCGCGCCTTCACCGCCGCGGACGACACGAACGCCGATCAGATCGGCCTGTACGTGCCCAAGGCGATGGAGACCGCCCAGAAGGTCGGCGACAGCGCGATCCTGGAGGAGCCGTTCTCCAGCAACCTCGCGCTCGCCCGCACGGAGGACGTTCGCGGCCAGATGGCCTTCCTCGCCGCGCGCGAGGCCTTCCACGACGACAGCTACGGCCTCGGCCTCGGCATGTTGAAGATGGTCAAGGAGGGGGATCCCATCTACCCGGACGCCAAGGCGCTCGAGGGCGTGATCCTGAACCAGCAGGGCCGCCCGGAGGACGCGCTCAAGCCCTTCGAAGCGGCGCAGCAGGCGGGCCGCGACAAGGACATCCGCTTCAAGGACTCCGTCCAGCTCAACATGGCGCGCAGCTACTACGCCGCGGGCAACTATCCGCGCGCGATCCAGGGCTACGCGGCGGTGTCCCGCGGCAGCGAGTTCTGGCCGCAGGCGCAGTTCGAACGCGCGTGGGGCCACTTCCGCATCGATGACCTGAACGGCACCCTCGGCGTCCTGTACTCGCTCGACACCCCGTTCTTCTCGACCTGGTACTTCCCCGAAGCGGATCTGCTGCGCATCTACTCGATGTTCCTGATGTGCAAGTTCCCGGAGGCGAACCTCGAGATCGAGGCGTTCCGCGCCTTCTACAAGCCGATCCACGTTTCGCTCCAAGGGTGGACCGGCAAGTCCGACGCGGAGACGTTCGATCTCGCGCGGCGCTACGCCGAGACGGGCCTGTTCAACCCGCTGCCCGAGTCGATCCTTCGGCCCTACGCCACCGAGGACCGCCTGCTCTCCAGCATCGCGGCGGTGAAGAGCGCGGAGGACGAGCTGGAGCGGCTCAAGGCCGTGTCCGCCAACCCCTTCAGCGAGACCGCCCGCCGCTGGGTGACCGAGCGCCGGGACGTGATGGTCGAGGCCGAGGGCGCCCGGATCGGCGCGCGGATCGCCGAGCAGGAGGCCCAGGTGGGCCAGATGCTGGACGACACCGAGATCTTCATCCTCGACATCCTGCGCATGAAGGCGATGCTCTACGAGCAGGCCGCCGCCATCGGCAAGATGCCGGACGCCGCCCGTGTCGTGGACCGGGAAGAGCGGGTCCGGAAGGGCTGGCGCGAGTGGCCCTACGAAGGCGAGCTCTGGGCGGACGAGCTCGGATACTACCGGGTGGACGCCGCGCCCGAGTGTCCGGCGGGCCTCGCGCGCGGCGTGAAGTAGCGCCAGGAGAGGCGGCGGGAGCTCGTCGATGTTCGCGTCCTTCGACCAGGTCTTCGTGCCCGTGTTCGTGGCCATGAGCCCGCTCACCGTGCTGCCGGTGTTCCTCTCGATGACCGAGGGCTACACCGTCCCGGAGGCGCAGAGCCTGGCCCGCCGCGGCATCGCCACCGCGTTCACCGTCGCGATGGCCATCACCCTCGTCGGCCAGCTGGTGTTCCAGATCCTGGGCATCACGGTGAACGACCTGCGCGTGGCGGGCGGGCTCATCCTGCTCTCGATCGCCATGTACGACCTCCTCCTCTCCAAGGAGCGGCGCAAGGCGAGCGACTCCGAAGACGTGGGCGTGGTCCCGCTCGGCACCCCGCTGATCGTCGGCCCCGGCACCATGACCGCGTGCCTCGTGCTGGCCGACACGCACGGACGCTGGCTCGTCATCGTGGCGCTGGTGCTGAACCTCGCGCTCACCGCGCTCATCCTGTACAACGCCCAGCGGCTCCAGGGCCTGTTGCGCCCCGCGGTGACCCGGGCATTCGGCAAGGTGATGGCGCTGTTCCTCGCGGCCATCGCCGTGAGCATGATGCGGATCGGGATCACCGCGTTCTTCCGCGAGTGACCTCGATCACCCCCGTTCAGAGAGGTTAGGAATCGGCCATGGCGATCGCGCTCTCCGTCGGCGTCTCCTCCCTCGTGCTCCTCGCGGCCCTCGCGCTGCACGTCGTCCGGCTCTCGCCGGATGGTTGAGCGCGCACGGCTCGAGTTCGCCTCCCCGTTCGACGAGCGGCTCTTCCTCGAGGGCCCGCCGGCGATGTTCACGCTCGACCCGATGGGGCGCCTGCGGGTCGACCCCGAGCGCACCCGAGAGGGCTACCTGCTCATCGGCTCGCCCGCGGGCCGGGATCCGGGCCACTTCGTCCTGACCGACCGCGCCACCGGGCTGCGGATGTACGCGCTCGTGAGCCACCGCGTGCTCGCCACCTGCCAGCCCCGCGCGGACGTGCGGGAGCATGCCGACTTCGCCTCAGCGATCACCGAGGCCATGCAGCAGTGGGCCGTGCCCGCTCCCCAGGCTCTCGACGGAGGCGACGAGGAGTCCTGACACGTAGGCGATCGCCCGGTCGCAGGCGTCGGGGATGGAGAGCCCGCGCGCGATCCCCGCGGCGACGGCCGACGACAACGTGCAGCCGGTGCCATGCGTGTTGCGAGAGACGACGCGCGGATGCCGCCAGACGCGGTCGACGCCAGGCCCCACGAGGCGATCGACGACCATGTCGCCCTCCGCGTGGCCACCCTTGTACAGAACGGTCGCGTCCCCCAGGTCGCCCAGGGTCTCGGCTTCCGGCAGGTTCGGGGTGACGAGCGCGGCGAGCGGAACGAGCCGCCGGAGCAGGGCCGTGACGGCGTCGGCGCGAAGGAGCGGCGAGCCCCCCTTGGCGATCATCACCGGGTCGAGCACGATGGGCGGACACGACGGCAGGGCCGCCAGGAACGACGCGACGACCTCGATGGTGGCGGCGTCACCGAGCATGCCGATCTTCACCGCGTCGACCGGAAGGTCCGAGAACACCGCCGCGAGCTGGGCGCGCACGCCCTCCGGCGGCACGGGCCACACGCCGGTGACCCCGCGCGTGTTCTGCGCCGTGATCGCGGTGACCACGCTCATGCCGTACACGCGGTGGTCGAGGAACGTCTTCAGGTCGGCCTGGATGCCGGCGCCACCCCCGGAGTCGGAGCCGGCGATGGTCAGCACGGTTCGCGGCCGCGGTGGAGTGGGAGGAGCCATCGAGACGGGATAACCCCGCGCCCATGGCCGACGCCTCCCACCGAGAGCTCCCCGGATGCGGGCTCGCCGTGTTCGCGATGCTCCTGCTCTGCATCTTCACGGTCGGCATTTCGGGCGTGTTGTTCTCGACGTACAGCATCCTCCAGTCGGGAAACGAGCTGACGCCGCGTCGCCTCTCCTACGGCGGCGTCGTCGACCCCGCGATGCTCGTGCCCCTTCGGGACGCCGGGCTCATCGGCCCCGCCGAGGTGCCCGACGCCTACCATGCCGAGAACGTGCCCGGCACGGAGGCCTGCGCCATCAGCGGCGGCGAGGTGATGCGCATCGGGGTGGACGGCAACAAGTCCATGCCGATCGCCAGCATCACCGCCGTCACCGGGAGCGACACCGAGGTGGTGATACACGGTGACACATCCATCGTGTGTCACTTCGGCGCGGACGAGGGTGGCGAGCGGTTCCGGCGGATGCTGGAGAACAGGGACGAGAGTAAGTAGCCCCTGGCTACGCCCGCACCCAAGCGGCGATCCGGGCCGCCGCCGCGTCGGGCGCGTCGATCTCGGTGTCCACGTGCAGCTCCGCCTGCGCGTACAGCGGGGTCCGCGCGCCGAGGATGCTCTTGAGCTCCGCCAACGCGTCCTCCCGCCCGCGCATCGGCCGAAAGTCCCCCTGCGCCTCGACCCTGCCCAGGTGGGACTCGGGCGAGGCCTGGAGCCACACCGTGCGCGCGCCGCGCCGCAGCATCTCCCAGCTGTCCGGGGCGGTCACGACGGAGCCCCCGGTGGCCAGCACCATCCCGCCGCGCGCGGCGAGCAGCGAGTCGAGGGCCTGCCGCTCGAGCTCCCGGTAGCGCCCAGGCCCGTGGTACTCGAAGATCGCGCCGAGGCGAACGCCGGCGGCGACCTCGATCAGCGCGTCCACCTCGCGGAAGGGCTGCCCGAGAAGCGCGGCGACACGGGCCCCCACGCTCGACTTGCCCGCGCCCCGCAGGCCCACCAGCGCGATCACCGAGGGGGCATGCACCTCGCGGAGGGCGCGGCGGCGGGCCTCCCCCTGCAACGACGCGAGCCGATCGGTGTCGTCGTGCACGGGGCCCGCGCCCGCCACGAGCGTGGCCAGGGACACGCCGAGCGCCTGCGCCACCTCGGCCAGGCGCAGGATGCTCATGTTCGCGTCTCCCCGCTCCAGCGACGCGACATACCGGACGCTCACCCCCGAGGCGCGCGCGAGCTCCTCCTGCGTCCACCCCTTCTCGCCCCGGCGGGCGCGCACGCGAGCCGCCAGCCGATCGAGGATCGGGGCCGGCTCCTCGGCATGCACTATCTTGCCAGTGCGTTCACTCACATCTGCAATATACTTCCGTACCCGGAACCCGTGCCATGGCTGAGACCTCCTTTCCCCCCGTCTCGTTCGACACCCACCCCTCGCGCTACGTGCATTGGCAGCTCTCGGTCGAGGGCGCGGTCGCCACGATGACGATGCGGGTCCAGGAAGACCGGCCGATGTGGCCCGGCTACGAGCTCAAGCTCAACAGCTACGATCTGTCCGTGGACATCGAGCTCGCCGATGCCGTGCAGCGCCTCCGCTTCGAGCACCCCGAGGTCCGCGCGGTCGTCGTCACCGGCGGCTACGACAAGATCTTCTGCGCCGGCGCGAACATCAAGATGCTCGCCTCGTCGACCCACGCGTTCAAGGTGAACTTCTGCAAGTTCACCAACGAGACCCGCTGCGGCATCGAGGACGCGACGAAAAACAGCGGGCAGACCTGGATCGCCGCCCTCAACGGCACCGCATCCGGCGGCGGCTACGAGCTCGCGGAAGCCTGCGAGGAGATCTACCTCATCGATGACGGAAACTCGGCCGTCTCGCTGCCCGAAGTGCCGCTGCTCGGCGTGCTCCCCGGCACCGGCGGCCTCACGCGCCTCACCGACAAGCGCAGAGTGCGTCGCGACATGGCCGACCTGTTCTGCACCAAGGCCGAGGGGTACAAGGCGCGGGACGCGGTGAAGCACCGGTTCGTGGACGGCAGCTTTTCCCGGTCCAAGTGGGCGGACGGCATCAAGAGCCGCGCCGCCGCCGTCGTGGCCGCAGCCGCCCCGCGCGCCGCCGTCGGATTCGCGCTCCCGCCGATCGTCCCGGAGACGACCACCGACGGCTTCGCCTACCGCTCGGTCAAGGTGCAGATCGATCCGGTGGCCCGCACCGCGGCGCTGACCCTCCTCGCCCCGACCGACGCCCCCAGCGCCACCGCCGACACCTGGTCCCTGCGCGCCTGGCGCGAGCTCGACGACGCGCTCCTGCGCCTGCGCTTCAACTACCTGGACATCGGCTTGATGACCGTGCGCGCGCTGGGAGAGGCCGAGGCGGTGCTGGCCCACGACGCCGCCCTCGATGACGGCTCCTGGTTCGCCACCGAGGTGCGCTTCTTCCAGGCCCGGGTGCTTCGCCGCCTCGACAACATGGCGAAGTCCCTCTTCTCCATCCTCGAGCCGGGCAACGCCTTCGCGGGGAGCCTGTTCGAGGTGGTGCTGGCCTCCGACCGGTCCTACATGCTGGCGGACGACGCGGGCGACAACCGACTGCGCGTCACCGCGGCGAGCGGCGGCCGCTACCCCATGTCGAGCGGGCAGTCGCGTCTCCAGGCCCGCTACCCCGGCACCCCCGACCTCATCGGCAAGGTGCTCGCGGTGGGCGACTGGATCGACGCCTCCCTGGCGGAGAAGCTCGAGCTCGTCACGCTCACTCCCGACGCGATCGACTGGGACGACGAGGTGCGCATCGCCATCGAGGAGCGCATCAGCCTCTCGCCCGACGCGCTCACGGGCATGGAGCAGAACCTGCGCTTTGGCGGCGCCGAGAGCTGCGACACCAAGATCTTCGGCCGCCTCACCGCGTGGCAGAACTGGATCTTCCAGCGCCCCAACGCGGTCGGAGAGCGCGGCGCCCTCAAGATGTTCGGCGCGCCCGAGCGGGCCATCTTCGACTACCGGAGGACCTGATGTCCATCAACTACGACGAGCGGATCCCGAACAACGTAAACCTCTCCTCCGACAAGCGCCTCCAGCGCGCGTTGGAGACCTGGCAGCCGGCGTTCCTCGACTGGTGGAAGGACGTGGGGCCGGTCGGTTTCCAGACCGACGACATCTACCTCCGCACCGCCATCTCCACCGCTCCGGGCGGCTGGGCGCAGTTCGGCTACACCAAGATGCCGGATTACCGCTGGGGCATCTTCCTCTCCGCGCCCGAAGAGGACCGCCGCATCCCGTCCGGTGACCACGCCGGCGAGCCCGTGTGGCAGGAAGTTCCGGGCGAGTACCGCAACAGCCTTCGCCGGATCATCGTAACCCAGGCGGACACGGAGCCCGCGAGCGTCGAGCAGCAGCGGTGGCTCGGCCAGACCGCCCCGAGCCTGTACGACATGCGCAACCTGTTCCAGGTCAACGTCGAAGAGGGCCGGCACCTCTGGGCGATGGTGTACCTGCTCCAGGCGTACTTCGGGAAGGACGGCCGCGACGAGGCCGACGATCTGCTCGCGCGCCGCGCGGGGGACGCCGACAAGCCGCGCATCCTCGACGCGTTCAACCAGCCCTGTCCGGACTGGCTGACGTTCTTCTGCTTCACCTGCTTCACCGACCGTGACGGCAAGTACCAGCTCGGCGCCCTCGCCCAGTCCGGCTTCGACCCGCTCTCGCGCACCTGCAACTTCATGCTCATCGAAGAGGCGCACCACCTCTCGGTCGGGGAGACGGGCGTCGAACGCGTGCTTCGTCGCGCCGCGCAGCTCGCGAAGCAGGATCCCAATGGAGACGCCCGCAACCAGGGCGGCATCCCGGTGGCGATGGTCCAGAAGTGGATCAACTACTGGTTCTGCTACTCCATCGACCTGTTCGGGTCCGAGATCTCCAGCAACGCGGCCGACTTCTTCGCCGCCGGGCTCAAGGGCCGCTGGAACGAAGCCAAGGACTACACCGACCACTCCGGGCTCAACCAGCAGTACACCCTGCCGATGGTGAAGAACGGCGTGATGGCGGACGGCGACGTGCCGCTCCGCAACGCGATGAACGACGTGCTGCGCCAGTCCTACATCAAGGACACCGAGCGCGTGGTCAAGCGCTGGAACCAGGCGCTCGAAGAGGAAGGGTCGGACGAGCGCATCACGCTCCCGAACTCGCGCTTCTTCCGGCGGCAGGGCATCTACGCCAACCTGCCCTTCAATCCGCACGGTGAGCTGATCACCAAGGAAGAGTTCGACGCGAAGCTGCCGAGCTGGCTCCCCTCCGAAGCGGATCGCGCGTACGTGGCCACGCTCATGACGCCCTGCACGGCCCCCGGCCAGATGGCCAACTGGATCGCCGCGCCCCGCAAGGGCATCCACGGCAACCCGGTCGACTTCGAGTACGTGCGCCACGTCTGATGGGCCTCCGTGACACACTCGAGCGTGCCCTCGGGCTCGGCACGTCGGACGAGCCGCGGGCGCACACGGTGGAAGCGCCGCGCCGTGCGGTCGTGCATCCGGTCGTCTCTACGCCGGGTGCGCGCGTCCGCCTGTCGCGCGACGGGCGGGACGGCGAGCTCGGGCGTGTGTTGCTGATGTGTCACCGTCGGGGCGTTCCCGTGGAGCTCATCGACGGGCCGAACGGGCTCTGGCTCGATGGAACGCCCGTCACGCCTCTGGATCTGCGCTCGCGCCTGGGTGATACACGGTGACACATTCCACCGCTTCGTGAGATCCTGCTCGTCGCGCTGGGCGGCAGCCTCGGCTCGGTCGCGCGCTTCGTGAGCGCCACGGCGATGACCCGGCTGTTCCCGGCGTTTCCGTTCGGCACGCTCCTGGTGAACGTGCTGGGCTGCTTCTGCATGGGGCTGCTCGCCGGGTGGACGTCCGACCGCTCGCTCAGGGCCGCGCTGGGCGTCGGGCTGCTCGGCGGCTTCACCACCTTTTCGGCCTTCGGGGGCGACACCCTGGCGCTGGCCCAAGGTGGCGCGATGAAGCTCGCGGCGCTCAACGTGATCGCGAACGTCGGCCTCGGACTGCTGGCGGTGTGGGCGGGGCGGGCGGTGATGACGGGGTGACCTGATACGTCCGGCTCCCCCTTCCTGCCTTCCTCTATTCCTGCCTTCCTCTATTCCTGCTTTCCTCTCTTCCTGCTTTCCTTGGCCTTCCGGTTGGTTCGGTCCCTCGCACGAAGGCAGGGGAGGAATCAGGAATGCAGGAAACTAGGAATGCAGGAGGAAGGAAGGGAACCCGGAAAGGCCGAAGGCTAACGGTCGTCCGGCGACGGCGTCCATCCGATCGTCCGGCTCCCCCTCCTGCCTTCCTCTATTCCTGCTTTCCTTGGCCTTCCGGTTGGTTCGGTCCCTCGCACGAAGGCAGGGGAGGAATCAGGAATGCAGGAAACCAGGAAGGCAGGAGGAAGGAAGGGAGCCGGAACGGAGGAATGCAGGAAACCAGGAAGGCAGGAGGAAGGAAGGGAACCCCGGAAAGGCCGAAGGCTAACGGTCGTCCGGCGACGGCGTCCATCCCGCCGGATAGGCACCCGCCAGCCGGAGCTCCTGCGCGCCGAAGTGGAACGAGAGCCCCGCGCCGAGGAGGCCGACGCCGCCGAGGCCCACCATCCACAGGTTGGGAGACGTCGCGACCTGCTGCTGCACCGTGTAGGTGTTCATCGCTCCGAAGCAGCAGGACTGGCGGGACACGTAGCCCTCCGTCGCCCCCTTGGCCCCGCTCGCGAAGGCCACGCCGCCCACGACGGCGAACAGCGCGCCGGCGACGACCCCCGCGCGTCCACGCCGAAGGTGGGTCACGCGCGGGGCGGGTCCGGGAAAGACGTCCTCGGAACCCCTCTCGTTGACGATCGCGTCGATCGGACGCGCGTCCACCCACACGTCGCGCGCGTCGGCACGGTCGACGAGCACGGAGGCGTCGCGCGTCCGGATGACGGCCAGCTCCGGCACGACCGTGAGCACCAACCCGGACACCGGCCCGCCCCCCGCACGCTCGATTCCCGTCGGGAGCTCCGCCATCTCGGACCAGTCGGCGTCGGATACCCCGCGAGACGGGGCGACGAGGGCCCCGAGAAGCTCGGCCTCTCCGCGCTCGGCCGCCCCCACCTCGTAGCCCCACGGCGCCAACGCCTCGGCGCTCACCCCACGACGGAGCAGGTACACGGCCGTAGCGGAGTCGATCCCGACGCTCTCGGCCATCCGCGCGGTCGTGTCCGCCGAGAGTCCGCGCGCGTGTGCGGAGACGAGGTCCTCCGGGGACCACATCGAGGCGAGGGCGGAGCCGGGCGCGATGAACAAGGCGAGGAAGGCGAGCACTGGCTCTCCGAGGTTGACACAGTCTAGACATGATTCCAGCCCGCCCGGGAACCCCCCTCGGTGAAAAGCGCGGGGCCCTCCGCCCGCGATAAGGGGCGCCATGCCTCACGAGCACATCCTCTCGCTCTCGGTGAACGGGGAGCCGGTCCGCCGGCTCGTCCCTTCCCACCGATCTCTCCTCGAGCTCTTGCGCGACGACCTCGATCTCACCGGCACCAAGCACGGGTGCGACGTCGGGGACTGCGGGGCCTGCACTGTCCTGGTAGACGGCGTGGCGCGCCTCTCGTGCATCACCCTCGCGGTGGAGATGGAAGGCCGGGAGGTCGGCACCATCGAGGGCGTGGCCAAGGGGGACCGTCTGCACCCGGTCCAGACCGCGTTCGACAAGCACGTCGCCAGCCAGTGCGGCTACTGCACGCCGGGCATCGTCCTCGCCCTGATCGCGCTCCTCGAGGAGGATCCGCACCCCGATGACGACACGATCCGGCAGACCCTCGGGTCGAACATCTGCCGGTGCACCGGGTACACCAAGATCCTCGCCGCGGCGCGCGAAGCCGCCGGCCGCGGATCCCCGTCCTCCGAGCCCGCCCAGGCCGAAGGGGGGGCCGAATGAGCCACGGCCCCGCCGACAACCACGCCGGGCAGCCCGCGGAGGGCGGCGTCCTCGGGCGCAGCGGGCCCAAGATCGACGGTCGCGCCCGCATCACCGGCCAGGCGCGCTTCGTGGCCGACATGAAGCTGCCCCGCATGGTGCATGGCAAGTTCCTCCGGTCTCCGCACGCCCACGCCCGCATCGTCTCCATCGATCTCACGCGCGCTCTCGCCCTCCCCGGCGTGGTCGGCGCGATGACGGGCGAGGATCTCCCGCGTCGGTACGGCGCCATCCCCGTCACCCAGGACGAGACGGCCCTCGCCCTCGGCAAGGTGCGATACATCGGCGAGCCGGTCGTATGTATCGCCGCGATCGACGAAGAAACGGCGTTGTCGGCATGCCGCCTGGTCGACGTGGTGTACGAGCCGCTCGACACCGTGCTCTCGATCGAGGACGCGCTGAACCCCGAGAAGCCCATCGTGCACGACGAGGCGCGCAAGCCCTCCAACATCCTCCGCCGCGTGTGGCAGAACTACGGAGACATCGACGCCGGCTTCGCCGCCGCGGATCTCGTGATCGAGGAGACCTACCACTACCCCGGCAGCACGCACGTGCCGCTCGAGAGCCACGCCGCGCTCGCCCAGCCCGAGCCCGACGGCAAGCTGACGTTGTGGACCTCGACCCAGAACGTACACTATGTCCATCGCGACGTGGCGCGCGTGCTCGGCAAGCGCGACGCGGACGTGCGGCTCATCAAGCCCGCAGTCGGCGCGGGCTACGGCGGCAAGTGCGACCCGTTCTGCACCGAGCTGTGCGCGAGCTACCTCGCTCTCTCGCTCGGCCGCCCGGTGAAGATCGTGCTCTCCCGCGAGGAGGTCTTCTACGCCCACCGCGGCCGGCACCCGACGAAGATGTGGCTGAAGATGGGCCTGAAGAAGGACGGCACGATCACCGCCATCGACTTTCAGGCCTGGGCCGACGGCGGCGCCTACTCCAGCTACGGCGTCGTGACCAGCTACTACCTCGGCGTGTTCATGACGCTGCCGTACAAGCTTGAGAACTACCGCTTCGAGACGCACCGCCTCTACACCAACAAGCCGCCGTGCGGCCCGAAACGCGGCCACGGCGCCATCCAGCCGCGGTTCGCGTTGGAGCTGCACCTGGATCGCGCCGCCCGCGAGCTCGGCCTGGACCCCGCCGAGCTGCGCTCGCGCATCTGCATCGATCCGGGCACCGAGACCGTCAACGGGCTCAAGATCGGCTCCGTCGGCATGAAGCAGTGCATCGACACGGTGCTCGCCGCGAGCGGCTACGCCGAGAAGCGCGGCAAGATGCCGGCGAACCGCGGTATCGGCCTCGCGGTGAGCGCCTACATGTGCGGCGCGCTGCACCCGGTGTATCAGAACGAGCTCTCGCAGTCGGGCGTCCAGCTCAAGGTCGACCGGAGCGGAGAGGTCACCATCTTCTCCGGCACCGCGGACGTGGGGCAGGGCAGCCAACACATGCTCGCGGTGCTGACCGCCGAGCGTCTCGGAATCGGCATCGCCGACGTTCGGGTGATCGAGGGTGATACATCGCTCACCCCGGTGGACCTCGGCTCCTATTCGTCCCGCGTCACCTTCATGGCCGGAAACGCCGCGATCGAGGCCGCGGATGCCATCCGCGCACAGCTGTTCACGGCGGTGGCGATCAAGCTCGGATGTGACACAACCGCTCTCGCCGCTCGCGATGGGCGCGTGTTCGTGAAGGAGTCGCCGGAGAAGGGAGTGAGCTTCGTCGACGCGGTGTGGCTCGCCGAGGAGGCGTACGGGCCGCTCGGGAGCACGGGCGGGTACAAGCCGCCCAAGGTCGGCAGCCGGTTTCGTCGGCAGTCGGTGGGGCCCTCCCCGGCGTACTCCTTCACCGCCCAGGTGGCCGAGGTCACGGTCGATCCGGAGACAGGCATCGTCACCGTCGACCGCATCTGGTGCGCCCACGACTGCGGCCGCGCGCTGAACCGCACCATCGTGGAGGGCCAGATCGAGGGGTGCGTGTACATGGGAGTCGGGGAGGCCCTGTACGAGGAGCAGGCTTATCGAAACGGGGTGATCGTGGCGCCGAGCCTGCTCGAGTACAAGATCCCCACGCTCCACGAGACCCCCGAGATCCTCGTGTCCATCGTGGAGACGCACGATCCGGGCGGGCCGTTCGGCGCGAAGGAGGCCGGGGAAGGCCCGCAGCTCTCCACCGTGCCGGCCATCGCGAACGCGATCCAGGACGCGACGGGCGTGGCCCTCACGCAGGCTCCCTTCACGCCTGACCGTGTGTTGCGCGCGATCGAGCGCCGCCAGCGCGCGCTCGACGGGGGTGTCTGATGCTGCCCTTCGCCCCGTTCTCCCTCGAGACCCCCGATACATGGGCCACGGCGCACGACCTCCTCGCCGACCCGGGCGCGCGGCTCGTCGCGGGGGGCACCGATCTGCTCCCGTCGATGAAGCATCGCATCTTCCGGCCGGGCGTCCTGGTCTCGATGCGGCGCCTGCCCGGCCTGCGCACGGTCGAGGAGACCGCAGACGGCGGCCTCACGATCGGCGCCGGCCTCACCCTCCGCGAGCTCTCCCGCCTCGCGCCCGTGCGTGCCCGCTACCCCGCCCTGGCGGCCGCGTGCGCAACGGTCGCGACGCCGACCATCCAGGCCACGGCGACCCTCGGCGGCAACATCATGCTCGACACACGGTGCGTGTATTACAACCAGCCCGAGGGCTGGCGAGCCGGCATCGGGGGATGTCTCAAATGTGACGGCTCGGTGTGTCACGTCGCGCCAAAGGGAAAGGGCTGCTACGCGGCCCACTCCGCCGATACGGTGCCGGTGTTGTGGCTCCATGGAGCCCGGGTCGTGCTCGCCTCCGCGGACGGGGAGCGCACGCTGCCGATGGCCGAGATGTATCAAGATGACGGCATCGCCTGGCTCGCGGTGCGCCCCGGTGAAGTACTCACCCGCGTCCTCCTGCCCGCGCCCGCCGCCACTGTCCTCCATCGGAAGGCACGAACGCGCGCGGCGATCGACTACGGGTACCTGCTGGTCGCCGCTTCGCGCGGCCCGGAGGGCTACCGCGCCGTGGTGAGCGCGGTGGGCCCGCGCCCCATCGAGGTGTCGGGGGATACGCCCGAGCGCCTGGCCGAAGCGGCATACGCGACGGTCCAACCGCTCGGAACCCACCTTCAGCCCGCGACGTGGCGAAAGAAGATGGTGCGCGTCGAGGTGCGTCGGGCGGCCGAGCTCTTGTGAACGCGGCGCCTCGAGAGCGGCTTAGAGCCCCGTCCCCAGCACGAGGTACGCCGCGCCGGCCGCCGAGCTGACCCCCGCGTCCTCGTAGGGCGCGCCCACGAGCACATCGCCCTTGCCGTCGCCGTCGGTGTCCCCCACCCCAGCCACGCTGGCGCCCGCGAAGTCGTTCGTGCCTTCGCCGAGGATGCGCGCGTCCGCGTCGCCCAGCTCGAGGAAGCTCGCGAGCGGGCCATAGACCAGGTAGGCCGCCCCGGCCCGGGTGCCGCCGCTGTCCTCGCGGATGGCGCCCACGAGCACGTCGTCCTTCCCGTCTCCGTCCATGTCGCCCGCGCCCGCCACCGACCAGCCCGCGTTGTCACCCGCGCCCTCGCCCGCCAGCACCGCGTCCGCCGAGGCGAGCCCCATCGTTCCGCTGATCGGGCCGCAGACCAGGAACGCCGCGCCCGTGTCGACGCCGCCGTAGTCGTAGTTGTAGGCGCCCACGAGCACGTCGGGCGTGCCGTCTCCGTCCACATCTCCGGCCGCCCCGACCGAGGCTCCCGCCGCGTCGTCCTCGACCTCTCCGTTCAGCTTTGCATCGGCGGCAGACAGGCTGGTGCGGCCCGTGAGGGGCCCGAAGAGCAGGTACGCGGTGCCCGTGCCGCTCGACGTGCCCGGCGCGCCCACCAGCACGTCGTCGTAGCCATCGCCGTCGATATCTCCGACGCCCGCGACCGACTGCCCCGCGAAGTCGCCCGAGGCTCCGCCCGGGAGCGTCGCGTCGGCGTCCCCGAGGCTCACGGTGCCCCAGCGCGGCCCGTACACGAGGTAGGCGGCGCCGCTGTAGGCACCCCCGTCATCCGCCCCCCAGGCGCCGACGAGCACGTCGCTCTGGCCGTCCCCATCCACGTCCCCCGCGGCCGAGACCGAGAGGCCCGCCTGGTCGCCGGCGGACTCCCCGACCAGCACGAGGTCAGCGGCCGAGAGCTCCCGGATGCCCGCGGTGGGGCCGCGCACGAGGTAGGCCGCGCCCGCGTCGGCGCCCCCGAGATCGCTCGACCACGCGCCCACGAACACGTCGTCATAGCCGTCCGCATCGACATCCCCGGCGGGAGCCACGCTGTATCCGGCGCCGTCCCCCGTCGTCTCGCCGAGGAGCACGACCGACGCGGACGAGCTGAACTGCGTGCCGCTCACCGCGCCGAACCACACATAGGCGGCGCCCGAGCCGAGCGCCCCGCCGTCCGCACCCGGACCCCCTACGAGGATGTCCGCGAGGCCGTCCCCGTCGAAGTCACCCGCCGCCGACACACTGTTGCCGACATTGTCGTCCTCCCCCTCGCCGCGCAGCTTGGCGTCCGCAATGCCGAGATCGACCGTGCCCCCGAGCCCGCAGTCGTTCGACGTGCCGTCACAGTCGTTGTCGAGCCCGTCGTAGCAGATCTCGGAGTCCGCGGGGCTCGCGGCGGACGAGGTGTCGTCACAGTCACCCGCCGGCGCGACGTACCCGGCCGGCGCCGAGCAGTCCCACACGATGTCGGTGTCGGTGCCGTAGGCGTCGCCGTCGGCATCCCGGTAGTAGGGGATGAGGACGCCCTCGTCGATGTCGGGATCGCAGTCGTTGTCGCGGTGGTCGCATGTCTCCGCGTTGGTCGGGTACACGTCCCCCGCGGTGTCGTCGCAGTCGGTCGCGTCGGACACCCAGCCGGGCGTGGCGACACATTGGTCGACTCGAACCGATGCGTCCCCGTATCCGTCGCCATCCGTGTCGGCGTAGAACGGGAGCGTGACGCTCTCGTCGATGCGACCGTCACAGTCGTTGTCGACCTCGTCGCACACCTCGGTGGCGTCCGGATTGACGTCCGGATTCCCGTCGTCGCAATCATCCCCGCGGAGCGCGTCGTTGATGAAGCCGTCCGCGTCGGCGTCGAGGATCACCACCGTGAACGCGACCTCGGCGGCGGCGGTCTGCCCGGCGCCGTCCGTCACGACGACCTGCACGGTGTACTCCCCGAGCGGGAGGGGCGCGATCGAGAAGGTGGCCTTGCCCTCTTCGTCCGGCTGCGCGGGGAGCGAGGCGGCCCCCACGTCTCCGCCCCAGCTCAGCGAGAGCGCGCCGAGTACGCCGTCATCTCCCGTGAGGACCTCTACCCGCACGTCCTGACTGGGCGAGAACAGCTCTCCCTGGCGCGGATCGAGGAACGTCACCCCCGGCGGTTCGTCGACCGGGGGAGTGTCCGGCCCTACCCCAGAATCGTCCCCGACCGTGTCGATCGAGTCCGAGTCCGTGTCGGAGGGGGCCACGGAGACACAGGCGAGCGTGAGAGGGAGGAGCAGCACGGCCGTAGTCTACCGCGACCGCCGCCACGTCGCGAGATCCTTGACCTGCATGTACGGGTTGGTCCGGCGCACCTCGTCGAGCGTGGCCTGCTTGCCGCCGTAGCTGTGTCCGGGCCAGAGCGTCATGTCCCCGGGGAGCGTCGCGAGGCGCTGCGTCAGCGTGTAGTACATCTGGTCCGGGTCGCCTCCGGGCAGATCCACCCGGCCGCAGCCCTGGAGGAACAACGTGTCGCCCGCCACGAGGGCGTCCCCCACGCGGAAACACGACGAGCCCGGGGTGTGACCGGGCGTGTGGAGCCACTCGACCTCGATCTTCCCCACTGATACTTTTTCACCCGACGCATGTGTCACCAGATCGGTGGTCGAGAGGCCCGTCACCTTCCGGATCCCTTCGGCTTCCAGATCGTGGCAATGGAGCTTGCATCCCGCGCGCGCCACGAGGCGGCTGGCGCCCTCGAGCGTGAAGCCGAACATCGACCCACCGACGTGATCGGGGTGGTAGTGCGTCGCGAGGGCCCCGACGATCTTCATGCCGTCGGCCTCGGCCACGTCCACCAGCTCGTCGACCGCCCAGGCGGGATCGACGATGACACATTCGCGTGTGTCACTGTCTCCGATCAGGTACACGAGGTTGGCCATCTGCGCGCACCCGGGCACGTTCGCGCCGAAGTCGCGCCCAGCCACGAGCTGCCGGAAATACAAGCTCATCTGGAGCGGCTCACGGCGTCACGCCCTGGTCGATCGGGCGGCCGCCCGGCGTGACGCCAAATCCGAGCTCCGACCGATAGATATGCTCGAGCTTGCTGTGGCTGCGCGCGAACTGGCTCCGCACGAACAGGGCGACCCCCCACGTCATCGCCCAGAGGCGGCGCGGCAACCCGGGGCGCTCGGCGGGCGCGAAGCCGAGGCGCTGCGCCTGCTTCCACATGCGCGCGCGCACGTAGTCGACGAAGCCGGGCAGGTGGACGAGCACGGGGTGGCCCTTGGCGCGCGCCGCGAAGGCACGCACGATCATCGGGGCGACCGTGAGCTGCAGCTCGAGCAAGCCGTAGTACGGGGTGCGGAGCCAGGGCATCTCCCCGAGGAGACGCACGGTCTCCTTCTCTCCCCAGGCGACGTGCTCCTCTTCCTCGCGGCAGACCACGAGGAGCTTCTTCTTGATGTCGGCCATCCGCGGGTCGCTGTCGGGGAGCGTCTGGAGGAGCACCTCGCGGAAGATGTCGAGCACCATGCCCTCTCCGAGGGCGTGCTCCATCATCACCTTGAGCGGGTAGTAATTGTTGTGTGCCGACAACAGCTTGACTACCCAATGGGCATCCTCGGGCTCCATCTCCAGCTTGCGGAACACGTCCGCGAAGAGCTCGAGGTGGTTCAGCTCCTGGCGTGCCTGGCGGAGGTAGAACCGCGCCGCCTCGAGCGAGCCCGCCGCGTAGAGCGACTTGCCGCAGTACACGCCGGTGGCCTCGCCGTAGAGCACCTGGGACAGGATGAAGCGCACCAGCTCGTGATCGGCGGGATCGGCGAGGTCGAAGGTGGCTCCGCCAAAATCGTACGGGGGAGCATCCATCCACGATGAATAGCGCGCCGCGGCGCGGTTCGCGAGGGAGATGGGGCCGACCGACGACGGCGCGGAGGCGCTCCGGCGAGCTAGGGCGCGTCGAGCGCGCGCGCGCCCAGCTCGAGGATCTGCACGCTCTCGCGTCGCGCGTTCAGGGCCGCGAGCTCCTCGGCCGTGAACGGGATGTCGGACTGCTGCACGACACCCCGCAGGAACGCTTCGATCGCGCCCTTTGCCGCGTTTCCCTCGGGGGTGTCCGTCCGCGTGTCCCAATACGCAAAGAGGAGCAGGCGGCGGCCCTCCGGCGGCAGATCGACGCGGGCCCAGATGGCCTCGAGGTCGCGGGGGATGTCCTGGTTCAAACGGTGGCCGAGCTCGCGGCGCGCCACCGCGTCGTTCATGGCCCGCACCTTGTCGCGCGTGGAGTCCATCACGTCGGCGGTGACCGCGCCCATCTTGCGCGGAGACACCAGCCACCCGCCCACGGACAAGCAGGAGGTCGGCATGATGACGCAGAGCAGGTAGCTCGCCGGGGATCCCTGGTCGCTGAACGACCGGCCCGGCGCATGCAAGCGTGGTGGCTCGCGCTTGAAGTACACCCATCCATCGTCATGCACGATCACGCGCGGCTTCCATGGGTCCTCCGAGAGGAACACGGTTCGCTCCTCGCGGCGCAGCCGGCGCACGTAGCCCTCCTTCACGAGGGCCTCGTAGAGCTCCGCGCGCTTCCGGAGCACCTCCTGGCTCTGCTGGACGTCGATCTCCTCTCCCGCGACCCGGGCGCCGACGGGGGGCGGCAAGGACTCCGCCTCTCCGGGGCTCGGCGCGGGCTCCTCCGCCGGGGCTGGCGCTGGGGTCGGCGCGGGCTCCTCCGCGTGGAGCAGGCCGACGAGCAGGAGGAGCGAGTACACAGGAGCGGCCTAACCGACTCAGGCGTGAAGGAGCCGCGCCGCGGCCGCGCGGGCCGAACGCGCCGAACGAGCGAGCGAGAGCTGGCCGCGCGCACGAAACAGGTTGTGCGCCGCGCGCGACGGAAAGCGACCGGCGTTCCATCCGAAGTAATTGTCGTCCCACACGTCTCGGCAGAACCGGGACGCGAGCTCGAGGGCGATGCGCTCCGCCGCGCCGGGAAGGGCCTCCCGCTCCTCGGCCGAGAGGGCGCGCACGCGGGTGTACCCCTGGATCGCGGCCGCGAACGTGTCGATGTCGAAGAACGTGTCGGTGTCGTCCTCGCCCTTGGGGTTGCACCACGACCGCAGGGCGTCCCCCAGCTCGACGTCGAGCGGCAGCGCGGAGAGCGTGTCCAGATCGAGCAGGCACACGCCCTGGCCGGCGGCGTCGAACCGCAGGTTCGAGATCTTCAGATCGCCGTGCGCGTGGCGCGTGGGCAGCGAGGCCGACGGAAAGGTGCGCCAAGCCTCGAGGATGCCGTCGGCGACGCGCCGCGCATCGGCCGCGGGGCCCCCGCCCTCGGCGGCGCCGGCGAGCCCCTCCTCCAACCGCGACATGTGGAGCGGCGTGTCGTGCGCGCCCGGCCGGACGTGGCGGTAGGACCACTCCAGATCGTCCACCGCGGCGTGAAAGCGCGCCACCAACGCTCCGGCGGCGCCGGCCAGCCCCGCCGAGGAGACCCGGTGGTGGGTGTGCCCGGGGACGTAGTCCATCACCCGGTACACGCCGTCGCCCCCATCTCCCCGACGAAGCGTATGGGAGAGCTCGCCCGCATCCGTACGAACCAGCCGCGGCGTGACCAGCCCTTTCGCGGCGAGGTGGGCCGTGATCGCCTCGATGTCCTCGTGGACCTCGGCCCGAAACGCCGGGTGCAGGCGCTGGGCGACCCAGGCCACCGGATCACCGGCGTACCAGGTCAGGTTGATGAGGCCACCATCGTCCCCCGGGCGAATGGGCAGCCCACGAAGGACCGACCAGACGTCCGGAACCAGGGGTGGCCCCCCTACGATCATTCGTATTCTTCGGTCTTCTTGCCCATGGAGCCGGCGACCAGCAGGACGATCGCGAGGACGCCGGAGAGGCAGCAGCAGGCGCTGCTTCCGTACTGGATGGGCATCGAGAGGACCGAAAGCTGAGCGGCGAGGCCCGGATCGGCGCTCGCGATGGCGCCGTAGATCACGCTCCACCCGAGGGTAAGCGCCAGGAACACCAACGTGAGGCAACCGAAACAACCACCAGCGATCTTCATGGGAGGCTCCGAAAGAGGCGCAGGCTATACCAGCAGGGGCGCAGATCCCAGGGGTCCCGTCAAAATTCGTCCGCGTAGCGATGGAAGCGCCCCGGCCGGGGGCACCGGAGGCTTGTCAAGAGCGGGTCAGGAGGTTTAGGGGGGCAAACACTCGAACTCCTGAGCGAAACCGCATGAACCGCCTCCTTCTCATCCCCCTCCTGCTCATCGTCGCGTGCGACGGCTGCAAGAAGAAGATCGTCACCGACCCCACGGGCGAGCCCACCGAGGCCCCGGTCGAGAAGACCGAGGAGAAGGAGACCCCGCCCCCCGTCGCGGAGATGGCCAAGAACTTCGGCCGCGTGTTCTTCGATTTGGACGCCGCGACCCTCACGAGCGAGGGCAAGTCCGCGCTCGAGGCGAACGCCGCGATCATGAACGACTACTCGGACATCAAGCTCGAGGTCCAGGGCCACGCGGACGAGCGCGGCACCACCGACTACAACCTCGCTCTCGGCCAGAAGCGCGCCGACGCCGTGGTGCAGTACCTCCTGGCCAAGGGCATCTCGTCGAGCCGCGTGAAGAACGTGTCCTACGGCGAGGAGCGCCCGCTCGACGGGCAGTCCAGCGAGCGCGCGTGGTCGTCCAACCGTCGCGCCGAGTTCCGCATCACGTGGAGCGGCGACGCCCCGGTCAAGGGCACCACCAACTGATCGACGCGCCCCCCTCGATCGGCCGGTGATCGACACCCACTGCCACCTCGACGACCCTCGGTTCGACGCCGATCGGGACGCCATGATGGCGCGCGCGGCGGCCGCCGGGATCACCGGGGTGGTGGTGCCGGGCGTGGTGGAGGCCCAGTGGCCCCGCCTTCGCGCCCAGGCCCAACACTACGGATGGCGCTTCGGGGTGGGCACCCACCCCCAGTTCCTCCCCGAGAGCCGCGCGGTGCCCCAGGACATCGACGGCGCCGATGCGATCGGGGAGTGCGGGCTCGACGGGCCCACGCCGGTCGCGATGGACGAGCAGGAGCGCGTGCTGGCCGCGCACCTCGCGCTCGCGCGGGACTCGGGCCTTCCCCTCATCCTCCACTGCTTTCGCGCGCACGACCGGATGCTCCCGCTCCTGCGCCGCCACGCCCCGCTCCGCGGCGTGATGCACAGCTACTCGGGCGGCCCCGAGCTGGTGGACGCCTACGTCGCGCTCGGGCTGCACCTCTCCTTCGCGGGCCCCGTGACCTGGGAGAACGCGCGCAAGCCGCTCAACGCCCTGCGCCGGGTGCCGAAGGATCGCCTCCTCGCGGAGACCGACGCCCCCGACCAATGCCCACGCCCGCACCGCGGCCGATCCGAGCCCGCGTTCCTGGTCCACGTGATCGAAGCGATGGAGCGGGTGCGAGGAGAGGCGCTGCGCGCACAGCTGATGGAGAACGCGGAATCGTTGGGGTGGGGCCCTCGATAGCCCCACACCGAGGGGTGGGGCACCCTATCGAGCGGTATCCCCCTGCTCGCACGCCGCGTTCCATTCCCGCCACGCGGTGGCCATGCCGACGGGCGTGTCGTACACCACCGAGCCGTTCGAGACGAGCGGATCCGTGGTGTCGGTGAGGAACGCGTCGTACGCCGCGAGGTCATCCTGGAGGGCGGCGCCGTCGAGGTAGGCGTCCATGTCGGCGTCATCGTCCATCGGCGGGCCGAAGCCATCGACGTGGAGCACCCAGTACCAGACGTTCACGTGGTCCGGACGGGCGTGCGCGAGGACCTGCGAGAGGGTTTGCGTGGCGACGAGCGGGAACCGCGCGTGCTCGACCTCCCGCACGTCGTGGCCGGAGAGGTAGAGGACCGGACCCTCGGGATCATGTAGGAGGAAGGCGTCGAGATCGCTCGACCCCACCCCGTCGCCGAGGCGCCACGGCTGGACCTGCACGTGAGGGAGGCCGCGCTGGGTCGCCGGGTCCTTGAACGCGGTGAGGCTGGTGATGCCCGCGAGCCGCGCCTCGAGCCAGGGGGCCTCGCCGAAGCCGCCGTTCAGATCGGAGGTGAGCGCGCCCGACTCGCGCAAGGCCGTGCGACCGTCGCGAATGGCCTGCTCCACGCCGCCCTCGCTCGCCTCGTCGTGGATGTGCACCGACCAGCCCATCCCCTCGGCGTTCCGCGCGGCGATCCATCCCTCGTCCCAGTTGGCGGCGCCCCGGACGAACGTCGCGTCCGCCTGGAGCGTCAGGTGCGCGCCGTGAGCCGCGAACATCCCGGAGAGGGCCTCGATGAGGCGCGCGCGGCGGCGCCACGTGTCTTCGCGGAGGAGGAAGTTCGGGTCATCCTCGATGTGGATGAGCACGCCCACGCGCACCGGCGCCGCGGGCGCGTCCGGCGAGGCCGCCCAGCGCTCCCCGGTGACCGCGAAGTCGTCGAGGGTGGCGGTTCCGAGCTCCTCGAGGGTGAGCGTGATCCCGATGTCGGCGCCAGCGGCGTCGATCACGACCGGGAGCTCGAAGGCGGTGGAGACTCCGGACTCGAAGGTCTGCTCGGCCAGGGTGCGGAGCGGGCCGTCCGTCGCGGTGTGGGTGACCGTGAGCGTGACCGGGGTGTCGGTGAAGAGCGTGCCGCTCACGACGTGGTCGACGCCACGATTGAGCTGGAGCGCCAGGGCGGCGCCTCCGGGGCCGGTGACCGCGAGACACGGGGGCGCGCCGCAGCTCGCGGACGCGGCGGTGTCCGCTCCTGTGGTGACTACGGTTGCGGCGCCCACGACCTCCCAGACGGCGGTGGCCTCGTCGACGCGGACGTCCGGCTCGAGCAGGGGGTCCCACGGGTCGGGGGCGAAGCCCGCGCAGAAGGCGTCCGGGTCGGGGCCGGAGCAGCCGGCGAGGAGGGGCACCGCGAAGAGGAGCAGACGCCTCACTCGGGCGCGGCGGCGAAGCGGTCTGTCCAGGGGCCGGCCCCGGGGAAGTACCGCACCCCGCCGTTCGCGCCGAGACGCATCAACAGGAACCAGGCCACGGACTGGTCGGACACGCCCGCGCGCTCGGCGAGGACGGCGACGGTAGCGGGTGTGTCATCCAACGCGGCGAGCAGGCGAGGCTTGAACGCGATCACCTCGGCCGCGGCCTTCTTGCCCGCTTCGACGCCGGGCTGATTGTAGGCGTTCACGTTGATGCGGAACGCGTAGAGGCCGACCGCGCGCTCGTACAGCGCCACCAGCGCGCCCACGCGGTACGCGTCGAGCTGCGAGAGCAGGATGGTGAGCGAGGGGTGGCCGCCCTCGGACAGCGCCTTGCGGGTGCCGAGGAAAAAACCCTGGAGGTAATCTCCGGCGTCGAGCCCGGGATCAACCTCGACTCCACCGTGGTAGCCGTCATCGAGCACGCCGATGAAGGTGGCGAAGTAGTCGTCCGGCCCCTCCCGCAGCTGCTGGACGTAGGCGTGCTGGTCGGTCGAACCCTTGTTTCCGTACACCGTGAGGCCCTGGTGGACGATCCGCCCCGCCAGGTCCTTCTCCTTCCCGAGAGACTCCATCACCAGCTGCTGGAGGTAGCGCGAGAGCAGGACGAGCCGGTCCCGATACGGCAGCATCACCATGTCTCGCGCGCCCCGCCCCTGACCGAGGTGGTGCCAGGCGAGCGCGAGGAGCGCGGCCGGGTTGCGGGAGACGTGCGGGATGCGGGTGACCTCGTCCATCGCGGCGGCGCCCGCGAGGAACGCGTCCGCGTCGATGCCCTGGAGCCACATCGGCAGGAGGCCCACGGCGCTCGCGAGGCTGGTGCGGCCGCCCACCCAGTCCCACATCGGCAGCCGCGCGCGCCAACCCTCCGCGGCCTTCCAGAGCGCGCTCCCCTCCCCCGTGATCGCGATGGCGTGGGCCTCGAAGGGGATCTCGGCGCGCGCATAGGCCGCCTGGGTCTCGAGCAGGGCGTTGCGTGTCTCCGCGGTGCCGCCGCTCTTGGAGATGCAGACCACGAGGGTCTCTTCCAGGTCGAGCGGGCCGAGCACCCGGGAGAAGCCGTCGGGATCGGTGTTGTCGAGGAACACCACCCGCATGCGATCGTCGGGCTCGGCCAGCGCGTCGGCGACGAACTGGGGGCCGAGGGCCGAGCCGCCGATACCGAGCACGAGGACCGTGCGGAGCTCGGACACCTGGTGCACTGCCGAGGCGACCGCCCGCGCCGCCTCCCGCGCCGCGTCGATGACGGCGGCCAGCCCATCGGGCGCGATTTCGGGCGTACGAAGCCAATAATGACCGACGCGCCGCTGCTCGTCCGGGTTGGCGATGGAGCCGGCCTCCAGATCGGCCATGGCGCGGAACGGGAGGACGAAGTCGGCCTCTGCCCCCGCGAGATCGGCGGGGCTCAGCCCGGTGGTGGTCAGGTCGAGCCACACCCCGAGCGCGACGTTTCTCCAGCCGAGGACATCCATCCGCTCGAGCGCCATCCACACCTCCGGCTCCGGAACGTACCCCGGTGGCCCGGCCCCCGCGCGACGGATAGCCGGCGACCATGGTTCGTAACGCTTCCCTCGCCTCCCTCCTCCTTCTCCTCGCCTGCTCGACCGAGCCGCAGAGCCCCCCGTCCGGAGGCGCGTCCGACGCCAAGACCGCGGCGCACCCCGCGAAGGCGGAGCGGGTGGACAACTCGAAGCCGAGCTCGGTCGCGGGCATCGAGCCCGTCACCTCCCCCACCGGCCTCAAGTCCTGGGTGCTCAAGGCGGGCACGGGCGCGTCTCCGACCGTCGGCCAGACCGTGCTGGTGCACTACACCGGGTGGCTCGCGGACGGCACCAAGTTCGACTCCAGCCTCGACCGCGGCCGCCCGTTCACGTTCGCCGTCGGCACCGGCGGCGTCATCCCCGGGTGGGACGAGGGCGTGGCGGCGATGAAGGTGGGCGAGAAGCGGCAGTTCGAGATCCCGCCTTCCCTCGGCTACGGGGCGCGCGGGGCGGGCGGGGTCATCCCGCCGGACGCGACGTTGATCTTCGACGTCGAGCTGATCGGCCTGGAGTAGGCCTACGACGAGCCGGGCAGCAGCCGGAGCCTCGCGACCCCCTTGACGTTCGCGCAGCTGCTCGGGGCCTGCCCGGTCGGGACCAGGATGCGGAACGGCCCGCCCTGGTTCTCGGGCAGCGGCGCGTCGCCGAGGGAATGGACGAGCAGCGTACCGCCGACGCCCGAGACCGGAACGGGCGGGCTGGCCATGCCGTCGAGCGCGAGGGCGACAAAGCGGGCGTCCGCGGGCGGGGCGGCGAGGGCCAGCACCTCCTGGAGGAGGACGCCGGAGCCGACGCGGCCGGCGACCACGGCGCTCACGTCGGGCACCTGCCCGGGGAGGGCGAGGAGCGCGTCGCGAGACAGGTGACGCTCCACGCCGGCGAGATCGACGAGCGTGACGCCGGGCGCGGCGGGCGCCTCGGGCGTCTCGACGATGCACGCCAAGAGCGCGACAGCGAACGCGTCCAGATCCGCGAGCGGGCCGACGATGAGGTCCGCGCGGCTGTCCCGGCGCCATGCGGTGCCGTCGATGGCGAGCCGCCCGCCCGCCACGTCGACGCGGAACCAGCCGGTGTCTCCGCCGTGGAAGATCCCCTTGAAGCGGACGATGTCCGCGGTCGAGGTCAAGACGGCGCGCAGCTTGTCCCAGCTCACCGTCACCTCGGGCGGGAACTGCCACGAGCGCGCGCGGAAGCCCTCGGTCGAGGGCCCACCCGGTAGGGCGGAGTAGCGGAGCGCGGGTGGAGCCCCCTCGGAGGGCACGGCGGCGGGCCAGGCGAGGGCGTCGGCCGGCAGGACGCCCCAGCTGGTCTCGAGCACGCGCGCGGGGCCGGGCCAGAGCGTCGCGATGCGCGCGCGGAAGGACGCGAGCACGTCGGGCGGCGCGAGATCGACGCGGTTGAGGACCACCACGTCGGCCGCCTCGAGCTGCGTGTCGACCAGACGCGTGTCGACGAGGTGGGCGGAGGCCAACGACGGGTCGACGATCACGAGGGTGGGGCCGAGCGCCACGCGGTCCTTCAGGTCGCCGCGGGTCAACATGTCGACGACGTCCTGTGGGCGGGCGAGGCCGGACGGCTCGATGAACAGCCGGTCCGGCCGCACCTCGTCCAGCACCGCGGCGACCGCACGCGCGAGGCCCGCGGGCGCCGTGCAGCAGATGCATCCGCCCGGGATGTTGGTGACCGAGACGTCCGAGCCCTCCGACACGAGCGCGGCGTCGACGCCCGCTTCGCCGAAGTCGTTGACGATGATCGCGGCGCGCTCCCGCCCCTGGTTGGCGGCCATCCAGGCCCGGATCGTCGTGGTCTTTCCGGCGCCGAGGAAGCCCGCGATGATGTGGACGGGGGTGGGCATCGGTCTACGATGCGCCGGAGTCGGCCCAGCGCAGGATGCGGTCGACGTCGGCCCAGCGGGACAGCTTGCCTTCGGCGCCGAGCAGCGTGATGACGAGACGGCGGCCGTTCGCGGTCTGCACCATCGTCGTGAAGCAGTACCGCGCGGTGTCGGTGTAGCCGGTCTTCGCGGCGAGCACGTCGAGGTCGGTGCGGCCCGACAGGCGATCCGTCGTGAACAGGCGACGCGGCGCCTGCTTGTTGGAGCGGTACAGATCCCAGAACGGCGCGGTCGCGATGGCGGAAAGCACCGGGTGAGACGCGACGGCCACCGTGGCGCGGGCCATGTCGCGGGCGGTGGAGAGGTTCTCGTCCTCCAGGCCGGAGGGGTCGGACCAGGAGGAGCGGTCCATTCCGAGGTCGGCGCTCACGTCGTCCATGCGGGCGACGAAGGCGTCCATGTCGAGGCCGGAGACCGTGGCCAGCGCGTACGCCGCGCGATTGTCGGACGCGACGAGGGCCGCGCCGAGGACGTCCCAACCGCCGAGGCAATCGCCGGTGGAGAGGCGGCTCCGCGCGCCGGAGCGCGTGGGGTACTGCGCCGCGGTGACACAGAGCTCGAGATCGAGGTCGGGCTCGGCCGACATGAGCGCGAGCGACGAGACCATCTTGGTGAGCGACGCGACCGGCCGCACCACGTCGGCGTTCTTGTCGATGAGGGGCAGGCCCGCGTCGACGTCGTAGACGAACACCGAGCGCGACCGCAGCGACGGGGCGGGGCCACCCACCACGGGGCCGTTCATCAGGGCCACCGTGTCGAGGTCGTTGACGGCGGGGAACCACGTGGGGCGGTGCCAGGCGGTGTCGACATCGCCGGCGATCAGGCTGGAGCCAAGGCCCGAAGCCACCTCGGTGGCAACCCGCGCGGCGGTCGGAGCCGGCGGCGCCTCAGGGGTGCCGAACGCTCCGCTCAACGAGCCGCTCATCGCGTCGCCGATCGAGCCGCTCGCCCTGGCGCCGACGAGCGGGCCCACCGGCGGCACCGACGCCTGGAGGGACGGCGTCGCGACGTGGAGGGTCAGCACCGCGCCGGCGGCGACGATGGCGGTGGAGGCGAGGCGCAGGACGAGCTTCACGGGTCAGCCAAAAGGAAGGGGGTTCTAACAGAAGAGCATGATGGGTGTTGGCAGGTCAAGGGCCATGGCGGCCGACGACCCGATTTCTCGCCGGAAAACCCTGGAAACTCGGCTAGCTCGAGCCCGGGCTTCGGGTCCAGAGCAGACGAGGCCGTGCAGAGCGTAGCGCACGATCGCGCCCGCCGCTCTGTCCTCTCGCTGGCATCGGCCGAGCCCTTCCGCTACCATGGCGTCGGGAGGGCGCATGCTCCAGCGACAGCTTCAGTCCCCGGTTCGACGCCGAAAGGGCGGCGACGCACCCTCCGGGGGCGGCATGTCTGGCGGGGGGGCCTCCAGCCGGCAGGCGCGGCTCGGCAACGCCGCAGTCCAGGAGCGGACGACCGGCCCCGCGGTCGCCGAGGACGCGGGCGCGACGAGCGCGAGCTTCCCCGACGGGGAGGAGCTGCAGGAGGCGGGCGCGCAGCAGCCCTCACGGCCGACGAAGCTCGGCAAGGGCCAGACCGGCGCGCTCATCGGGACCGAAGCCACGGTCAAGCTCTCGCGCAGCTCCGACGGCAAGGGCCGCAGCGCAGCCGAGGTGGCGGATGGTTCGCAGGCCACCATCCTCCTGGTGAGCGGCAGCCGGATCAAGGTGAAGGTGCGCGACGGGGAGAAGAACGTCGAGGGCTGGGTGGACGGCGCGATCTTCTCGGACCAACCCTCTCTCACTCGCGACGAGGACGACACCAAGCTGGCGGACGAGTTCGTCTACAGCAAGGTCGAGGGCGACCACTCCCCAGTGAACCCGAAGGGCAAGGACACCGCCCAAGGGGCCGCGGGCGACTGCTTCCTCATCGCGTCGATGGCCGCCGTCGCCAACGCCTCACCTGGCGCGATCAAGGACATGGTCAAGTACGACAAGAAGAAGGGTACCTACACGGTACGCTTCTACGAGGAGCAGGGCCGCGGGGCCGCCAAGCCGGTGTACATCGAGGTCGACGCCTACCTCCCCACCGAGAAGGCCAACCGCAAGGACCCCAGCTACGCCGGGGATGAGGGCGGGGTGATGTGGTCCGCCATCATCGAGAAGGCCTACGCCAAGTGGAAGGGCGGCTACGACGTTATCGGCGAGGGCGGCACGGGCGAGGAGGCCATGGCCGAGATCACCGGCGTGCGCTCGAAGAACAAGCGGCCCTCGAGCATGAAGGAGGACGAGGTCATCCCGTTCTTCACCCAGGCGCAGAAGGACGGCCAGGCCATCTACGCGGGCGTGAAGGACTCGGGAAAGTCGGCGGTGCAGAAGCCCTTCAGCGGCAGCGGCAACGGTCCGTTCACCGGCGCGCTGACCCACACCCACCGGTGGAACGAGATCCATCCCGGCTCCATCGCGATCACCGACACCAAGGGCAAGGCCGGGGACATCCACGACAGCGGCAGCCACGGCGACAAGACCGGCAAGCTGTCGGGGACCGGGCTCAAGAGCGGCGTCGTCAACTACAAGGGCGACTCCAAGGACCAGCTCGAACTCTCCTTCGCGAAGGACAAGGGCCCGGCGGCGGCGGCCGACCTCGAGGTGGCGTTCGACTACGAGGGCGTGCTCGACGTGGCGAAGACCATCATCGGCAACCACGCCTACGCATTCGAGGGCGTGGTCGGAAAGGAGCTCCAGTTCTACAACCCCTGGGGTACCTACCAGCCGAAGCCGATCACGCCGGGCGAGTTCCTGGCCCACTTCGACAGCCTGACGACCAACACCCCGCCGTCCACGAAGACCCAGGGATAGCGCTTGGATTCAAACGTGGATTTGCCCGTGGGTCTACCGGTTGATCTACCCGTGGAGGCGCCAATGGCGGTGTGTACGGCCCGTGTCGAGGCAGGCCAGCCGCTGGCCGAGGCGCTGGCGGCCGGTGGGATCGTGTGCCTCGGGCCCGGGGTGCACGCCGGCCCCCTCGCCCCGACGGTGAGCGTCACCTTGCGCGGCGAGGCGGGCGCGGTGCTCGACGCGAAGGGCGGCGGCAGCGTCGTGGCGGTGGACGGGGACGATCTCGTCGTCCGCATCGAGGCCCTGACCCTGCGAGGCGGCAGCGCGGAGGCCGGCGGCGGCGTCTCGTTGACCGCCTACTCCGAGGTCGTGCTGGCGAATTGCATCGTCGAGGACAACACCGCACGGGCCCTCGGCGGGGGAAAGGGCGGGGGCGGCGGCGTATACGCCAACCGCGGCACCCTACGGGTCGAGGGCGGTACGTTCCGTCGCAACCACGCATCCATCGGAAGTGACCTCTTCGTCACCGGCGTGGCCGAGGTTTTCGTGACCGGAGGGCATCTCGGCGGCGACGTGGCGGCGCGCGAGGGGGCCAAGGTATCGATGGAGGGCGTGAAGGTGGACGGCGTGCTCGACGTCCGAGGCACGACCACCCGTGCGCCGACCGTGACGCTCGAGGGCGGCCACCTGCGCGGCGGTGTGAAGAATGACCCGGCCCTCCCGGCCCAGGTGGAGATCCTCAAATGATGTTTCCGTTGCTCCTCGCCTGTGTCCGACCGGACGGCGAGGACGCCGACAAGCCGGGCACGCGCCCGGACGTCGTCAGCTCGACCACGTACGAAGACACCTCGGACCGAGACGGCTACCTGACCATTCCGGTCGAGGTGAAGGACGGCGCGGCCGCCTTCCAGATCATCGTCAAGCGCAACCGAGGCATGCTGTCGACCGAGTACCTCTACGACCCCGAGGAGGAGCTGATCCTCGACTGGGAGGACTGGTACGACTCGAGCTTCTCCCTGACGGAGAGCTTTTTCCCCACCGAGTTCGCCACGACCTTGAACTGGCCTGTCCGCGAGGAGGACGGCCCGTTGGAGGAGGGGACCTACGAGGTCGTGATCTCCACCCTCGACGCGCAGGGGTACTACTCCGGCGGCGAGAACGTGCAGGTCGAGGTGCTCACACGCACGGTGCCCGCGGACGAGCGCGTACTCCGGGCCGTCATCGCCTACGCCGAGGGCGTGCGGGACGAGGACGGCGTGGTCGAGGGCGTCGAGGACGCGGTGGACTACTGGGTGGAGCTGTATGCGGCCGTCGGGATCACGTTGGAGCCGTCCTACGCGGACATCGCGGTCGATGCCCAGCTTCCGGACACCTACGAGGGGCTCGAGGCAATCTCGGCGTTCCACGAGGACAGTGACCAGCGCACCGCCCTCCTGATCGTCGGTGAGCGCATCGCCGACGACCGGTGGCTCTACGGCGAGGCCGGCGGCATCCCCGGTCCCTACGCGGCCGCGGACCATGCCGCAGTGTTCGTGTCGTGGCTCGCGAACGCGGGCGCGGACGGCGAGTTCCAGGAGGCCGACGTCCTGCTGTTCGGCGAGACGATGGCGCACGAGGTGGGGCACTACCTCGGCCTGTTTCATCCGGTCGAGGACGGGTTCGAGTACTGGGATGCGCTCTCGGACACCGAGGACTGTTCCGCGATCGGCTCGTGTGAGCGGGACCTCGGGTCGAACCTCATGTTCCCCTACCCGGTGTGCACGAGCGCGAGCGCCGGGTCTTGCGAGCGCCAGGATGCGATCACGGGCGACCAGGCCGGGGTGTTGCAGGGATGGGTGGGGGTCGAATGATGGGGGTTGCGATGTGGATCTTGATCGGCGGAGCGCTGGCGGGCGGTGCCTACGACGCGTTGAAGCTCCGGGACGGCGCTGACTGCGCGGCGCTCGGGACCGGCCCCGAGGTGCGCGACGAGCTGATCGCGCTGGCGGAGGGCGATGTCCAGCCCGGCTACGTCTCCATCCGGGCGGCGGACTGCTTGATCGCGGGGTTTGCGGTCGATGCGGTGGTGATCGAGCGTGCCTCGGCTTGGGTCGCCGATCCGGACAAGGCGGGGTTGGCGATCGTGGTCGCCTCTGGCGTCGACGGATTTACGGCCGAGGGAGCGCTGACGATCGCGCGGGCTGCGCTCGCGGGGCCGGATGCGGGGATGCGCGCCCGGATGATCCGTCGCCTGGCGCGGAGCGAGCACCTCGACGTGCGGAAAGTGGTTGACGCTGCGGAGGCGGTCCGATAAAGGGGGGCCGCATTCCCGCTTAGCTCAGTTGGTTAGAGCATCGGACTGTTAATCCGGGGGTCCCCAGTTCAAGTCTGGGAGCGGGAGCCATTCCACGCGCTGCGCTAACTTCACAGTAGCGCCCACAGCGCCCTGGGTACCGGGTGATGGTTCACGTTCCTTCGTCGGGGCGTGAACCTCCCCGTGAACCGCGTGAACCACGGCCGGGAACTTCCCTCCCCCACCGCCGGGACCGCGCACCTTGCGCACGGCCTGCTCCAGCGGGGCCGAGGCATGCGTCCCGTCGTACAGGGCGACCTCGACGCGGTCGGGGTAGACGCGCACCTCGTCGATGATCTCGTGCAGGAGCTCTCGGCGCTCGCCCGGCGTGAAGTGGGGGTAGAGCTGGTCAAAGTCGCGCAGCACTCGGTGGATCGCGGCCAGCGAGAGCGACCGGCTCTCGTCGACCCCGAGCTTCCCCTCCTCGTCGGCGATGGCCTGCTGGAGCGCTCGGCCACGCTCCTCCAGAGCGAGCATGCGGTCGCGGGCCGTGTCCATGCCGGCCGCCCCGATGGCCAGGATGGCGTCGAGCAGCCGGTGGCGCTCCGCCTTGTTGGCGGTGAAGTCGGCCTGGAGCGTCTTTAGCCGCGCGCGGGCCGGCTCAAGGAGGTCCTTGGCGATGCGGTTGGACTCGTTGATGGCGCGCGCCACCAGCACCGGGTCGGAGGCGGCGCGGCGGACGATGGCGAGCACCGCGTCCTCCAACGGCCCGGCCGGGAGCTGGCCGATCGGGCAGGTCGAGGTCGCCTCCTTCGAGGTCGAGACGCAGCGGTAGTAGAAGTAGCGGGTGCCGGCGCTGTTGGTGGTGGTCGCCGAGGTGAGCGCGGAGTCGCAGGCCGGGCAGCGGGCGAGGCCGGTCAGCAGGTACTCGTGCGGCCGATCCTCGCGGGGGGCCTTCGCGCCACGCCGGTTGTCTTCGCGGATGTTTTGGAGCCGGTCGAACATGACGGGGTCGATGATCGCGGGGTGCTGGCCCTGGTGCCAGTTGCCGCAGTGCGGGACCTCGCCGAGGTACAGCCGGTTCTTCAGCATGATGTCGACGACGGCGTTGGTGAACGGCCGCTCGCCCTTGTCGCCCTGCCGCCGCGACGAGTAGCGCTTCTGCCGGTAGCCCTTCGCGTTGAGGTAGCGGGCGACCTCGCGGATCGACCGGAGCTCGGTCATCTTCTCGAACGCCTCGCGGACGATGACCGCCTCGGGCTCGTTGACGGCGAGGTGACCGCTGCCGTCTCCGTCGTAGCCGAGCGGCGGGGCGCCGCCGTTCCAGAGGCCACGCTCAGCCCGCGCCTGCATGGCGATGCGGGTGCGGTCGGCGGTCTGCTCGCGTTCGAGTTCGGCGAAGACCAGCACGAGCTTGAGCATCGCCCGGCCGATCGGCTGCGAGGTGTCGAAGGACTCGTTGAGCGAGACGAACTGGACGTTCCGAGCCTCGAAGGCCCGGTGCAGCTCGTAGAAGTCGAGGAGCGAGCGGGAGAGGCGGTCCAGCCGGGTGACCATGACCACGTCGACCTGGCCGGCGCGGACGGCGGCGAGCATCTCCTGGAGCTGGGGGCGGTCGAGGTTCTTGCCGCTGGCGCCTTCTTCGCGGAAGACGCGGGCGACAAGGTGCGGGGCCTGGCGCGAGGCGACGGAGGCACGGAGGCGGGCCTCCTGGGTCTCCAGGGAGCCCTCGTCGCCGAGCTGGTTGTCGGTGGAGACGCGGGTGTAGAGGGCGACGCGGAGGGCGTCGGTGGGCGTGGTGGAGGCAGGACGGGTCGGGGTTGCCACTGGGGGACCTACGAGGCGGCGAGGGCGGAGAACTGTTGGATCAGGGTGGCGAAGGCGGGATCGCGCTCCTCGTCGGGCGTGGTGATGCGGACTCCGTGGGCCGCGAGGTCGTGACGGAGGTCGGCGCGGTCGCGGGGCGAGCGAGTGAGGCGGTCGAGGCCGGTGACCATGACGACGTCGATCGCGTGGGCGGCGGCGACCGCGAGGAGGTCGCGGAGGCCGGGTTGGTCGAGCGTGAGGCCGCTCGTGGCGGGATCGCGGAACGTGCGGACGATGACGTGGGGAGCCGGGCGGTCGGCGACCGATGCACGGAGACGGGCCTCCTGGGTGTTGAGGGAGCCGCCGGGTTCGGTGGCGGAGCGGATGTAGAGGGCGGTGCGGATCGGCGGCGGGGGTTCGGATACCATGTTTGCGCCTTACGGTTCGGTACCATTCTTACACTAGCGGATAGCCGGTGGCAAGCGGTAGCAGCCCCGTTTCACGGGCTTTCACGAAGGTGTGAAAGCGTAGGCGTAAGTGGAATACTCCAGAATCGGTTGGCGGCTGGGACTCCTCAGGGAGGGTGATTTTCGGTTCGAAGGGGCGACGTCGAGCTCAGGCGACCCGTGAATGTCTCCAGCGAACCCTCGTCGCCGTGCGGATCGGAGCTGAACGGGCGGTTACGAGCGTCGCCACGCGAGGTTCTCTTGAAGATATGGGAAGAAATCGAGGCCGCCTTCAAAGACGCCGATGGCCCGTTGCTCCCGCAGCACATTCACGCGCGGATGGTCGCGGCAGGATCGGCGCGAAGCGTCGAGACCGTTCGCGGCGAACTTCAGGTACATTGCACCGAGCAGCTGAACAACAAAAAGCGGAATCAGCCATATATCTTCGAGTCCCTTCGGGACGGAACGTGGCGGTTGCGCCGGGGCGCTCCCGCGGAGAATCAGTCGACGCTGCCCACGCCCCCGGTCGCGATCGCGGTCGCGGATGTGACACCGGAACTTGGAAAGGAGCCGGTCGATAATACCCGCTTCAGCTACCTCCTGGCTGTGCTCTGGACAGTGGCGGAAACCCGGGCGGCCGACATCGACGGCGTTCGTGCACTCGTTAATCGCGTTCCCGAGGAGCTCGTACGGCTTCGAGGCCACACCGTCGAGAACTACGCGGAGTCATTCAACAAACGCATAATTGGCGTGCCTCGTGACGAGTTCTTCACGTTGGTGCTGGCCGCGCTCAAGGGGGACACCAGCGGACTCGATGCGCAGATCCGACGGGCATCGAGCTACGCCGAATACCTGCGATCCGAGGATGGTGCCGAGTCCCGGCTCGCCAGCTGCCTGGACGCCCTCAGGGGAGTCGCCCCGGGCGTGGAGGCGACCAGTCTTCGACCAGAGCCCGACGAGCCGACCGCCTGGACTCGGATCGTTGATGACTGTCAGGTGCGCGTTGAGGAGTGGGAGGGCAAGCCCTCGTTCGTGGTCAACTCCGTTGGCGGCTCAGCAAGGCGCCGGGGAGGGTTCGCGCGCCTGCTGACCGCGCTCTCCGGTTCCTCGTTCGAGCTTGTCCAGGTCGCCTACCATCCGCAAGGAGGTCCGCTCCAGCCCCTCCCACTGGTCCCGACACCCGCCGAGATCAACATCGATTCCGCCGGCGTGACACGGAACATCTTCACGCTCACAGGGAAGATCGCGGGTGCGAATCAAGGCAGCAGGCTCCGGCTCCTCGTGGATGGCGCGAGCCTGGCCGACGCACGCCAACTCCTTGCCCAGCTTCGCGACTGGATTCCGCTGCCACCGCCGCCACCGGGTAAGGAGATCGCGGCCATCCATGCGGCACTGGAAGCGGGTGGCTGGGTATTCGAGCTCTGGCAGATTGCGGCCTATGTCACCGCTCTCCGTACGAAGCCCTTCTTGATCCTCGGCGGCGTGTCCGGCACCGGCAAGTCCGAGCTCCCCGGTCTCGTGAGCGGCGTGACCGGCGCAGCGCCCCGGACGCGGGTCGCCGTTCGCCCGGATTGGACAGACTCGTCCGACCTCCTGGGCTACCGCGACCTTCAAGGCGTATTTCGTCCAGGTGATCTCGCGATTGCTGCGCGAGATGCGGCCGACGACGACACACGATTCCACGTGTGCCTCATCGACGAGATGAACCTGGCGAGGGTTGAGCACTACTTCGCCGAGGTGCTCAGCGCGATCGAAGAGCGCTCGGACGATGGGAGCGGCGCCTCCGGAAGGCTCTTGGGCAAACAACTCGCAGGCGATGATCCGGGCTGGGCGGGCCTCCGCATCCCGCCGAATCTGGCACTCGTCGGCACGGTGAACATGGACGAATCGACCTTTGGGTTCAGCAAGAAGGTCCTCGACCGGGCGTTCACGATCGAACTCTCGACGGTCGACCTCGGCACTTGGCGTAAGGCTGCATCGGCACATCCACTCTCGTCCTTCCAAATCCCCGTCTCATTCTGGCTGCGCTCCGCGCGGCGGCTCGCCGACCTCTCGGGCGTTGGTGAGCCTGCAGCCCAGCAGGTGGATGCCGTGATCGCGACGCTCGTCGAGGTGAACCTCATCCTGGCCCCAGCGCAGCTGCACCTCGGCTACCGGAGTCGCGACGAGATCGTGCTCTTTGTGCGCAACGCCTCCCAGGCCAAGTCCGCGTTCGTGACGCGAGCCGGCGAGCCGGTCGACCCGTTCGACCTCGCGATGTTGATGAAGGTGCTTCCCCGTATTTCAGGCGGAAGCCGCGCTATCCGCATCGCGCTGGCTCACCTGCTGTGCTGGGCCGCGGGTAAGAAGCCTGCTGCCGCCTTCGAGGAGGCAGCGACTGCCGTTCGCGATGACTGGGAGCAGCAGGGCCGGCCGGCCGCGCTGGCCCGTTCGCCCTGGCCTCGAACTTCCGCCAGATTGGCTTTGATGTGGGATCGCATGGTTGAGGAGGGCTTCACCTCCTACTGGATCTGAGCGGTGGCGAGACTCCTGAGCATCTCGACGGATAGGGTGACGTTCACCTTCGATGGCCCAACGGCCCGCGCGGACGTGCCTGAGAGAGATACCCCGGCAACCCCGGGCATTCTTGAGGTCCGGGTCCTCAGGTCGGGTTGCGGAGGCGTCGAGGTGGGCGGGGATAGTGTCGTCGGCTGGGTCCCCCCCCGTTCAGTCGGGCCGCGGTTCTTCGAGAACACGGACTATGATGTCTGCGCGGTGGCGCGATCTTCAGCAATGCGCGTGCGGGTTGACCACCGAGATCCCTCACTCCTCCATCGCCTTCGCGAGTTCAAGGACGGCGAACTCCACACCGGCACGCTGAGCTTCGGATCCGGCGTCGGCCTCTCGCGGTTCGTCGTTCTCTGCGACCGCGAGCCTGAGTTTGAGGTCATCGTCAAGGTATTTCCGACCAAGCTGGATTTCGAGACTGATCGAGAGGACATGATTGAGGAGATTCAACGCGAGCTCGGGGCGCTCGCGTTACAGTGGTTAGGGACCACGTACGGGTTCGGTGACGTGGCTCGCGGCGCACCGACTGACCTTGAGTGGACCCTGCTCCTTCGACACGCTCTGAGTGATCTCGAACGTGGATTGCAGGAGGTCGCCCGGCACCCTCGTCGTGCATTGATCCGTGAGCCGCAGGCGACCGCCGCTCATCGAATCCGACGGGTGGACAACGCGGTTCGCTCGATTCTCGGACGTCCGTGCCGAGGAGCCGCGGCTGGCACGCTCTCGAGTGGGCATACGGTTCCGCGACGCCTTCCCGCACCGATACCTACTCCGACGCTGGACACCCCCGAGCATCGTTGGTTCGCCCGGCGAGTCGGCCTGATTCGACGGCGACTGGCGGCCGTTCAGGCGGCCGAGGCCAGCCGGCGTGCGTCGGGCGCGCGCTTAAACGCACGCGGAGCCGCTGTGAATCGGGAGTTGGCGGCAATCGCCATTCGGTTGAGCCGTATCTCGGAGCTCGCACCGCTACTTGCCGCGAGCGGGCCCCCGCCCGCGGGGTTCAGCTCGCTGCAACTGATGACCGCGACGGGGTACGGCCTCGCTTATCGAGCGTGCATGCGGCTAGATCTGGCGCTGCGGATCCAGAACGGGGTCGTGCAACTCGCCGAGAAGGGCATGGACCGACTCTACGAGTACTGGGCGTTCCTCCGGGTCGTCCGCGGGGTAGAAGCGGCGACAGGTGGCTCCGCGGATGGCCGCGAACTGCTCGGGATCGAGTCCGGCGGGCTTCAGGTGCGAGCACTGGAGGGGCGCCAGACGCGTGTGCCAATTCGGACCGGACGGGGGGCGCGCGTCGGCGTTTCTTACAATCCAGAGTTCAACGGCCGCGAACTGACGTTGGTAGCCCAGCGACCGGACATCCTCGTGAGCTACGAGGAGCCCGGGTGGCCATCTCAATGTCTGGTCGTCGATGCCAAGTACCGGCTCGACGCCTCCCCGGATCACCTCAAGCGCGTGGACCAACCGGCCCCACCGGTCGACGCGTTGAACGTTCTCTACCGGTACCGAGACGCCATCCTCGAGGGTGCGCAAGGGGACGAGGGCGTGAAGGCGATCCACACGGTTGTCGAGGCCGCAGCCGTCTACCCCTATTGTCCACCTGACGAGACCGCTTTTCGGGGCAGCCGGTTGTGGGGGTCCCTCGAGCGCTTCGGAGTCGGCGCGATTCCGCTGCTGCCAGGTCGCGAGGCGTGGCTGACCGAGTGGCTGAGCCGTACGCTCGGCCGCGGAAGTTGGAGCCTCGCGGATCGCGCGCTGGCCCACCGTTCGACGATCGCGGCCGAGCGGCACCTCCGGCAGGCAAACGAGGTGGTTCTGATTGGAGTCGTGCCCCGTGGACATGAGGTCGAACGCCTGAGATGGCACACGACAACCGGGCGCTACTTCGTCCCGTACCGGGACGTCGCCCGACTTCCCGCCACACGCTGGGTGGCACTGTACGCGGCACCCCCGGGCGGTGGGCGAGGAAGAGTGGAGATGTTCGCTCCCGTTCTCGCCTGCTTGCTCACGACACGTTCGGAGATTGTCACTCCCTGGCTACCGTCTCGCAGCCCCGGGGAACAGGTGATCTTGTATGAGCTGGGCCAGTTCGCAAGCCTGAAACGACCGATCGAGAACACTGATGGACGACGGCTATCCTCTCACATCTGGGCGTCTTACCTGTCGCTGATGCGCGCCCGAGACCTCTCTGAACTCTCGCTGGAGACCGTTCATGAGTGGCGACTGCGCCAACAGCTTCTTGCGGAGGACATCCCATTCTTGGTGCGGTCGGGAGACAAGTCAACACTGCCAGGCGATGAGCGGGGCGGGGCTGCGCTCTTTGCTGTGGCGGAGACCGCAACGGTTCGGCACTGTCCGAACGTAGGCTTCGCCGTGGATTGGTGGGACGGTCGGCGAGCCACGGGGTTCACCGTCGAACAGGTCGCTGCTGCGTTTCGGCGACCAGCCGCTGGCGCACAGCGGTGAGCCACAGCTGCCCCTTCTGCGACCCCGCAACGATCGAGAAGATCGCCGAGCACACGCTCGCCTTCGCGTTCCGCGATCGCTACCCCGTGTCCCCCGGGCACACGCTGGTCGTGACGCGGCGGCACGTGTCCGACTTCTTCGGGTGTACGGCTGACGAGCGCGTCGCGCTGTTCGACCTCGTCGACCGTGTGAAGGCCGACCTCGACGCCAACTGGTCGCGGGTCGAGAAAATGGTCCGGCGCCCGGACGCCTACAACGTCGGCTTCAACGCCGGAACCGCCGCCGGCCAGACAGTTCCGCACGTCCACATCCACGTCATCCCGCGCTTCCACGGCGACGTCGAGGACCCGCGGGGCGGCGTCCGGTACGTCATCCCGGACAAGGCGAACTACCTCGACGAACGCGCCGAGATCCTCCCAGATGGGGACCAGGGCGGCACGTTCTACCTCGCCCTCGCGCCGCTCCTCGCCCGCGCCGCACACATCGACATCCTCGCGGCGTTCGTGCAGGACAGCGGTCTCACCGCCATCGAACCCGCCGTCCGTGAGGCGCTCGCACGCGGCGCGCGCTTCCGCATCATCACGGGGAACTACCTCGACATCACGCAGGTCGACGCGCTGCGTCGGCTCGCCGACTGGGCGGGCATGAACGAAGCCGAGCGGGCCGCCGAAGGCGATGCTCTCGTTGTCACCGGGAACCTCCAGGCGCGCGTCATCGAGACGAAGCTCATCGGTGGGCGGGCCTTTCATCCGAAAGCATGGCACCTCCGGGGCGACGACTTCGGCGTCGCGTTCGTGGGCAGCAGCAACCTGTCCCGCTCGGCGCTGCACGACGGCGTCGAGTGGAACCTGCGCGTGGACCGGCACCGCGATCCGCTCGCGTGGACCCGGGTGGGGAAGTCGTATGAGCGCCTCTGGCGCGCGGCCCGCGTCATCGACGCGGACTGGATCGACGCCTACGCGCGGGACGTGCAGGCGCGACCGCGACCCCTCCCCATCGGAGAGGTGACAGAACAGCCCCCGGTCGCGCTCCCGGACCCGACGCAGCTCCAGCGCGAGGCTCTCGACGCCCTCGCCGCGACGCGCGCGGAGAACCGTCGGCGCGCGCTGATCGTGATGGCGACGGGGCTCGGGAAGACGGTGCTGGCCGCGCTCGACATCGCCTCCATCGCCCGAGAAGCGGGAACTTCTCCCTCGGTCCTCTGGCTGGCACACCGGCGAGAGCTTCTGGAACAGGCAGCGGACACTCTGCGCCGCGGCCTTCCCGAGGCGCGCTTCGCCTCGATGCTCGGCGGCGCGCGCCCCGTCGAACCGTTCGACGTGCTCTTCGCGTCGGTCCAGACCCTCTCCCGCCCGGGCACGCTCGCCCACTTTGCGACCGATCGCTTCGAGTACGTGGTCGTGGACGAAGTCCATCATGCGGACGCCCCGTCCTATCGGCGCATCCTCGCCCACTTCTCTCCCGCCTTCCTCCTCGGCCTGACGGCCACGCCCGAGCGCGCCGACGGTGGCGACATCCCCGGACTGTTCGACGACCACATCCCCTACCGCGCGGACGTCGGCACGGGAATCAGCGAGGGTCTGCTGGTTCCGTTCCGCTACTTCGGCCTCGCCGACACGACCGTCAACTACCGCCCGATCTGGCGCGGCGGTCGTTTCGACGTCGAGGACCTCTCGACCGCGCTCGGCACCGACGCGCGCATGGACAAGCTCTGGTCCGTCTGGAACGAGCCGGCCAAGGCATCGTCGCGCACGATGGTCTTCTGCGTATCGATCCGTCATGCGGTCTTCGTGCGCGACTGGCTGTCGGCCCGAGGCGTGCGGGTGCGCCTCTGCCACGGTGGCCCCGGCTCCGACGACCGCACCGCCGCGCTCCAAGACCTCGAGGGCGGACGGATCGACGCAATCTGCAGCGTGGACCTCTTCAACGAGGGGATCGACTGCCGTCCGCTCGACCGCGTGGTAATGCTGCGGCCCACCGAGTCCCCCGTGCTGTTCCTCCAGCAGCTCGGGCGCGGGCTTCGCAACGCCGAGCACAAGGAGCGGCTCATCGTCATCGACTTCGTCGGTAACCATGAGGTCTTCCTTGACCGGGTCCGGACGCTCCTGAGCCTCGGGGACTCCCAACCGTCCGTCCAAGCGTTCGTGGCGCGCGGGGCGGCCCGCCTCCCCCCGGGATGCACGCTCGACTTCGAACTGGAGGCGATTGACCTGCTGAAGCGGCTCCTTCCACCCGCCGGGGGCGCCAACGCATTGGTCAGCGCCTACCGGGAGATCCGCGCGGCCCGCGGCGAGCGCCCGACGGCCGGCGAACTCGTCCGCATGGGGTTCTCCCTTGGTTCACTGCTATCCGGCCACGGCGGCTGGTTCGGCTTCGTCGCGAGCGAGGGTGGACTCACCGACGCGGAGGCGTCGATCCTGTCCGCGGGGGCGCCCTGGCTCCGCGTGGTCCAGACCACGCCGATGACCAAGTGCTTCAAGATGGTCGTGCTCGAGGTGCTGCTCGACGCCGACGCCCTCCTCGCCGGCATGGAGATCTCCGAAATTGCGGCGCGTTCCCACGAACTGCTGCTCCGCTCGCCGGAGTTGTTCGAGGATCTCGAAGGTGTGAAGGACCTCCCCGATCCGCATGCGCCGAAGCCGGCGATCTGGGAAGCCTACTGGCGAAAGAACCCGATTGACCACTGGTGCGAGAGCCCGTGGTTCGCGGTGGACGGAACCCGGCTTCGAACGCGGCTCCCCGCCGTCGATGGAGACACGCTCTCGGGCATGACGCGGGAGCTCGTAGATGCCCGTCTCGCGACGTACCGACGTCGGCGTGCTGGCGGCGTGGAGGCCGTGGACGCAAAGGTCTCGTGGAACAAGCGCGATCCGATCCTCTTCCTGCCCACGGGGACCAAGCGCGAACGGCTCCCGACGGGCGACGTCGATGTCCGACTCCCCGACGGCGCTGCTTGGAGATTCCGGTTCGCAAAGGTGGCAGTCAACGTCGCGCATCCCGTCGGCCGCGACCGGAACGAGCTCCCCGATCTGCTCCGGCGTTGGTTCGGCGCTCACGCGGGCCGCCCCGGGACGGACTTCCGAGTGCGGTTCCGTCCGTCGCCGGACGGGTGGTGGGTCGAGCCCCTCGGCGAGGTGGTCACGCTCGCCACGGATCGCGGCCGCTTTGTCGCCTTTCCGACGTTGAAGGCGGCCGCGGGGTGGGCCGGCTCAGAAGCCCAAGTCAGCGCGCACGTGAGCGACGACCCCGAGCGGTACGAGGTCCGGCTCCCCGGCCAGGTGAGCGAGAAACAGTTCGCGGTTCGCGTCGCCGGGACGTCGATGGACGGCGGGGTGCGGCCGCTCCGGGATGGCGACTGGGCCATCTTCGAGTGGGCGCGCGGCCTCGGGATCGGCGCCGTCGAGGGAAAGGTCACGCTCGTCGGAATCGGCCCCGAAGACGCTCCTGACTTCTACATCAAGCGCGTGGTCCGTGAGGCCGCCGGGTACCTGCTCCGGTCGGACAACCCCGATGTCGCGCCACGACCCGCCGCGAACGCCGTGCCTTACGCGCGGCTCGTCCGACCAGTCCACCCCGAGGAGCTGGCGCCTGCTGAGGGCGAGGTACTGGATGACGTGCGAGCGGCGTTCGGCGTCTCCTCCGAGCCGAACGGGACGATCGATCGCGTCGACGGTCACCTGTTCCTCCTTGCGGAAGGACGCGACGTGCTCACGGCTCCGGATTCCTGGTCCATCCGGGTGCCCGACCGACGCCCAGGGGAAACCGCCTACGTTCTCGCACGCGCCGACGCCGAGTCCCCGTGGCGGTATCTTGGCGTGGGACGTTGGCAGGCCGACGAGTCGGCGTGGAGCTTCCGGGCACCGTCGCTCTCTGCGTGGCGGGCTGTTTCGTCGGGGCGAACCGCATCGCGAACGCTCAGGCGCTCGTATGCCGAGGACGCGGCTCGTGCGGCGGCGGAGGCTCCGGCAAGAATGGGCGCCGCGTGGATCGAGAGTGGCAATCAACGGTGCCGCATCGTCGGCCGGGCACCCCAGGGCGGGCTTCGTATCAACGGCGGTGACGGCGGATTCGCCGAGCGAACCATCTCGTTGCTCGATCTCGGGTGGGTCCTCGCCGCGGAGGCCGACGTCCAGAAGAACGGAGGCGTTCTCGACGAGGCCCGCGTGAACCGACTGCGCTACCTCGATGGGACGACGAAGGGCGCGACGCGGTGGATCGACACCGGGTGGGCAGTCGCCATCCTCTCCGCACTCCGCAGAAACGTTGAGATCAAGGACTGAAGCATGGAAGAAGCCCGCATCCGAGACATCCTTCGCGTACTGTGCCGCGTCGCGATCCCGCGCGGCCAGCTCGTGCTGTACAAACTTGCGCTGGTGTCAGGGGATGCCGGGTTCAAGAGCAACGAGGTGGGAAAGGCGATCCACTACGACGGGGCGCAGTTCCGGGGGTTGATGGCGGCCCTCGCGACGCGCATCAACCGAAGCCCTCGCGAGACCTACCTCACGAAGAAGCCCGGCATCGACCTGATGTTCGTGCAGACTTGGAGCGGGGCGGAGTTCCACCACAAGCCTCGTCCCGAGCTGTTCGCCGCGATCGAGCGTCTGCCCTCGCTCTCGAGCTACCTCTCCAAGACGATGGATGAGATCGTTGCGGGCGACTGGCACCGCGCGCCGCTCCCGCCGAACGTCCCGCTAGCTCCGCCGAAAATCGGCATCTCAATCCCGCTTCCACCGAAGGCACCCCCGTTTCGGCAGCTCCTCCAAGGGCTCGATGAAGGAGGACTGTACTTCCCCGGGGAGACTGTCGCGAACGTCTTGCTGGCGCTCCAGGTCAAGCGCTTCGTGATCCTCACAGGAATTTCGGGGACTGGGAAGACGAGGATCGGGCAAGCCGTAGCAGCGCGATTCCCGATGATGCGGAAGGTCGCCGCGCCCCAGGCATTCGACGAGCGGGCCGCGCCGGTGACGATCGCCCCCTATGTCCACACCCGCCGGCGGGTCGTGCTCCCGGCTGCCTTGGTTGCGCTGATGCCCGCGGTGCTTCAGCAGCAGGGCGCGGGTATGATCAAGGCGCGTTGGCCGGGCGGCACCATCGAGCTCGCCACGTACCGCAACACGGCGCTGGTCATGTTGTTCAAGGGCGAGCTGCGCAAGTGGGTCGACGCGACGTTCAAGTTGGGTGACACACTGGTGTTGCGCTTGGATGGGTCGACCGACGGCGTGCCAGACACCGTCGTCTTCGAGAAGCCAGGCGCGACCACCGTCCGCGAGGAGCGTCTCGTCAACAGCGAGATCATCGCCGTCCGCCCGGACTGGACCGACAACCGCGGCCTGCTCGGTTTCTACAACCCCCTGACGCGCCAATACGTCACGACCGCGTTTCTGCGCATCCTGCTCGCCGCCGACGAAGAGACGAGACGGGCGACGACCGAGAAGCGCAGTCCGCATCCGTTCTTCCTGCTCCTCGACGAGATGAACCTTGCGCGGGTTGAGCACTACTTCTCCGACCTGCTCTCCGCGATGGAGTCCGCAGGCGACGAGTCGGATCCGACCGCTGGAACGCTGCACCTCCACGACGAACTGGATCTGGAGGAAGGTGAGACGGAGGACGAGGGCGGGGCCGTGCCCCGCCGGCTCAAGATCCCTCCCAACGTCTTCTTCCTCGGCACGGTGAACGTCGATGAGAGCACGTACATGTTCAGCCCCAAGGTGCTCGATCGGGCGTTCACCATCGAGTTCAACGGCGTCGATCTCGCTGGACTCGGCAAGGCCATCGAGGATGCTGGCGAGTTGGAGCTCGTCCGGTGGGACGGGACGCTCCGGCCACCGCTGCGTCCCGATCGCGCCGACTGGCGATGGCTGATGGAGTACCGGGATGGGGTGCTCGGGAAGGAGCTCTCCGCTCTGCACGACCTCCTCGCCAAGGCCAACCGTCACTTCGGCTACCGCGTCGCGTGCGAAATCGCCCGGTTCGTACACCTCGCGGTCGATCAGGTCGCCGCTGAGGAGTCCTCGGCCTCCGCGGCCGCACGCGCCGCCCTCGACCTGGCAATCCTGCAGAAGGTCCTGGTCAAGCTCGCGGGGACACAAGCGGATCTCGCGCGTGTCCTCGACGACCTCCTGTGGTTCACCATCGCCGGCGCGCCGGTGGCCGAAGGCGCCCGCGACCTCCGGAAATGGGCGCTCGACGCCGTTGAAGGCGAGGTGGTGCCGGCCGATGAAGCCTCCGAAGAAGCCCCCGTTTTCCCAAGGTCCGCTGCGAAGCTCTGGCGTATGAGGCAGCGCATGCTCGAGCGCGGCTTCACGTCCTGGATCGAGTAACCATGGCCACCCTCCGTCGGCGCTCAGACGACGCTGAGCCCGAGCTTTCGGGTGGCGCGCTCCTCCTCGATGCCGAGTCGGAGTGGGTGGTCGAGGGGAGCGCGGAGGAGATCGGGGCGGTTCTTGCTTCGTTGGGGCTTGGTGTGTGCAGGCGCGTATCTTCCCGCGTCCTGCTGCTCAGGTTTGGCAACAACGTGGGCCGGGTCGGAAAGGCCGGCCCCCTCGGCCCGCTTCTTGTGCGGTCGGGGAAATGGGGGGAGGCCGACTACGACGCGCTCCTCGAAGACCTCTCCCGGGTCACTGCCGCGCTCCCGTTTGCCTCGACGGCGCCGTCGTCGCTGCCGTACGAGCGCACCGAGTTGGACGCCCGCGACGTGCTGTACCACGCCTTCGTGTGGCTCCGTCATTCCCTGTTGCGCGAGCACAATTCGGAGCTGCACGACGCCGTCCACGGCATCCTGCGATCTCCGCATCGGCGCCTGGTGCGTACCAGTCGCGAGGTACCAGTGGAGCTGGCCGGTCGACTCCGGGCGCGCACCCTCGACGACATCGCCTCCGGACGGTGGACGATGGCGGAGAATCCACTCGGATTCCCGGTGGGGGGCCGGCGCGTCCTGCCAACTCGGGTCGAAGAGGAGATCGCCCGGGAAAGCGCCGACACCGCCGAGAATCGATTCGTGAAGGCCTTTCTCGCCGACTGCGCCTGGGTGGTCGACCGCGTACGGAGGGAGCTGGGAGGCGGCGAGGACAGCTTCGCGCGGAGGGTACGTGCAGACTGCGCCGCCCTCGCCGAGGTCCTCGTCCGCTGGCTTCGGGCCCCGCTCTGGCGGGAAGTCGGCATCATGGCGCACTTTCCCGCGTCCTCGACGGTTCTCCAGCGCCGAAGCGAGTATCGCACCGTCCTGCGCCATCAGCAGATGCTGCGGCTGGGCTCGCGTGTGCCGCTCGACCCCGAGACGAGCCTCAAGCTCCTGGAGTCGAAGGACATCGCCACACTGTACGAAATGTGGGCCGCGTTCGCCGTTCTCGGTGTGGTCCGGGACCTGCTTGGCCAGCCCGCACACACCGCGCGGGTGGTTGTCGGTCAGAAGGGAGCCTCGGTGTCCTGGGGGCTCGTCGCTCGATGGCCCGATGGCACCGAACTGGCGTACAACCACACGTTCACCCGCGACGGTGGCTTCCACGGCTGTTCGCGCTCCCTTCGCCTTCGACCGGATGTCGCCCTGTTCGTGCCAGCGGGTTCGTCGGCAGGGCTTCACCTGTTCGATGCCAAGTTCCGCCTGGAGGGCACGCTCGATGCCGACGAGGACGACACCACCTACAAGCACGGCGATCTACACAAGATGCACGCCTACCGTGACGCCATCCGGTCGGCGCGGAGCGCCTGGGTGCTCTACCCGGGGAACGAGGATGCCGCGTTCTTTGACGACGGCCGGAGAGGTCTCGGCGCCGTGAACGCCGCCGAAATCGCGGGCGTGGGGGCACTGCCTCTGCGGCCGGGGCTCGCTCAAACCGCCATCCGCGCGGTGATAACAACCATCCTTGCAACCGAAAGCTCCGAGGCTTCCCACCCGGTTGTAACCGCATGACGACGCACGACCTCACCACCCGCCTCGCGACCCTCACCCGCGACCAGCTCGCCGCACTCGTCGAGCGCCTTGTCGCCCGCCACCCCGACCTCGAAGACCTCGCGCACCTCCCGCTCCCTGGCGAGATCAAGCGCGCCGACGGCGCCGGGGTGCGCGCCCACGTGACCGGCATCCTCCGGACAATGGGCGACGACTGGCGGGCCTCCACCCGCGCACAGTACGAACTCGACCCGATCATCGCGATGGGTCACGACTACCGCGCGCAGGGCCTCCTTGAGGACGCGGGGACGGTGTACCGCGCAGTGATCGACGGAGTGCTCCCGATCTACGAGCGGATCCGCGACGAGGAGAGCGAGATCGGAAACATCGTCGGCGAATGTGTCGAAGGGCTCGGGGAGTGCGTCGCGGCGGCAAAGGAACGAGGCATGCGCGAGCGCTTCCTCGCGGACGTGTTCTACGTCTACCATTGGGACACCCTCGGACATGGGGGGTACGGCATGGACGGCCCCGCCGAGAAAGTCCTCCTCACACGCACGACCGACACGGAGAAGGATCTCGCTGCGAAGTGGCTTCACGACGCCCTCAGTCCGGAGAGGCGCGAGGGAAACAGCTACGGGCGTCGGAACGCCGGTGCGCTCATCCTCCGTCTGGTCGGTGATCGCCTCGATGCGACGTCGCGGGAGGCGACCTACGCCGAGGCGGGCATGGGGAAGGAGCACGTGGATCTGCTGCTCGCGGCCGGCCGCCACGCCGAGGCGATCGAGCTGCTCCGGGGCGCGGGCGGGGAGCTAATCACGGTGGCCGACCGCCTGGTCGCCGCCGGTCTGGGTGCCGAGGCGACCGAGGTGGTCGACCAGCACCCCGCGGTCTTGGAGCTCAACGCGCACGCCCTGCGCGACTGGCTCGTCAAGCGCGGCCGGGCAGATAAAGCCGCGATCGAGGAGCTGGTCTGGGCCCTCCAGCGATTCACCCGCTCGCCCCTCGTCGGGGCGTGGGAGGAGCTGCGCACCCAAGCGGAGGCGACGGGCCGGTGGCATCAGGTGCTCCCCCACGCGCTCGCGGCGGTCGACAACGAGAAGAGTTCCGCGCAACCAGCACGTGCGCGTGTCCTCGCCGTGGCCGGCAGCTTCGACGAAGCCGAGGCCGTGCTCGCGCGACTACCCGAGGGCTCGTGGAAGCGGGCTGCTCTCGACGTCGCTGCGGCGGCAGAATCAGCCCGACCCGACCTCGCACGTTCCCTGTATGCGCGCATCGCCGAGCTGCTCCGCGCGAAGGGCACGAAGCCGGCTCGCGAGGAGCTGGCCGCTATCCGAACGAGGGTCGCCGCGCTGGCGCACGTCAGCGCCCTGGCCGCCAGAGGCGACCGGTGACGGAATGGGGGTGTTCAAGTCAAGCAGGGGCTCACCATCCGGCAGCGGTCCGGCGGGTATTCTGGCTTCGTCGGGCAAATGTCGGCTGTCCTTCCCCGACCGGCGGCCGCTACCCGGTGACTCCGCGGGCTGGCCGGTCGAGTGGCGGGCGCCCACGACTCAGCGGGACGCCTGAGGAGAGTGTCGGTCCTGCCACGCGTTGAGCGCGCTACCGTCGGCAGGCGTTCACGCGCGTAACCGAAGAGTTCGCACCCTATCAACTACGGGTGGCCATTCCGTACTTGCGTCGGAAGCTCCATGCTTTTTCAAGAATCGCTTACAGCGCTTACAGCCGCCTTCAACGTCGCTAACCGCGCTTGCCGCACGAGCGCGGTAGGCGAAACGCGGTCGACGGCTTTCTGGGTGGGGCTATGGTCGGGGAGCACGAGCGAGACGGCCACGGCGCTCCCGACAGGGGGCCCCAACGCCGCCGTGCCCGTGGCCCATCCACCCCCCGCGAGGCCATCATGACCAAGCCCCAGCCCCTCATCGTCAAGCCCGGCGACCTCCCCCGCCCCATCGTCCTCGTCCTGCCGGAGGGCGACGGCCACCGCGAGGTCACGTACGTCCTGCGCGTCACCCGCAACGGCGGGCTCCTGCTGAACAAGGACGAGCTCACTTCCGCGAAGCAGGCCGCGTAGCCCCCCTCCCCCAAACCCCACCGCGGTAGCCAGCCCCCGCCGACCCTGTCGGCGCGCGAGCCAGGCGGTAACGACCCAGGAACCCACCATGCGTCATGGTGCCTCGGTCGTCGCCTCGGCTCGGCCCCGCGACGACCTCCGCAACGACTCCATCGAAGGCCGCCGCGACAGGATCGCCCGGTTGATGGCGGTCGCCGCGGTGCGCGCTGTCTCGCAGGGAACCCAGGAGCCCTGCCATGACTCCGCTCAACCGGGCGACGTTCGCCTCGATCCTGTTCCCGCCCACGATCCTGACCCCCGGCCGCGAGATCGAGGTGCGGGTGATGCGCCCGGAGCGGGCGGGCCCCGCCGCCGAGGACGGAAACCCGAAGTGGGGTCGGCCGCAGCTTGACGGGCGCGAATGGTTCTCGACCGCCGAGGCCCTCGCTGCCTGGAAGACGCCCGAGAACCGCCACGTCTGGGTAGCCGGGGCTCTGCGAGAGGGGCGCGACGGTACCAAGGCCGGCGTCGTCGCCAGCGCGTGCCTTTGGGCCGACCTAGATGAAGGCGGCGACGAGGCGCTCGCGCGCGTCCTCGCGGACTTGGGGAATCGCGCCCTCCTCCCGACGCTCATCGTGCGATCGAGCCCGGGTAAGTACCACCTGTGGTGGCGGCTCGCCGAGCCGATGGCCCTCGCCGACGACTCCTCGAAGCGCGCGTTCGAGGGAGCCCTCGCCGCCATCACGCGCGTCGTCGGGGGGGACCGCGCCTGCGTGGACTGTTCCCGCGTCCTCCGCCTGCCTGGGACGCGCAACGTGAAGCCCTGGTACGACGCGGCGCCCCTTGTCGAGGTCTTAGAGGCGCACCCGGATCGGGCGTACCCCTTCTCGCAGTTCGCCGCCCTGAACCCGCCAACTCCACCGAAGCCTGCTCCCGCGGCGGCCGCGTCCCCCGCCCCGATTCCGCCGGATGCGAATTTCCCGGCCCATCGCGCCTTCCCGCATCTCGACCGCTGCGCGTTCGTGCGTCACTGCTGGGACCAGGCGGCCTCGCTCCCTGAGCCGCTCTGGAGCGCGCTCTCCTGGACCCTCGCCGCGAGCGGCGAGGCGGGGGACGCGGTGTTCCACGCCCTCTCGCGTCCGCACCCTCGCTACGAGCCTGATGCGAGCCGGGAGAAGCTGGAGTACGCCCGCGAGCGGGGGTACAAGGCACCGAGTTGCGGGCGGGTAGCCGAGAGCGGCTTCCCGTGCCCGCAGATGGATCCGGCCAGCGGCTGCTGCACGCTCGCCCCGGTTCGAACGCCCGCCGCGCTCATCCGGCAGGGCCCGATGCACCCCGGGTCCGGATTCCTCCGCGGTGGGCGAACGTGGCGGTTCGAGGGTGAGAAGCCGTCAGTGCCGATCGCCGACTTCACCGTGAAGTTCACCGACGAGCTCGTCCTCCCCGAGGGCCAGAAACGGCTCTCGCTCGAGGCCACCGCGCTCGCCGGGGGCGTCCACCGCCTCGAGGTTCCCGGCGAGTCCCTGGCCGACCCGAAAGACCTCTCCCGCCGCCTCGCCGGCGCGATGGGCGGGGACTACCGCGGCCTGGACACGCGCAACCTCCCCACCGCGCGCGACGCCTGGCTCGGGACCAGCGACATCCGCCGGGTCCGGGTCAGCCGCGACTTCGGCTTCGCTGCCGACGGCCACACGTTCATCGGGCTCGACCTCGCGCCCGACGGCGAAGTCCGCTTCGAGGTGCCCACCGCGTCGGCTGGCTCGCTCGGCCTCCGCTCCGGCGACGACGCGCTCGTAGACGACGCCCTGCGCCTGCTTCTCGATCGCTGGCCCCGCGTGGCATGTGGCGAACTGGCCGCCCGGCTGATGGTCGCGGCTGCGATGTGGGCCGTCGTCGCACCCGTCCTGGAGTCTCGCGACGGCGGCGTCTCGCCGCTCTGCGCGTGGGTGACGGGCCCTTCGGGGCTCGGGAAGAGCACGTGCGCCGCAACGATCCAGTGCTTCTTCGGGGACTTCGCCGAGCGCGGACGACTCGTGTCCTTCGGGTCCACGCCGTTCTCCATCGAGGACGGCTCGCACGACTTCCGAGGCGCGCTCATGGTGCTCGACGACGCGAAGGAGTCCACGATCGGCGCCGGGCAACGCGCCTCGCTCCTTGGCGTGCTCCAGCGTCTCCACGACCGCACCGCCCGCGCGCGGTTGCGCTCGGACGGAGCCCAGCAACGCGCTCGTGGGAGCCGCACGACGGTGCTCGTCAACGGCGAGGACGTGCTCTTCCAGGAGGCGTCGGTGCGCGCCCGCTACTTCGCCATCCCGGCGTCCGAGGCCCGCGAGCAGAGCGACGCGGCGCTGCGGGTCCACGACCAGATCCGCCGCGTCGCGCCCTCGGTCACCGCCGCGCTGGTTCGGACACTCCTCACCCAACCGGCGTGGTTCGACCGCATCCTCCGGGGCTACCTCGACGAGCGCATCCGGCTCGATGGCGCGCTCCCGAAGGGCGACAACCGGCCGCGCGTCGCCGCGTCCGCGGCCGCGCTCCTCGCGGGGTGGCGGCTGTTCGTCGCCGTCGCTCAGGCCCGCGGCGTGATCGGCGCCGAGGAAGCCGCCCGACAGGTCGACGAGCTCCGCGCCGCGGTCACCGACCTCGCCATCGATCAGGTGATCCGCACGGCGAGCCTCACCCCCGGCGAGCGCTACCTCGCGGACCTGCGCCAGCTGCTCGCCGCCGATCTGCTCGCCATCGACGGCCTCTCGGGTGCGAACACGCGCGGAGTCCGCGTCGGCTTCGCGCGCGACGACTGGATCGGGGTCTTCCCCGAGCTCTCCGTCACCCGGTGCAACGAGCTGCTCCACCGTGACGGCGACAGGCTCCCCAGCGCCGAGACCGTGGGCGCCAGTCTCCTCGCCATCGGTGCGCTCGCAGGCACCGGCAAGGACCGCATCGCGAGCCGCAAGGGCGACCCCTCCACCAAGCGCAAGGAGCCCGTGTGGCTAATCGAACCCGAACGTCTCATCGAGGAGAACGACAATGAGGACCTGTAGAACCTGTGGGAAGAGCATCGAACACAAGCGCGCGGACGCGAAGTTCTGCGACGAGAGGTGCAAGGAGGCGCCGATTGGTATCTGGGGGTCGCCATCGACACCCGCGACCTCGACGGGGACGGCCTTCCCGAGGTGCTCATCACAGCGACAGGGCGGGAAACCACTGGCGCCGGCTACCTCGTGAGCGGTGCGTCACTGGCGACCGGGGACGTGTTGCTCCCGGGTGGCGCCGCGCACGTCTTCGAGGGCACCGAGCCAAGCACCTACTGGGGGAGCGACATCGCGTTCCTGGGAGACATCGACGGCGACGGGATCGATGAGGCGGCAATGTCGGCCTCCCACGCGCCTGCGGACGGGATCGACGCGGCCGGGCGCGTCGCGGTCTTCTCGCTCGGCGACTCGGAGCATGCAACGGGGGAGCCCGACCTGGCCTGGGATGGCTACTACGCGGGCGGGCGCTTCGGCGAGACCGTCTTCTCGATCGGCGACGTTGATGGGGACGGCTTGGCCGACACACTCGTCTCCGCGGAGGAGGGGGACATCTTCGTCGTCCTGCCTGGACGATCCGGTTCGATGGTGGATATCGCGTTGTCGCGGGTGACACGCGACGGAGACGATTCGTCCTATCGGACGGTGCCTGTGGGCGACCTGGACGGAACGGCGGGTTCCGACGTGCTCCTCCTCGGCAGCGAGCGCGCGCTCGTGTTCACGGGCCTCGGCACCTTCACCCTGCGGACCCAGGCCGAGGCCTGGATGACGATCACCGCGGAGGCTGGCTCCCAGTTTGCGGACGCAGCCGACCTGGGCGACCGGACGGGGATGGCCTCCCCGAGACGTTGCTCACGCGCACGTGGGCGCCGTCGGACTCCACCTCGTGGGCCGGCGTGCTCCTCGGCGAAGACCTCGCCTGGCGCACCGAGCTCGACGCGGAAGCGCTGGGCATCGCCGCGGTCTCCACGCGCCCGAACGCGGGCCTGGGATATCGGGCCGCCGTCGTCGGAGTCGACCCCGGGATCGTGGCACTCGGCGGCGTGGCAGACGACCGAGGAGCTTCAGGCGGGGGGTCGGTCGCGATACTGGCGATGCCGGAGTAGCGCTTGCTCTGACGCCCAATGCCCACACTCCTCTGTGCGGCCCGCCCCGTCGCCGCCCTCCTCCGCGGCGGGCCTACACGGTGATACATTTGATACATCTGTGGATGTATCAGCGCAGCGTTGGCGAAGGTCGCGCAGCTCCCCAGCGCCCTCGCTACCAGCTGTTTGGGGTCTTATATCACCCATTATCCGGCTGTCGTCTCCGCCGCCGTCCCCAGGGCGGTGCCCTGCTCCTCCTCGGTCCCCCTACATCGGGCGCGTAGCGCCTCGCGCGCCGACGTGCGATGGATGGACAGTGTCGTCCGACGCCCCGACCTCCCTCCTGCCGCCAACCACGCGCCTTCATGCGGTCGTAGCGTTGGCGGCGGTCTCGCTGCTGGCCTGGGGCGCGCTTCCCTACCTTCCCGGTCAGATCGACGACACCTACATCGTCTTTGCGTACGCCCACAATATCGTCGAGCACGGCGAGGTCGCGTGGAACACCGGGGTTCGGGTCGAGGGATACTCGAGCCCTCTGCATCTCACACTCATGGTTCTCGGCGCGCTCGCCGGCGCGGACCTCGCGATCTTCGCGAGGGTGCTGTCCTTCGTTTGCAGCGTAGGGGTGGCCGCCACCCTTGCGCGGCCTGCGCTGGGTCCGCAACGGCTTCTGCTCGTCCTGTTGCTCGCGGCGTGGCAACCCTTCCAGTTCTGGTCGACGGCGGGACTCGAGACGGCGATGGCCACCCTCCTGGGCGTGCTCGCCTGGCCTCTGGTCCTCGGCGGGCGCAGCGAATGGGCCCGCGGAGTGCTGCTGCTGGTGCTCTTCTCGGTCACCCGACCAGAAGGGATGGCGTGGCTTGGAGTGGCCCTGGCGCGGCGGTTAACTCTCGGAAAGGAGTGCGGTCGCCCCGAAGGACTCGTCGCAGCGGGACTGTGCGCGCTCGGCGCCTACCACGTCTCGCGTTTCTCCTACTTTGGCTACCTGTTGCCCACGCCATACCTGGTGAAGATCGCGGCAATCGAGCAGTCTGGCGTTGGCATTCGGCAGTTGGCTCGGGAGTTGACCTCCGCAGGTGGAATCCTGCTCGCGACGGTAATCTTCCGGCGGCGCATTACGCCTTGGGCCTGGGCGCCGTTGCTCATCCAAGGGACCCTGCTCGTGCGGGCGGGTGGGGATTGGATGGGGCACGCGCGATTCCTGGTGCCCGGCGTTGCCGCGAGCGCGGCCGCCGCGTGGATCCACGCGGTCCCCATCCGGCGGTCATGGCCAGCCCTGGCACTGATGGCTGCCCTCGGGGTCTTCGCCTTTGCGTGGGAGCCTTCCCACGAAGGGTACCCCGACGGCAAGGGCACCCTGGTGTCGGGGTGGCGAAACCCTTGGTTCTTGCGCCATCCGGCGGAGGCGCTGCGTACGCCTTGGGCCGTCGCGCTCCTGGAAGAAACCAGCTTCCTGATCGAACGGGTACCTCCGGGCGCAGGGGCGGCGATCTCGGATGTGGGCTTGCCCGGCAACCTTGAAGACGTGCGCATCTGGGACAACGCCGGTCTCACGGATCGCGTAACGGCAGGAATCATCGCGAGCGAGTCAGGTAGTATGGTCCAGGAGATCCTGGACCGGTATCACCACGCGGACGACGTGTGGTGTATACGCTACGGTCGCGGAAAAGACGGGAAAGAAACGGCAGACGCCTGGCTGACACAGTTGCTGCCCGAAGCTTCCCCTTCCTTGTCCGGCTCTCGTCACATGGTCTGGCGGTGTCGCGTCGGCGGAGCGCCCAGCGCCGATGTTGTCGCAGCGCGTTGGGAGGGCCTCGTCGAGCGCTTTCCATCCCAAGATTGGATCCGCTGGTACTACGCCCGTGCGTTGGTCGCGGCGGGGCACACGGATCGAGCGGTCGAGGCGGTTCGCGGGGCGACCTGGCTGAGCGATGACGGGCTCGGCTGGATCGCCTTCGGCGAGGCCCAGAGCGCCGCCTACCAACACGGGCGGGGTTGGGCCCTGTACAGTAACGGGAGTCGATCCTCCATCGCGGCCAGTGCCCAGTTCTGGGAGGGCGTCCGCGTACGCTTGGATGTCGACGACCCCGGCGAAGCGGGGGCGGCGGTCACGATCCGCTGGGATCCGGCCTGCTCCAGGGCGCTCGATACCTTCGTGCATGAACGCGCGTCGCTCGAGCCGCCACGTTGTGACGCGGAAACAGGCACCCGCAGTCTCGTCGTGGACTTCCGAAACGACGACGCCCATGACGGGCTCGACAGGAACCTGTACGTCTCGCTCGAGGGGGGGTGACTCTCGGTCACTCGGGGACCATTCACCGCGGGACCGCAATCAGCGTCGCCGCCCCCGCAAGCGCGGCAGTCGCGGAGTAGTCCGGCGCTCCAACGACAATGTCGTCGCCTCCATCCCCATCTACATCACCGCCCAGCGCAGCGGAATACCCAAAGGTTGCCATCGGTACGACGCTGACGCCGCTCAAGCTCGATTCCTCGGCCTCGACGGAGCCTCCAAACGAAACCGCAGCCCCAGGGAGAATCCACGCTCGCTGATTCCCGGAGTCGGAGTAGAACTCAGGAATGAATAGGTCGTCGCGCCCGTCGCCGTCGCGATCGCCAAGTGGAACAATGTCGAAAACTCCTCCGTGTTCGGACCAGTCGAACACGCAGGAGGGGGAGCCGATCGTGCGAGTTGGCGAGGAACCCACCGCTGTGAACAGGTAGATCACACCCGCCTCGTCCTCCCCGAGGATTGCGACGTCATCCCTTCCATCTCCGTCCAGATCGCCAGCGTTGCGGGCGTTCGCAAACCCGGCGGAGACATCGCCATAGATCATGGCAATCGCGAGGTCGCTCAATGATCCGCTCACGCTTCCTCCAACGATCGCGCCCGCCAGGCCGGCCGCCCCGCCGACGAGGATGTCGTCGAGGCCATCCCCGTTCTGGTCGCCCACCGACTCAAGTTCGCCGCCCATGTACGCTCCGTCCCACGGTCCGTCGATGAGTACATCCGCGTCCTCGATGGAGCCCGCGAAGGTGTCCGCCGAGAAGATGGCGACGCGGCCCCGCGAACTCGACCCACTCGAGGTGCCACAACACTCGCTGAGGGCGATATCCGTCACGCCATCCCCGGTCACGTCTCCCACAAATTGCACGCTCGCCGGTCCGTATGTGCCCGGCGCGCTACCGGACACGAACCCGACCTCAACCTCACCAATCGTTGCATCCCCGGCGACCACCCACGCCGAGCCGTCGACAATCCAGGCAGTGCCCGCGACTTCAGCTGAGCCCACGGTGCTGACGAGCAGATCGGGGATTCCATCGTCGGTGGCGTCGATTCCGGCATCGACATCGGAGGCGAAGTACCTCCCCGCCACATCGGGCAGGAGCGAACGGGCAACTTCGAGCGACCCGCCGGGAGCTCCGTCGATCGCATAGACCGCGCCGGAACCTTCGCCGAGCGTCGAGTCGTACTCGGTACCGATCAGCACGTCCTGGAGGCCATTACCATCGAGGTCGCCGAGGGCGGCGACCCGGCGACCCTGGCGGTCTCCCGCACGCCAGCCCGACCAGACCTCGGAGCCAAACTCCAAGACAGCGTCCCCGTTCTCCCCATCGCAGTCGTTGTCCGTAAACCCGTCGGCCCAGGCTTCTCGGGCGGACGGATTGATCCCGGCGACGGTGTCATCGCAGTCGTCTCCCCCTGCCTCGGTCGCCGCCGCGCCGTCACCGTCCAGGTCATCGGCGTCGCCACCCTGACAATCCTGATCCAGGCCGTCGTACGGTACTTCCGTCTCCGTCGGGTTCAGATCGGCACGCGAATCGTCGCAGTCATCCCCGCCGACCACCTGCGCGTCGTGACCGTCGCCATCGACGTCCGTTAAGTCCGTGCCGTCGCAGTCGTCATCAACCCCGTCATAGGCGATCTCGGCGCCGGCCGGGCTCTGTCCAGTGGCGCCGTCGTTGCAGTCGAGCGCGTTCGCGACGTGACCCGTGGGGGTGTCGCACGCGGGCACGCCTGGAGCACTCGCGTCGCCGTACGTGTCGGCATCAGCGTCGGGATACCAGAGCAGAGCATCGAGGGCATCCTCGTCGACCTCACCATCGCAGTCCTGATCCGCGCCGTCGCAGATCTCATCCGCGTCCGGGAAGATCGCCGCGTCTTTGTCGTTGCAGTCTTCATCCTGCGCGAAGGAATCGCCGTCGTCGTCCGTGAGCTCCTCCTTGCGGCGCTCGTAGAGCGGACCGTTGATGAGGCAGCCAGCAAGGACGATGAGCAACATGACGGCAACATACCGATCCTCGCGACGGATGCAAGGCGCGCCGCCGGGAAATGTTGAGCTCGCCTCACTCCATCCCCCCCCCCCAAAAAAATCACCCC
>JAUXQH010000038.1 GCA_030685065.1 Pseudomonadota bacterium | reverse complement strand
TGCGCAGAACGAGGGCGCGCACGGTGGAAGCCCTCAATGACGCGATCGCCGCGGGCATGCGACTGATCACAAGCGAGGACGCATCCGGATGGATTCGCCACTGTGGGTACACCGGTCATGCCACCTGAGCACGGCAATCAGGCTCCACGATCGGCACGAGTTCTTGCTCCTGGCACAGGGCGGCGAAACGGGCGAGCGCCTCGGCGTTGGCGCGCAGCCCGAGAAGGGTAGGGAGGCCGGCCCCCACGTCGAGCACAGCGCGCCACTTCGCGAACCGGGCGCCCAGCTTCCGGTATGCGGCAAGGCGCGCGCGCAAGCCGTCCAGGCCGTCGGTCACGTGTTCGCCGGGGGCTCCGGCGAGGGGCTGCGCTCCGAGGTCAACCTTGATGCCCGGAATGATCCCCTGGCTCAGCAGCAGGTCCACGAAGCGAACGCCTTGCCTGGTGGACTGGCGGAGGGTGGCATCGTGAAGGATGACGCCGCTGACGTGACGGGCGGCTCCCTCGGTGGTGAAGAGCAGTTCGCGGTACCGACGACCGTTCTCGTCGGTGGGATCGAGCGCGATGGCGGCAAACCGTTTCTCGAGCGTGCCCGGGCTCTCATCCGCGGCGAGGATGCCCTTGTCGGGTGCGACAAGCGAGCAGGCGAGGGCGCCGAGCGAGGGAGAAGCTGCCATTTGGGTCGACCTCGCGCGAGAACGTGGACACGCCGGGGCGGCTATCGCGCCATCGTTGCGGCGAGCTTGAGAAGCATCGGGTCGAGCGGCCGGGTCCGCCCGGCCACGTCGGCGAGCGGTACCGCGCGGACGGCGGCCTCGGACAGCCCGAAGAGGAATCCGTGCCGCCCCTCGAGAAGCGCGGTCGCCGCGGCGTGGCCGAGGCGCGTCCCCAGCAGGCGGTCGAACGCGCTGGGCCGGGCGCCGCGCTGCACGTGCCCGAGAATGGTCACCCTCAGATCGAGCCCGAGGTCCGGGCGGGCCGCGAACGCGCGCGCGAACCCCATCGCGCCGCCGGGAACCCCTTCGGCGACGACCACGATGGCGTGGCGCTTCCCCCGTGCCCGGGAGGCCGCGAGCGTAGCAGCCAGCTCGTCCGGGGTGGTGGGGAGCTCCGGCGTGACCACCGCCTCGGCGCCGCCGGTGATCGCCGCCGCGACCGCGAGGTAGCCGCAGTCTCGGCCCATCACCTCGACGAGGAAGGCGCGGTCGTGCGATGCGGCGGTCGTGCGCAGGCGGTCCACGGACTCGAGGGCCACGTTCAACGCGGTGTCGACGCCGAGGGTGATGTCCGTCCCCTCGAGGTCGTTGTCGATGGTGGAGGCCACGCCGTTCACCGCCAACCCGAGGCGCGCGAGCGCGTTCGCTCCGGTCTGGGTGCCGTTGCCCCCGATGACCACCACGCCGTCGATCTCCGCTGCGCGGAGGTTGGCGGCCGCGCGCTCCTGGGCGTCGGCGGTGCGGAACTCGGGGCAGCGCGCGCTTCCGAGCATCGTGCCGCCGCGATCAACGATGCCGCCCACGTCCCGCGCCCCGAGGGGCAGCCAGTCTGCCGCCAGGAGCCCCGCGAAGCCGTGGCGGACGCCCACGGCCTCGCCTCCCGCGCCGTCCACGGTGCGGACGACGGCCCGGATCGTCGCGTTCATCCCGGGCGCGTCGCCGCCGCTCGTGAGGACCGCGATCCTCACGCGAACCCCACGGCGATGCCCGCCTCCCGGATGGTCTCCGCGGAGCGGAGCAAGGCGGCTTGCTCGTCCGATGAGAGCGGCAGGGGGAGCACGCGCTCTGCGCCGCTTCGCCCGATGACCGTCGGAAGGCTCAGGCACACGCCCGACAGCCCGTAGGGGCCCTCCTGAAGGGTCGACACCGAGAGCACCGTCTTCTGGTCGCGGACGATGGCCTCCACGAGGCGCACGAGGCCGGCGCCGATCGCGT
>JAUXQH010000035.1 GCA_030685065.1 Pseudomonadota bacterium | reverse complement strand
CAGCGCCTCTTTCTCGTTTCGAACGGGAAAGACTTCGACCGTCTGCGCGGCGGCGACGAGGTACCGCACCATGAACCGCTCGTCGTGGCCCTGCACGTACTGCTTGACCCGCGCGCGCAGGTTGATGGCCTTGCCGACGTAGAGGACCGCGCCGTGTCTGTCCTTGAAGACGTAGACGCCCGCCGAGGTCGGGAGGGCGGCGGCTTGCTCGACGAGATCCATACACGCCTCCTAATCCGGTGGCCCGGTGTGCCCGGGCGGGACCAGGAGTCGGTGTACAGTGCTCGCGTGCTGGGTCTGGTGTTGAGCGGCGGTGGAGCGAGAGGGGCCTACGAGGCCGGCGTGCTCCGCTATGTCTTCGACGTGCTGGGCCCCGCGCTCGGTCGCGAGATCACGCCCCGCATCATCTGCGGCACGAGCATCGGCGCGCTGACCGGGGCGTGGGTCGGGGCGCTCGGCCGAGTCGGCGCGGTCGCCCTCGCGAAGGCGTGGCAGGAGATGGAGGTCGACCACGTCTACCACTTGCGGATGCGCGACCTGGTGTCCTGGCGCGACCCCTGGTTCTACCAGCGCACCCCGGTGGGGGAGGGCCAGGCGCTGTTCGACCCGACGCCCCTGTACCAGCGCGTCCGCGACGATCTCCCCTGGAGCGTGCTCCACGAGCGCATCGATCGGCACGATCTGCGCGCCATGGTCGTCTCCACGACCGACGTGATGACGGGGCGCTGCATCCACTTCACCGACGGGCCCATCCTGCCCTACGAGCGGCCCAACACCGTGCTGCGGCCGGAGCGTATCCAGGCGGTGCATTGCCTCGCGTCCGCCGCGATCCCGCTGGTGTTCCCGGCGGTCAACATCCAGGGGCGGTACTACGTGGATGGCTCGCTCCGGCAGAACACGCCGCTCCTCCCCGCGATCCTGCTCGGCGCGGACAAGGTGCTCGTCGTCGGGGTGAAGCGGAGCGCGAGCTCCAACACGCAGCAGGCGGAGGTACGGGCGCCGAACCAGTCGCCGACGCCCTTCTTCCTGGCGGGCAAGGCCATCGACGCGCTGCTGCTCGACGACATCGAGGACGATCTGCGCCAGGTCCAGTCGGTGAACAAGCTGCTGCGCTGGGGGCAGACGGCGTTTCCGGACTTCCTCGGGCGGCTCGAGCGGGAGCACCGGCCCTATCGGGTCGTGGACACCGGGTACGTGCGCCCCTCGGAGGACCTCGGTCGCATCGCGGCGGCCTGCTTCGAGCAGAACCGCGCGCACCTTCCGTTCGCGACGCGCACCTTCCTGTCGTTCATCCACAACCGGGAGGCGGACGACAACTCGGATCTGTTGTCGTACCTGTTCTTCCACAAGAGCTTCACGGCGGAGATCGAGGCCTTGGGCTTCGCGGACGCGAAGCGGGACGAGGAGGCGCTGGCGCGGCTCGTCGGGGGGGTCTGAGTGCGCCAGGAAAGCTGGGTCGAGGAGGAAGCATGTAGATGAAACCTCGTCTTGAACCTTGCAGGACAGTCCTGCCCGGAGAAGGCTGGCCGCCGCCCGGAAGCGAGTCTTGCGTGACGTCGGGTGACCGCCGGAACGAAGCGTAGACAGCGAGCGAATAGGCCGTGCGATTGAGTCCCGAAAGCCACTCGTGGGAGCCGACGCCTTTCAGACGGCGGAAGGCCACACCGACGCGCCGTACCGGCCTGGCGCGAAGGTCCCACCGGGATCGTAGAACACGGCATGTCCGCGAGGGTTCACCCGGAACCTGGGAGACGTCTTCTCTCCTTCGAAACCACTACCGCGTCGGCTCAGCGGAGACCCGAGCCAGGTCGCTTCTTGCCCCGGCGTGGGCGGGGAGCGGAGCGAACATACGCGCCGTCGAAGGTACCGGCCGACGAGCAAAACGAGTCGGTCGGGATGGAGACAGACGAGTCGGAGCACCTCGTAGTACCGCTGAAGGCGGGGAACCTGGCCGCAGGGACCCGGTGGAGGGAAGGGGGTGCCGGAACACGGAACCGATGGAGGGACAGATGCCCGAGTCCTCGAGCTCGATCAGCGTCGAAACACGACTTCAACGGATAGCAGAACTGTCGAGGACGATCCAAGGGGCGTCTTTGCGTACCCTTGCGCATCACATCGACGTGGACTTCATGCGAGAGGCGCACCGGCGCACCCGGAAGGGTGGAGCAACGGGCGTCGACGGGCAGACCGCGGAGGACTTCTCAGCGAACCTCGAAGAGAACCTGAAGGTGCTGGTAGAGGCGCTTCACAGCGGCCGCTACCGACCGCCCCCGGTCCGACGGACGTACGTCCCGAAGGCCGACGGACGGCAGCGCCCGCTGGGGATCCCGACGTTCGCCGACAAGGTGCTCCAGCAGGCCGTGGCGATGGTGCTCACGGCGGTCTACGAGCCGCACTTCCATGCGGGCTCGTTCGGCTTTCGCCCGCGGCGTTCGGCGCACCAGGCGCTGGACACCCTTCGCGCGACGCTCACGGAGATGCAGGGCGGGTGGGTGATCGACGCGGACATCCAGGGCTACTTCGATGTCCTGGATCATGCGCACCTGCGAGACATCCTCTGCAAGCGGATGAACGACAGCGTCCTCGTGCGCGCGGTCGGTAAGTGGTTGAACGCGGGCGTGATGGAAGGCGGAGCGCACCACGCGACGTCGGCCGGCACGCCCCAAGGCGGGGTCATCTCCCCCATCCTGGCAAACATCTACCTCGACGAGGTCCTCGACTGGTGGTTCGAGCGAGAGGTCCGGCCGCGCCTGCGCGGTCGCTCCGCGCTCATCCGCTACGCCGACGACTTCGTGCTCGTCATCGAGCACGAGGACGATGCGCGCCGGGTCATGGCGGTCCTCTCGAAGCGATTCGAGCGGTTCGGGCTGACGCTGCACCCCGAGAAGACTCGCCTCCTCGACTTCCGCCACCCAAGGCGGGGGCCGAGTGGACCGAATGACGCGCCAGCGTCCGACGGTCCGCGGTCGTTCGACTTCCTCGGGTTCATGCACCACTGGAAGGGGACCAGGAGGGGCGGTCACGCCCTCTCCCAGCAAACGGCCGGCAAGCGTCTCAGCCGCTCGCTGGCGTCCGTGAACCAGTGGTGTCGTACCAACCGCCACCGGCCGATTGCCGAGCAACACCGAGGGCTTCTGGCGAAGCTCCGAGGGCACAGCGGCTACTACAACCGCATCGGGAACAGGGATGCCGTGAGCATGTATCGGTTCCGCCTCATCGGGCTATGGCGACGGTGGCTCAACCGCCGCTCGCAGCGCGCCCGCCTGTGGTGGCACCGGTTCAAGCACATTCTCGCGCGCTTCCCCATCCCGTCCGTGCCCAGGGTGCCGATGCCGTCGTCAGCGAACCCGTGAGACCGAAGAGCCGGATGCGGGAAATCTGCACGTCCGGATCCGTGGGGGGCCGGGGGAAACCCCGGTCTACCCGACCCTTACGACTTATCACTTGGAACAGGCAAACGCCGACTTTGCCATGATGGGGTCTGACCTTACGACTTATCACTTGGAACAGGCAAACGCCGGTTTTATCGTAGGGGGGTTCGACCTTACGACTTACCACCTACGCCGAGGGGCTCCCCGGGGGCCGCCCGCAGCGCCTCGAGCCATCCGGCAACCTCCGCATCGTCAGCCGCAACAGTCAGGAACCGCCCGATCCACAGGCTCACCTGTTGCTCCGTGGCGCCCAGGGCCCCGGCCACGACGCGTTGTGTCAGCCCGACCTCGGCGGTGAGCCACCACGCCGCCAGCCAGCGCGCCCGGTTGTCCCCCCGGCCGCGCCGCGCCGTCCGCAGCGCCCCCACGTCGACGCCGCACACCTGTCCGATGCGTTCGAGCGCGGCCTCTGGGCTCACCGCCGGGAGAGCCGCCGCCGGAGCAGGCCGCGGCTCGGAGGTCGCCGGGCGCCAGAGCGCGTCGGGGTCGAACTCATCGGGCCGCTGCACCCGCCCGGTGTGGAGATCGTAGAGCGCCTCGCGGTAGCCGGGCACCCCTCCATGCGCCGCCAGGAGGTCGCTCGTCGTGAGCCAATCCGGCCGACGCTCGCTCCCGACGTAGGCGGCGTGGCTGGTCCAATAGCTGTCGTCGATATCGGCGACGAGGTGCGCCCGCACGGGGTTGAGGTGCAGGTACAGGAGGAGGTGGTGCCAGTATGCGTCGGTTTCGACGAGCCGGTTGCGAAAGCGCCCCTTGAACACCGGACCGTCCCACCCCTGGTGCTCGTTGAGCAGCCGGACGTGCTCGCCGGTGAGGTACTGCATCGCGCGGCTGAGGTTGCCGCGCGGGGTCTCGAGCAGGAGGTGGAAGTGGTTCGGCATGAGCGCGTAGGCATGCACGCGCACGTCGAACCGGACGGGAAGATCGGCGAGCGCCGCGAGGAAGAGCGCGCAGGAGGCGTCGTCGGCGAAGATGGGCGCGCGCCGTGCGCCGCGGTTCATGACGTGGTGGCGGGCGCCGGGGAAGTCGAGGCGAAGGGGACGTGCCACTCGGGATCCTGGGTCGTGATTGGAAGTGTGCACGAACGGGAGGCGCGATGCACGCGGTCCCAGGTGATAAGTCGTAAGGTCAGACCCCTATCATGGAAAACCGGCGTTGGCCTGTCCCAGGTGATAAGTCGTAAGGTCAGACCCCCTCCTTGCACCATCGCTCCATCGCGATACACCGCTGGAGCTGCAGCCCCGCCGATGAGCCCGATGCCCTCCGACCGCGCCACCCTCTTCCGCACCCTGGGCGACCCCAATCGCCTGCGCATCCTCGCCCTCCTCGGCCGCGAGGAGCTCTCCGTGTCCGAGCTCCAGGAGATCCTGGGCGTCGGCCAGTCCACCGTGTCCACCCACCTCGCCCAGCTCCGTCGCGTCGGCCTCGTCGCCACGCGGAAGGACGGCAGCGCAACCCGCTCCGTCCTCGCGACGCCCGACGGGGAGGACGCCCTCGTTCAGCTCGCCAGCGCCGCGCTCTCCGCGCCCGACTGTGCCGCCCTGGCCCGCGTCTGCGCCGCCCGCGCCGCGCCCGCCCCCGAGGGCCTCGGCGCCGACTACCTCCCCGGCCGCTCCTGGGAGGCCTTCGCCCACCTGCTCCTCGCGCTCGTGCCGCCCCTCCGCATCGCCGACCTCGGCGTCGGCACCGGCCACCTCACGCGCCTGTTGGCCGCCCGCGCGCGCCACACCATCGCCATCGATCGGGACGCGGCCGCGCTCGCCCGCCTCGCCCAGCCCGGCGATGCCTTCGTGATCGAGCCCCGTGCGGGCGCGCTCGAGGACGTGCCGCTCGCCCCCGGCGAGGTCGATCTGGTGGTCCTCTCCCAATCGTTGCACTGCGCCGTCGATCCGGATGACACGCTCCGCCAGTGCCGTCGCGCCCTCGCGCCGGGCGGCCGGATCCTCGTCCTCGATCTCGCGCCCCACCCCCACGAGTGGGCGCGCCACCGGCTCGGGCACCTGCACCTCGGCTTCTCCGACCTCGGCGAGCGCCTCTCGGCCGCCGGCTTCCAATCCGTTTCGGTCACGACGGTCCACACGGACCGCCGCCCGCCCGCCTTCACCACGCTCCTCGCCACCGGCACCACCCCGGAGGGATCCCCATGAGCCAGTTCCTGAATGACCTCGATGAACGCATCCTCCTGTTCGACGGGGGCATGGGCACCCAGCTGATGGGGTTCAACCTGCCGTTGTCGGACTACAACGGCCTGGAGAACTGCTCCGAGATCCTCTGTTACACCCGGCCCGACGTGGTCGGCGCCATCCACCGCCGCTATTTCGAAGCAGGCGCCGACGTCGTCGAGACGAACTCCTTCGGCGGCGCCCCCTGGGTGCTCGGCGAGTTCGGCCTCGCCTCCGAGTGTCACACCCTCAACAAGCGATCGGCCGAGATCGCCCGCGAGGCCGCCTCCCACTTCACCGACCGCCCCCGCTACGTGTGCGGCTCCATCGGCCCCGGCACCCGCCTCCCCACGCTCGGCCACATCACGTGGGACGAGATGAACGCGGGCTACCAGGAGCAGGTGCGCGGCCTGCTCGACGGCGGGGTCGACGTGTTGTTGGTGGAGACGTGTCAGGATCTCCTCCAGACCAAGTGTGCGCTCGCGGCCATCTTCGCGGTGCTCGCCACCTACCCGCGCAAGGTGCCGGTGATGGCCCAGGTCACGATGGAGACCACCGGGACGATGCTCCTCGGGAGTGACATCGCGACCGCGGCGACGGTGCTCGAGCAATATCCGATCGATTTTCTCGGACTCAATTGCGCCACCGGCCCGGTCGAGATGGCCGCGCACATCAGCTACCTCGGGCGCCACGCGCGGAGCCGCATCTCGGTGCTCCCCAACGCCGGGCTCCCCCAGTTGGTCGACGGGCAGACCTGCTACCCGCTCACCCCGCGCGAGCTGGCAGACTGGCACGAACGCTTCATCCGTGAAGACGGCGTGGCCATCGTCGGTGGGTGTTGCGGCACCGGCCCCGAGCACATCCGCGCGGTCGCCGAGCGCATCCGCGGCGTGAAGCCCAAGCACCGCTCTCCCGAATTCGTGCCCGCCGCCGCCAGCCTCTACGGCGTGACCCCCCTCCGCCAGCAGGCCGACATCTTCGCGGTGGGCGAGCGCACCAACGCGAACGGGAGCCGCCAGTTCAAGCGCCTGCTCGACGCGCAGGATTGGGACGGCATGGTCGGCATGGGCAAGTCCCAGGTCAAGGGCGGCTCGCACGCCGTCGACGTGTGCGTCGCGTTCGTGGGCCGCAACGAAGTGCGCGACATGGACGAACTGGTCAAGCGCCTCGCCACCGCGGTGCACGCCCCGCTGGTCATCGACTCCACCGAGCTCCCGGTGCTCGAAGCGGCGCTCAAGCGGATCGGCGGCAAGCCCATCGTCAACTCCATCAACCTCGAGGACGGGGAGGAACGGCTGCACAAGGTGTGTGCCCTCTGCCGCACGCACGGCGCCGCGGTGATCGCGCTCACCATCGACGAGGAGGGCATGGCCAAGACCCCCGAGCGCAAGCTCGAGGTGGCCCGCCGCATCCTCGATCTGGCGGTAGCCGACGGGATCTCCCCCGACGACATCCTCTTCGATCCGCTCACCTTCACGATCTGCACCGGCAACGAGGACGATCGCAAGCTCGGCCTCTGGACGTTGGAGGGCATCCGCCTCATCGCCGAGCACTTCCCGCGGTGTGGCATCCTGCTCGGCCTGTCCAACATTTCTTTTGGCATCAATCCCCACGCCCGCCACGTGCTCAACTCGGTGTACCTGCACCACGCGCGCGAGGCCGGGCTGACCGCCGCGATCGTGCACGCCGACAAGATCACGCCGCTCTACAAGATCCCGCCCGAGCAGCGCCAGGTGTGCGAAGACCTCATCTTCGACCGCCGTCGGATCGCGACCGAAGGCGACTCCGGCTACGATCCGCTCCAGGCCTTGCTCGCCATGTTCGCGGACGCCAAGGCCGTGAAGGTCGAGAAGAAGGTCGACGCCACCGTCGAGGAGCGCCTGAGGGACCGCATCGTGGACGGCGAGCGCCCCGGCATCGAGTCGGATCTGAACGAGGCGATGGTCACCTACAAGCCGCTGCAGATCATCAACGAGATCCTGCTCGCCGGCATGAAGGTGGTGGGCGAGCTGTTCGGCTCCGGCCAGATGCAGCTCCCGTTCGTGCTCCAGTCGGCCGAGACGATGAAGCACGCCGTCGCCTACCTCCAACCGTTCATGGAGAAGGCCGAGGGCCCGCAAAAAGGCACGATGGTCCTGGCGACCGTGCGCGGCGACGTGCACGACATCGGGAAGAACCTCGTCGACATCATCCTCACCAACAACGGCTACCGCGTGGTCAACATCGGCATCAAGCAGCCGATCGACCAGATCCTCAAGGCCGCCAGGGAGGAGAACGCCGATGCCATCGGCATGAGCGGGCTGCTCGTGAAGAGCACGGTCATCATGAAGGAGAACATGGAGGAGATGCGCCGCCAGGGCTTCACCACGCCGGTGGTGTTGGGCGGCGCAGCGCTCACCCGCGCCTACGTCGAGCAGGATTGCTCGCACACGTACGGTCGCAAGGTGGTCTACGCGAAGGACGCCTTCGCCGGGCTCAACTTCATGGAGCGCCTCGCGACGTTCGACGACACGCTCGATCCCGCCGAGGCCACCACCAGCGAGCCCGTGGTCCCCGCGCGCGCCGAGCGCCCGGTCCCCTACGATCCGCGGGACGCCGAAGCGATCGAGGCCGTGGTCCCCCCGCGCCCCCCGACCCTGGGCGCCCGGGTGTTGGACGTGCCGCTCAAGGCCCTCGTCCCGTTCATCAACGAGGACGTGCTCTACAAGTTCCAGTGGGGCTTTCTCCGCAAGAACCTCACGACCGAGGAGCACCAGGAGCAGCTCCGCACCGTCGCGCGGCCCATCCTCGTCGACCTGGCCGATCGCTGCGCCCGCGAGGCGATCCTCAAGCCCCAGGCCGTGTACGGTTGGTTCCGCTGTCAGAAGGACGGGGACGCCCTGGTGTTGGAGGATGGCACCCGGCTCGGGTTTCCGCGGCAGAAGGTGGCTCCCAAATCAGGGGTCGCGACGCCGCCCGGACTCTGCATCGCCGACTACTTCAACGACGACGATGTCGTGGGCCTCATGGCCGTGACCGTGGGACAGCACGCCAGTGAGGTGGCGCGGGATTGGTTCGCGGAGAACAAGTACACCGAGTACCTGTACCTTCACGGCTTCGGCGTCGAGGTGACCGAGGCGCTCGCCGAGTTCGTGCACCGCCAGATGCGCGCCGAGATGGGCATCTCCGGCGAGGATTCGCGCGACATCAAGGACCTGTTCCACAAGCAGTACCGCGGCGCCCGCTACGCGTACGGATACCCCTCGTGCCCCGACATGGCCGACCAGCGCCACCTCCTCCGCCTGCTCGGCGCCGAGCGGATCGGCATCTCCATGGCGGACGAGGACCAGCTGCACCCCGAGCAGTCCACCGCCGCGATCGTGGTGCACCACCCGCAGGCTCGGTACTTCAAGGTGTGAGCGGTGGGCGGCATCGGATAACGGCGCCCGCATGAAGTCGCTCCGAACGCCGCTTCACCGCGGCGAGCTCGTGGCGCACGCCTCGGATGGGATCCTGGGGTGCCTGGTCCCGGCGGGAGCCGAGTGCGAGTCGCTCGTGGAGGGCTGGGTGCAAGGGGAGGAGGTGATGCTCGTGCTGTCCGCCGGCGGCGCGAGCCGGCCGACGCTGCGCGTGCAGGACCTCGTGTGGAACCGGGTGGTGCGGTTCGAGCGCGAGGGGCGGTAGGACTGTCTACCGATCCCTCACCGCACCACCGCTCCAAACACAACCGCCGTCGCCCCGACCTCCACGGAGCCGTCGAACAGCCACCCCGGCGCGCCGACGTGGGTGTCCGCGAGGCCGTCACCGTCGAAGTCCCCGGCGGGCGCGAGCGTGTCACCCGTGGCGCAGCCGCTCCCGGTCGAGCTCGGGTACATGCATAGGTAGCGGTCGTCCGCCGTGGACAGGTCCCGCGTGCCCGACGCGATCCGCGGCAGGAGGAAGTACACCGCGCCCACGTGCGGCCCCTCGATGGGATCGGTCCAGCCCGGCGCCCCGACCACGAGATCGTCGCGGCCGTTTCCATTGGTGTCCCCGGGGGCGGCGAGCGCCGCGCCGGCACGGCCCCCGCCCTCGTCGCCCTCTTCCCCGTAGAGGATGAGCTCGGCCTCGCCCGCGCCGGCCGGCAGGACGAAGGGGCCGGGTGCGGCGCCCATGAACGTGTAGATCGCGCCCACGTCGGCGTTGTCCCCGTCCGCGTCGGGAGCGCCCACCGTGAGGTCCGCTTTTCCGTCGCCGTCGAGGTCCACCACCGCGAGGGCGCTCCCGAACGCGTCACCGCGCTGGTTGCCGGTCACGCGGTCACAGTCACCGTCGAGCGTATATTGGCCGTCCGCGCCGCCGTGACACACCCAGGCGGCGCCGGCGTCGATCGTCGCGTCGTCGAACCCGGGGGCGCCGATCGCGAGCTCGTCGGCGCCGTCGCCGTCGAGGTCTCCCAACACCAGCGCGCTGCCGGCCGCCGGATCGCCGCCGAGCGGCCCGATGAAGCGGGATCCGCCGTCCGAGACGGCCACCGAGAGGTCTCCGGAGCGATCGAACGGCCCGCGGAGGAGGTACACCTTTCCCGCGCCGATCGCCGCGATCGCGAGGTCCCGGTTCGAATCGCCGTCGAAGTCCCCCTCGGCCAGCACCTCCCCCGCGCGGTCGGTGTCGGCCTCCCCCGTGAACGTGAGGTCGGGCACGAGCTCCCCGGCGGGGACGCCGGTCTGGAAGATGTAGACCGCGCCGGCCTCGCCGTCCGTGCCGGGCGCCCCCGTCGCGAGGTCGCGCGTGCCGTCCCCCGAATAGTCGGCGGCCGCGAACGCCGCGCCGCCCTCCTCCCCGTCCCCGCTCCGCCACCACGAGCGCGCCTCCTCCAGGCGGATGACGCTCAGATCGCCGGGGTCCGCGACGGAGGCCGACCCCTCGACGAGCGCGAAGCCGCCGCCGCCCTCGCGGAAGGGGAAGCCGACCATGGCGTCGTCCTCGCCGCCCCCGACGACATCCCCGATGGAGACGGCCGGGCCGGTCTTCGAGCCGGCGTACTCCCCGAACAGCATCGTCCCGACCTGGTCGAGCCGCGCGTCCCCGATCACGCCGTCACAATCCATGTCGGTGGGGGAGTTGGACTCCTCGAAGGCGCCGGGGTTGGTGGCTGCGTCCGTGTCGTCACAGTCCCCGCTGACCGACGTGTAGATCCCGTCCAGATAGGTGCAGGCGTACACGTAGGCGTCGGGATTGCCATAGCCATCCCCGTCGGCATCTTCGTGGTTGAGACACATCTCGAACGCGGAGGCGTCCGTGTCGTCGCAGTCGTCGGCGGTCGCGACGTACCCGTCCGGAACATCACACGCGACCAGGGGCGCGTCGGGGTCGCCGTGCCCGTCGCCGTCGGCGTCCGCGTAGCTGGTCACGGTGGGATCCGACGGATCGTCGTCGACCGTGCCGTCACAGTCTTCGTCGCGACCGTCACACGTCTCGTCGTTGCCGGGAAATGCGTCCGGGTCGGTGTCGTCGCAGTCGTCGCCCGCGCCCACCCAACCCTCGATCGGCGCGCAGGGGTGCGCGGAGACGAGCGGATCGCCTGCGCCGTCGCCGTCCGCGTCCTGGAACGTCTCGGGCCCGAGCGCCACCAGCGGATCGGCGTCGTCACAGTCGGGCCCGCCGTGGACGGCGCCCTTCAGCCCGTCCCCGTCGCCGTCGAGCGCGGAGGCGATGTCGGCGTCCGACACGAACAGGCAGCCGGCGAGCGCGAAGAGCAGCATCAATGCACCGGGCAGGATTGGAAGCCGTCGTTACAGCGGAGGACCGCGTCGTCCCCGGGACCAAGCGACACCTCGTTGGTGGGGACGGCGCCGGCGCCGAAGTCAGCCCACACCTGGTAGCGGCCGGGGGGCACGCGGCCGGGCAGCGCGTGCTTTCCGGTCGCGTCCTCGAGCCACACGGTCTGGGCGCCCACCGCGCGTACGGATGCGCGCGTGTCGGCGGCGGTCGGCGGGGAGACGGGCACGGGCACGGGCAGCACCGCGGGCGTCGTCACGGGCGGCGTCGTCACGGGCGGCGTCGTCACCGGGGGGCTCGTGATGGGGGGCCGCACCGCGGCGGTGGGGGTGTCGATGCCGGGCTTGGGTGTGCGTCCGGCGGGCCGATCCTTCGGCAACACCGGCGGGGTCACGACCGTGGCGACCACGGGGGGTGTCACCCCGCCGTCGATGACCGGTGGGGTCACGACGCCTTCGACCACGGGCGGCGTGGGCAGCTCGGCGACAGGCGGGGTTCCGACGGGGCCGCTCGGGGGGCCGGCGGGGGCGCCGCCGAAGGCCCACGCGAGGAGCGCGATCAGGACCAACCCCAGGGCCCCCGCGGCGATCCAGGCGCCGCGGGCCGGCTCGCGCTTCGGCACCGCAGGCGTCGACGGCGCCGCCACCACGGGCCTCGTTGCCGGGGCCGCCGACGCGAGCGTCGAGGGGGGCGCCGCGCGAGGGCGCTCCGCGCGAACGGGCGGCGGTACCTCGAAGTCCTCCGTATCCGGCGGCTCGGGCTGGGCCGCGGCGGGCGGGAGCTCGCGGGGGACGACGCGGGCGCGGTGCTCCATCGGCGCGACGTCCGCTGGGAACAGCGAGCCTTCGGCGTCGTTTTCGAGCTGCCCCATCGCGAGGGTGGGGTGGGCGTGGGCCACACCGGCGGGCTCCGTGTCGAGCGGCGTCGGGATGCCCGCGATCGGCGTCGTGAGGAACACCGTGGGCGCGTCCTGCGGGACCGCGCCGCGCTGGAGCTGGGCGAGCACCGCCGCGGTGGGCACGAGCGTGGGGCCGCGGGAGGGCCCCGCCCCGTCGAGCAGCGCGAGCAGGCTCCCGCAGTCGGGGATGCGGGTGTCCGGATTGGGGTCGAGGCAGCCGGCGATCGCGGCGCGGAGCCGATCGGGCACGCCTGGAGGCAGCGGCGCCCACGCGCTCCCTGCCATCGCCGTGTACACGCCGATCAGATCGGTCCACGGGAAGGCGGGCGCGCCCGAGAGCAGCTCGTGGAGGATGCACCCGAGGGAGAACAGGTCCGCCCGGCGATCGACCCCCTTCGCGTCCCGGAACTGCTCCGGAGCCATGTACTGCGGGGTCCCCATCGCGAGCCCGCTGCGGGTGTGGCGGTGGCCGTCCGAGTCGAGGAGCCGCGCCAGGCCGAAGTCGGCCACCTTCGGGATCAGCCCGCCGGGCACGATCGCGGGGTCCGCCCGCGCCAGGAGCACGTTGGCGGGCTTCAGATCGCGGTGGACCAGCCCGTGCGCGTGCGCGTGGCGCACCCCCTCGACGATGCCGCGAAAGAGGGCCTCCGCGAGGTCCACGCGCGGGGGGTTCCGGCTGATCCACACGCAGAGCGACGGCGCGGGAACGTACTCCATGAGGAGGCCGAAGCTGCCGTCGACCTCGAGCACGTCGAACACGGTCACGACGTTCGGATGCCGGAGCCCGGCCTGCACCCGCCCCTCGAGGAGCAGCCTGGGCGCCGCTTGGGACCCGAGCAGGGTCATGACCTTGAGCGCGTGCTCGGTGCCGAGGTGCACGTGCCGCACCCGGTACACCGCGGCGGTGCCGCCCTCCCCGATCAGCTCCTCGACGCGGTACCGCTCGATGAGGCGGCCGGGGATCAACGGGCCGCTCATGCTCACCACCGCGCGAACAGGAAGGCGCTGACGCCGGTCGCGGCAGCGGTGGCCCCCACGGCCACGGTGGCGGCGCCCAATCCGTTCGCGGTGTCCTGACGGGCCGCGCGCTCCTCGTCTCCGAGCGGGAGGGGGTCCAACGCTTCCCCTCTCGCGCTGGCACCCAGGGCCCAGAGCACTCCCGCGCCCGCGGCCAGCGCCCCCGCCCCGATCAGCACGGGTACACGCAGGCCCTCACCGCGAAGGCGGTAATCCGGCAGCGGATCTTCGGGGAGCACCCACGCGGAGGCCTGGAGCGGGCCGTCCCCCGCCTGCACCTGCACCAGCGCGGCGCGATCGCCGGGGAGCGCGCGCGCGGCCGCGCCGTCCACCCACAACGTCACGCTGCGGGCCGGGGCCGCGACGGACCGTTTCGCCACGCCGGGAACCGCGGCGTCGTAGGCCACGCGCACGGGGTTCTGGGCGGGGATCATCGAGGTCGGGAAGGTGTAGGCCGGCTCCAACGCGCGGGCGGCGGCGAAGGCCCGCGTCGTGCGCTCCGCGTCGCGATCCAGGAAGGCGGCGAGGCCTTCCATCCGGTGCACGCGCGCCACGGTCCCGGACGCCAGCGGCGCCCCGAGGCAGGGAAGCGCCGCGCGCACGGTGACCACCCCGCGGCGGAACGCCTGCTCGTCGATGCCCCAGGCGGCCTCGGTGCCGGAGAGCGCGGCTTCCATCGTGGTGGTGGGGACCGGTGCGGCGCAAGGGGCCACCGGCGCGTCGGCCCGGGCGGAAGTGGCGAGCAGCAGGAGGAGGGGCGCGAGCACGACCGGCGCATAACGCAGTGGGCGGCTCGCGCACCGATGGGCCGGCTTCCGCCGGCCCGGAGCTACGCCTCCACCCCGATCCGCCCCTCGTTCATGTCCGCCATCATCTGCGCGGAGAACCAACCGCGCACGCGCTCGAGGTGGATGACCTCCTCGCGCCACGCCTGCTCGAAGCGCGTGACCAGGTCGTCGTGACCGAGCGTGCGCGCGAGCTGGATCAGGGTCTGCCAACCCTCGTTGTCCGCCAGCTCCGCCACGAGGATGGCGTGGAGGCACTGGGAGCGGGAGCTGCGCGGATCCGTCAGGATCTGGAGGAGCCCGTGGGACTCGACCGAGACGGCGTCCGCCGCGGGGGTCTGCGCGGTGGGATCGGCGCCCATCGATTGGATCGTGTTTCGGAGCAGCTCGAAGTGGCGGTGCTCCTCGTCGCGGATCGTGCGCAGCTCGGCCACTGTGGGTCCGAGCGTCTTGTCCGAGACGACGCTCACGTGGGTGAGCAGCGCGTCGTAGAGCCGCACGCCCGTGCGCTCGAAGGCCAGGCGCTCGCCGAGGCGATCGAGGAACACGTTGGGGCGCTGGTCCCGCACGAACGCGGCGGCCGCCTTGGCGACCCCCTTGAGCGACGTCGGCGGGGGCATCGAGCCGATGCCCGTGCGCTCCGCGATGTACTGCTCGCGCACGGTCTGGAGGCCCGCGCTGCTCCCCTCGGAGGTGGGAGCGCCCTCGCGCGCGCCCTGCACCATCTGGTCGCCGTCGACCGGCGACATGCCGATGCCGGTGCGGTTCATGCCCGCGATCTTTTCCTTCGTCAGTACCTTCGGTGCCATCAGACCCTCCCGTCCGCGCCGACGGTGGCGCCGACGTTGACGAGCTCGGTCCCCGGCGTCCACCGCCAGCCGGCGGCGACGATCTCCGAGGGAGAACCATCCTTGTTGAGTTGGTTGCGGTAGGCGTTCGACGCGGAGTCCGCCGGCACCTGCTCCTTGGGCACGAAGCGGGTGCCGATCGCCCGGAGATCGGTCTCGTTCCGGAGCACGTCGCGCACGAACGCACGGTGGCTCTTGAACGCGATGGGCTCCGGCAGCGTCGCGGGCAGGAACTCGGCGGGGTCGCGATGCTCGACGTTCTTGAACAGCTCCATCACGAAGTGGAGCTGGCCCAGCTCGTAGGCGACCATGCGCTCCCAGAGCGCGCGGAGCCGTGGATTGGACTCCTGCCGCGCGCAGGACCAGTAGTTGTAGACCTCGGTGGCCTCGTGGAGGACCCACTTCTCCAGCCAGGTCTCGGTCGGGTCGATGATCGACTCGTACTGGGTGACGTGCTGCTCCTCGATCGACGCGATCTCCGCGTAGAGCTGGCGCGCGACGGGGTCCGCGAACTGGGGGCCGATGACCATGTAGTAGTCGTGTGTCATCTGCTCGGCGGCCGTGATGGTCAGCGCGTGCAGGCGCGTGATCGGCGCGGCGGTGCGCCGATCGTAGGGGTTGCGAAGGTCATCCTCGGGGGCGCGGTGCTCCACGCTCGTGGGGCGGCCGGGACGGATGTCCGTGTAGCTCTGGAGGATGTTGTTCGCGTCCTTTCCTTCCACCCGATCCATCAGCGCGCTGAAGCGGTACAGGTGATCGAAGTCCTCGAGCATGCCGAAGCGGTAGACCTGGGCGAGGTACGGGTCGGGCTCGGCCTGGGCCGCCGCGGCGGTGACCTCGATCGCCACCTGCTCGAACCCAATCGTGGTCTCGAGCGGGGAGTGGTCGGCGCCGAGCAGCCAATTCACCATGGTCTGTTGGTGCTGGTCGATCCGCCGCACCCGCGCGAGCGGGAGCTGGAGCGACCGGTTCATGCGCGCGGCGGCGTGACTGAAGCGGACGGACTCCGCCTCGATTCCGTTCATGAGGATGACACGCACCCGGGTGAACGCGTCGTCATCCAGCTTGCTGATCGGCATGCCAGCGAGCTCGCGCCAGGTGAACACCTGGCGATCGAGCGGCACGCCGTGCTCCTTGAACAGGTCCAGACTCATGGGGGGATTTCCTTTGCGGGGGGCCAGTGAAAGGTGGCAGCACCAAGGAGGCACTGCCCGAAGCCCGCAAGAGGTAGTCGCTGGATCCGGATCGACAAGGCGCAGGTTGAACGCCGACTGTTTTTCAGTCGACCGGCTGCAGGAGGGGCGCTTCCGGCACGGAGGGCGCCGGCACCAGGAGCGCCGTGGCCATCGCGTTGCGCACTTCCTCCGCGCTGAAGGGCTTCAGGAGCACCGGCACGCGGCGCCTCGCCACGTAGCCGGCCGCGCGCGTCGTGAAGGCGCCTCCGGTCGCGAAGACGGTGCGGGCGGCGAGGGAGGGCGCGTGCTCCAGGAGGAACCGGTGCACCGCGATGCCGTCGACGCCGGGCATCATCAGGTCACAGAGGACGGCGTCGAACTTCACGTCCTGGCCGAGGATCGCCAACGCCTCGGGCCCCCCGCCGGCGGTGACCACGTCGTGCTCGGTCGAGAGGTACGCGGAGAGGATGCCGAGGAGCGAAGGCTCGTCGTCGACCACGAGGATGCGCGCGCGGGCCACGCGCGGGCCTCTCCGGATACCGTTGGGTGGATCGGCGGCGGGGCCGAGCCCGTTCTGGAGGGGCAACGAGATGGTGAAGAGGCTCCCGTGGCCGGGCTCGCTCTTCACGTCGATGCGGCCGCGGTGCTGCCGCACCACGTCGAACACGATGGCGAGCCCGAGCCCGCTGCCCTCCGCCCGGCCACGCGTGGTGTAGAACGGCTCGAAGATCCGATCGAGGATCGCGTTGGACATTCCCGAGCCGGTGTCCGCCACGCGCAGCTCGATCTCGTCGCCAATGGTCCGCGTGGAGAGCGTGATCCGGTGCTCGGCCGCCACCCCGTCGACCGCCTGGCACGCGTTGACGAGCAGGTTGGTGAGGGCCTGCACGAGGCGCTCGGGGTGCGCGAACAGGGGGGGGAGCGGCATCAGATCGATCCGCAGCTCCGCGCAATTCCGCAGGTCGTTCTGGAGCAGCTCGATGGCGCGGCGGGCCAGCTCGTTCACGTCGACCTGCTCGACGTCCCCTCCCCGGAGGGCGGAGAACACGCTGAGCTTGCGCGCGATCTTGGCGAGCCGCGCGGTCCCATCCTCGCAGTAGCGGAGGCTGGCCTCGAGCCGATCGATGTGGCGGCGCACGGTGGCGAGGTCACCGAGGCGCGCGGCGTCGGCGATGGCGGCCATGTGGCGCCGCGCGAGGTCGACCCCACCGATCGCGATCGCGGCGGGGTTGTTGACCTCCTGCGCGACCCCGCCGGCGATGAGCCCGAGGGTGCGGAGGCGCTCGGAGTGCAACACCTGGTTCTGGAGGTGCTCGCGCTCCGTCTCCGCCTCGCGCTCGGCCGTCACGTCCACGAACACGCCGAAGTAGCCGTCCAGGCCGCGCGTCGTGATGCGCGTCCCCCCCATGCGGAGGTGGCGGGTGCGCCCGGCGGCGTCCCAGATGCGCCGCTGCTGCTCGCCGCCCGTGACCTCCCGGCGGTCGAGCTGGTCGAGCTTCGCCTCCGCGGAGGCCTGCTCGTCCGCGTGAAGGAACTCGACGTAGGTGCGGCCCACCAGCTCGTCGGCGGGCAGCGCGAAGATCCGCGCCAGCGCGGGGTTCACCCGGCGAAAGCGGAAGCTCGCGTCCAGGAGGGCCATCCCGACGGGCGCGGTGGCGAACGCGTGCGCGAAGATGTCCTCCACTTCTTGCCGGCTGTACGAGTCGCCCGGCTGCTCGCGGACGCTCTGCACGTAGCCGATGACGTAGAGGGGCTGGCCCTCGCCGCCGCGAACGACGGCGCACGTCGACTTCACGTCGATCAGCGCGCCATCGAGACGGCGCAGCTGCCGTTGGTCTTCGAGCTCCCCCGTGGCCTGCAGGGCGCGAAGCGGCGCGGTTGCCGCCGACGCGTCCTCCGCCATCAAGTCGGCCAGGGGGCGCCCCACCAGCCAGCTCTCCTCGCAGCCGAGCATCGCGCAAAAAAGTGGGTTCGCGCGGAGAAGGTTCCCCTCGACCGACGCGATCCACACCCCCATGGGCGCGCTGCGCGTCGCGTCGGCGAGATCGTTCACGTCAGGGGCGGCAGAGGGCATCCGCTGAGACGGTAGCAGAGTGGCGGGAAGATCGAGTCGTGCATCCTGACGCATGGATGCACGAATTCGAATTTCGCCGCTTGGTCAGGGAGGACAGCGGCGCCTTGACTCTATTTTTGCAAACCTACGCCAGCGCGTTCTTCACGGCTGCATAGTCGGGCTCGACTCCCGGGTTCGGCGCGATCCACTCGTAGGTGACCGTGCCTTTCTCGTCGACGATGAACACCGAGCGCTTGGCGGCGACGTAGCCGGGCATCCCGGCGAACCCGTCGTGGGCGACGCCGTAGGCGTTCACCGTGGCGCGCGTGTAGTCGGAGAGCACCGGGAAGCTCAGGTTGTTCTTGGTCGCGAAGGCGGCGTTGGAGAACGGCGCGTCGACGCTGATCGCGAGCACCTTGGCGTTGAGCCCGTTGAGCTCCGCGAGCGCGTCACGGAAGGTGCAGAGCTCCTTCTCGCAGACGCCGGTGAAGGCGGCGGGGAAGAACGCGAGGACGACCTTCGCGCCGCGGAAGCTCTCGAGGGTCACGGCCTGGCGGGCGTTGTCGAGCAGGGAGAAGTCGGGGGCGCTGGCGCCGAGAAGGCTCATGGGAAGCTCCGGGGGAGGGGGCGTCGGAGGTATCCCGCGTCACGCCGTGGGCAAGGGCGCACGAGGGGCACGGATCGAGGCGTCGCGCGGCGTGCGGTCCGGACTACGGAACGCTGCCCCCGCTGGCTACATCTCGCCGGCGGTGCACGTGTCGTTGACCTGGCCCGGGGTACCGAGCTCCGCCACGCCCTCGAGCTGGGTGACCTGGTTGCACCAGCGCGTCGGATCGTCGTTGTCGGCGCCCGTGAGGTAGCTCGGATCGAGCCCGAGGCCGATGCCGGTCGTGTACCAGTTCGAGTCGTAGTGGAGCCAGTCGATCTCGACGCCGTCCGGGCGCGCGAGCACCAGCTCGTCCTCGCCGTTGGCCAGCGCGAGCCCGGCGCCGGTGGAGTCGCGGAAGAACCAGCCATCACACGGCACGCCCCCGTTCGTCGCGAGGTCGAGGTTGGCGCAGAGGACCACGTAGTCGTGCGGACCGACGAGCAGCGGCCCCTCGAGGATCCAGGCGTCCACGTCGTCATCGCGGAAGTTGTAGCTGCCCACGTCGATCGACGAGCCCGACGTGTTGTACAGCTCCACCCACTCGCCGACCTCGTCCTCGACGGCCTCGGGGTTGACCATCATCTCGGAGAACACGAGATCGCCGGGCTCCGCGATGACATCCTCCTCCGCGATCAGGACGGTGATGCTGTCGCTGCCGATCTCGCCGTCCCCGTCCTCCGCGCTGAGGGTGATCGTGTGGGCGCCCACCGAGAGCGCATCCACGAAGAGGGCCGAGTCCCCGTCGGCCGACACGGCTTCTTCGAGCGCGCCGTCCAGGCTGGAGGACCAGCTGAACACGAGGTCGTCCGGAGGGGTGGAGAGGTCGGCGCCGTGGCCCCGGAAGGCCACCGGTGCACCGAGGAGGTAGACGGCGCCGTCCGACGGCAGGGTGATCTCGACCGTGGGGACACCGAGCGGTCCGCCGATCTCGACGGTGACGGTGTCGGTGGTGGTCTCGTCGTCGCTGTCGGTGGCGGAGAGGGTGAGCGTCACCGGGCCGACCGCGAGCAGATCGACGTCGACCTCGACGGACACCGCGCCGTCGGCGTCGGGGGTCACGGCGACCGGCGCCGCGTCGGCGACGGCGACGGTCACGATCAGGGCGGGAGCGTCGTCGAACGAGTCGCCCACGAGGCCCGTGAGGAGCAGGAGGCCGGCACCTTGACGGAACACCTCGGCCGGCGCGGGCGCGGTGATCTCGACCGTGGGAGGCGCGTTCACGCGCTTGATGCCCGAGTCGTTGACACAACCCGCGAGGGCGCAGCAAGCGATGATCAGGCGGGCGGCGGCGATGGAGTGTTCAGCTCGACGGACCATGGGTCCTCCCTTCGGAGCGCTGTTTAGCTCAATCGCCGCGCATCCGCCGTGCCGTTTCCGAGCCGCCCTCGCGCGGCCTCCCGGTCGGTCGGGTGCGAGCGCGGCGGCTGGGCAACCGCCGGGGCCGCGCGGTAGGAGCCGCCGATGGGCCCCTTCCTCGCCTACGTCCGCGCCGGATACGACCGCCGCAGCGCCTACGCCCTCCTCGCGCTGGGGGTGAGCTACGCCGCGGTGGGCGTGGTGTTCAACCACCTCATCGACCTGTCGCGCGGCATGGACTGGCTGCTGGGCGGCATCTGGGCGTTCATGACGCTCACGCTTATCTGGGGCTTCGACGTGAAGCGCGACGTCGAGCTCGCCGCCGTGGCGTTCGTGGGGGGGCTGGTCATCGAGTGGTGGGGCACGACCACGTCGATCTGGACCTACTACACCGACGAGCGGCCCCCCATCTGGATCCTCCCCGCCTGGCCGGTCGCCGCCCTCACCATCGAACGCCTCGCGATGGTCACGGCGCGAGCGCTGCCGCGGCGGCTCCCCGTCGAGTGGGTGTGGTGGGGGCTGTTCCCCGGGTTCGTCGCGTGGATGACGTGGTTCGCGTGGCCGTCGATCGGCACCCCCTCCACCTACGTCATCGTCGCGCTCATGCTCGGCGTCCTCGCCTCCTCGACCGACCGTCGCCGCGACGTAGCCATCCTGCTCGCCGGGACGCTGCTCGGCGTGTTCCTCGAGTACTGGGGAACGAGCCGGTGGTGCTGGCGCTACTACACCCACGAGGAGCCGCCGATCGTGGCGACGGTCGCGCACGGGTTCGCCTCGGTGGCCTTCGCGCGCGGCGTCTGGGCGGGCCGAGGCGCCTGGGGGTGGCTCGGCGCGCGGCGCCCCGCTCTCGGTCGATCGCCGCCGGGTTGATCGCCGCCGGTGATCGCTGCGGACGGTTCGCTCCGGAGATAGAGTTGCCGCATGTCCTCGCCCTCCGTTTTCCGGCGCATCGGGCGCCCGCTCGTGCTCTCCTCGCTCGTCCTCCTCGCGGCGTGCGAGCAGGAGTACGAGGTGATCCCCAAGCCGGTCGACGTAGACCCGGGCGACATCACGGACTGCGCCTTCACGCGCGTCGAGGACACCGCCTTCTACCGGTACGACTGCAACCCGGTGTTCTCCACCACCGGTGAGGAGTGGGCCGACACCATTCGTGGCACCACGTTCCTCGTCACCGAGGTGCTCGACCACCCCTTCTACCAGCTCTGGTACACGGGCATGGAGGAGTCGGCGACCGACGAGTTCAGCTTGGGCTACGCCGTGAGTCCAGAGGGCACGGAGTGGACGCCGCACCCCGACAACCCCCTGCTCCACGAGCCCGAGGATCGGGACGCGTGGGACGCGGACGCGATGGATGGGATGCAGGTCGTGTGGGATCCCGGCTCTGAAAAGTACGTGATGCTCTACCAGGGCTACAACCTCGGCGGAACGACGGACTGGGGGCTCGGCGCCGCCATCTCGGCGGACGGGGTGTCGTGGAAGCGCATCGAGTCCAACCCCGTGGTCAACCTCTCCGAGCCCGTGCGGGGCGTGAGCTACTGTTGGCCGCTCGGCCTCACCCTCGGCGACGTCGCGGGGTTCACCGGGTACGTGGCGGGCGCCACGGCGACCGGGCACTGCGAGGTATACCGGATCAACGCGGCCAACGTGAACAATTGGACGCCCGACACCGAGATGGTGTTCCCCGCCGGGGAGCGCGGCGCGTGGGACGACGAGGGGTACATCTCGCTCGCCATCGCCGACCTCGCCGTGCCCGACCAGCCAGAGTCCCGCCACATGTTCTACGTCGGGTTCGACGATTGGGAGGACCACGAGACCTATCGATCCGCGATGCACCCGTTCCTCGGGATGGCCACGATGGAGGACGGCGAGTGGGTCCGGCAGCGGGAGATCGTGCCGGTCAACAACACCGCGGATGGGGATGTCTCGGCGGTCGCCGCGCGCACCGTCGGGTCGCGCATCCACCTCTGGATCACCGATGACTACGATGGCGTGAGCGCCGTCGGCTACTTCCTCTACGATCCGGTGGCCGCGGCCGCGGAAGATGCCGGGGAGGACGCAGAGTGATGCTGACGCTTCTGCTCGCCTGTGGCACGTTCGGGCTCGAGCCCCCGGGGGGTACCCCCGACGCCGAGGAGGACGTGGGTCTCGAGATCGATGGCATCGACCCTTCCTGGGGCCTCCTCGGAGAAGAAGTCGCGGTCACCATCCGCGGCGTCGGCGTGGGCACGGCCACGGCCGTCGCGTTCGGCAACGCGGACGACGTGGACTTCACCCGGGTGGACGACGAGACCATCGTCGCCACGGCCCCGGCTTGGGACTTCGAGACCGTGGTCGACGTGCGCGTGGTGGGAGACGCGGGCGCGGACACGCTCTCCGACGGCTTCACCTACGCGGGGGAGGAGCCGCCGGACACCGACTCCGACAGTGACACGGACGCGGACAGTGACAGTGACACGGACGCGGACAGTGACACCGACACCGACACGAGCGGCGCGGGGATGACCGGGGGGCTGATCCAATTCTCCCTCCTCCAGATCGCCTGCCCGGAGTGCATCAGCTCGACCACCTCGCTCGACGTGAGCGCCCAGGGCGCCTTCCACGACCCCACGCGAAGCGGCTGGCTCGATTGGTTGCCGGCCGAGGGGGCGTGTGTCACCGACGCCGTCTCCACCCCGCCCACGGGCGATTATCTCGACGCGGGGGAGTGGCTCTACCTCACCTCCGGGAGCCGCTCGATCGGCATGCGCGGGGCCGCGGGCATCTACGCGGCGGACGGCCTGGACGAGGGCGACTTCGTGCGCAACGCGGCCTACGACCTCTCCGCTCCCGCTGGCGGCTCGGGCCTCGCGTCCTTCGACGTGCTCGACGCGCTCACGACGCCCCAGGCGATCAGCGAGCTGACCCCCACCGAGCTCCTCTACACCACCCCGCGGGACGCCTTCTCCGCCCGCATCTCCCGCAGCGGCACCAACTTCACTTGGTCCCCTTCGGGCGGCAGTGGCACCTTCCTCATCGTCGTGACCGTCTACAACGCCGCCGGCACCGCGCTCCTCGGCGAGGTGACCTGCCGCGGTGCCGACAGCGGGCGCATGACCGTCCCCTCGAGCGCCCTCGGCGCCTATCCGGCGGGTAGCCTGGTGCTCGTCGGCATGCATCGCTACTCCCTCGGCAGCTTCATCCGCCCGGACAACGGGAGCTCCGTCGAGACCGTCGCGAGCTTCGGCGTTCTGGGAACCGGGAGCATGCGATGATCCTCCTTTGGCTCCTGGGCTGCGGCGCGGCCGCCGAAAAAGAGACCTGTGAGCTTCTCTGTGACGAGCTCTACCAGACCTGCGAGTACGACGCCTTCCCGACCTACGAGTCGTGCCTCCAGGGGTGCGCCTACCAACAGTCCGAGGGCGCCGACATGAAGGGGCAGGAGCAATGTGTCAGCGCGGCCGAGTGTGACACGTTCGCGATCCTGGAGTGCGAGCACTCGTTCGGCGCGGGAGCGTCGCAGGAGGAAGAAGAGGAAACGGAAGAGTAGGGCGGCTTGGGCCGCGCTCAGGCCCCGAGGAGCGCCCGGACCGCGTGCAGCAACGGCACGTCCGCCGGTGCCCAGTCCACGCTCTCCAGCTCGTGGGGGCCGAGCCAGCGCAGCGCCTCGTGGTCCAGCGCCGCTGGTTCGCCGGACACCAGCGTGCAGCGGAGCGCCGCGAGCCGCACGACGCCGTGTGCGTAGGCGTGTTCGTTCACCCCGAGGAGCTCTCCCGCGAGGACGACGACACCGAGCTCCTCCGCGAGCTCGCGCACCAGGGCGGTCGCGTCATCCTCCCCGGGCTCCAGCTTGCCCCCCGGAAACTCCCAGAGGCCCGCCTCGCGCGTGCCGGGCGCCCGCTTGGCGGCGAGCACCCGACCGTCGCGAACGAGCACGCCCGCAACCACGCGAAGGACCGTCATCGCCACCTCGGGCCGGGGCTATCACGAGGGTGGAGCGTGCGTCGCCGCACGGCCCCGCCGGCGCCCCGGAGCGCGCGTCCCGCGACGGCGCCGTCGCCGCGCGATAGCCGAGGGAATGCCACCGGTCTCCGTCGAGTACACCTCCCCTGAAGGCAACCGCACCGTCGCCGTGCTCCGGCTGGACGACGGCAAGGCCAACGCCTTCAACCCGACCTCTCTCGAGGCCATCCTGAGCGCGCTCGACGAGATCGATCGGAGCGACGCGTGCGCGCTCGTGGTCGCGGGCCGGCCGGGGTTCTTCTCCGGCGGGCTCGATCTGAAGGCGCTCCCGCTCCTCTCCACCGCCGACAAGCGCGCCGTGCTCTCGCGCTTCGGGGAGATGCTCCTGCGGGTGTTCACGTTCCGCGCGCCGACGGTCGCCGCGGTCACGGGACACGCGATCGCCGGCGGGGCCCTGCTCGCCCTCGCGACCGACGTGCGGTGTGGCGCGGACCTGCCCGCGCGCTTCGGCGTGACGGAGATCGCCATCGGGCTGCCGATCCCGAGCTTCGGGGTCCTCCTGGCCAAGGCGGCGCTGGCGCCCCCGGCGCTGGTCGAGATCGCGCTCCACGCGCGGGTGCTCACCCTCCGCGAGGCCCACGCCCGCGGCGTGTTCTTCGGTCTGTACCCGGACGAGGCCGTGGTGGACGCGGCGGTCGCCTATGCAGGAGAGCTCGCGCGGCTGCACGGCCCCGCCTACGCCACCACCAAGCACCTGTTGTGGGACGCCGAGCTCGCCCGGATCCAGGCGGGTTTCGCGGACGAGGTGGTTCGCTTCATCGACCTGTTCGAGGCCCGCTTCCCGGGGGAGTCGCGGCCAGGGGAGCCGCGGCCGGGGGATGCGCGCTCCAGCGAGGCCCGCCCCGTCGAGCCCCCGCCGCCCGAGGGCTCCGGCCGGGGATGATCGACCGGTTCGCGCACGAGCCCCCGGTTCGGCGCCGCCTGCTCCAGCTCCTCACGTGGACCTGGTGCCTGCCGACCACGCTCGTGGGGCTCGTGGCCGGCCTCTTCACGGTGGCGGTGTTGTCCGGGCGCGCCTCGCCCTACTTCGGCGCGACCGTCGTTCGTTCGCCGCGCCTCCGCCGCCTGGGCGGGGTGTGCCTCGGCCCGGTCATCCTCCTGACCGACCACGCGACCCCCGAGCTGGTGGCCCACGAGTGGGGGCACTTCCGCCAGCACTTGCGCCTCGGCCCGCTCTACCTCCTCGTGATCGGCGTGCCGAGCGCGGTCCATGCGCTGTGGCACCGGCTCCGTGGCGGCGCGTTTCCGGAGTACTTCCACTTCTGGACGGAGGCCTGGGCGGACCACCTCGGCGGCGTCTACGATCGGCACGCCCATCGTCATGCGCGGTGGACAGGCTACGCGCTCGGGCCGCTCCTGACCGTGATCCTCGGGGCGCTCACGCTTCGCGCGTTCGGGCCGGCGCTCACCTTTCCGTTCACCGACGCGGACGCCCTGGTGGACGTGGCGTGGGCGCGCTTCCCGCTCCGCGATCAGCTCCTCGTGCCCCTCACCGGGGGCCTGGGCGCCGGGAACGCCAATTTCTGGCGGCCGGCGGCGATGGTCCAATTCTGGGCGCTCCGCCACGTGTTCGGGGAGGAGCCGGCGGGGTGGCACGCCTGGAGCCTGCTGCTGCACGTCGTGAGCGCGGTTATGGTTGGCCTCCTGCTCGAGGGGCTCCTGGCCGCGCTCCGGGAGGGGGGCGCGACCTCCCGCGATCGTTGGAGCGCCGCACTGGGCGCCGGACTGTACGCCGTGCACCCGCTCGCCGAGGAGGTCGTCCCGGCTACCGCGCGTAGCCTCGATCTGCTGCTGGGCGTGGGCTTTTTCGGGGCCCTGCTCGCGCTGGTGCGCGGCCTCGTCGCGCGCCGGGAGGGCCGGAGCGACGTTGTGGCCCGCGCGCTGTTCTTCGCCTTCGCGGTGCTGGCGCTCGCCTCGAAGGAGGCCGGGGCCCTGCTCCTCCCGATCGCCGCCGGTTGGATCGTGCTGCTCGACGCCGGGGAAGGGAAGGCGGCGGGGGCGAGCCGGCTGCGCACGTCGGCGCGTCTCCTCGGGCCCTTCGCGATCGCGACCGTGGGGTTCCTCGTCGTCCGCGCGCGCGTGCTCGGTGGGCTCGGCGGCTACCGCGAGAGCGATGCGTTCGGGGACGCGGGCCTGCTCTCCCACGCGCTGCAGCGCGGCTTCCTGGAGCCGCTGGTCTCGTCGCTCTCGGGCGCGCTCGCGCCGCTCGAAGGGGCGCCGGGGGGCGCGCTCGCGGTCGCGATCTGGGCGGCGCTCCTGTGGGGGCTGCGTCGACACGCACGGCTGCTCGCGCTCCTCGCCGTCTTCTACGTGCCGTGGATCGTGCTCCTCGGCCTCACCGGCACCTACAGCCGCCGGGTGCTCTACGTGCCGACGTTCGCGATGGCGGCCGTGCTCGCGCTCGCGATCGTCGAGGTGGGGCGTGGGGTCTGGGGCGGCGCGCGGGTGCGGTCGCCGGGCCCCGTGATGGGCATCGCCCCGCTGACCATCGTGACCCTCGCCCTCTGCGGCGCGTGGCTCCACGGCACCCCCGCGCTCCGTCGGTACGCGGACTGGGGGGCCGTCGGGCGTGCCGCCACGCCGCTCCTGGATCCCGACGTGTGGGCTCCCATCCCCGACGGCGCGACGGTGTGGCTGGTGGATCGCCCCACGCGCGTGGATGTCGACCCGCGGCGGTACCGCCTGTGGTCTCGGCGGAAGAGCCTCAACAACGGCGCCACCACCTACTCCCTCGAGGCCTGGGTCGACGAGCACGTGCCGCGCGGGCTCACGCTCCGCACCCTCACGTCCATCACCCCGGAGGGCCTCCCCGACGCCTACGCCGCCCTGGTGGTGGCGGCGCCGGATCGCGTTCAGCTGTCGCGTCCGCCGGTCCCGCGGGCGATCACGCGCGGAGGAGACATGGAGGTGACAGAGTCTGCCGACGGCGTCGTCGTCATCACGACGGCATCCGACCAATCCGAGTGGGTGATGGTTTGGAATCCGCGGTTCCCCATCGTCGCGGCGGTGCGGGCTGCCGCGCGTCCGCCCGCGCGGGACACGGCGATCGACGCGGGCGGCTGACCCGCGCCCGCCCGTTCGCACTCCGGCCTGAGCTTGCCGATCCCGCGCTCGGTACGCTATTGAACGTCATGTCTTCGGTTTCCGCGTTGTTCGGAGCAGCGACGCGGCTCGCGACCCGGGCCGCTTCGACCGTCGCCGCTTCCACGCTGGTGGCCTCGAACGTCGGGCGCCGCGGGAGCCTCGCGCCGTCCGTCGCGGTCGATGCTGGCGTGGAGGGCCTCCCGGCGGACACCACGCTGCTGATCGGCGGCGAAGATTGGGCGCTCGCGGAGGATCCCGTGATCGTCGGGTGGCTCGCGCGCATGGTCGGCGCGATCGTGGGGAACGTCCCGCTCGATCTGTCCACGCCCGGCCGGCTCGGCGCCACACCGGCGTGGGCCATCCTCACCGAGGGCGGCGGCCAGCTCGAGCCGCACGGGCTCGCGGAGGCGATCCCGCAGGGAGCATCGTGGCTCGTGGCCACCCGGCCCGATCGGTTCTTTTCGCAGGCCGCGGCGCGGCTCGAGGCTCGCGGCGACACGCGCGGTGCCGACTGGGCCGCGCGCCTCCGCACCCCGACCGGAAACCTCGCGCTGCTGGGCCGCCTCGTGCAGACCTTCGCGATCGCCCTGCACGTGGATGGCGCGGCCGGAACGGACGGCGCCGCTGGTGTGGGCGGCGGGCTCGGCGCGGGCGGCGGGCTCGGCGCGCTGTCCCTGCGGGTGACCTGTCCCGACGATCACGCGGCGCGGCAGGCCATCCTGGCGCTCCACGCCTGGCGGGTGCGCCGTGGCCTCGGCGAGGGGGCGGACGCCGCCATCTTCCGCGCGTCCGACCTGATCCGGGAGAGGCACCGGGTCGAATTGGTGTTGCCGGGGGAGCTCGAGACCTTGACGCGCCTCTTCGGGACCCGCTGACGGTTCGCCCGCGCCGGGTGCGTCGGGGGCGGCCCAGCAGCTCAGGGGCCGCCGGTCACCGTGCGCTCGTGAGCCCGCCGCGCACCGCCGCATGCACTTCCTGCGTGCCCGCGGTCCCGCCCATGTCGCCCGTGTGCACGCCGGCTTCGAGCGCGGCGACACAGGCGTGCCTGAGGCGCGCGGAGGCGTCGATCTCGCCGAGGTAGCGGAGCAGATCGACCGCCATCCCGATCATCGGGTAGGGGTTCGCGCCGTCGGGGCCGACGACCTCGACGCTGGTGCCGTGGGGGTTCTCGAACACGACGGCGCCGTCCGCGTAGCAGGTGCCGCACGCCACGGTCACGCCGCCCGCCATGCCGGCGGCCACGTCGCTCACGATGTCCCCGAAGAGGTTGCCGCAGAGCAGCACGTCAAAATCGCTCGGGCGGCGCACGATGCGCATGCACAGGGCGTCGACGATGATGTCGTCGTGCTGGATGGAGGGGTAGCGCGCCGCGACCTCCCTGCTGACCGCGAGGAACATCCCGTCGGCCTTCTTGAGGATGTTCGCCTTGTGCACCGTCGTGACGCGCTTGCGCCCGTGGCGCACGGCGTACTCGAACGCGAACGTCGAGATGCGCTCGCACGCGGCGCGGGTCGTGACCTTCACCGACTCGAACACGCCGTCGGTGCTCTCGTGCTCGAAGCCCGAGTAGATGTCCTCGCTCGCTTCGCGAACGACGACGAGGTTCGTGCCCGGGGCGCGCGCGGGCAGGCCCGGCAGGTGGATCACGTGGCGGACGATCGCGTGCACGCCGAGCTTCTTGCGAAACTGAAGCGTGAGCGGCATCTTCCCGCCTGCGGCCACGGACACGATCTTGCCCTTGAGGGCCACACCCGTGCGGCGCACGGAGGCGACCATCGCGTCGAGATCGGCGCCGGTCTGCAGGTCCCATTGGATGTCGACGCCGGTGGCCGCGACGAGATCGCGCATGACGTCGGCCACCTGGGCGCCGCAGCCGTCACCGGGGATGAGGGTCACTTCGTAGGGCATGGGGACCGCTCCTGGGGCCTAGAGGGCGTCGATGATGGCGTCGGTGAACTCGGCGGTGCCGGCCTTGCCGCCGAGATCGCCCGTGAGGTGCTTGCCGGCGGCGAGCACGTCCCACACGGCGCGCTCGACGCGCCCGGCGATCTTCCACTCGCCGACGTGCTCGAGGAGCATGAGCCCGGAGAGCAGCACGGCCAGCGGGTTGGCGAGGCCCTTGCCCGCGATGTCCGGCGCGGTGCCGTGCACGGCCTCGAACACCGCCGCCTTCGACCCGATGTTGGCGCCCGGCACGACCCCGAGCCCCCCGGCGAGGCCGGCGCAGAGATCGGAGAGGATGTCACCGTAGAGGTTCTGGAGCAGGAGCACGTCGAACCGCGAGGGGTCCATCGGGAGGAGCAACGAGAGCGTGTCCACGCCGATGTCGAGCTGCTCGATGAAGGGGTACTCGCCGCCGACCTTGCGGAAGGCGTTGAGGAACGCGCCGTCCGCCAGCGGGTTGATGGGCGCCTTGTGGCAGCAGTGGATCGTGCGGCGCCCGCGGTAGCGCATGTGCTCGAAGGCCCAGCGCGAGATGCGCTCGCCGGCGCGCACGGTCGAGGTCTTGAGGGACACCACCGTGCCGGGGGTGACCTCGTGCTCGATGCCGGCGTACAGGTCCTCGGTGTTCTCGCGGAACAGCACCAGATCGAGGCCGGGCCAGGCGCCGGGGATGTTCGGGAGGGTCTTGACCGGGCGCAGGCCGACGTACAGGTCGAGCGCCTGGCGGAGCGTCACGTTGGCCGAGCGGAACCCGCCGCCCTTGGGCGTCATGAGCGGGCCCTTGAGGCCGAGGCGGTTCTTCCGGATGCTCTCGAGGGTGACCTCGGGCATGGGGACACCGTACTTCTCCATCGCCTCGCCCCCGGCGGGCGCGCGCTCCCACTCGATGGGGGCGCCGGCGGCGGCGAGGATGCGGCAGGTGGCTCCGGTCACTTCCGGGCCGATCCCGTCGCCCTCGAGCAACGTCACGCGGTACTTCATGGGGCCTCGCAGGGCCGGCCGCTTAACCCGTCGCTGCCCCCGCGGGAGGGCGCGGCGCTACGCGAGGCTCCGCGGGCGGAGCCCGGGCGCGCCTACGGGCCGGGCGGGAAACGGCCCGTCGAGGTCGAGCTCGCGAAGGCGCTTCACGCGGTCCTCCGTGTGCGGATGGGTGCGGAAGAGCGAGGAGATCCCGCGCCCGACGAGCGGGCTCACGATGAACAGGTGCGCGGTCGACGGGTCTGCCTGCGTCGGCACGCGCGCGTTGCCCTGCTCGAGCCGTTGCAGGGCCTCGGCGAGCGGCCGGCCTTCGCCGACGAGCTTCGCGCCGTAGGCGTCGGCCGCGTACTCGCGGGACCGGCTGATCGCGAGCTGGATGAGCATCGCGGCGAAGGGCGCCACGAGCATCGTCACGAGCAGGCCGATCGGGTTGCCGCCGCGTTCGTCGTCCCGACCGCCGCCGAAGATCAAGCCCCACTGTGCGATGTTGGCGAGCATGGAGATCGCGCCCGCCATCGTCGCCGCGAGGGTGGAGATGAGGATGTCGCCGTTCTTGATGTGGCCGAGCTCGTGGGCGAGCACCCCGCGGAGCTGCTCGGGCGTGAGGATCTGGAGGATCCCGGAGGTGACGGCCACGGCGGCATGCTTCGGGTTTCGGCCGGTCGCGAACGCGTTCGGGCCGGGCTGCGGCAACAGGTACACCTTGGGCATCGGGAGCCCGGCGCGGCGCGCGAGATCCTCGACGGTGCCCCAGATCTCCGGGGCGTCCTCGGGGCCGATCTCGTGCGCGCCGTACATTCGGAGCAGCAGCTTGTCGGAGAACCAGTAGGCGCCGAAGTTCATGAGCACGGCGAACCCGAAGGCGAGCACCATGCCCTCGGTGCCGCCGAGGAGCCGGCCGGCCACGACGAGCACGCCGGTGAGGAGGCCCAGGAGAAGGGTAGTCTTGAGGTGGTTCAGCATGCCTCTACGAATAGGCACGCGCTCGCGACTCCCAAGGGGCGGTGACGAATCGCGACGGTGGCGGAGGGGTCTGGCCGGAGGCCGGCCGGGGGGGAGGGGGGGGGAGGGGTCTGGCCTCATTACTTATCAT